>JANXNI010000032.1 GCA_025354165.1 Burkholderiales bacterium | reverse complement strand
GCTTGCCGCGACCCAACAAGGCGGACTCAAATCCTTCGATTGGCGGACGCGGGTCGCGGCAAGCCGCTCCTACAAGAACCGGGCTCATTGTGCTGCCATCACCGCCCGCACGCCGCCTCAACCTCAGCCACCGTTTTCGGCGTAGTGATGGTCATGTTTTCGTTGCCGGTTGCCGTGATCAGCACGTCGTCTTCGATACGAATGCCGATGTTCCAGAAATGCTCTGGCACATCCTTGTCGGGACGAATGTAGAGCCCAGGCTCATTGGTGATCGCCATGCCCGGTTGCAGCGTTTGCCACACGCCTTTTTTGCGGTAATCACCAGCATCATGCACGTCCATGCCGATCCAGTGACCGGCGCGGTGCATGTAGAACTTCATGTAGGTTTTCTCTTCAATCACCTGATCGAGCGTGCCCTTGAGCAAACCCAAGTCGAGCATGCGCTGCGACAAGACCTCAATCGCGACGTCGTGATACTTGTTGAACGGTTGGCCCGGTTTAAGTACGTCCATGCAAGCGAGTTGTGCGTCAAGCACCGCCTGATACACATCGCGCTGCGGCCCGGTGAATTTGCCGTTGACCGGGAAGGTGCGTGTGATGTCGCTGGCATAGCCTTCGTATTCGCAGCCCGCGTCGATCAACAGCAGATCGCCGTCCTGCATCTTGCGGTTGCTGTCGTTGTAGTGCAGTACGCACGCGTTCGGGCCGCTGGCGACGATGTGGTTGTAAGCGGGCGTGCGCGCGCCGTGACGAATGAACTCGTGCGACAGCTCAGCCTCAACCTGATATTCGTACTGACCGGGGCGCGCCGTGTTCATCGCACGCGTATGTGCCAGCGAAGAAATCACGGCCGCGCGGCGCATCAAATCAATTTCGTGGCGGTCCTTGATGAGTCGCATATCGTCGAGGGTCGCGCGCACATCAATCACGCTGTTTGGAGCGGACACGCCGGTGCGCGACATATTGCGCACCGCATTGATCGCAGCGGCAATCTCGGCATCCCACGCTGCGCCCATGCCGACTGGCGTGTGCACCGCGCTGCGATCAGCCATCAACTTGGGCAACTCTTCCTTGAGCTTTTCAATCGGAAGCGCCTCATCAAAACGGAATATTTCGCGCGCCGCGTCCGGGCCGTAGCGATACCCGTCCCAAATTTCACGCTCAAGATTTTTCTCGCGACAAAACAGAATCGCCTTGCGCTCGTTGCCGCCGACCAATACCAGCACGCTTTCTGGCTCGACGAACCCCGTCAGGTAATAAAAATAGCTGTCGTGGCGATACAGGTAGCCGGTATCGCGATTACGCAGGACTTCCGGCGCGGTCGGAATGATGGCGATATCGTCGCCGATGGCTGCGAAAAGTCGTTCGCGGCGTTGGACATAGGGAGAGGAGTCGACCAGTGCATTCATGGGAATGACAAAATAGCGCGATGGAAGAAGCTCACGATTATAGATTTGCCACGATGCTCGAACCCGAACCCGAGACGCCTCCGGTCGAGATTGCCGAAGATACGCCGGTTCAGGCGGACATTGAGGCCGCTGCAGAGACCGCACCGTCGCCAAAGCCCGCCTTGCGCGTTGAGATGCGCGCCCGACGCGATGCGATGTCCGACAAAGAGCGCAATTCGGCGTCGCGCCGCATCGTCGAGAAGCTGTTGCAACATCCCGATGTGCATCGCGCTAAGACCGTGATGCTGTTCGCGAACTACGGCTCCGAAGTGGTGACGGACGATCTTGCCAAAGAGTTGCTCAAGCGCGGCAAAGCGCTGGCGTATCCAAAAATCACGTCAGTCGCGGGCCTCATGACGCTTTGGCGCGTTAAAAATCTCGACGCACTGATTCCGCAAAAAATGGGCATTCGCGCGCCGGACGTCACGCGCTCGACGCCGATTGAGCCGATCACGGTCGATTGTGTGATTTATCCCGGCCTCGCATTTACCAAGGGTTTGTGGCGACTGGGGCAAGGCGGCGGCTATTACGACCGACTGTCGACCAAAATCGCCGACAACTGCGCACGCATCGGCGTCTGTTTTGAAACGCAGATTGTTGATGAATTGCCGCACTACGGACATGATGCACAAGTGCATTGGGTCGTGACCGAGGCAACGGTATACCCGTATGTGCCCGATCCTCCAGTGATCGTCCCGGTTACGGTGCCCGCCGCCTCCGATGTTTCGGCCCACAATGTCGATGCGACGCCTCCGGCTGCCGTCCAATCAGGCTCGCCGCCAGACGCTCCCAACCTCGCCCCAACTCTCTCCGGCAAAGCGGGAGAGGGTACCAAACCAGACGCACTATGACCGCAATCCGAATCGACGGCAACGCACTTGCCGCAAAAGTCCGCGAACGTATCGCCGCTGACGTTGTTCAATTAAAAGCACGAGGAATCACTCCGGGCCTTGCAGTGGTGCTGGTCGGCGATGACCCTGCCTCACAGGTATACGTCCGAAACAAAGCCGCTGCCTGCGCCAAGGTGGGCATGCACAGCGTGATCCATCGACTCGCTGCTGAAACGAGCGAAGCCGAGTTACTTTTGTGCATTGATGCGCTCAACAACGATGCGACCATTCACGGCATCCTCGTGCAGTTGCCGCTACCGAAGCAGATCGCCGAGAAGCGGGTTCTCGAAGCGGTTGCGGTGCAAAAGGATGTAGACGGCTTTCACGCTGAAAACGTTGGCGCGCTGATGATCGGTGAGCCACGCTTTGTCAGCTGTACGCCCGCTGGCTGTATGGAGATGCTCAAGGACATCGGCATGTCTGATTTGCGCGGCAAACATGCGGTGGTCGTCGGTCGCAGCAACATTGTTGGCAAGCCGATGGCGATGCTTCTGTTACATGCCAACGCAACGGTCACCATCTGCCATTCCGGCACCAAAGATCTGGCTGCGCAGTGTCGGCAGGCCGATGTGCTCGTCGCCGCCGTCGGAAAACCGCGCTTTATCACCGCAGACATGGTCAAACCGGGCGCGGTCGTCATTGACGTCGGCATCAATCGCCTGCCTGAGAGCGAAGGTGGCAAGTTAGTCGGTGACGTTGATTTCGCGGCCGTTAGCGAAGTTGCGGGTTACCTCACGCCCGTGCCCGGGGGCGTCGGCCCGATGACCATCACCATGTTGTTGCAAAACACCCTGGTTGCGGCGAATCTCGCCGCAACGTAGTCAAACCTTCGGGGGCAACAGCGCCTGCAACGGATGCCGCAGCAATCGCTGCAAGACGTCGCTGCGCAATGAGCGGCGTTCGCTCGTGCGCAAACCGTGTGATCGCAACGCCATTGAAAATGCCAACGCAAAACTGACGGCCAGATTGAGCACAGCCATCGCCGCGATGCCGCCCACCGCCCACCAGAGCGCGGCGGTTTTTACGGCGACAAAGCCGAGTACGCCAATCGCCGCCGCAATAGAGCCTGTGCTGAGTGTGACGTGACGCACCTCAATCGGCAGGCCGACAAACGCAAGCAAAGTCGGAATCAACCCAAGCATGATGCCGAGTGAAGTGTTCGCCACGACACCCGCGACGTGTGCCTTTGCAAAATTCGCGATGCGCCCGGCCCGCGCTTCGCCAAACACCCAGTTGAGCCGCCGGTGATAGGCCAGCGCATCATGCAAGCGATGCAGGGCAAACCAGTTATCGGCCCAGCCAGCGGTCAGGCTCGACAACCACAGCAATACGCCGGTGAACGCAGCGAAAAACGCGGTAGGCCCCAAAAGAGAGAAGGAGTCAATGGTCGCCTGCGCCTTTTCTGGGGAAATCAGATCGTGTCCAAACCCCTTTGTTGCCGCTAGCTGCACGGCTAACGCAACCGGAAATACCAGCGCCAGATTGCCCGCAATCGCCGCAACCTGAGAGCGAATCAACGCGATCGTTTCGTCGACAAAAGCCGTCCGACCTTCTCTGCTGCCAACATCGTCAAGCTTCTGCGCAAGCGCGGGTGCGGTCATCGCGGGCTGTTTGGTTGCCAGCGTGAAATGCGCAAAGTGAATTGCCAAAAAGCTGGCAGCATAATCCAGCGAGAAAAACACGCCCTCAATGAATTTATTGAGATGCAATGCACTGATAAAAAATTTCAGATACACCGTCCCAGCCGTCAAAACGCCGCCACCCGCGGCCATTTTGACCATGCCGAAATAGTCCTTTCGGGTGCGTGCGATGTAGTGCTCGCCCGTCTCCGCGCTGCGCTCAACGACTTTGCGGCCCAGCAGCGAATAGGTCTCAGAGAGCAATGCGCCGACGCTACTGCGCTTCAAGTTTGCGGCAATGAGTTTGGACGTGAGCGCGACGTACGCCGGCAGCGACCGGTTGTCGGCCCACACGGCCAGTAAATCCTCCGCACGTTCAATGCGCAAACGCGTTCGTTCGACCTGAAACACCACGTCAACCGACACCCCGTGGCGCTCCAGATGTTCGTACACGCTGTCGACGGCGCTACGAGCCTGCGCGAGCGCTGCATGAAGTTGATTGAGCAGTTGCAAACGCTCGCTGCTGGCGGACTCGGTCGCCATCAGACCATGTGCCATCGGCGAGAGCTGCATTAGCACGCGCGCATTTTCCTGTGGGTTATCGAGACGCAATCGAATCCGTGCTTCCAGCGCCGCCGCAGCAATCTGGTTACAAAGCAGCACGATACTGTCAGCGAGCGACGCTCCGAGTTCCGTCAATGGCGCGGATGTCGCGGCCTCACCCTCGTTCACATGTTGAACCAGCCGCGCAACCAGCGTCTCATCCAGGGCGCTGACCCACTCAGCGTCGCGCTCTGAAACAAACAGTAGCGCAAACGCGACGGACAGTTCGGCCTGATTCGGTGCAACGGGAAGACACTTGGTCTGAATACGGGAAATCAGTTCACCGACGAGCGCAGGACGCGCTGCCATCCCCGTATCGGCAAACAACGAGCGCGCGTCGTTGTCTTTCAGAATGCTGCGCAACATCGAACCAAATCGCACTGCCTGCGCCGGGTTGCGATCCAGCACCTGCAACAAGAAACGCAAGCGTGTGTGCTCAGAAAATGCGCTGGGCGATTCGACGCGGGTCGCGGTCTTGTGACGAAGCCAATACCCGAGCTCCATGAGCCAGACATTGCGCCGTGCAAGCGGCGCATTCGCGTCTGCCAGTGCCAGTAGGGCGTCGAGTTGGTGGTTGGCGTCGCGCGACGCGCGCCAGCGGCTGAGGAGTGCAAATGCCATAGTTGCTACGGTACAGCAGACCTACGAACAAGATCGACGATTGTTGTTCGATACGCCTTAAAAATCTGCCAGTTAATCAATTCGGAGTGTGCGGAAACACCAGCGGAAACAATTCGTGATCCATCGCCACGCCCGCATGTAAGGCCTTCGATAGACCTTCGAATTCAGGTGAAGTTCGCCACGCACGTGGGGCATGCACGATGTCGTCGCCCAGATAGCGAGCGCTAAACACGCGCCGCCTCGTTGCGCTGCCCGATGCAGCATGCAAGGTGAGCATGTGAAACGCCACCAGATCACCGGGTTCCAATGCCCAGCCGATCACACGCTGCTGATTTTCAGCCAGTGTCATGTCGGGAATATCCGCGAGCGCACCTTCGGGAAACCATTTCGTCTGCTTGCTCATGAACGTTCGCGGCATGTACCAGGTGCCATCGTGTGAGCTGGCAAGAAATTCGAGCGTAGTCTCGCGTGGCACAGGATCAACCGGAATCCAGAAACTCACGTTCTGGCGACCATCAACGTTGTAGTACGGCTGATCCTGATGCCAGGGCGTCGGCTGTCGCGTCCCCGCTTCTTTCACCAGCAAATGATCGTGATAAATGCGCGCGGTGGTGCTCTTCATCAAGGCCGCAGCGAGGGTTGGCAACGCTGAATCCCGAAGGATGTGTTCGTACTCGTTGATGCGCTGCCAATTGCAAAAATCCTCGAAGAAGCGGCCGGGGTCGTCTGCATTGCTCGCGACCGCAGCAAGTGGGCCGGGCTGAGCAAGGTTGATTTCGACGCCTCTGGTCAAAAGCGCAATTTCGTCTGCGCTCAACGCGCCACGAATGACCACCGCACCGTCGCGGGCGAAGTTGGTCACGACACTATCAAGGGCTGAAAAAGGGCATGTCACAGAACGTATTGTAGGTGCGGCGCGCGCCGCTCCGCGCCTACAAACCGTTCATGAGCGACGTAGTCAACCGGGCCATGATCAGCGCGTCAACGTATCCGCCTTCGCGGAACGAAAAATCACGCAATCTGCCCTCATGCTGAAAGCCGAGCGATTCATATAGCTTGATGGCGCGCAGGTTGTCGGCGTGAACCGTCAACGCCACGCGCGAATAATTCGCCCAACAATCCGCGAAATCGAGGCATGCGTTCATCAACGCTCGGCCCACGCCACGGCCCTGATAGGCATGAGTAATCGAAATACCAAGGCTGCAAACATGCTTCTGGCGCGGATTGTCGGAGACCGCATGCAAACCGGCATTACCCACGACACGCCCGTTCACGATGGCGACCAGCATCACCTGTCGTGTGCCTACATTGCCAGCCAGCCTCGTACGCCAAACCTCCGGCGAAGTGTACGGATGCTGCAGCGTGCCGTTCGATGCGCTGCGATCAGAAAACACCTTGGCGAATGCCCCAGCGTCGTCTTCAGTCGCGGGGCGAACGGTGATTTTTAGCGGCGCGGATTTACGCGGGCGCTTCGGAATCGGTAAAGGCTTTGAGGCGGGCGCAGGCATCATCTGCGGATTGATGCGCGACATTACGGTGCCGTCAACATAGTGCCTTGCATGCAGCACATGTGCGCGCTCAACGCCTTCGGACTCAAAACCAAACGACGCGTAGTAGCGCTTCAGCGCAACGCTCTGCGCATCCACAATGACCTCGATACGTCGCATTTGCAGCCAGTGATCGCCCGCCGCTATCGCCGCATCAATGAGTGCGCGACCGACGCCTTTGCGACGATAGGCGGGACGAACAGCGAGCAGGTCAATCGTTGCGCAATGCTTGCGCCGGATGTGATTCGGATAAGCGCGCAGCAACAAGATGCCAGTCAGCTCGTCGCCATCGAACGCAACGAGCGGCAGGCAAGCCGCGTCGGCGTATTCCGCGAGCTTTTTCTCCCAATGTGCAACACCGCTGTACGGCGCAACCGTGGTGAACGGCAGCATCGCCAAATCGCCGAACAGCATCGCCAGAGCGCTCGCATCGCGAGCCTCTGCACGGCGAATGTTTGACGATGCGGACATGGCTACTTTTTCTTGGCGGGAGCCTTGGTGGCCTTGACAGACTTCGTGGCGACAGCAGTTTTTGTGACCTTGGCCGCCGGGGTCTCTTTGACTTCGGCGACTTCTTTGCCTGGTTTCGGCTCACGCGGCGGGAATTCAAATCCGACTTTCACTTCGTCTTTTTTGCGTTCAACCACCAGATAAGCTTTGAAAGGGCGTTTGGTTTTTGTCGAAATAAATTTAGTGAGCAAATCGGTCTTGCCGTCAGTCAACAGCTTCACCATTTGCTCGCGCTCAATCGGCTGCTGCAAGATCACACGGCCCGAGCGGAAATCGCATTTGCGCGGCTTCTCTTTCCTGGCGGCAAGTTCGCAGATATACGCGGTGGGTAACTCGAAAACCCCGGAGCCACATTTCGGACATTTGCCGATGGCCTCCATCGTCGAAAAGTCCACCGGATCAGCGCCTTCGCCGACGGTGCCTTCATTGTCATCCCAGTAAAACTCGATTTCCTGATCCGCGTTCATGCGCAGATTGGCATCGAACGAGCGGCCGAGTTTCGAGCGGAAGCCCGTTAAGCCTTCCACTTTTTTGTCGCGAATCAGCGTTTCGGCCTCTTCGGTCGAAAGCTGACGGCCAGCGAGAATTTTCCAGAATCCGAAATCACATTTCGTGCAGGCGAACTTCTTGTAGTTCTCCTTCATCGCGCTGCCGCACTTGGGGCAGGGCGTGTTCAAGTCCGCAAAATCACCCGGCACGGTGTCGCTCTCGTAACCCTTGGCTGCGGTGACGATGTGCTTGGCCATGGCACCAATCTCGGCCATGAAGGCGGCGCGGCTCACTTCGCCTTTTTCCATGCGCGCGAGCTGGGTTTCCCAGTTCGCTGTGAGTTCTGCCTGCGTGAGCTCCGGTACGTTCAAGCCGTTCAACAATGTAATGAGCGAGAACGCCTGCGGCGTCGGCTTCAGCGCTTTTTCCTCGCGCACCAGATACTTTTGCAGGATCAGGCCTTCGATGATTGACGCGCGTGTGGCTGGCGTGCCCAAGCCCTTTTCGCGCATGGCGGCGCGCAGCTCCTCGTCGTCGATCAACTTGCCCGCGCCTTCCATTGCGGATAGCAACGTGGCCTCCGAGTAGCGCGCTGGCGGCTTGGTCTGCAATTCTTTCGCGATGACTTCCGACGCGAGCGGTTTCTCACCCACAGCAACAGGGGTCAGATTGCCGGTCTCCTCGGTGTCCGCTTCTTTGCCATACACCGCAAGCCAGCCCGCGTTGACCATGACCTTGCCTTCCGATTTGAAGGCTTCGTTTTCAACGCGCGTGATGCGGGTGGTTTGCTGAAATTCTGCCGACGGAAAGAACACCGCCAGAAAACGCTTCACGACCATGTCGTAGAGCTTTTCTTCGAGCTCGTTCAACGCCCCGGCAACGCCGCTCGCACGCGGCAGTTGCAAGGTCGGAATGATCGCGAAGTGATCCGATATTTTCGAGTTGTCGAACACCCGCTTATTGCTGGGTCGAATGTATTTTTTGGTACGAATCTCGCGGGCGAAGGTGCCGTAGCGATTGGTTTCTTCGAGACCCCTCAGCGTTTCTCCAACGGTATCGACGTAATCCTCCGGCAGTGCGCGCGCGTCCGTCCGTGGATAAGTGAGCACCTTGTGCCGTTCGTACAGCGACTGCGCCAACGACAACGTTGTGCGTGCCGAAAAACCAAATCGCGAGTTCGCTTCACGCTGCAAGCTTGTCAAGTCGTACAGGAGCGGTGGTGCCTGCGTCGTCGGTTTGCTTTCTTCTTCAACAACACCCGGCTTGCCTTCGCACTTGGCGGCAATCGCCTGCGCCCGAGCTTTGGCGTCTGCTTTCGCTGCGTCTGGCGTGTCAAAAATGCGCTCAGCGCGCGCATGCTCATCGTCCGCCTTCTTGAACTTCTCGTCGAACCAGCGCCCGGCGTATTGCCCCGCCTTCGCGTCGAACGTTGCATGCACTTCAAAGTAGGTGCGCGCAACAAATTTACGAATACGCTCTTCGCGCTCCACCATCAGCGCGAGCGTCGGCGTCTGCACGCGGCCCACCGTGGTCAGATGAAAGCCACCGCTCTTGGAATTGAACGCGGTCATGGCGCGAGTGCCATTGATACCCACCAGCCAGTCCGCTTCTGAGCGGCTACGCGCCGCATCGGCCAAGCCCTGCAGTTGATCGTCGCTGCGCAGTTTGGTGAAGCCGTCGCGAATTGCGCTCGGCGTCATCGATTGCAGCCACAGCCGCTTCACCGGCTGCTTCGCCTTGGCGTGCTCCTGAATCAGCCGGAAAATCAATTCACCCTCGCGCCCGGCGTCGCAAGCGTTGATGATTTGCGTGACGTCTTTGCGTTTGATCAGCTTGGTCAGCTGGCGCAAACGATCCGCAGTTTTCTCAATTGGCTTCAGCGCAAAGTGCGTCGGGATGACCGGCAATTTGGCGAAAGTCCACTTGCCGCGCTTGACTTCTTCCTCTTCTGGCTCGCCGATTTCGACGAGATGGCCGACCGCAGAACTGATCACATATTGATCGTTCTCGAAGTGGTCGCCATCCTTCTTGATGTTGCCGAGTGACTTCGCGATATCGCTCGCGACGGAAGGTTTTTCCGCGATGATTAGGGTCTTTGACATTTTTTTAGTGTAACCATAAGACGTGACCCGCCGTTTTCGGCGCATGCGAAATCAGACTCCAAATCAATGGAATCCTGCGGGCGGCGTAAGTGTTTTCGCCCAACTCCAAGGGGTTCGATAGCGTGGCGCGTGAAGCGCGTTCGTGGCCCGACAGGTTTGCGACGAGTTCGCTGCGGTCGGCAATCAGTGGGTGAAATTGCGGCGAGTTTTACGCGGCAAAAATTTCAATAGCTTTGTCGCTAAAGCGCCATTTCAAAGGGGCTACCGCCGAAAAATGACATTTATCGATATATGACAGTTTTGGCGTATAGCCCGCGTAAATTGGTTGCTACAGAAAAAAGCTGATTGACTGATCCGCAGCTTCAACCGCATTTTCCGCAGTCTATTTTCTCGTGCGCCGCATTTATTTAATAGTGGCGCGACCGGCAAGGTGTTGGGCATTGGCGCAATGTCGCGAAATCGCTTTAAATGCGTCTATTCGTCACCTTCAGTTTAACTCTCTGTGTCCATGAAAAAATTTTCGCTTCTCACTGCGCTTTGTATTCTTTTGACCACGCCCGGCTTTGCCCAGCAGCCTGCCGGCAGAGCCGATGTCTGGGGCGTGTCGCCACCCGCGAGTGACGACCGGTTCAGTAACCCGAAAAGCAAACTCTACGCGGGGCCCGATGGCTACTGGAACACCGGTGAAGTGCGTGCGAATACGGGCGGCACAGCGTACAAATTCAATGGCGCGTTTCGTTTGATCAGCAAACAGATCATTGCGGTGAAGGATTTGCAGACGCTGCTATTCGACTTCGGTATCGACACTCAGCCCACGCCGGGCGTTTACAAGATCGCGAGCAAAGGCGATGCCGCGCAAAAAACGGTGAAGCTTTCGTTTGCCGATGTGGGCAATAACCGTATCCTCGAATGGTCATCGGGCGAAGGCGCTGGCATGCTGACGGTGACGTCGGTGAACGGATTTCTGTATGCCACCACGCGCAACGTGGCGCTAAAACCCACGGGAATGAGCAACAAGGGCGAATGGTCAAAGCCGATGACGCTCGGCTTTGAGGGCGCGATGAAAATACAGTAGTTACTACGTAGATAACGCGCCACGCGGTGGTCGTTGGCGCTGCTAGCCGCGCCGCTGCCAGCGACTACCCGGCAACTGTTCGATGCTGCCCGCAAGTTCGAGCATCGTGAGTTCGGTCACGACCTGATCGACCGCGAGGCCGCTGCGGGCGACGAGTGCGTCGACGTCAACCGGATCGTGCTCGATGTGTTGCAGTAAACCCGATTGTGCAACCGACGCGGGTGCTTTTGCCTTGGCGCCGCCGGCCTCCATACGCAGTTCTTCGAGCACGTCCTGTGCGGTCTCGACGAGCTTTGCGCCCTGCTTGATCAGATGATGACAGCCCTTGTGAAACGTCGAATGAATCGAGCCCGGAATCGCGAACACTTCGCGGCTTTGATCGCCCGCAAGACGTGCCGTGATCAGCGATCCGGAATTCATGGAGGCCTCGACGACGAGCACGCCGAGCGAAAGACCGCTGATGATTCGGTTGCGTTTGGGGAAATTCTCGGCGAGCGGCGGCGTGCCAAGCGGATATTCGCTGACGATCAATCCACGCTCGGCGATGGAGTGCGCGAGCACTTTGTTCTTTGCCGGGTAGACGCGATCGATCCCGGTGCCTACGACGGCAATCGTCGATCCCGAGTTTGCATTCGCTGCCCGCAACGCACCGACGTGTGAGGCCGCGTCGATGCCCAGCGCCATGCCGGACACCACCGTCACCCCGCGCTCTGCAAACGCCTGTGCGAAAGCCTCAGCGGTGTCTGCGCCACCCTGTGAGCAATTGCGTGAGCCAACCATCGCAATCGCGGGGTTGGCCAGCAATTCGAGGCGGCCTTTGGCGTAGAGCACAATCGGTGCGTCGCCGCTTTCCAGGAGCGCTTGCGGATAGCCTGGATGTGCCCACGTCAGCAAGTGATGCTCGGGCGCTGCCGCTAACCACGCAAGCGATTCGTCTATCTTTGCTTGCGTCTCGGGCGACGGCGCATTGACGATGGCGCTCGCGACTTTATCGCTAACGATGCGTGACAATGTGGCCCGACTCGCGTTGCAAATGGTCGCGACGTCGCCAAGTTCCGACAGCAATTTGTGCAACGCTCGCGGGCCGACACCGGACGCAAATGCGAGTCGCAAAAATTGGGGATCGTCAGCGTGTGATGTCATGGTGTGATAAGGCGGCGTACTAAAAACAAGGGCACCGCGCAGGTGCCCTCGATTTCGTCATTGGCTAGGTGCAGACTACGGATTACGCAGCAGATAGCCAGCACGCAGCGTCTCGGTGCCGCTGTTCATCACCAGACCGTACGAGATCCCATCGAACACACGGAAAACAAACACCAGTGCGACGCGCTCTTCCGGAATCTCGAGCGTGACCGGTTCGCCGTAAGGCTGCTTGGGCCAGAACGGCACCCAGTTTAACGTGGGCTCTTTGTAGCGCGGATTGGCGAAGGTCTCGCTGGGCTTGTACACCGCGAGAACATGGCCAACCTCCATGCCGTCGCGCTTGCCGAGATTCATGGTGACCACATCAGTTTTGCCGGCTTCGGCGATGCCGTTAGGCAAGGTCAATATAAGACCTTCGACTTTGGCTTCCGGCGCATGCGGGACGTAAGCCATCGTCTCGCTTGGTGGCTGTGGAATCAGGTAATCACCGACCTGAACCTCCTGCCTCGCACTCACGATTTCAAGTTTGGCGACTTCGCCATCGCGGAGCACTTTGGCGTCGCCAAGATAGGTCGCTTCGTAGCCAATGATTTGCGGATCAGGCTCGTTGTGCCGCCATTTGTACCAGGGGCGTGCGGTGATCGATGGATCGCGTAGCTCGCGGCCTTTGCGGAACAACTGGAACACTTTGCCCATCGCGGGTTTGATGCCCACGGCGTAGACCGCATCCGATGTGGCAAAGGTGACGCGAGCGTCAACCGATTTCACGATTTGCGGTGCGTCATCAAATGTTTCAGCACCGACCACGCGATTTCGCACCATGAACGGCTCAACGTCGGCCGGTGGGATGGTCGGAATAGCGCCCGCATCGCGTGCTTCACCGCGGATTTGCGGCGACAGACGGATGATGCCGCGATCTTCTGGCATGCCGTTGCTGTTTTGCAGAATCGACAATCGTGGATTACCGGCCGCGTCGCGATCCAGCACAATCACCTGACCGGGATAAATCCAGTGCGGGTTCTTGATCTGGTCGCGGTTCATGCGCCAGACTTCGGGCCAGCGCCACGGCTGTTTCAGGAATTTGCCGGAGATGCCCCACAGGGTGTCGCCTTTGACCACCGTGTGGCGATCTGGCGCGTTTTCACGCACCTGCACCGGGGCAGTGGGCGCTTGCGCCAGTGTGACGGCGGCGAACGTGACCACGGCGAACGTGGCTGCAAATCGCGAAGCGCGTCGTGACCAAGAAGGGCGTGATGAAAATATTGGAGGGTTCGTTAACATTCCGTGTCCTGGTGGCGGCATCTAGTCGACGACATTGTCATATTTTTCGGATGTGCGAAGTTTCTCGCAAATCTGACCATTTCTGACAATGCGAATATGGAAAAGTCGAAAAAGACCCAAACCTTAAGAAATTACATGAAGATTGTGCAACCAGACATCTGATTTGGCAAGTAAATGGCGCTCCTAACTATCCTTGAATACCCCGATGCGCGGCTAAAACGCATCGCTGCACCCGTGACCGAGTTCACACCTGCTATCAAAAAGCTGGTGGATGACATGGCGCACACGATGTACGAAGCCCCTGGAATCGGTCTTGCCGCGACACAGGTTGACGTGCACAAGCGCGTGATCGTGATCGATACGTCTGAGGCCAAGAACGATCTGAAAGTATTCATTAACCCGGAAATCATCGTCGCCGACGGCGAAATTGTGGGCGAAGAGGGCTGCCTGTCGGTGCCGGAATACTACGAAAGCGTTCGCCGCGCCGCGCACGTCGTGGTGCGCGCCCATGACGTGACGGGTAAATCATTTGAGCTGGAAGCCACGGAGCTGCTTGCCGTGTGCATCCAGCATGAGATGGATCATTTGAAAGGCATCGTTTTCGTAGAACACTTGTCGCAACTCAAACAGATTCGCATCAAAAACAAAATGAAGAAGCGGCATCGCGAAGCGGAGCGGGTTTAGCGCTGCGGTCGGTTGATTTTCCGCGCGCTCGCGTGAGCGGAGCGGTAGCGGGTGCTTGAGCTTTCAACGTACGAGACAAATCCACCTTACCCCCAATACTGTTCGGTTAGCCCACGAATATTCTTTAGGAGCGGTTTCACCGCGATTGCCCGTCGCGACAGAAATCGCGGTGAAATCGCTCCCACAGTCTTAACTGAACGGCATTGACCTTTTCCCTCACCCTAGCCCTCTCCCGCAAGGGGAGCGGGGACAAAGTTGACCCAATTGAAAATCATCTTCGCAGGCACTCCTGATTTCGCAGCGACCGCGCTGAAAGCCTTGTTGGATGCGGGGCCAGACACGGGGTTCACGGTCGTTGCGGCTTACACGCAACCGGATCGCCCCGCCGGTCGCGGTATGAAATTGACCGCTTCCGCCGTGAAAACGCTGGCGTTGTCTCGCGGCATTCCGGTGTTTCAACCGCCCACGTTAAAGACGCCTGAAGCGCAAGCTGAAATGGCGGCGCTGGACGCTGACGTGATGGTGGTGGCCGCGTATGGCCTCATCCTGCCGCAAGCAGTGCTTGACATTCCGCATAAAGTGGCAGGCTTTGGTTGTCTGAACATTCATGCATCGCTGTTGCCGCGCTGGCGGGGTGCTGCGCCGATTCACCGCGCAATTCTGGCGGGCGATAAACGGTCCGGCATTGCCATCATGCAGATGGAGGCGGGGCTGGACACCGGCCCGGTGTTGCTGGAAACGTTCACGGCGATCGGCGCACGCGAAACCACCGGCCAATTGCACGACCGGTTGGCCACGCTGGGCGCTGAGGCCATCGTCCATGTGCTCACCCGCCTCGCTCGCGGGCACGAGCTGGCCAGCGCCGCACAGTCTGCGTTAGGCATCACCTACGCCCACAAAATCACGCCAGAAGAGGCGCAGGTGAACTGGTCGGCCAGCGCAGTGGAAATTGACCGTCAGATTCGTGCGTTCAACCCGGCGCCGGGTGCATGGACGACGTGGCGCGGCGAAAAATTGAAGCTTTGGGCGTCGGAACTGGTTTTGGTGCCGTCATGCCTGGGTTCGGTGCCGGGCACGGTGATGGCCGCCGAAGGTGAGCGCTTGCTTGTATCGTGCGGCGCGTCAGTGCTTGCGGTTACCGAAATGCAAAAAGCGGGCGGCAAACGGATGCCGGTATCAGCCTGGCTCACCGGCGAGCATCGTGCGACCGTTGGCGAGTTGCTCGGACACTAGCAGCTTTCGTGTGAAATGACGGCGGCCCCGGGGTCGCGTGACCAATCCGGCTTAAATCGACTTTGACCGTAATACGGGGTTAGCCCATGTAAAGCGGTCGATTCATGAAAAAGCTGATGGACGCCGCTACTTGCCGCTCTGCTGCTTCTCCAGCACATCCACTTTGGCGGTGAGTTCGTCGATCTGCGCGCGCAGCACGTTGAGCATTTCGCGCTGAACGTCAAATTCCTGCTTGCTGACCACGTCCATCCGCGACAAACCGGCGGCGAGCGTGGCGCGGAGATTCTTCTGCAGATCTTCGCCGGGGTTGCCTGCGAGGACAGCTTTGAGCTGGGCGGTGAGTTCATCAAGTGTCATGTCTGAGAGTCTAGCAAAGCATGCATTGCGCAGCGGCGCGCCCGCTTCAGCCCGATGCGCCCCACAAATGAATAGTTAGACGCGCGCTGAATGCTCGATCAGCGCTTGCTTCTGGTGCGGTACGGCAGCGCATCTCAATTAATGCACCAAATTGGGAGCTCATGCACCGCGAGCCGGTTGCGCCGCAGCATCGCCGCTTGTCGCCTGCTGGCACGGCGCTTGCGATACACGGCTAAATCGCTTCCCGGCGAACAAAACCTAGCTCTACCCAAACGCAAAAAACTACTCTCAGGAGATTCACGATGAAATTAAAACAACGCCTCGTAGCCGCCGCCATTTCTGGCTTGATCGCAAGCGTAACCTTCGCCCAAACCGCACCCGCACCCGCACCCGAGCCAGCACCCGCCGCTGCCACGGCACCGGCAGCTGAGCCAGTGTCACCGTTTTCGGTGAACGTCGGTGTCGCTTCGTCGTACATCTATCGCGGTCTGAGTCAGTCCGACTACAAACCGGCGCTGCAAATCGGCGCTGACTATGTGAGCCCGAGCGGTTTTTACGTTGGCGTCTGGGGCTCAAGCATCAAGTGGGTGAAAGATTTTGGCATCGGCACGGCCAACACCGAGTTCGACGTATATGGCGGCTACAAAGGCGAAGCGGCTGGTATCGGCTACGACGTCGGCGTGCTGCAATACATCTACAACGGCTCGGTCAACTCGGGTGCGATCCGCGCCAACACGACCGAACTATATGTGGCGGGGACGTACCAGATGTTCACCCTCAAGTATTCGCATGTTGTATCCAACGGTACTTTTGGCACGGCCAACACCAAGAACAGTGGCTACTTTGATCTGAGCGCAACGTTCCCGATCATCGACAACCTTGCGTTGAACGCGCACGTGGGCCACCAGATCATCAAGAACACCGGTGGCCTTGGCACCTACACCGACGGCAAAGTAGAACTCGCGTACGATTTCGGCAATGGCCTTGGCCTGTCGGGCGGCGTTACCGCTACCGACGCTGACAAAGGCTTCTACACCCCAGCGGGCAAGAAATTCACGGGCAAGACGACGCCGTACCTGCTGCTCAAATACACCAAATCGTTCTAATCAATCAGGGGGAATTAACTATGAAACTGGTTACCGCCATCATCAAACCCTTCAAGCTCGACGAGGTGCGTGAAGCCCTTGCCGGGGTTGGGGTTCAGGGCATCACCGTGACCGAAGTCAAAGGCTTCGGTCGGCAAAAAGGTCACACCGAGTTGTATCGCGGTGCCGAGTACGTGGTCGATTTTCTGCCTAAAGTTAAGGTCGAAGTTGCCGTCAAAACCGAGCTCGTCGAGCGCGTGATCGAGGCCATCGAAAAGGCCGCTAACACCGGCAAGATTGGTGACGGCAAGATCTTTGTGTTCGAAGTCGAACAAGTCATTCGCATTCGCACCGGTGAAACCGGTCCGGACGCGCTTTAATCGGGGGGTTATTGATAATGAAATTGAAATTATTCGTTGGCGCGCTGTGTGCCGCCCTCGCGTTTGGCGTGAGTAACGTGGCGGTCGCGCAAGCTCCTGCGGCGACACCTGCTCCCGCCGCAGCGGCACCGGCTGCTGATGCCAAGCCCGCTGATGCTATGAAGCCAGCCGATGCGGCCAAGCCTATGGACGCTGCCAAGCCTGCTGAAGCCGCTCCGGCGGCTGCGGCACCCGCCGCTGGTGCTGCACCTGCCGCACCCGCTGCAAAAGCACCTGAGCCAAACAAAGGCGACACCGCCTGGATGATGGTTTCCACGTTGCTCGTCATCATGATGGCGGTGCCCGGCCTCGCGCTGTTCTACGGCGGGCTGGTTCGCTCGAAAAACGTGCTTTCGGTGCTCATGCAAGTCATGGTCACCTTTTCGCTCGTGGTCGTACTCTGGCTGATCTATGGCTATAGCTTTGCGTTCACCGAGGGCAATTCGTTCTTTGGTGGCACTGATCGATTGTTCGGCAAAGGCCTGTTCGACGCAGCGACGGGTGCGTTCTCGAATGCCGCTACGTTTAGCAAAACAGTTGTGATTCCAGAGATCGTGTTCATGGCTTTCCAGGCGTCGTTTGCCGGTATTACCTGCGCGCTGATTGTGGGTGCATTTGCGGAGCGTATGAAGTTCTCCGCCGTGCTGATTTTTACGGTCATTTGGTTCACGTTCAGCTACATCCCGGTTGCCCACATGGTGTGGTTCTGGTCGGGCCCTGACGCGTTCACCGGCCTCGATGCTGCCAAGTCGGCGCTCGAATCAGCCAAAGGCGGCCTGCTGTGGCAGTGGGGCGCGCTCGACTTCGCGGGCGGAACCGTCGTTCACATCAACGCCGGTGTTGCCGGTCTGGTGGGCGCATACCTCGTTGGCAAGCGTGTCGGTTACGGCAAAGAAGCTTTCCCACCCCATTCGTTGACATTGACGATGGTCGGTGCGTCGCTTCTGTGGGTGGGCTGGTTCGGATTCAACGCGGGTTCCGCGCTCGAAGCCAATGGCACCGCTGGTCTCGCCTTCATGAACACGTTTGTGGCGACAGCCGCTGCCGTGTTGTCGTGGATTGGCGCTGAGTGGTTCCTCAAGGGCAAGCCTTCGATGCTGGGTGCGGCGTCTGGCGCGGTCGCCGGCCTGGTGGCGATTACGCCTGCGGCAGGTAACGTCGGCCTGATGGGTGCGCTGATCATCGGTCTTCTCGTCGGCGTAATCTGCCTGTGGGGCGTCACCGGACTCAAGAAAATACTCAAAGTGGACGACGCGCTGGACGTGTTCGGCGTGCACGCGCTGGGTGGAATCTTCGGTGCACTCGCTACCGGAATCTTTAACAGCCCGAAACTGGGTGGTCCAAGCTACGTGGGGGATTGGGTCACGGCGACGGTCGTCAAGGCTGCCGATTACTCGATCATGGATCAGTTCATCGTTCAAGCCAAAGCGGTGGGCGTGACGGTCGTGTGGACGGCAGTGGTTGCGTTCATTGCATTCAAAATCGCTGATCTGATCGTGGGTCTGCGCATGTCGGACGACGAGCAACGCGAAGGCCTCGACATCGTGTCACACGGCGAAAGCGCTTACAACCGGTGATTGGGTTGTAGCCGGGTAACGCCCCGGCAAAGTTGAACAAAGGCCCGCTTCGGTGGGCCTTTGCTTTTGTACTTTGCATGCTGGTTCGCAAATCGGCGTACATTTCCAGTATGAACACTAGTACGCATATTCCTGCATCATTCGCACCCACGCTGCTCTGGAACGCCCGGCTGTTGATGATCGAGCGGGCGACGGAGGACGCCAAAGCCTGCGCCCGCTGGTACTCACAATTGCTCGGCGACCCGGTTGTACGGCTGGCACCCGAAGTCTGGCAAGTGCGCGGAGCGGATCGCTGGATGTTGTTCCGTACCGGCACCAAAAAGACGGTGCCGATGATTGCATTTGCCTTCCCCACGCGCGATCAATGGGCCGGATATCGTGCGCATCTGAAGTTAATCGAACTTCAACTGCACCCCGTCGCGCCCGAGTTACAGGCGCTGCTAGGTGAGGCGACATTCGCCGTGCGCGATCCTGACAATCGCACGTTGTTGTTCTGCGTCGCAGCGCCTGAGATCAAGGCGGACGCTCCGGTGTTGCCTGACGATGATCCGGTGACGATCACCGAAACATCTGCCATCGCCGAAACTCGGTTGGCACGCATGCAGCACTTCGTTTGCGCCTCGATGCAGACCGACGCCATGCTTGAGTTTTATCGCGACGTGCTGGGCTTTATAGAGTCGGATCGGGTCGTTGATACCGACGGCGATCTGTCGTCCGCATTCGTGCGATCTGATGCCGAACATCACAGTTTCGCTGTGTTCCGCGCGCCGCACACCGGCCCGGATCACCATGCCTACGAAGTGCCGAACTGGAACGCGATTCGCGACTGGGCGGATCATTGCGGTGATCTCGAAATTCCGCTGTGGTGGGGTCCGGGACGGCACGGCGTCGGCAACAATTTGTTCTTCATGATCGAAGACCCGGACGGCTACAAAGTCGAGTTCTCCGCCGAGTTGGAACTCATGACTCCGGATCAGGCGTACCGCGAATGGCCGCACGGGCCGCGCGCGTTGAACCTTTGGGGTAACGCGTGGATGCGTAGCTAGGGCGTTACGCCGCTTTCGTCGAGCTCCACGCAGCAGGATTTTCACTGCGTGCGATCAGCGCCAAACCATACGCAATCGACTCCAGTTGATCGCCGGTTTCAATCTTATTCGGGTCAAAGCGCTGATCGAAAATTTCACGAACGGCGGGCACGAATGACGTGCCGCCGGTGAGGAATACGCGATCAATTTCGGCCGCATCAAGTTTTGCTTCACCCAACGCTTCGTCCACCGCGTCTTCGATTTTTTGCAGGTCGTCTGCGATCCATTGATTGAATGCAGCGCGCTCAATCGTTGCGTCCAGCGTCAGGTTGTAACCCATGCCTTCAGCGCGGAAGGCGAGGGTAGCGGTGGGTGATACCGAGAGCGCGGTTTTCGCGTCGGCCACGGCTTTGTACAGCGGATAGCCGAGGTCGTTCTCGATAATCGTGATGAATTTGGCGAGACCGTCACGCTCAATCGCATAGCGCAAATATTCACGCAAATCGCGTATGACTGAGGGCGATTTCATGAGCGCCAACTGATTCCAGTGCGCGAAGCGATGATGAAAATGCGTGGGCACTTCAAGAATTTTGTCGATGCTTTTGAACCGTGCGCGATGACCGAGCTGCGGCAGGATGGCGTGCTCCAGAATGCGGTAGTCGAACACATCCCCGGCCACCGCGACGCCTGAGTGAGCGAGCGGGATTGAGGTGAGTTGACCATCCTTCGGTTCGAAGCGGATGATCGAAAAGTCGCTCGTTCCTCCGCCAAAATCGGCCACCAAAACCGTCGCCGCCTTGGTCAATCGCTGCGCGAAAAAGTACGCCGCTGCGACTGGCTCATAAACGTAAGTGATCTCTTCAAAACCGACACGTTTGAACGCCCGCTCGTAGCGCTCCAGCGCCAGTGCCTCATTCGGATTCACGCCCGCGAACGCCACCGGCCTGCCGGCAACCAGTTGCAACGGCAAGTCCGCCAGCGCAGGCCCCGCATGCACGCGCAGCTTGTCGATGAACGCCGATAGCAAATCCTCAAACGTAAATTTCTTGCCGTGGATATGTGTCTCGGTGAACGATTTGCTTGCCGCAAATGTCTTGAACGATTGCAGAAAACGGCAATCCAGCGGGTCATCAATAAAGCGTTCAATCGCCCACGGCCCCGCCTCAAAACGCAAGCCACGCGACGCGTCGGAGTCCTCATCCCAGAAGCACATCGCCGAGCGAAACGTGGAATGAGTCCGGGCGTCCAGCGTGAACGGCAGCACCTGCGCGAAGCTCGCGCTGCTAGACGTCGCGACGACGGTATTGGTGGTGCCGAAATCGAGGCCGAGCGCCAGCGATCTGGGAGGAGAGGAGGCGGGCATAGGCGTAACGAGGGCACCTCTAAAAATTCATTTGTGGGGCGCATTGTGTCGTCGCGCGGTGCTCGCAATCCTCGTGTACCAGAGCGTACATTTCGGTTGCTGCGTTCCGGGCTTCTAACACTGCATCCCCAAAAATGAATTTTTAGAGGTGCCCAAAAGTAAATGCTCCGCCGTTCACTCCCGAAAAAGGGGGCGATAAAGGCAGAGTAGGGAAATGAGCAGCGGGCCGCGAATTCTACGGGAATGTGCAGCCAGCGAAGTGTCAGCGAGTTAGGCAGCGCCCGTCAGATAAAGTGCGAAGATCACGCAGCACGCGCCATCGAACAGAGCGGTCACCGCAAAGCCTTTCGCGAACGGGCGGTTCCAGTGCAGCGCGATCATCATAACCAGCGCAGCTTTCTCGATCAACGCTGCGCCGATGATGGCCATGCGCGCTTCAGGATGACTCGCAGCGTAGAACAGCAGACCACCCATCACAAAGGCGAGCATGCCCCAATGCCGCGCGAAGAAGAGGCCCGCTTCATCGCGAATTGCAATCTTGTTCAACGCATTCAAAAATTGCGCGGTGAACAGAAACTGAAGAATCGGCAACATGGTGACCGCGCCAGTCACCATAAGTATCAGGCTGATGTTGTTGCTGATCACGTGACTTCTCCTTCGTGAGGTGTGATGAAAACTGATAAATCCGACATCGACGGTACACCGCACAGCACGGCCACCGCGGTCAGCATGTCAAATCGTGTTTTCATTTTGTGCTCCACAATGTCCTATACCCGCGTCCCGCAGGACTAGATAAAGCAGATTGTCCGCGCATCTTGCGAAGATTCAGCCTGGCGGTGCCGATTCCGCTATTACTGCGCAAAAATGAAAAAGCCCCTGATAAATCAGGGGCTTAGGAGTGTTCTGGTGGCGCTTCAGGGATTCGAACCCCGGACCTGTGGATTATGATTCCATCGCTCTAACCGACTGAGCTAAAGCGCCATTTTTCTCCGCTGATTTTTGTCTTTTTTGTCGCAGCGAAGCCCTCTATTGTTACGGATCACGCGCTTTTTGTCAAAGCGATGGGCGCGCGACGATGTGTAGGTACTGCTCGCGCTGCGCCGTTCACTTTTTCTTGCCCGGCGTGGCACGTTTACCTGACGGCGCGCATTCCTGCTCAAATTCGAGCGTGTCTTTCACAAACTGGACGGCTTCGGGATTGCTTCTCTGGGCATTCGTCATGTTGGCGTTCGCAACGCGTCGCGCTTCGCTGCGCAGTGGCTCTGCTGCGGCGCAGTTTGCCGATACCTTTTTCATCTTTGCCGCATTAAGAGCGCTGTAGCCGTGACGAATAGAGTTCGGCACGGTCACCCGGCGAATCCGTACAGCCTGTTCAAACTTGGTGAGCGCTTCAGCATAGCGTTGCTGTCGCGCCAACGCCGCGCCCCAGTCGTTGATGATCGCGACAGTGTGTTCGTCAGTGCTACCGTAGGTTTCGGTGAAGCGCGGCAGCAGCGTTTCGTAGAGCTTCTCCGCCGCTTTCATCTCGCCATCTATGAGGTGACTGGCGGCCAGAGCAGAGCCCACGTCGAGGGTTGAAACATCGGCCGCACCGAGCGTTTCCGCGTAGAGATCAAACGCGCGGAGATACCATTCACGGCCCAGGGCACCATTGCCGCTGTCGACGTAGCTCGCGCCGAGATTTGTATAGCTCACGGCGACCTCCTTACTCTTCGCGCCAAACACCGCTGTCTTGATTGCGATGGCCTCGCGCAACAGGCGCTGCCCCTCTGCGTGATCGCCGCTCTCGTCTTTCAGGCGACCCAGCGCGTCGGTCGCGAACGATTCCAGACCACGATTGCCGTTGCTGCGAGTTATGGCGATGACGCGATGAAGCTGCGGCAACGCAACGCTGTAGCGTCCGCGCTTCAGATGCTGGCTTGCGCCGCCGTATAGCGCCTGCGCGGCGGTGTCCGAGTTTGCGCCAAAGCGGGTCGAGCAGGCCGCGAGATTTGCGGCAAATAGGACCTGACTTTCCGCGTCGTCGCCACGTTCGTTGGCGCGATGGGCGGCGTCGTTTAACGAGAAGCAGAGGACTTCGGTCGCTGCGACGGTTTGCACCGTTTCCGCTTTGGCCAAGGCAATTGCCGACTGTAATGCGGCGAACGATTCGCTGTTTTTTCCGGCGGCCGTCAGCGTGATAGCGCGACAGTTCAGGCGATGTGGCTCGAACCGCAGTGCGGCCGAGTCGTTGGCTTCGTCGCAACACGTGGGCTGATAACAGGCGGTGCGCGCGGGCGATAGTGTTGATGGCGAGACCGTTGTTGCGCGTACGTCTGTTACGTCTGCGCTGTGCGGCGTGGCGCAACCACCGGTCAAAATCGATGCAAGCAACGCTAACGCGAGTGGCAACGCGGATACAGTTGCAGTGTTTGTTTTGTAAAAAGTAGTCAATCGTAGCCCCGACATCACCGCAAAATCGCGTTTCAGAAGACGTAAGCGGCGACGACAATGCGCCAAACAACGTCAACAAGGGCAAACACGTGTGCGATTACGCTGTAGGTTTTTGCTGACGGTGGATTATCGTTTCGAACGACAGACACGGTGACGCGTGCAAATTAATCTCTCTCCCGTCAATCGCTCGTCACTGGCGCAGATTGATCCGCCTGCACAGTGACAAGTCAACAAAACCGACACCATTTTCATCACCTTTTCCCATCATCATGAATCAAGCTTTCTCTGTTTATGCCACTGCCTACGGCGGGGCCGCTCTGGTACTTTCGGTGCTCGACGTACTCTGGCTTTGGCTCGTGGTCGGGCGGCTATACCGGGCGGAATTGGGCTCATTGATGCGTGCCGATGTGGCGATGGTTCCGGCGGTTGCGTTCTATCTCATCTACATCGTTGGCGTGGTGGTGTTCGCCGTCATGCCGGCCGTGGCGAGCGGCAGCCTGCAACGCGCGGCGCTGCTCGGCGCACTACTGGGGTTTATCGCGTATTGCACCTACGATCTCACCAATCTCGCCACGCTCAACGGCTGGCCGGTCAAGGTCGCGATGCTGGACATCGCGTGGGGCACCTTCATCACGGCGCTGGCGTCGGTCGGCGGAACGTGGGCGGTGCGCCTGTTGCGCGATTGACGATGATCGTTTGCCGCGCGTGGCGACGTTTAAACAGTCAGTAAAATCGTGCTTTCGACTTATTGAGTCATGCCCGACTCTCTCCATTTCAGGTTCGCAAATTGAAAACCACATTCTTCCGCGCATCCCACGTCCTCTCGATGCTCGCCATCACCGTTGGCATGAACAACGTTCACGCCGCAACGCCCGCCCGTCCCGACAAAATCATGACGATGGCAGAGCTTCGCACCTGCATGAAACTGGAATACGCCAACAAAAAAGCCGCTGAGGAAATCCTGCAAGAACAGGACGCGTTCAAACGCGATCAGGCCGCAGTCAAAGCCGATCAGGTCGAAGTCACCAAGGCGAACGACGAGATTCGTGCCAACGCCGCCACCATCACCACCGAGCGCGACGCGCTGTCGGGTCTCATATCCGGGATGTCAGCCAAATCGGCAGCCGCCAAAACGGATGAAGAAAAGGCGGCCGTCGAAGCGGAGCGTCTGGCCCTGATTGAACGCAATCGCGTATACGAGCAAAACATGGATCGGTTTAATGCCGCACAACAGGCGCAGCGTGACCGCGTCACCGCATTGAATGGCCGCATCGGCGTCATCAACCAGCGCAATCAGACCGTCAATGACCGCGTCGAGCCACACCAGGAGCAAGTCGCCCTATGGCGCGACCAATGCAGCAACCGCCGCTTCCGTGAAGAAGAAGAAGTCGTGATCAAAAAAGAGATCGCTGCGGGCAAATAGCGGCGAGCGAAGCGGTTCAGCTTTTTGGTGCAACCCTTACTGCATATGGACTAGAAGTCGATTTGATCGATAGCCGACTTGTCGCATAAAACAACCTGTACCCCATGTTAAATGGTCGTTTCAGCAAATAGCTGATTGAAAATACGTGGAATCGGCAGGCGGCGAACGCACAGCCTCTACCACCGCAAACCGCTCCGCCATGGGACGTGACAACCAAAACGCCACGTCAACGCATCAGCTAATGCGGCGTTAACGGTGCAGGTTTAACGTATTCAACCCATCACACGAAGGCAAACCACTCCATGAAGTCACATAACGTCGTACTCTCAGCGCTCGTCGCGACCGCACTTCTCAGCGTCACTACCGCGTTTGCACAAGCGCCTGCCGCTGTCGTCGCGCCTAAAGCCGCCGCCGTTACTGCCGCCCCGGCAGCGACCGCTGCCCCCGCCGCCAGCAAAGATGCTCCGGCAGCCAAGGCTGAAAAGAAAGTCGCCGCGAAATCAGGCGCACCGTTCGCCGCAAAAACAGCAAAATCAAAGGAATGTTCGCTTAAGGCCGACGAACAAAAACTGCACGGCAAAGCTCGCCAAAAATTCCGCGAAGAGTGCAAAAAAGCGGCGTAATCCGCCTGCGTTAAATACGCAGATAAAAAGCCGGGGCAACCCGGCTTTTTTTATGCGTGTCACCCTGATAAACCGCGATTCGAAGACGAGTGAAGAGACATTCGATCAGTTCCGCCATCGTCTCGATAGCGGCCAAATTTAGCGCAGCCGCAAGCGTTGCTGCCTACACGGACTTCATCCTATTTGTAGCCTCGGCGCTACGGAGCGGAATCGCAAGCCTCAGACTTTGGCACGTCCTACTCAGCCCGTATTGGAGTCGCCGGTGCATCACCGACGCGAGCGCGCCGATCACCAAGAGTTCAACCTTGTTTGAGAGCCGTAACTCGATAAACTCTTTGAAGTCTTTGTTCAGCAAGCGGTAAAGTCGCCGTGACAGGGTGACACAGCGCTCAACAGCTACAAGCCGCTCCTCCACGGGAGGCGACAGCCAGTATGCAAAGTTACGCTCATTATTGTTAGCTTCGCGCAGTGTGGTCTTGCAAATTAGTCTTGCAATAGTCACTAAATTAGAGGGAAGAAATTCGGCATTAATATTTCGGTAGTGCCAACAACTAAGCCGCCACCGACAAGGACTTTGTTACATCACCTCGCCCAGCCAAAAGCCCATCGACCGAAATATCTTCATCAATAGCCTCCCAGTGAATGCCGCGCCGACTCAGCTCGTAATGTGAGCGCTGTTCCGGTGTCGCATGTAGCAATCGAGGAAACCAGACGAGCGGTACGCGAATCGACCGGCCATCCGATAGATCGACCGAAAACGTATCATCGTCAAAGGTGACGTTAAGTGCGGAAATATTCATTCCATGTCTCCTGAATTAGCGTAGCGTTTTCAACGACTGCTTGTTCGAGTTCACGCAGCGTTCGGGCATTGAGACTATCGCTTGATACAAGGCTCACTGTTGGTGTTACCCAGAATTTCGCTTCGCCACCTTGACCGATGACATGCACATGAATTGGCTCACGCGGGCTCCCCTCGTTGGAGTAGAAGAAAAAGCGGAATCCTTTGTAGCGAAAGACGAGGGGCATAGCAATATCCTAACCGATGCTACTCGTGGTTCGGCAAGCTAGCCGCGAGAAAAGAACGACCGCCCTGACCTCGATCCCCTCCCGCACCGTGAGAGAGGGAGTCAAAATCAGTGACTCTCCCGCAAAACCGGCGTCCCCGACTTCCCAACCAGAAAATCCAAATCCGCCCCGGTATCCGCCCCGAGCACATGATCGATATAGAGCTTCCAGTAGCCGCGATCAATCGGCGGTTTTGGTGGCGCCCAGCCTTCTTTGCGGCGCGCGAGATCGGCATCTGTTACTTCCATCGAAAGCTTGCGCCCGGCGGTGTCTAGCGTGACCCAGTCGCCCGTCTTCACAAACGCGAGCGGACCACCGGCTGCGGCTTCGGGCGCGGCGTGCAGCACGACGGTGCCGTACGCGGTGCCGCTCATGCGGGCGTCGCTCACGCGCACCATGTCCGAGATGCCCTTGCGCAGCACCTTCGGCGGCAGTGGCATGTTGCCGACTTCGGCCATGCCGGGGTAGCCTTTTGGGCCGCAGTTTTTTAGCACCATTACGCTGTTCTCGTCGATGTCGAGCGATTCGTCGTTGATGCGTTCGTGCAGCTCTTCGATGGTCTCGAATACGACGGCTTTGCCGCGATGTTGCAGCAGGCTTGCGGTCGCGGCGCTCGGTTTGATCACGGCGCCGTTGGGCGCGAGATTGCCGCGCAGGATGGTGATGCCAGCGTTGGCCATGAACGGATTGTCGAGCGGGCGAATGACGCTGGCGTTGAAGTTCTCCGCATCCTTGACGTTCTCCCAAATCGTCTTGCCGTTGGCGGTGAGCGCATCCTTGTGCAGCGAATCGCCGATGGATTTCAGCACCGTGGGCAGTCCGCCCGCGTAATAAAAATCTTCCATCAAATGTTTGCCGCTCGGCTGAATGTCCACGAGATTCGGCATGTTTGAACCCAGTTCGAAATCATCGAGCTTGAGCGGCACGCCGATGCGTCCGGCCATCGCCAGCAGATGGATCACGGCGTTGGTCGATCCGCCAATTGCGGCGAGTGTTTTGATGGCGTTTTCGAAGGCTTGCCGCGTGAGGATCTGGCTTAGGCGCATATCCTCTTTCACCATCTCCACGATGCGTCGTCCGGTGAGTTGCGCGAGACGATAGCGCTGCGCGTCCACCGCCGGAATTGCCGCGTTGCCTGGCAACGAAAGGCCGAGCGATTCCACCATCGACGCCATCGTGCTCGCGGTGCCCATCGTCATGCAATGGCCCTTACTGCGGTGCATGCCTGCTTCGGCGTCCATAAATTCTTCGAGACGCATGGTGCCAGCGCGCACTTTTTCGCTCATCTGCCAGACGCCGGTGCCGCTGCCGAGAATCTCGTTTTTGTAGCGACCATTCAACATCGGGCCGCCCGACAAACCAATGGTCGGAATGTCGCAGGACGCTGCGCCCATCACGAGCGATGGCGTCGTTTTGTCGCATCCCATGAGCAGCACCACGCCATCAATCGGATTGCCGCGGATGCTTTCTTCAACATCCATGCTGACCAAGTTGCGATAGAGCATCGCGGTGGGGCGCATGAGCACCTCGCCTGTGGACATCACGGGGAACTCCAGCGGCCAGCCGCCCGCTTCCCACACGCCTTTTTTGACGAAATCGGCGATCTCGCGGAAGTGCGCATTGCACGGGTTCAGCTCGCTCCACGTGTTGCAGATGCCGATGACCGGACGACCGTCGAACAGATCGTTCGGATGACCCTGATTTTTCATCCATGAGCGATGTGCAAAGCCATCTTTGTCGAGCTTGCCGAACCATTGCTGGCTGCGTCGTTTGAATTTGCTGTCGTCGTCGCGGTTTCCCATGTTGCACTCCTTGTTTTCTATCTAGTAAGAAGGGTAGCACCATGACCGGTGGTAAATGGCTCTGCCGCATACACTCTTGGAATAACCATGACTGCCGCCGCCATCACCGACACCCGCGCCCTCGCGCACGACATGCAGGTCAGCGCGAAACGCGGCCTGCTGTGGGCGATTGGCTTGTCGCTGCTAGTGCATCTGGCGGTGTTGACGATTCAGGTGGGTGGCAACAGTTTTGGTTGGCGGACGCCGACCGCCGAAGCCCTATCGGACACTAGCAAGCGGTTTAATGCGCGGCTTGTGCAGAGCGCCCCGGCGGAATCCCCCAAACCAGAGCCCGCGAAAGCCGCACCGGAGGCACCGCGTGTCGAACCACCGCGCAACACGACCGTGAAGGTGACCGCGCCGCCAGCGCTGCTCAGAGCGGAGGAACTTGATCCCCCGATACCCAAAGCCGAACTACCTGCACCGCCCGTTGAGCGTATCGTCCCCGTCGTGCCGCCCGCGCCGAAAGTTGAAGTTAAAGAACAGCCACCTGCGCCGCAACCGGTGCCCACGGTGCCCGAGCTCGTCACACCCAAACCGGCCGAGCTGAAAACGCCGCCCCCCGCAGTGACGCCGCAACCGCCCGTGCCAACGCCGACGCCACCGCCTCCAGTTCCCGTGGTTGAGGCGCAGCCGCCGAAGCCCGAGGTGAAAGAGATCGCACCGGTTCCCGCCGCGATTACGCCGCCGCCGGTGGCGCAGCCCCCTTCACAATCGGTGCCTACCCAAGCCACACCCGAGCCCGCAAAGCCGACGCCAGCGCCGCCCACGCCCGTTGCCGCGCCAATCTTGCCGCTGCCAGTGGCCGTACCGATGCCGCCAACAACCGCCGTGTCCGCACCCGTCGCAGTACCGGCGCCACAAACAGCGGCCCAGGCTGCACCCGTCATAGCGGCGCCTGCGATCCCGGCGACGACCGCCACGCCGGTGCTCACGGGACCCGCGCCAAGCGCAACGCCGGCTGCGGCTCCGGCCGCGTCAGCTTCGCCGGCCTCGTCAGCCGCACCTGCGGGCAGCCCTTCAAGCGCCGGCGGTGCGACATCTGGCAGTCCGGCGTCGTCTGGCGCAACGGGTGGCCGCTCCGGCGCGGTGGTTTCTCTGCCTTCCCCGCGCACGGGTGACGGCACGGTTGCCACGCCTACCGGGGCCAGCGCAGATCGCGCTCCTGGTCTGCCGTCCGGAAATATTGATGGTTTTGATCCGTACAAATCGCGCTCGGCAGTTGCCCGTGACGCAGCGCGGGACTTGAATAATCAACGCGGGCGTGCGCCGATTTCGGTTGCGCCCTCGCTCACATCCGATCAACGCTTTCGTCGCGCCGTGGCAGATGCGTTCCTGCCGCCCTGCCCACAGTCGGCAGATGCCGTGTTGCCGAAACCGGCGGCGCCCAGCCCGCAAGCGCCGACGATTGTGAATCAGCCGATGGAGACGCGTCAGAAGGAAGGCTGCCGTGGCGAGTCGCGATAGTGCGGGGCCGCCGGGCGTCGGCAACCGAGGCGGTGCATCTGGAGCCCGTAAAATGGCTGCTTCACCTAAAAGCACCGCCGGATAAAGCCGCGCGCCCTGCACACTATGCAAAACGAAATCTCTGCTCTGGCGGATGCCGCTGCTGTCGCGCCTGCCACGCTAGCCCCCAAGAAAAAACTCTTCATCCGCACCTTCGGTTGCCAGATGAATGAATACGACTCCGACAAGATGGCGGACATTCTGGACGCTTCGGAGGCGAGCGGATACGAGAAAACCGATACACCGGAAAACGCAGATGTCATTCTGTTCAACACCTGCTCGGTGCGTGAGAAAGCGCAGGAAAAAGTGTTTCACGATCTGGGTCGTGTGCGCGAACTCAAAAAATCGAATCCGAATCTGGTGATCGGCGTCGGCGGTTGCGTGGCGTCACAGGAAGGCGCGGCGATTGTTGAGCGTGCGCCGTTTGTTGACGTGGTGTTCGGCCCGCAGACATTGCATCGCCTGCCCGCGCTGATTGCGAAACGCCGCGAGACCGGGCGCTCGCAGGTGGACATTTCGTTCCCCGAAATTGAGAAGTTCGACAACATGCCGCCTGCGCGCGTGGAAGCCGCAAGCGCATTCGTGTCGATCATGGAAGGGTGCAGCAAATATTGCTCGTTTTGCGTGGTGCCGTACACGCGTGGCGAAGAGGTTTCGCGTCCGTTTGAAGACGTACTGACCGAGATCGCGGAATTGGCGATCAAGGGGGTAAAAGAAGTCACGCTACTCGGACAAAACGTCAATGCCTATCGCGGAAAAATGGGTGAGTCGACAGACATCGCGGACTTCGCGATGCTGATCGAATACATCGACGAAATCCCCGGCATTGAGCGCATTCGCTACACCACGAGTCATCCCCGCGAGATGAGCGCGTCGCTGATCGAGGTATACGGCAAAGTACCGAAGCTCACGTCGCAACTGCATTTGCCAGTGCAGCACGGCTCGGATCGCATCCTCGCGGCGATGAAGCGCGGCTACACGGCGCTTGAGTACAAGAGCACGATCAGGAAGCTGCGCGCGGTGCGACCGAATATTCTGTTGACGTCGGATTTCATCGTTGGATTTCCGGGCGAAACGCAAAAAGATCACGACCTCACGATGAAATTGATCGATGATGTGGCATTCGACGGTGCGTTCAGTTTTGTCTACTCGGCACGTCCGGGAACGCCGGCGGCTGACCTGAAAGACGACACGCCCGCCGCCGAGAAGTCGCAGCGTTTGTATCAACTGCAAAAGCGGCTGGACGAGCTCTTTTTCGGCTACAGCAAGGCGATGGTCGGCACGACCGAGCGCGTGCTGGTCGAGAGCGTTTCGCGTAAGAGCAGCACCGAGCTTGCGGGCCGCGCTGAGAGCATGCGTATCGTGAATTTCCCCGGCAATGAGCGTTTAATCGGTCAATACGTCAACGTAAAGATCACCGACGCGGCGCCGCATAGTTTGCGTGGTGAGATGGTTTTAATCGACTGATTCAGCGCGGAGGCGCTGCGGTATCGCCGTTCAGTCCCACTTTCCGTGCATTCGTCTCACCGAACCATCGCGACAAAAATCGCCTCTACACTGGTTGAAATATTATCGACTTTTACCGTACAGCTTTTTTCTGAAAATACGGCGGATTAAGGGCTGACAGCGGAAACTCGATAAAGTCGATAAATAGCATATTTGGCACGTAGCCCCTGAGAAGTGGGGCTTCCCATCATAAGTTGTACAGAATTTTTACGGGAGTTTTTATGTTTTTCCGGTCTCGTTCCGCTCTGTTTAGCACGCTCTTTGGCGGCACCGCGTGGGTGCTGACGTCATGCGCCACTGTGCCTCCGCCAGCCGCCGCCAGCGCTGCGGCTGCCGCAGCAAGCACGCCCGTCGGCGCGCCCGCATCATCGGCCGCCAGCGCCACTGTGGCGGGAGCCGCGACCGCAGCGCCCGCCGCCGCCGGTGGCGCGCGTCCACCCGGCGCTGCCGCTGCTCCCGGTGCGCCGCGCCCGTTTGCAGAGATCATCAAGGACGCGAAGGAGCAGCCCGGCCTGTTCACTTTGTGGACCAAGGACGAAAAAGTCTGGATTGAGATCAAACCCGAGCAGTTCGACCAGCTCTACTATTTGCAGACGAACATGAGTCGCGGCGTGATGGGTGACGCGGGCGCATCCGTGGCGCGCGCAATGCTTCGCGGCAACATCATCACGTTCAAGAAAATCGGCAACAACGTGCAGTTGATCGCACGCAATTTCAGCAATTACGCCAAACCAGCGACGCCGATTGCGCTGGCCACGGCGGACGGCACCAGCGACAGTCTGCTCGCCGCAGCGACCATCGTGAGCCTGCCGCATCCCGAAAAAAAGACCGTGCTCGTCGAGGCCAACGCGCTCCTGCTTGGCGATATTCCGATGCTCACGTATCAATTCGACAGCGTTTACCGCGCGGGCTATAGCCTCGATCGTGCCAACTCGTATTTCAAAGAAACGGCCGCACGCGACGATGCCACGACGTTCGACGTGACCGCGCACTTCTCCGTGCCAAAGCTGCCGGTGCCGTCGCCAGTGCCGTCGCCCGCACCGCAACCGCGCCCGATCAATGGCGTGCCTGATCCGCGCAGCTTCTTTATCGGTCTGTTCTACACGCTCTCAAAATTGCCTGATGAACCGATGCACGCGCGCGCGGCTGATGGTCGTGTCGGTCACTTCAACCAGCCTCTGTGGGACTTCAGCGACAACGACGCCGCGTTTACGCGAAAGTACGTGGTGAACCGCTGGCGTCTCGAGAAAAAAGACCCGAGCGCGGCGCTCTCGGAACCGAAAAAACCGATCACTTACTGGCTCGATAAAAACATTCCCGTCGAGTACCGTGAATCGGTAAAAGCGGGCGTGCTTGAATGGAATAAAGCGTTCGAAAAAATTGGCTACAAAAATGCGATTCACGTTGAGCAACAGCCCGATGACGCCAAGTGGAGCACGCATGAAACGGGCCGCGCGTCAGTGCGCTGGTTTGTTGACTATTCAGACGGCGCACTCGCAGTGGGACCGTCGCGCGTCGACCCGCGTACGGGTGAAATTCTCGACGCCGATATCACGATCGGCAACGGCTGGGTCACGCTGCCACGTCGCCGCGCGTTTGAGCAATATCCACGACCTATGCCCGCCGCCACCGCAATGAACGCATCGATGGCGATGGATTCGGGCAGCATCGACGCCGCCAGCAGCTTCCTGCCCGCGCGCAAACCCTCCGGTCTGCCGAGCAATTTGCAGTTTGGTGACGATGCCAGTTTCGAGTTGTGCTCTTACGGTCAATCTGCGATTGAAGAGGCAAGCTTTGCGCTCGACCTGCTGGCCATGCGCGCGGGTGACGCGATGGATCCGAAAGAAGCTGAGCGCATCGTGCATGCCACGCTCAAAGACGTCGTAACGCACGAAGTCGGCCATACGCTCGGCTTCCGCCACAACTTCCGTGCGTCGACGATTTACACGCAGGCGCAAATCAACGATCCTGCGTTCACCAAAGCCAATGGCCTTGGCGGTTCAGTCATGGATTACAACGCGTTCAACATTGCACTCGACAAAGAGCCGCAGGGCGAATACGTCATGAGCACACTCGGGCCGTATGACTACTGGGCCATTGAGTACGCCTACAAAGAATTGCCCGTTGCCGACGAAAAAGCCGCGCTCGAAAAAATCGCTGCGCGCAGCACGGAGCCACAGCTCGCTTACGGCACTGACGAAGAGCTTTTCGGCGATCTGGATGGCATGGATCCACAGGTGAACCAGCGCGACGTCGGCGGCGATCCGCTCGACTACGCGCAGCGCCGCATCCAGCTCTCACGCGAACTGTTTGACCGTTTGCAGAAGCGGCAACTGCCTGTCGGTGCCGGTTACGACGAACTCACGCGTAACTTCGCGAGCGGCCTCGGTCAACTGACGGGTGCGTTCGAAATTGCCACCAAGTTTGTCGGTGGCGTCGTTTATCTGCGCGATCAGGCCGGCAGCAACCGTGCGCCACTCACGCCGGTTCCAGCGGACAAACAGCGCGCCGCATTGAAACTCGTCGCGGACAATCTGTTCGCCGCAAACGGCTTCAATCTGAAGCCTGAGTTCGCGAGCCGACTGACCGAGCCCGCACTTGACCGTGGTTACACGCCGCCTCTGGATCGTTCGCTCGACGCAACCCTGCTTGGCATGCAAACCGTTGCGCTGGATCGACTGATGTCCATCCGCGTCGCTGAGCGCATCCAGAATTCACGCAACAAGCTCGCGGTACCGGCCAACGCGCTGACGCTGGACGAACTCTACGGCACGCTGACGCGCGCCGTCTGGGGCGACGCGGTGACCGACGTCACGCCATCGCGCCGCGCGCTGCAACGTGAACATGCGCGTCGTCTGGTGTCGATCATTAACAAGCCCAGTGTCGGCACGGCCTCGGGCGACGCCCGCGCACTGCACCGCCTGACCGCGAAAACCCTCCTCGCCCGCGCGCAACAGGCCAAAGCCAATCCTCGTCTGTCGACGCAGACCCGCGCGCACTACGACGAAATTGCAGACACGCTCGACACCGCACTGAAAGCACAAGCAACGCGCGTTGTCGGCTAGTAGAAACGAAAAAAGCTACGGCACTGGGAGGTGCCGTAGCAGCGGGGAGCTATAAATCTGTGCGCAGCCTCCCTCAAGGAGAGGCTGACTGAGATGGCAGAAGCCTAGTGTGCGCGAGCCGCCACAGGCGATGGGTCAAGCCAGTCAGCGGCTTTACGCAAGCCACGCACGACTGGGCAAACCACCGATACGTACGCCGCGTGTGCAAACGTCTGCGAATTCGACACCATCGATTCGGCATGCTGGCCGATGCGGACGACGCTCTCGTCGCCCAGTGCCTCGATGACGACCTGACCGTGACGACACGGGATGGTGACGGTTTCGCCGTGCTTTACAAAAAAGTCCTGTGCGCTGCCGGATACGGTGACCCAGAGTGCGCCCGACAATGCCTCAACGCTTTTCACCTGCGCGGCCTGCAATGCCAGTGCCCGGCTTTTGCCGAGTGTCCAGTCTTGAGTGGCGAGTGGAAATTGAAGGGAGTTCATGGCTGTATTCCTTGCGGACTAAAAATAATAGGGAAGTAGTCCTTGGGTGCTATTTAAGAGGGATAATTCCCCGCTGTACAACGCATTGATTGCAGTCGAGACTGCATAGAACGCATGCAAACACCCTATTTAGCCTCCAGAAGTCGTCCGCTCACGCTCGCCGGACTACGCGGATTCGAAGCAGCAGCGCGGCTCGCGAGCCTGACGGCAGCGGCGAATGCACTGTCGCTGACGCAATCGGCCGTGAGCCGTCAGGTACAGGGTCTGGAGGACGAATTAGGTGTTTCACTCTTCGTTCGCAAGGCGCGCGAGATTGCCTTGACCCCTTCCGGACGTGAATTTTTGCCGCTGGTGCAGCGTGTTTTGCATGATCTCGACAATGGCGTTGAGCGACTGCGCCGCGATGTCAATTCACCTCGTGTTTCAGTCACCACGTTCGCATCGTTCGCGTCGTTGTGGCTCATCCCGCGACTGCAGGGGTTTCGCAATTTGCGTCCCACCGCCGACCTCGATATCGGTGCCACCGACCGCATGTTTGATCTCGATACCGAAGACGTTGATGTAGCGATTCGCTATATGCGATCCGAGGCGGCCCCCCCTGATGCAACGCTCTTGATCGAGGAAGTGTTGTTTCCGCTCGTGAGCCCGAATTACCTGAAAACCGCACCGCGCCTCAAGCAATTGGATGACCTCAAATTGCACACCCTGATCGAGGGCGCTGCGGGTGGCCCGGCGGAGATACGCTCCACCTGGCCGAGTTTTTTTGAAGCTGTCGGGCAACCGGAAGTCAAAGGACGTTCGCAACTGAAGTTCGATTTCATCATGCAGACTTTTCTCGCCGCTCAGGGCGGGCAGGGCGTGGTACTGGGGCGAACGTATGGCGCCGATGTGTTCATGGCAGGAGATCTGATTCGTCCCATTGAGGTGTCCGCCGCGACGGGCGGTGGCAGCTATCTTGTCGTATCGGAGCGCTCAAAATCTCGCAGCGAAGTGCGCGCCTTCGTCGAATGGCTGCTCGCGGAGACCAAAAAATTTAACGCCGAACTCGATGCGTGGATGAAGCGCAGCGGGGTGGTACCGGCAAAACGGCAGAGCCGAAAAATGTAGGGGCGGTAAAGCCGCGAATGGCAGCACGCCAACGCCGTTTGCGGTTTTTGCCGCTCCTGCAAACTCACGGCGCAGTCGTCACTCGTTCCGAAATTTCCGCGCTTGGTCGCAAGCTGGTGCCTCCCCGATTGCGCAAGATGCCGTTGGCTCTATAGTTCGCTGCTTAACACAGCTTGTCAGACTACAGCTTTTCTCTGAATGCTCGGTTGAACGGGGGCTAGCTACGTATTTCGCCACAAGTCGATTTACGAAGAAAATCGTCTCTATCCCCGGTTAAAACGCCGTTTCATGAAAAAGCTGATGTCTTAAATACTTTAGGATATTCATGAACTTTCGTCTTCGTTCGCTGCATCTTGCACTGTTAGCCAGTGGTGCCTTTGGTCTCGCTTCCTGCGCTACGGTTGCGCCTCCGGCTGCGGATGCGCCGACCAAAGCCGCAGCCGCCGCGGCCGCCACCGATGTCGCGACCGCCGCGACCGCCACCGCCGCCAGCATTACCGATCCAAAATCGGCTGTCGGCGCGCAAGCCGTCGCCGCATCCGCGCGAGCTAGCGCCGCCAGCGCAGTCGCTGCCGCAAGCGCCGCCGCGGGCAGCCCACCCGCGCCCAAGCCGTTTGCCGACATCATCAAGGACGCGAAGGAAGAGAAGGGCTATTTCACCACTTGGCGCAAGGACGACAAGGTGTGGATCGAGATCCCTGAGACGATGTGGGAACGGCCGTTTTTCTTCTCGGTGAACGTTACCAATTCGATTGGTGATGCTGGCTTGTATGGCAATCAGTCGGGCGGATTTTTGGCCGCCGGACGCGGGCAATATTTCGCCAGCTTCAAGCGATTCGGCCCGCAAGGCGTGCAGTTGATTGCGCGAAATGTGGCCTACACCGCCGCTGCGGACGCGCCGATTCGGCATGCCGTTGAGCGTTCGTTTTCCGACAGCCTGATCGCTAGCGCTGTGCTCGCCAGCGCGCCGCATCCCGAACGCAAAAGCGTGCTCGTCGAGGCCAATGCGCTCTTCATCAACGACTTCCCGATGGCCGCGCAACAGCTGGAGCAGACGTTTCGCCAGCCGTATGCGTTCGACGCAAAAAATTCGAGCATCGAGAAGGTCCGTAACTCCGACACCGAAACCGGTTTCAACGTTCGCAGTCACTACCAGTTAAACCGAGTTGCGCTGCCACCAACTTCGCCGAGCCCGACGCCGCCACGTTATCCGTCCACGCTGCCCGATGTGCGCTCGCTGTTCATGGGGTTCTATTACGGCTTTTCCAAGCTGCCGGAGCCGATGCGGCCGCGGCAGGCTGATGCCCGCGTCGGTTACTTCACGACCAACGTGAACGACTTCACCAATCCCGACAAACGCGAACAGAAGACTCGTTACATCAATCGCTGGCGGCTTGAGAAAAAAGACCCGAACGCCGCAATGAGTGAGCCGAAAGAGCCCATCACTTACTGGCTCGACAAGAACATCCCGACCGCCTATCGCAAAGCGGTCGCCGATGGCATTCTTGAGTGGAACAAAGCCTTCGAGAAAATCGGATTCAAGAACGCCGTCGTCGTCAAACAGCAGCAAGATGGTGACGATTTCGACACATCGGCCACGCGCTTCGCCTCGATTCGCTGGGTCGCTGGCAATGGCATCGCCTTTGGCGCGCGCGGCCCTAGCAAAACCGATCCACGTACAGGTGAAATTCTCGATGCCGACATCGAAATGAACGAGGAAATCACGCGCCTCTACAGCGGGCGCATCGCCGAAGATCCACCGCGTCCGGTCGGTGCAGGATTGTTCCGCAATTCGGGCGAGCTTTGCACCTACGCTGATAGCAAATTGACCGAAGCCGCGTTCGCACTGGATCTGCTGGTGGCGCGTGGTGATTTTGAATACGGGTCACCCAAGGCCGAAGCCTGGATCATGGACGCGATCAAGGACATCACGGCGCACGAAGTGGGCCATACGCTCGGCTTGCGCCACAATTTCAAAGGGTCTACCTCGATCACGCCAGAGCAATTGCGCGATCCGAAGTTCGGTGCTGATGTGGGCGTCTCATCGTCGGTCATGGATTACAACGCGCTCAACATCGCGACCAAAGACGAGCGTCAGGGTCAGTATTCGATGGTCACGGTCGGCACCTACGACATCTGGGCGATTGAGTACGGGTACAAACAAACGACGCCCGAGAATGAGCTCGCCGAGCTGGCAAAGACCCTGTCGCGTGCGACCGAGCCCGCGCTTGCCTACGCAACCGACGAGGACGCAGGTTTCGGTGGCAACGTTGAGGGGATCGATCCCGAGGTCAACCGCAGCGACTTGTCGAGCGACCCGCTGGGTTTTTACGAGAAGCGTTTCACAGTGATTCGTGAGCTGTGGGATCGCGTGCAATCGCGTGAATTGCCTGTGGGTACGAAGTACGAACAACTGCGCCGTAACTTCGAACGCGGCTTTAGACTGATGGGCGACGTGAGCGAGTTGGCGGCGAAATATGTGGGCGGTGTTGCTGTACTGCGGGACGTTTCGGGCACCGGTCGGCAACCGTTGACACCGACCGACGCGGCCAAACAGCGCCGTGCGCTGGATTTGTTGACGCGCAATCTTTTCACCGTGGATTCGTTCAAGTTCAAACCGGAATTTCTCGGCAAGCTGACGCCTGACTTTGATGCGCGTTGGGATCAGGTATCGGACGACGATATCGGTGTTCCGGTCGTCGGCGCGATTGATTCATCGGTGGCTGGACGCGTGTTCGCGATCCAAAAAGCCACGCTCAATCAGCTGATGCGCGACAGCGTGGCAGCGCGCGTACTGGTTGCACCGGAAAAAATGAGCGATGGCAGCAAGGCGCTCGGCCTGCCCGAGCTTTACAGCACGCTACAAAGAGCCATCTGGAGCGAACTAAACACCGGCGCACCGATCAACCTGATGCGTCGCAATCTGCAGCGGGAACATGTGCGCTTGCTGACCGAAGCGGTCGCTCGTCCAAGCCCCCGTGCACCGGCGGATGCACGCAGTTTGCAGCGTGAATATGCAACCGAATTGCTCGCCTCATTGCGCAAAGCAGCTTCAAGATCCGGTAACGACATTCAGATGCGCGCGCACCTGAATGAATCGATCGCGATGCTGGACGGTGCGTTGAAGGCGCAGATCGCCAAAGTGTTGGGCTAGATATTTGTCGGGCGGAACGGCAAACGTTCTGCCCAGCTCCATGTCCAGACGGTGCTCGAGATGCCAAAATGTCCGCATGCACCGTATTAATCGACTCCTCATTTCGCTTGCGTTTCTGGGCGCGACCGTCGTTGCGGCTCAGCCAGCCAGCATCGCCGCTCCCACTGCCGCACAGTTCGCCAAGCTCTGCGCGAACACCGCTGACCCCGCCGATTGCGGCAAGAAGATCGAGGCCGAGCAAATCAAGCGCGCTGGCGCAGTGGTCAAACGGGATGGAGATCTGCTTGCGGTGACGATGCCCGGCGAGCCGCCGTTTTTGTTTGAAGACAAGGTGGGCGAAGCGGGGCCGAACGTGAGTTTCTTCGCGTATTACGCGCTATCGGATGCGGTCGTGCTTTACCGTGCGAGAGCGGACAAGCTGGATTTTGTGCTCGTGCATCGCGCGACGACCAGCACCACCGATTTGCCAAACGAGCCGCTTTTCAATAGCGACGGACGTTTTTTTGTGACCGCAGATTTCTGCAAGGACGATTGCGAAAATCGGCTTTCTGTCTGGCGTTTCGAGCGTCGCGGCCCGACGCGTGAACGTGTATTTACGCCGCGCATGCCGTGGACAGACGCGGGCGTGAGCTGGGGTTCACCACGCCGTCTGGTGATTGATTACACCGAGGACGGAAAAAACGCATCGATGAATCTCGACATGAATGATCCGCGCTGGACGGTGCTGCTTCCGTGAATGAGCCCATAACGTCGATGACCGGAGAATCGACCGACCAATCGCTTCACCGTCCGATCCGCAGCTTCGTCGTTCGCGCCGGTCGCATGTCGCCGAAACAGGAGCGGGGGCTCACCGAAGGGATGTCCCGACACGGCGTCGATTACACGCCAGCGCTGCTTGATTTTGCAAACATTTTCTCGCGCAACGCCCGCACTATCCTTGAAATTGGCTTCGGTATGGGAGCCACGACCGCAGACATTGCCGCGGCTCACCCTGACACAAACTATCTCGCGGTCGAAGTGCATCCACCCGGCGTTGGCAGCCTGTGCAATCTGCTCGACGATCAATCGCTTGTGAACGTTAAAGTGATTCGGCATGATGCCGTCGAGGTGCTTAATCACATGATCGCACCGGGATCGTTGGCGGGTATCCACATCTACTTTCCCGACCCGTGGCACAAGGCGCGTCATAATAAACGCCGCCTCGTGCAGCCCGCGCTGGTTTCGTTACTCGCTTCCCGCCTTGCGCCCGACGGGTATTTGCATCTGGCGACCGATTGGGTGCCCTATGCCGAACACATGCTTGAGGTTTTGTCCGCAGAACCGCTGCTAAAAAAGACGAGCGTCGACTACGCGCGGCGTCCGTCCTGGCGACCGGAAACCAAGTTCGAGCGACGCGGCTTAAAGCTGGGTCACGAGGTGCGTGATCTGCTGTTTACAAAACGGCCTTGAGACGCTTCGCTATCGCCTGAAATCACGCGGCCCAAGCGGCGCGGATGCGGTGGCCGATGGCGCGATCACTGGTAGCTCCGCAAACACGGGTTGCGGCGGAAATTCGCGCGCACGGGCGACGACAAACGCGGCTTTGTCCGCCTCGCCAGCACGCGTCAGTGCGTTCGCGTACGCCGTCAATAGACGCTCGTCCAGCACCTGTCGAATGGGTCGCGCAAACCACGCAAGTTGGGCGTTGCTACCTGCGATAATGATGGCTGCGTAATCGCCAAATTGACCGTACAGCGGGCTTTTGCGTGCCTCTGTCGCGGCATTGCTGAGCGCGCTGGGGCTTGTTGCGCGCTTGTAAATCGTGCCGATTTTCTCGTATTCATTCCACGCGTAGAGGGCCGCAGCGATGCACGTCATGGCGACCAATGACGTGGCGACGGGCAGCGCACGAGTGATGCGCATTTCGCGTTCGTATTTCGGTGACGGGGCGCGCGCCGCGACCAGCCAAGCGAGCAAAAACGCCGACGGCAACAAAAAGTAGGCGAACCACAACGGATACTCAAACAGACTGTGCAGCAAAACTGTTGCCACCATCAACTGTGCAGTCGCACCCTCGCGCGTGCGGCCGACGGGACGTGAAAACCACAGCGTGAGCCCGAGCAGCGTGAGAACGCACGCCGCTAGCGGCAGCCCCATTTCGGCAGCCAGATGTAGCGGCAACGAATGCGCGTGATCGAACACATCGGGAGCGCGCGCCGAGAGCGGCGTTAGCGTCCACGCAAAATTTAGTTGCCCCCAGCCGACGCCGAACCAGGGCGTTTGCTCAATGACTGTCCACACGTCCCGCCACAGCGCAAGTCGCTGCGCCAGCGCAGAATCCGCCGTGTCGCGCGTGAATGCGCTGGTGGCGAACCATGCCAGCATCAAGGTGGTCAAGCCCGCCGCCAGCCACGCTTTGCGCTGCCAGCTGCGCGCGCGACGCGACCGCACGAGCGCCACGCCAACAATCATCGCCAGGCTCAGCACGCCAACGCGCGAGCCGGTTGCAAACAGCGTCAGCAGCAACGGCACACTCGCCGCGCCCCACAGCCACAGCGTACGCCGCAAAAAATACGTCGCCGCAAGCATTCCCCAGATCATGAGCGTTGCCAATTGATTCGGCTGCCGCAAATTGCCAGCGGCGCGTTCGGCTCCATAGCGCGCGGTGTCGGTGCTGATTCCTGCGATCCAGTTCTCGTTGGTCCAGTTCGGCGCGGCGGTCTGGATCAGCGCGACCAGTGCGTTGTAGAGCGCCGCGATTAGCACGCCAAACAGCAACGCGCGCAACCACTGGCGCAAAAAGTCAGGACTTGATGAACGGCTGATTTGCAGGGCGGCGACGCAAAGGGTCAAAGCGAGCACGAGATTGAACAGGGTTGGTAACGCGATGAACCACGGCGTCCACGATAAGCCAACGTGCGCCAGTAGACTCGCGATCAGCAACGTCCAAAGCGTGAACAAGGGCGCGCGCGCGCTGCTCGCTGGCGTCAATTTGTTGCCGCCGCGCAACGCGTCGTCAGGCGTCTTGATCGCAACGTAGCTCGCGCAGATTGACACCAGTGACCAAAGCAAACCCGCCAGCCATTGACTGAAAAACGCTGGTAAGGGCGGTGCCTGATGCGCCCAAATCAAAGGCAATGCCACAGCCATCAATGTGAGTAGGAAGAGCGTGTACTCACTTTTGCTCAATGGCCTCGAATGAGCCGATGATCCATCCATCAGCTTCTGCCTGGAGGCCATATCAGAAATGGGCTGAATGCGTTTTATAACCAAAGTCGACTTTTAATAGAATGACGAGCTAGCCCCTAATCAGACGTGCTTTTGGCCTAAAGTTGATCGCACGAAACGCGCATCCGGTGCCATCACTCAAGCGCATGAAATTGTCTCCGAATGACGACAGAGCATGGGTTTGACGAATGTAAGCGCTCGCTCATTACACCGTGGTTGACTTGCGGAGGGTCTTGAGACGTGTCACAATTTTGTCAATAACAGGATTTCAGGCCGATTTTGATTCTACGGGCGTTCTTCCGCGGGGCGAGTTTCGTTGCCGCCATTGTGGTGGCGTCTGTCGCATTTGCGTCACCAACCGGCTATTCCGTGCGCAGCGACGTTGATCGCAAGCTCTACCGCCTTGATATGGCCACTGGCGTCGCGACCGAACTCGGCGCAACCGGCTTCAGCAAGATCGAAGGGCTCGCGATCAATTCGGCGGGCGAAATTTACGGCGTGAATCCGCCCACCGCGCAACTCGTGAAATGCTCCGCGACGACCGGTGCATGTACGGCAGTCGGGCTTCTGACTGGCCTGCCACAGGTGCAGGCAAACGCAGGCCTGGCGTTTTCGTCGACCGGCGTTTTGTATCTTGCGGTCAACGCCGTGATTTACCGTGTTGACCCTGCGACCGCCGCGACAACAGCGCTCGGTAACACCGGCCCGGCGATCTCCGGTTTGGCTGGCGTGTCTCCGACTGCCGCCTGCGCTTCGGGCATCTACGGCTTGGGCGGCAACACTGATCGCGGCAAGTTTTACTGCATCAACATCACCGACGGCAGCGCCGTGTTGCTGGGCACGATCGGTCTTGCGCCGCTCGACTCAGGGCTCGACGGTGACCTGACGACCGGCCTCGTGTGGGGCGTCAGCAACGACGACCCGGGTCAAGTCTTCGCGATCAACACGACGTCGCTCGCGATCTCCAACACCAATACGGTCACCCTGGCGGGCAAAGCGATTGGCGGTTTTGAAAGCCTGGCCGTTGCGCGCACTGTTACGGCTGAAGTGCCCCCCGTGATCATCACGCCGACAGCGACTGATCCGCTGGCCGTTCCAACGCTCTCGCCTGCTTGGCTGGCATCGCTTGCGCTGTTGTTAGCGACCGCTGCGGCATTTGCGCTCCGCGCGCGAAAATTCGCGCCGATCCACCTACGCAAATAGCGTTGCGAGTGCCGCGCCAGGATCCGGCGCGCGCATAAAGGCTTCCCCGACCAGAAAGGCGTTTACATCGTGCGAGCGCATGTGTGCCACATCTGCGCTCGTGAGAATGCCGCTTTCGGTAATCACGCGTCTGCCCGGTGGAATTTTTGCCAGCAGATCAGTGGTCGTTGAGAGCGAAAGAGTAAACGTTCGCAAATCGCGGTTGTTGATGCCAATCAGCGGCGTTTTAAGCGTGAGTGCGGCATCAAGCTCCGCGGCATCATGCGACTCGACCAAAACCGCCATTCCAAGCTCATGTGCGAGCATTTCCAGCGCCCGCATCTGATGCAATTCCAGCGCGGCGACGATCAGCAAAATGCAGTCCGCTCCCATTGCACGGGCTTCGTAGACCTGATACGCGTCGACGATGAAATCCTTGCGGATAACAGGTAGATTGCACGCGGCGCGGGCGGCCTTCAGGTACGCGGCCGAGCCCTGAAAGTAGGGAGTGTCGGTCAATACGGAAAGACACGCCGCGCCGCCCGTTTCGTAGCTTTTCGCAATATCAGTGGGCACGAAGTTTTCGCGGAGAACGCCTTTGCTAGGGCTCGCTTTTTTAACCTCGGCGATCACGGCGCTTTTGCCTACCGCGATCTTCGCTTCAAGCGCGGCGGCGAAGTCGCGAACGTCATGGTTAGCCTCTGCCTCGGCGCGCAAGGCAGACAAAGGTTTCAATCGCATCAATGCAGCGATTTCGTCGTGCTTGGTGGCGATGATTTTGTTGAGGATATCGCTCATGCAACAAACGGCTTGGTTCTGAAAGATTGCGTAAACGCCGCGAATTCATCCACCTTTTTACGCGCCGCACCACTCTCAATCGCCGTCAGCGCAAGCGCGATTCCATCGCGCAATGTTGGTGCCAGATTCGCCGTGTAAAGTGCCGCACCGGCATTCAGCAGCACCACATTTCGTGCAGGCGTTGGCGCACCCTCAAGCGCCGACAGCAACATCGCTTTCGACTGCTCCGGCGTGTCCACACGAAGGTTCCGTGTTGCGCTCATCGTGAAGCCGAAGTCCTCGGGATGAATCTCGTACTCAGTGATTTTGCCGTCTTTCAATTCGCCTACAAGCGTTCCCGCACCGAGCGAAATCTCATCAAGCGAATCACGACCATGCACGACCATGACATGCTGCGCGCCCAGCCGCTGCATCACGCGCGCCTGAATGCCGACCAGATCAGCGTGGAACACCCCCATCATCGTGTTCGGTGCGCTGGCGGGATTGGTCAACGGGCCGAGAATGTTGAAGATGGTCTTTACGCCCAGTTCACGGCGAATCGGCGCGACTGCCTTCATCGCGAGATGGTGATTCGGCGCGAACATAAAGCCGATGCCGGTCGCCACGATGCACTTCGCGATCTGATCGGAGGTCAGCATGATATTCACGCCGAGTGCCTCAAGCACGTCAGCCGCGCCGCTCTTCGATGACACGCCGCGATTGCCGTGCTTGGCGACCTTGGCACCCGCAGCGGCGGCGACGAACATCGAGGCCGTAGAAATATTAAATGTGTGCGAAAGATCGCCGCCGGTGCCCACAATGTCTATCAAATTCGGCTCGTCGTGAACAGGCACTTTGGTGGACAACTCACGCATGACGGTCGCGGCGGCCGCGATCTCGCCGATAGTTTCTTTCTTCACGCGCAGGCCGAGCAAAAATGCCGCCGATTGCGCCGACGTGAATTCACCGTTCATCAATTTGCGCATCAAGGACAACATTTCGTCCTCAAAAATTTCACGGTGATCGACGGTGCGCTGGATGGCTTCTGAAATGGAAATTGGCATGATTCGGCGGACCTACAAACTCAGGAAATTTTTTAAAAGGTCATGGCCGTACTCGGTCATGATCGACTCAGGATGAAATTGCACGCCCCAGACTGGCAGCGTCTTGTGACGAACACCCATGATTTCGCCGTCGTCGGACTCAGCCGTGATCGAAAGCTCTGCGGGCAACGTGGATCGCTCGATGACAAGCGAGTGATAGCGCACCACGGTGTATGGCGTTGGAATGTCAGCGAAGCAGTCCTGCCGGTTGTGGCTGACGGTGGATGTTTTGCCGTGCATCACTCGCCCCGCGCGAACGATGTTCCCGCCAAACGCTGCGCCGATACTTTGATGACCCAGGCAGACGCCGAGAATGGGTAATTTCCCCGCAAATTCCTTGATCAGCGGCACCGAAATGCCCGCTTCGTTAGGCGTGCAAGGACCTGGCGAAACGACGATGCGCTCGGGCTTCTTTGCGGCAATGCCAGCCAGATCAATCGCGTCGTTGCGGATGACTTCAACGTCTTGTCCCAACTCGCCGAAATATTGCGCAAGGTTGTAGGTGAAGCTGTCATAGTTATCGATGAGCAGAATCATTTTCGTGCTCCCGCGAAATAGTCTTTCACAGTGGCTACGAAGTTGTTTATATCCTCACGCGACACGTCGAGATGCGTAACTAGCCGCGCTGAGTAGACGCCTTGCATCAGCATGCCGCGCGCTTTCAAAAATTCTTCCAGCGGCTTGGCATGTGCCTCGGGAATATTCAGAAACACCACATTCGTCGCTTGCCCGAGCACGGTGATTTCTGCGATGTCACGCAATCCTGCAGCAAGGGCGGCAGCGTTTTCATGGTCGTCATTGAGTCGCTCGACGTTGTTCTCAAGTGCGTAGATACACGCCGCCGCGAGATAGCCCGACTGCCGCATGCCACCGCCAAGCATCTTTCTCCAGCGCTGGGCACGTTCGATGAACGCACGATCACCGACGAGCAGCGCGCCGACGGGCGCACCGAGCCCTTTTGAAATGCAGAGCGAGCCCGAATCAAACGGTGCGAGGATCTCGGCAATCGTGCTTTCACTCGCAACTGCTGCGTTGAACGCGCGCGCGCCGTCGAGATGAACGTTCAAGCCTTTGCTGCGAGCGAGCGCCGCCGCCTCCATCACGTAGCTCTGCGGCAGCACGCGGCCACCCCAGGTGTTCTCCAGCGCCAGCAACTTGGTGCGCGCGAAATGCGTTCCAAGGCCAGGCCCAAACGGTTTTATTGCCGCTGTAATTTTGGCAAGCGGCATAGTGCCATCGGCTTCCTGCTCCAGTGGTTGCGGCTGAATGCTGCCCAGTACGGCTGCGCCGCCGCCTTCCCAGCGATAGGTGTGCGCCATCTGGCCAACGATGTATTCGTCACCGCGTTCGCAATGCGACATCAACCCCGCGAGATTGCTTTGCGTACCAGATGGGAAGAACAGCGCTCCCTCTTTCTCCGTGATCTCGGCGGTCATCGCCTGCAAGCGGTTGACGGTCGGGTCGTCGCCCCATACGTCGTCGCCTACGGGCGCGGCGCTCATAGCGGCGATCATGCCCGGCGTGGGGCGCGTGACGGTGTCACTACGAAGATCGATGATTTTCATGATTGCGCTCCGTCCAGACCGCGTTGCACCATCTCTGCCGCACGCAAGACCGAGCGTGTCTTCTGCAAAGTCTCTTCCCACTCTTTGGTCGGCACCGAGTCATGGACGATGCCAGCGCCTGCCTGCGCATAAAGCTTGCCGTTTTGAATCACGGCGGTACGAATGGCAATGCACATATCCATGTCACCCTGATAGCTCATATAACCTACCGCCCCGCCATAGACACTGCGCTTGACCGGTTCCACTTCATGAATGATTTCGAGCGCACGAACCTTGGGCGCACCGGAGAGCGTGCCGGCCGGAAATGTGGCGCGCAGCACGTCGATGTTGTTGGTGCCCGGCTTCAAAGTCGCTTCTACGTTGCTCACGATGTGCATCACATGCGAATAGCGCTCAATGATCATCTTGTCCTTGACCACCACCGAGCCCGTCTTCGCGATGCGGCCCACGTCATTGCGGCCAAGATCAATCAGCATCAAGTGCTCCGCCAGCTCTTTCTCGTCGGCAAGCAGTTCTGCGGCTAAGGCATCATCTTCCTCACGCGTTGCGCCGCGTTTACGTGTGCCCGCGATGGGGCGCACGGTAACGGTCTCGCCCTCTTTGCGCACCAGAATTTCTGGCGAAGCGCCGACAACGTGGAAGTCACCGAAGTTGTAGAAGAACATGTACGGGCTGGGATTCAAAGTCCGCAGCGCACGGTACAGCGAAATCGGTGGCTCCGGAAAATCCATGACCATGCGCTGCGATGGCACCACCTGCATGCAATCGCCTGCCGCGATGTAGTCCTTGCAGACCTGCACTGCCGCTTCATACGCGGTTTGACCCATTTGCGACTGCGCATCCACCACAGTGGTCGCGTGTTGCAGCGGTAATTTCGCGGGTTCGCGTAACTTGGCGCGCAATTCCGCAAGGCGTTCCGTTGCACGCTGAAACGCGTCAGGCTTCGACGGGTCAGCGTAAACAATCAACGAAATCGTTCCCGACAGACTGTCGACGACCGCCAACTCTTCGGTCAGCAAGAGCAGAATATCCGGCACGCCCATTTGGTCAATGCGCGGCTGCTCGGCGTAGCGCTTGCCCACGCGCGGCTCAATGTAGCCAACGGTCTCAAAGCCGAAATAGCCGGTCAATCCACCGCAAAAACGCGGCAAACCGGGGATGGTGGCCACCTTGAACTGCGCCTGATACGCCGCGATGTAATCGAGCGGATCGGCCACCGTCTGTTTGTTTGGCCCAAGCGGCGTGATGTGCGTGATCTCATTGCCGCGCACTTCAATGCGGGTGCGGGTGCGCAAACCGATGAAGCTGTAGCGCCCAAAGCGCTCACCGCCTACGACAGATTCCAGCAGGAACGTGTAGCGGTCGTTCGCAAGTTTCAGGTAAATCGACAGCGGCGTGTCGAGGTCAGCGAGCGTCTGCTCAACGAGCGGGATGCGCGTGAAGCCTTGTTGAGCAAGCTTCAAAAATTCTTGTTCGGTCATGATGTATTCCGTGCGGAGCTCCGATTGCGGAGCAGGTCAAGTTCAGGTTCTTTGTTGCGGCGTTTGAGATAAACGCGGGCGCTCGCAACGCGCGCAAAGGCAAGATGGATTGGCTAACGCCAACCACCTCTAGAGCTTTGCCACCCAAAGGGTGTGACGCGAACTGACAGGGACATGTTGTGTGCTTTTTTGCGCCGATCCTGAGAAATCAGGAATCGAGCAGTGCAGGAATATCCGTAAATGTACCCACGATTGCGTTCGCGTGCAAATCGACAAGGTTTTCGCCTTCGCTGTAGCCGTATGTCATGAGCACCACAGGTGCGCCCGCCGCCTGCGCCGCGCGGCTGTCGTTGCCCGAATCGCCAATCATCAACATCTCGCGCGGATGTACGCCAAAACGCCCCGCCGAATAAAACATCATGCCGGGATCAGGCTTTCCAGTGGTCAAGGTGTCGCCACAGACGAGGTGATCGAAATAGGGCGCAAGTTTGAAATGCGCGAGCAACGATTCGGAGTAAATGGTCCATTTGTTGGTCACCACGGACATTTTCAGACCGCGTGATTTGAACGCATCAAGGCCGTCGACCACGCCAGGATAAATCGTCGTTTGATCGGCGACATGCGCAGCGTAATGTTTTTTGTACAGCGACATCGCATGTGCTTTCTCGTCATCAGTAGGCTCGCGCTCGAGTACCGCCAATAGTGATTTGCGCATGTGCTCGCCGAGCCCTTTTCCGACAAACGACTTGACCAATTGCAACGGTAGTTCAGTAAACCCCAACTCCGTCAGCGTGCGATTGACGGCGCTACAAAGATCGGGAATGGTGTCGAGGAGCGTGCCGTCGAGATCGATGGCGATGGCGCGGATAGCGGGCAATGATGACGGACTGAGGTTCATAGCCTATATTTCAGAGGTAGTGTTAGCCGACCGACATCAATCGCGTCTGACGGCGTTCGGATGCATTACTGCCCGCTGCATTCTCTTTGTACGTTGGTTGCTGTGATCTTCAACCTCAAATCTTAGCGCTCACGTTCAAAGAGGCGTCCCCTTTACGCCTTCGTATGAACGCCATAAACGCTGGGAGCAGACCTACATCTATCCCGGGTCGATCAGCTTTTATCTGAAATTACCTATGGTAAGGGGCTACAGCTAGTTTTTGGCATAACTCGACCTTAGGCTAAAAGCAGTCACATCCCCAATGCAGTGGCGCTTTCACGACATAGTTGTTGTTCTTCAAACTGTCGTGCCCCTTTTCCGTAGCGAGCAGATCTTGGATTCAACCGATGGCTTTCAACCCAAACCCAATCGCGCGGCACTACGCCTGAACGCCAAGAAACTTCTGCTGACCAAATGGACCGCAGCCAAGCCGCAGAACAAGGAAAAGCACTTCATCGTCACCAGCCTGATCGAGCCCAACGTGCCCGATGCGCAAATCGAAATGATCGACCTTGTAGCGACGTATTCAAAGCGAAGTTTCGCGGTACAGCGGCGTGAACTAACCGACCAATCGAAGTGGATGCCGGGGTGGAAGTAGGTACGCCGCAAAAAAATTACAGGCCGGCATACCACTGGTAGCCGTGGTCCTCCCAATAGCCGCCTTTGCCGTCGCCGATGTCGCCGAAGTTCTCTACCAGCTCCAGCCGCATGATGTATTTCGCGTGCTTGTAACCGAGCTGCCGCTCCACTCGCAGCCGCAGCGGCGCGCCGTTGGTGACCGGTAGCGTCTGCCCGTTCAGGCCGTACGCGAGAATCGTCTGCGGATGATAGGCATCGTCCATATCGATACTTTCGTAATACGATTCTTTTTCTCCATCCATGCCGCCCGGAAACGCGTCGGCGCAATGAAAAACGACGTAGCGCGCCTCGGCCTTCGGCTTGGCGACGGCCAGCACCGTCGCGAGCGGCACGCCCGTCCATTTGCCAATCGCGCTCCAGCCTTCAACGCAGTCGTGGCGCGTAATCTGCGTGCGGGCCGGCATGGCTTTCAACTGGGTGAGTGTAAATTTGCTGGGTTGTTCAACCAGCCCGTCAATCTCCAGCTGCCAGTCCACGAATCCAGCCTTCGCGTGTTCTTTGTAGTCCTCGTCATCCGGATTGGTGTTGCCATTGCCACGAAAGCTGGGCGACAAATCAGCCTCCGTGAACTCTTGCGCCATTGAACGACGTCCACCGATCAACTTGTGCGCACTTTTAGAAAGTGACTCGCCGATTCCCAATACTTTGGGGAACCACTCTGTCTCGCCAAGGCGGCCGCAACCTGCCAATAGCCATGCTCCTGCTCCGGCAAACGCGCCCAGCAATACGCGGCGACTTGGTTTGTCCGGGTTACTCATGACGTGACCCCTTCGCCACCGTCGTTGTGATGCGATATTGCCCCGTGATCATCGAACGCAGATGATTCCACAGGCCGCTGACTATGACCTCGAACACATGGATTGCAACAAAAGCCACTAGCAGCCACGCCACAATAAAGTGAATGGTGCGCGCCGCTTGCCGACCGCCGAAAAAATCGATCCAACCGGGAAATATCGAATTGAGAAACGGCGACATCGCCCAGCCCATCAGGATGATCAACGGAAGCATTACAAAAATCACGCTCAGATACGCCAACTTTTGCAGCACGTTGTATCGCTTGGCGTCTTCGCCCTGTGGATGCTTGAACTTAAGGTGATCGATGATCGAACGCCCGATACTTCCCCAGTCCGAACGCCCCGGAATCAGATCGCGCCTGAGGTGGCGGCTGATCAAAGCGTGACTCACATAAAGTAAGCCGTTAATCACCAGCAGCCACGCAAAAAAGAAATGCCACTGCCGCCCCTCTGCAAGGGAATAGCTGCCTGGAATGGTGATCCACGACGGAAACGCGATGTTGTCCTGCGCGCCGTTCGCCCCCGTTGATGCGCCGAGCAAACCAGTCGTATCGAACTCATGACCAAGCAGAGTGGTAACACCTTGCAACCGACCCTTACCGTCGTCGCGAGCGCCAATGCTGAGCAGCGAAGGATTTCCAGTGTACGAAGACTTTCCCCAGTCAAGCGATGGATGCGCATTGAAGATCATCAGCCCACTCATCAGCAATAGGGTGAGAGACAACACGTTGATCCAGTGCAGCAGCCGCACCGGCAGCGAATGGCGCTTGTAGAGATAACTGGCTGCGGGTGCGGGTTTAGGGAACCTACCCGCCGCCGGCTCGCTTGCTATCGTCGCTTGGTTCATGTCGATCTCCTTTGGCGCAATGGTCGCACCGTGATAGGTACGTTGCAACCTTGATTACCTTACAGCGTCGAGTCGCAGCCGTACACTGTGCACAACTCACCCGTCCCGATTCACACTACTCGTATTAATTCCCACACACGTACTGCGGTTAGCGGCATCTGCAGCAGTGGCGTTTTCGCAGCAAGTCCGTTGCGGGCAAACGCATCGGCAACCGCGTTGACCGCCGCTGGCGTCGCGCCAATGGTGCCCAGCTCGCCCACGCCTTTCACGCCCAACGGATTGTTCAGACACGGCGTAGATTGATCCAGCTCATGCGTCATCGAACCCATGATGTCGGTATGCGGCACGGCATAGTCCATCAAGCTGCCAGTGACTAGCTGACCGCTCTCGCGCTCGTATTGCAAGTGCTCGCACAGCGCCTGCCCGAGGCCCTGAACGACCCCGCCATCAAGCTGACCCCGTACGATCATCGGGTTGATCACTCTGCCGACATCGTTGACTGACGAATATGCGACTACTTCGACGTGCCCTGTGTCCGGGTCAATTTCTACTTCGCAAATATGGCAGCCGTTGGGCCACGAAGGCCCAGCGACAGTGCTGGTGGACTCTACAAAAATACGCCGGCCCGTTTGCTTTGCAGCCAACGCAAACAAATCTATCGAAATGTCCGTTCCAGAAACGGTAAACCTTGCGTCTGCGTAGCTTAAGTCGCCCGCCGCAACTTCCAGTTCGTCAGCGGCCAATAGCTTGGCAGCGTCAATCGTGCGCTCGGAGCCGACGCGCACCGCCGACCCACCCGTGAAAATGGAGCGTGAACCCGCGCTGCCAAAGCCATCGCCGCGATCCGTGTCGCCGAGCACGATGCGCACCTTGTCCAGCGGTATGCCAAAACTGTCCACCACCAGTTGCGCGAGGGTCGTCGCAATCCCCTGACCCATTGCCTGTACGGCTGAGAACACCTCGATGATGCCTTCAGGCTTCACAGTGACGGTGACGCGCTCTTCGAACACATTGCCGCCGGTCCACTCCAGAAACGTCGCGATGCCGATTCCACGCCACTTGCCGCGAAGCTTTGACGCAGCTTCGCGCGCATCGAAGCCCGCCCAATCTGCGAGCCCGAGCCCCTGATTCATTACGTACTCAAACTTGCCACTGTCGTACACCTGCGCCATCGGGTTGGCGTAGGGCATCTGGCTGGGTTGAATGAAATTGCGTCGGCGAAGTTCAATGCGATCCATGCCGATTTGGCGCGCGGCCTCGTCCATCAGCCGCTCCATGATGAAAATGGCCTCGGGCCGACCCGCACCGCGATACGCGCCAATCGGCGCGGTATTAGTGAGCACACCTTTGAAGTGAAAGTCGATAGTCTGGATGTCGTAAACGCTCGTTTGCACCCACGGCCCGATCAGCAACGAAATTGCAACGGCCACACCGGTCGCATAGGCACCGACGTTCGCTTGACTCACGACACGCAGGGCAAGAATTTTGCCATGTTCGTCAAGCGCAAGTTCCGCTAAGGACTCGACATCGCGACCGTGGCCCGCTGACAGAAATTCTTCGCCGCGATCACCAATCCATTTCACCGGCTGTTTTAACGACCGACAACAAAACGCCACCGCCACGTCTTCTGGGTAGGCCCCAGTCTTCATGCCAAAACCACCCCCCACGTCGCCCACGACCACGCGAACCTGCTCCTTGGGAATGTTGAGCGTGCCACAGACAGTATCGCGCAAGCCCGACGGCATCTGGCTGCTCATGCGTATCGTCAGCCGTCCGCTGGCCTCGTCAAACGTGTGAAGCACACTGCGTGGCTCCAGCGAGAACGCTGACACGCGTTGATTAGTCAGATTCAACTTCACCACGTGCCGGGCAGCCGCGAACGCATCCGCCGCAGCTTTCGCGTTGCCATGACGCATTTCAGCTGCGATGTTGTCACCCAGCTCCTCGCACATCACCGGCGCGCCAGGCGCAGTTGCATCGTCAAGATGAACCGCCACCCGCAATGCGTCGTAACTCACTTCAATCGCCTCAGCGGCAAGCCGTGCCTGCTCCAGCGACTGTGCGACCACGGCGGCGACAGGTTCGCCGACAAAACGAACCCGACTAACGGCAAGTGCATGACGCGGCGCGGATCGCGCAGGCGAACCATCCGCGCGCCTAAAGCCCGCAACCCCGGGCACAGGCATCACGCCCGCTTCAACCAGATCAGCCCCCGTCACAATCAGCAGCACGCCCGGCATTGTCCGTGCAGATTGCACATCAATCGACGTGATGTCGGCATGTGCATACGGCGAGCGTAGAAAGAAAAGATGCGTAAGCCCTTCAGCATTCACGTCATCAGTGAATAGCCCCAAGCCTTTGAGCAGCAAATCGTCCTCAACGCGACGCACGTCCTTGCCACTTCCAAAAGCACCCACGCGACCAGCGCTGGTATCGACGTGAACTGGGGAAGGGGCTTGAGTTATTGCGTTCAAGATGATGGGTCTCATGGTGAAAAGAGGGCGGTGAAGCGTTTGCTGCGCACGCAGAAACGCTCGCTAAAGCTCTGCACTGACAACATTATCCGTTCCGAGCGCGGCTTACTGCACCGTACCACTTCATTATTACCAATGCGAACAAGCGAGCTACGGTTTGCCGCAGTGGTCAGTGCCTTGAAATGAAATTCAACCGAGCGCTTCTCGCATTGCACTGATGGCGGCTGCATAATCCTTCGCGCCGTAAATCGCACTACCCGCAACAAAAGTATCGGCCCCGGCAGCCGCGACTTTGCCGATGTTATCGATCTTGACGCCGCCATCGACTTCAAGCATCACGTCTCTTCCCGAAGCGTCAATTCGCCGCCGGACTTCGGAAATCTTCGGCAACACACTATCAATGAATTTTTGCCCTCCGAATCCCGGATTGACGCTCATGATGAGCACCAGATCAAGCTTGTCTAACGTGTAGTCCAGATACGTCAGTGGCGTCGCTGGGTTGAACACCAACCCCGGTTTGCAGCCGCACTCGCGAATCAGCGCAATGGTGCGGTCAACATGGTCGCTCGCTTCGGGGTGAAAACTGATGATGTTCGCACCTGCCTTGGCGAACTCGGGGATGAGGGCGTCGACCGGTTTCACCATCAAATGCACGTCAATCGGCGTAGTACCGACATGCGGCTTGATCGCGGCACACACCATCGGCCCGATGGTGAGATTCGGGACGTAATGATTATCCATGACGTCGAAGTGAATGAGATCGGCACCAGCTACGATGACGGCGCGAACTTCCTCGCCCAGTCGGGCAAAGTCGGCCGACAAAATGGAGGGCGCGATTTTGTAGGGTCGTGACGAACTAGAGATGGGCGACAATGCAGGCTCCGAAAAGACGACGAAATGAGCACGAGAGGCTCTCTTAGCATCATGCCAGTGAACCGCTACAGCATCAAGGTTGATCCGACGCCATTTTACTTGGCGGATCAGAGCGATCCCGCCAACGACATCTACACCTTCGCATATCACATCAGCATCGTCAACGATGGCGAAGCCTCGGTGCAATTGATCTCGCGGCACTGGATCATCACCGATGGCAACGACAAGGTGGAGGAGGTGCGCGGTGCCGGCGTGATCGGCAAACAGCCCACGCTCGCGCCGGGTGAGTCGTTCGAATACACGAGTGGCTCACAGTTCAAAACGCCAGTCGGCACGATGCACGGCAGCTATCAATTTGTGGCGGAGGACGGCGTTAAATTTGATGCGCCAATTCCGCGATTTACGCTTTCAGCGAAGCGCGTTCTGCACTAACCGTTTTCCGTTTTGTTCGCTTTGTTCACGGTCGTTTCGGCATCTTTTTGTGCTTTTTCGTCAAACTCTTTCAGCTTGCGATCACGCTCCCCGGTGCCTTTGACGACCCACCAGATCAGCCCGATAAACAGACCGCCGGCCGCTGCCGCTTCGACCAAAAATATCCACATTCCGCTTTCGATCATGGCAACCGTTTCCCGCATCACTGCATCACTGAGTGTTTCGATTTTAGTGGCGCTGATGGTGACTGGGTGCGGCACGGTGCAACCCCTGCCCACGCCATCAATACCGCAGGTGCCAGCAGCACCTGTTGTGGTCGCTACATCGCCACTTGCTGCTCCTACGCCAGCGACCGCGCCGCCACTCCCAGTGGTCGCGCCGCCCACAGAGCCGAAAGCGCGTTGGACGCCCGCGTTATTTGCTGATCTACCGGGATGGCGCGCCGATGACCTGCGCGATGTACGCGTTGCGTTTGCGGAGAACTGCAAGGGCCTGCGCAGCAAAGCGGAGTGGATCAGCGCCTGTTCGCGCTTTCCGTTCACCGGCACGACGTCGGAGCAACGCACATTTTTGGAAAGCGAATTTGTTCCGTATCAACTGACGCGCGCAGATGCCGATGATCGTGGCTTGATTACGGGCTACTACGAGCCCTTGCTGAAGGGATCGCGAACCAAAACTGCGCGCTTCAATGTGCCGCTGTTTGCGCGTCCCGATGATTTGCTGGTGGTTGATTTGAGCGATCTGTACCCTGAGTTGAAAGGCAAGCGCGTTCGCGGTCGGTTGGTTGAGTCAGCACAGGGCAAGCGCGTGGTGCCTTACTACGACCGCGCGCAGATCGACGCTGATCGCTTGCTATTTAAACCGCTCGTCTGGGTGGATGACGTCGTTGAAGCCTTCTTTCTGCAAATTCAGGGGTCGGGCCTCATTGAATTGGCCGACGGGAAGCGCATGCGTGCAGGCTACGCCGATCAAAACGGTCATCCGTTTCGCGGTATCAGGCGCATCCTCGCAGATCGCGGCGAAATGAAGCTGGAGGAAGTCAGCATGCAGGGCATTAAAGGCTGGATTGCGCGGAATCCGGGCAAGGCCACCGCACTCCTGAATGAGAACGCGAGCTACGTTTTCTTCCGCGAAATTGATGCGACGGCGGCCGGTCCGGTGGGCTCACTCGGCGTGCCGCTCACAGCCGAACGATCCATCGCGGTGGACACGCGCTTCATCCCGCTTGGCTCGGTCGTTTATCTGGCCACAAACTATCCCAACGCATTGGTGGCGCTCAACCGGCTGATGTTCGCGCAGGACACCGGCGGCGCGATTCGCGGCGTGGTACGAGCGGACTTTTATTGGGGCACAGGACTGAAGGCGGGCGAGCAGGCTGGACGCATGAAGCAGGACGCGCGGATGTGGGTTTTGTGGCCCAAAGGAACAGCGCTACCGACAATGTAGGAGCGGCTCTGCCGCGACCGGCTTTGCTCCAGTATTGATCGCGGCAGAGCCGCTCCTACAATCGCAAACATGAACACAAAACGATTTCTGAATTTTCTCGAAACGATGGACGGTATCGTAGAGCGTTCGCCGCACGAGACCCTAGTGCTTGATGAAGGCGACTCAGCGCTCAAATCGTTGATCGCTCACGATGACTGGCTCCCGCCTGAGTATGCGAAGTCCGTTCCAGAGCGCTACCAAAGCTACGCGCTCTACGTCGATCCAGAAGCGCGCTACAGCGTGATCAGCTTCGTTTGGGCGCCGGGCCAGGGCACGGTAGTCCACAACCACACCGTATGGGGGTTAGTCGGTGTGCTGCGCGGCGCCGAGCTTTGCGAGGAATTTCCGGTACCCGGAATGATTCTGATGCGGTCGACACACCAACACAAATTGGAGCGTGGCGAAATCGACCGCGTATCGCCGACGATTGGCGACTGGCACAAGGTCAGCAACGCGGTGGCTGGCGAAACCACCGTCAGCATTCATGTTTACGGTGCCGATATCGGGCGCGTTCACCGCCAGTATTGGGACGCAGCAAAGCAGATGCAGCAACCGATGGTCTCTGGCTATTCCAACGACACCCCGTGGATCGGTGCACGATGATAAATGTCATGGAAATCACGCGGAGCGGTACGCACACCGCACTCACGCTCAACCGCCCCGACAAAGCTAACGCACTCGCCGCACCGCTCGTCGCCGCATTGCAGGTCGCGATTGACGCCGCGAAAGCGGATGGCACCACCGTGTTCACGATCACTGGCAACGGCAGTAATTTCTGCGGCGGGTTCGATCTGTCCGCACTCGAACGTGAGACCGACGAGACGCTCATCCCGCGCCTGCTCGATCTTGAGCGCATGCTGCAATCGATCTACTACGCACCGTTCGCCACCATCGCGCTAATTCATGGCGGTGCATACGGCGCGGGCTTTGATCTCGCGACCGCTTGCGACTATCGACTTGCCGCGCCAGGCACCCGATTCCGCATGCCGGGCTGGCGCATGGGCCTCGCGCTCGGGACGCGACGCACGGCGCAACGCGTCGGCGCGGAGCGGGCGTTTGTCTTTTTGCGGGACGCGCTCGTCATCAATACAGAGCTCGCGCTGGCGCAGCAGTTCATCACTGAAGTTGCCGATCCGGTGACGTGGCCGCGCCGTGTAGAAGAGATCGCGGCGACCAATGCCAAACTGCCCGCCAAAGCCTACGAGCAATTGAAGCGTCTGCTGCAAACGGACACGGCTGAAGCGGACATGCGCGATCTGCATGCATCGCTTCTGGCGACACCACTCAAGCCAAGGATGCAAAAATACGTGGCGTCACGAGAGTAGATTGTCGTCTCAAAGCCGATAACTCTGGTCGATATCAGCGAGATGGGCAAGCGCATCAACGGCGCTACCTTTGCCGACGGTCAGCACTTTGAACAACTCGCCCATCTCGGTCGGTGACAGCAGTTTTTGTATGTCGCCGAGGGCTTTGATGCGCTCGACTTCACTTGAAAAGACGGTATTTTCAAATCGCTGAAGCAGGTTCGCGCGTAAAAGAAATTGCGCTTGTGTGGCGTAGCAAATCACGCTCGCACCCGCGTCCACAGCGGCTTCCGCCATCGCTGTGAAATCTACGTGCGCGGTAACGTCTTGCAAGCCTGCGAGCCGCAGCGGATCGAAGTGAACGCGATGCTGGTAGTGACAGGCCAAGGTTCCTGCGCTGCGATCGGGAACGTAGTATTCGCGCTGCGGGAAACCGTAGTCGACGAAGCAGAGAGCGCCATCGGTCAGGCGTTCAGCGAGAGTAGCGACCAACGCTTCAGCTTCAAGATTGATTTCGCTGGTGTATCCCTCGATGGGCGGGATTCGATGTTTCGCGGCGTCAAGCAATGAACCGGTAAGCAAGGTTTGCCACATCCACTCGAACGCGCCATTCGCTGTGCAAACACGCGCTTGTTCGTAATGCTCGTTACGGAAGCGCACGATCTCGCAGGGAACGGCGTCCAGCACTTCATTGGCGAGCACGATGCCTTCAATTTTTTCCGGTAAGGCGTCGAGCCAGTTGACCGCGCTACCCATGAGTATTGCCTGCTGCCGCTGGCGCAAATCGGCGCTGATGTCGAGAATGCTGTATTGCTTGTTATCAGGCGATGCATCCAGGAAGTTGCGGGCTAGTTTGCCCGAACCGGCGCCCAATTCAAGAACGTTTTTCGCATTCATTGGTGCGAATACATCGGCCAATGCCGCGCCGAAAAAAGACGATATCTCCGGTGCAGTCACGAAATCGCCGCTCGCACCGAGCTTCGTCGCTCCCGCCGCGTAATACCCGAGCCCCGGCGCGTACAGCGCTGCCCGCATAAAATCGGCGAATGAAATGGATGGCTGCTGTGATGAGTTTTTTGACTGCGGCGCGGATGCGATCAAGGCATGAAGATGCGCCTGAACGTGGCTGCTGTGCGCTTCGGCTTCAGGAGTGGGGTAAAGGGTTGGGAGACCAACTTCAATGGCAGTGGGCATATCCGTGGAGCATCCGGTCATGACGACCGCAGCAAATAATCTCAAAAGTCCAGTGGTTTTGGTGACCGGCGGTGGCAAGCGCGTGGGGGCTGCCATCGTGCAGCGCCTGCACCGTGAGGGCTGGCGCGTAGCGATTCATTATCGCGTATCGGTGGACGCGGCAGCCGCCCTGGCAGCCTCACTCAACGCTCTACGCGCAAACAGCGCGATGGCGTTTGCGGCTGATTTGCTTGATCTGCAGGCGTTGCCAAAGCTGGTCGAGAAGGTCGTCAGCGCGTTCGGGCAACTCGACGCACTGGTGAATAACGCATCGACGTTTTATCCCACCGCGATAGGTGCCGTGACGCCTGCTGACTGGGCGCAGTTAATGGGAAGTAACTTGCAGGCACCCCTGTTTCTGTCACAAGCCGCCGCGCCGCATTTGCAGCGCACCCTCGGTTCGATCGTGAATATCACCGATATTCATGCCGAGAGACCGATGGCCGGTTACGTGGTCTACAACGTTGCGAAGGCGGGGCTACGAGGATTGACCGCAGCCTTGGCCCGTGATCTAGCGCCGGAAATCCGCGTCAACGCGGTTGCCCCGGGCCCGATTGAGTGGCCCGTTGATGGGCAGATTTCTGAGTCTGAAAAATCGCGCATTCTTGACCATGTTCCGCTCAAACGCGAAGGTGGCGCTGCACAAATCGCCGAAGCGGTGAAATATCTGGTGTGTGACGCCGATTTTGTGACGGGTCAAACCATCAACGTGGACGGCGGTCGCAGCATCGCCATATAGGCGGGCCAACAGATCAATTCTGCGTAACGTAATCCGCGCTGACCGGCCGCCACATGTGTAGTTTGTCGAGATAGGCACCGGGCGTCTTTACCGCGCGAATCTCGCGACCAAAAGTCTGAAATCCCACCTTCGAATAAAGGCGAACGGCTGGTAAATTGTCTGCGGTCACGGTGAGATTGATGATCTCAATACCGTTTAAACGACGCGACTCAACCAGTGCTTCGTCGAGCAGTTTGCGTCCAACGCCCGTGCTTGCATGATCCTTCATGACGTACATGGCGGTCAGCGTGACTTTGTGGCGCTCTCTCGTGCGTTGATACGCCTCAAGGCGAACCGTGCCAATCAACGAATCCCCAGCATCAAACGCGCCAAGCGTGGCCGTGGTCGGGTCTTGCAGGCGACGCGTCCACCATTCAACCTGTTTGGTCGCGCGCTCTTCAAACGTTGAAGTGAACGCAGTGTCGTGCTCGCTGTAGCCGCGCAGCATCAGCGCGCGGTACGAGCCGCCGTCGGTTTGCGTGAGTTTTCTAACGGAGATGCCTGCGTCCATGTCTTTAGCATAATACAAACGCCACCGTCAGCACGCTCCCTATTCGCCTGCCATCGGCGCTGGATGCGCCGCCTGCCCGGCTATTTGCTGGGCTTTTTCAATTTCCCGCTCGCGGGCACCGCGACCTTCGCGTGCCAACAGGGTGTAGGCGGTGGGCACGACAAACAGCGTCAGTAACGTTCCTAGCATCAACCCACCCACGATCACCCAACCGATCACTTGCCGGCTCTCGGCCCCGGCACCGACGGCACGCGCCAGCGGAATCGCGCCGAGCACCATCGCGCCGGTCGTCATTAAAATCGGTCGCAGGCGCAACACACAGGCTTCGACCACGGCGTCACGCACGTTGCGACCCTGATCACGCAGTTGATTGGTGAATTCCACGATCAAAATGCCGTGTTTGGTGATCAACCCGACGAGCGTAATGAGCCCGATCTGGCTGTAAATGTTTAGCGTGTTGCCAGTGAGTTGCAATGCCAGCAACGCCCCGGTCATCGACAGTGGCACGGTAAGCATGATCACAAACGGATCAATGAAGCTCTCAAATTGCGCCGCGAGCACGAGATAAATGAATCCCAACGCCAGCAGGAAGACAAAGTAAATGTCGCTGGATGAATCGCGGAATTCGCGTGACTGACCCGACAGATCGGTCTGTACATTGGACGGCAACACGCGCTTGGCGGCTTCATCCATGTATTTGAGCGCATCGCCCTGGGTGTATCCGGGCGCGAGATTGGCGTTAACGGTGGCCGCGCGAACCCGCTGGAAGTGGGCAATACCGCGCGGGCTCACGCCTTCGCGCACGGTCACGAGATTCGATAGTGGCACCATGTCACCAGTGCGGTTGCGTACGTAAATTTCGCTGATGCGCTCTGGCGTGTCGCGACCGTCCCGCGCAACCTGGACGATCACGTCGTACTGTTCGCCGTCCTGTTTGAACCGTGTCACCAGACGACCGCCGAGCGCGCTCTCCAGCGTGCGTCCGACAACGTCAATGTTGGCCCCAACGTCGAGCACTTTGTCGCGATTGACGCGCACCCGCAACTCCGGCGTGTTCATGCGCAAATCGGTATCGATATTGACGAAACCGGGATTCTTTTGCATTTCGGCCTGCATTCGCTGGACGAAACCCTGCATCTGGTCATACGGCACAGCGGCGAGAATCACGAACTCAATCGGCTTCGCGCGAGGACTCTGCCCCAGCGAGCCCGGTTGCGACGGAAATGCCTGCACACCGGCGAGGCTCTGGAACTTCGGCCCCAACTCTTTGGCCACATCGGCCTGCGAGCGCGTACGCTCGTTCCAGTCTTTCAGCCGTAGAAGCGCCGTGCCGTCAGCCACGTTCGGGAAGCCGCCGTTGCCACCGTAGACATTGGTTTCCGGCAGCGTCTTGTAGATGCTTTCAATCTGCTGAATGTATTTCACCAGATAGTCCGACGTTGAGCCCTCGGGCGCAGAGACGAAGCCGAAGATCACGCCGCGATCCTCCAGCGGAGTCAACTCTGTTTTGGTAATTTTGAACATGACAACCGCCGCGCCAGCGACGACCAACATGACCAACACCACAATCAAACGGTTATCGAGTGCTGCATTAAGCAGACGCTTATAGCCGTTGGTAAAGGCAACGAAGCCACGCTCGATCCAGTTGTAGATGGCGGAGTGTTTGGTCTCATGCTTGAGCAGCAGCGAGCACATCATGGGCGATAGCGTGAGCGCGACAAACCCCGACACCACGACCGCACCGGCTAGCGCCAGCGCAAATTCGATGAACAGCCGTCCGGTACGCCCTGTGGCGAACGACAGCGGAGCAAATACGGCGGCCAGCGAGAGCGTCATCGCGACCACCGCGAAACCGATTTCGCGCGTGCCGACCAGCGCTGCCTGCAGGCGACCCATGCCGTCCTCCATGTGGCGATGTATGTTTTCCAGCACGACGATGGCATCGTCCACCACCAGGCCGACCGCGAGCACCATCGCCAGCAAAGTGAGTGTGTTGATGGTGAAACCAAACGCGTACATGACGAAGAACGCCCCCGTCAGAGCGACCGGAATGGTCATCAGAGGAATAAGCGTTGCGCGGAAGCTGCGCAGGAAGAAAAAGATCACCAGTGCCACCAGAATGACGGCCTCGCCAATCGTCGAGAACACGGCCTTGATCGATTGCTCGATGAACACCGAGCTGTCGTAGTTCAGCTCGATCTTCATGCCTTTCGGCAGCGTTTCTTCAATTTTTGGCAGCTCGGCGCGCGCCGCTTTGGACAGTTCCAGCGGGTTGCCGGTGGATTGACGAATGATGCCGAAGCCGACCGCTGTTTTACCCATGAAGCGCTGGAAACCGCGCTCTTCGGCAGCGGCGACTTCAACTTTGGCGACGTCGCGAATGCGGATCGGATAACCGCCCGACTGAGAAATCTGGATCGCACCGAATTCCTCCGGCGTCTGCAAATCGGTTTGCGTCAACACGTTAAATTCGCGCAAGAGACTCTCGATGCGTCCCGCCGGAATTTCCAGATTTTGCGCGCGCAAGGCGTTTTCGACGTCAAGCGGCGTGAGCCGGAATGCGGCAAGTTTCGCCGGTTCGATGTAGATGCGCATCGATGTTTTGCGCTCACCGAAAATGCGCAGATCCGCAGCACCCGGCAGCACCAGCAAACGCGGTTTGATAATGCGATTGACGGCGTCGGACAGTTGCAGTGCATTGTGCGTTTCCGAGGTCAGCGCGAACCACATCACGGGTGACGAGTCGGCCTCGACCTTGGCGATCACAGGCTCATCGGCCGCGTCCGGCAAGCGGGCACGCACACGCGCCACCTTGTCGCGTACTTCGGCCGCACCAACGTCGGGATCCTTGGTGATTTTGAAAGTGACGGTGATGTCGCTGCGCTCCGAGCGCGAGTTCGAGGTGATGAGATTTACGCCCTCAATGCCGGAGAGCGAATCCTCCAGCGTCTTGGTGATCTGCGACTCGATCACTTCCGGCGATGCGCCCTTGTAGGTAGTGCTGACGCTAACAATCGGCTCGTCAATCTTTGGATATTCACGAATCGACAGCCGTTGATAACCAATCAGCCCAAGCAACACCACCACCAACGAAAGTACCGTGGCGAGCACGGGGCGTTTGATGCAGAGGTCAAAGAAATTCATGCGTCTGCTCCCTGTGTCGGCAATCTTTGTTGCCAACAGCTTTTACAACCAACCCTTTACGCACAGGGGCTAAAGGGAAATAACTAATAAAGTCGACTATTAACCAAAATAGCACTCAGCCCCAATGAAGCGGTGCTTTCACCAAAAAGCTGTTAGCCTTTTTCCTTGGCAGCAGGCGCCGCAGGTGCCACGCCCACGGCCTCTTTCTTCGCTTCCGCCGGAGCCGAGCCACCGCCAGCCGGGCGGACGGGTGCGCCGTCGCGCAAGCGCTGCCAACCGGCGATCACAATGGTGTCGCTGGCGCCGATACCGTCAACAATTTCCGCTTTGCCGTCGCGGCGCTGCCCGACTTCAACCTTGGTCCGTAGCGCGCGACCATCCACCACGCGATACATGATTTGATCCTCGCCCTGCATCGCCACGGCCTGCTCCGGCACCACCACCGCGTCGCCGGTATCTGACAACGTGAGCCGCACACGGGCAAACATACCGGGCTTGAGCAGACCGCCTTTATTCGCCATCTGCGCACGCAGCACCAAAGCGCGACCTGCTGTGTCAAGCTGCGGATTCACCGCATAAACATTACCGCTAAATGGCTGCCCCGGCAGCGCGTCGAGCGTCACCGCCAGCAATTGGCCCACGCGCACTTTTGACTGAAACACCTCCGGGATTTTGAAATCCACTTTGATCGGGTCCGTCTTCTCCAGATTCACGATGTCCTGACCGTCTTTCACGTAATCGCCAAGGCTCGCCGTACGCAAACCTGCGGTACCAGCGAACGGCGCTTTGATGAAAAGCTTCGTGAGCTTTGCTTCCGACAACGATACCGTAGCATCCGCCACACGCATCGCGTTTTCGGCCTCGTCTTTGGCTTGACCCGAGATGAAATTGCGCTCTTTTAATTCAACCGCGCGATCAAATTTCGCCTTCGCTAATTTCTGATTGGCTTTCGATTGTTCCAGCTCGGCGCGAGCGACCGAATCATCAAGTTGCACGAGCATTTGACCCATGCGAACCGGCTGACCTTCCTTGAAATTAAGGGCAACAATGCGGCCTGATTGTTCGGCGCGAACGATCACGGACTCGTCAGAGCGCAAGCTGCCCACCGCCGTCACCGTTTTTGGCCAATTAAGTTTTTCCGGCTTGCCCAGTTCGACCGGTGCGCCCGTGCCCGTTTGAGATCCGACGGCATTTGTGCCTTTGCTAGCTGCGCCCGCCGTTGCCGATGCGGAGTCACCAGACTTTGCGGGGGCTGCTGTTGCGGCGGTTGCGGGCGACGTTGATGTTGGTGGTGTGCCGCCGGCAACAGGGATGGCCGGTTTGCCGACGCCGAATATAAACATCGCGCCCGCACCTAATACGGCACCCAGCACGGCGACCACAACGCCGTAAATTGTTTTCTTCATGAGACCTAACTACTTCCGGTTTTTTGTGGATTATGCACTCGTATTACGACATGTTGCGAAGCAGCATTCCATATCATGCGCGCTTGTTGCTATCGATAATTCATGCGAACCATGCTTCCTGCCCCATCGCTCCGCCGCATTCGGGTTTCGACCCTGCTGGCCACGCTTAGTGCCGCCGTCGGTTGCACCGTCGTGCCGTTCTCCTACGCCCAAACCGGCTACCCCAACAAACCCATTCGATTGGTCGTCCCGTTCCCGGCGGGCGGCTCGGTCGACGTCACCTCCCGCGCTCTTGCGCAAAAACTCTCCGAGCAATTGGGCCAGCAGGTAATCGTTGATAACCGCCCCGGTGCCGGGGGCAATATTGGCATGGACGCGGTCGCGAAATCAAGCGCAGACGGTTACACACTGGGCATGGGCGCGCTATCGACCCATGCCGTGAACCCGTCGCTCTACGCCAAAATGCCGTATGACGCGGTGAAGGATTTCGCCCCGATTTCGCTCGTCGTAGTGACGCCCAACGTCCTCGTGACCAACCCGCAGGCGATGCCCGCCAACGATGTTGCAGCCATCGTCGCTTACGCCAAATCGAGCGGCGGAAAGGTCAATTGCGCCAGCGGCAGCAACGGCAGCGCCGGGCATCTGGCCTGCGAATTATTCAAACTTCAAACCAGCGCTCCGATCACGCATGTTCCCTATAAAGGCGCTGGCCCCGCGATGACCGATTTGCTCGGCGGGCAAGTGCAAATGATGTTTGACAACATGGCTTCCAGCGCCCCGCAGATCAAGGCTGGCAAGCTGAAGGCGTTCGCTGTCACCACGCCCAAGCGCAGCGCACTCGCGCCGGAATTGCCGACAATGGCTGAAGTTGGCATCAAGGACTTCGACGTGTTCACCTGGTGGGGCCTGTTTGCGCCCGCCGGAACCCCGCCGGAGATCGTAAAGAGGCTTTCCGTTGAAACCGCCAAAGCGCTCGCCGCGCCGGATTTGCGGGAAAAATGGCTCGCCAGCGGTGCCGAACCGTCGGCCAGCACGCCCGACGAATTCCGGACGTTTATCGGCAAGGAGCTGCCCAAATACGCGCGACTCGTCAAAGAAAGCGGCGCGAAGGTCGATTGATCTGCCGCGACTGCGCCGTCGCAACGTGTTGACTAGCGCGCGGCGAGGCACCGTTCACGGGCCTGCGGCAAACTCGCCGCACCATTAGAGCGCGTCTACAACGTCTAACAGGGTTTGGGGCCCATTTTTTGCTGCTCTGACCCGCCGTCGTTCGCCCAATCCGGTATAACAGCTTACAATTGAAGTGCAAAATGAAGAATATGACCGGCAGCCTTGTTTTTATTAGACTTTTTCTTACAAGTGCGTTGACGCTTGGGGCTTTTTGCACCTATTCGATGGCATTCGCGCAAGGTCCGAACCTCCTGTCGTCCGCCGCGTTGATTCTCGACGCCCGCTCAGGCGAGGCGATTTACGCCAAAAACGCCAATACCGTGACACCCATCGCCAGCATCACCAAGCTGATGACCGCGATGATTGTGCTCGATGCGCAGCAAAACATGGACGAGCGCCTGTCGGTTGATCTGAACGATCTTGATTACCTGAAAGCCAGCCGTTCACGTTTGTCGATTGGCAGCGAACTGTCGCGCCGCGAAATGCTGCAACTTGCGCTCATGTCGTCGGAAAATCGCGCCGCCAGCACGCTGGGCCGCCATTATCCCGGTGGGCTCGCGGCTGCGGTCGCTGCGATGAATGCCAAAGCGAAATCGCTCGGCATGATCAATACGCACTATGTCGATACTTCTGGCCTGTCTCCAGAGAATGTTTCTACCGCGCGCGATCTCGCCGTGCTTGTGCAAACGGCGCAGCGCTACCCGCTGATTCGCGAATACAGCACGCAGACCGACCAGTACGTGCAAGTGCCAAGCACAGGCCAGACATTGCATTACAACAACTCCAACGCGCTGGTTAAATCCGACGGCTGGAACATCACACTGCAGAAGACGGGTTTCATTCGTGAAGCGGGCCGCTGCGTGGTGATGCTGGCGCAAATCGCGCAGCGTCCGGTGGTGCTGGTGCTCCTTGATTCGGTTGGTAAATTTTCTCGCCTGGGGGACGCTAATCGCGTCAAAACCTGGATGGAAACTGGCGAAGTGCTGGCGATTCCAAAGCCCAAGGCCGTCGTTCGTAAGGCGGTCAAGGGCAAGCGCGGTAAAGTCGTTATCGTCAAGAAGCGTCGGCGCTAAACCGGCGTAAGGCACGGTGTAACTGCGACGCGCCACCGCGCGCCTAAAGCGGTCGTCGCGAAGTCTCCAACAATTCCTTCGCCATGCTCGACGTTGCCGCACCCACTTCGTGACCCGAAAGCATGCGCGCAATTTCCACGTGACGTTCTTTCTTGTTCAACACGGCCACGTGCGTCGTCGGACTCTGTGCGTTGTCGCGTGATACCGTGAAGTGATGATCGGCGTGCGCTGCGACCTGCGGCATATGCGTCACGCAAAGCACCTGTCGCCGCGTCGCCAGCGTTTGCAGTTTGCGCCCGACTTGCGCCGCCACGCGCCCGCCAACGCCTACATCCACCTCGTCAAACACCAGCGTAGGAACGGCGGCGGCATCGCCGCAGACCACCAGGATTGCCAGCGACAGCCGCGCCAACTCGCCGCCAGACGCCACCCTGGCGAGCGGGGCAAACGGTAGGCTCGCATGCGATCGGAACATAAATTCCACCGACTCCGCGCCGGTGGATTCGACTTTGGCATACGGAGCAAGCGTGACCGAAAAAGCAGCATTCGGCAGCGCCAGATCGGGTAGTTCCGCAGTAGCTGCTTTTGCGAGTTTTTTTGCGGCTGCACTGCGACGTGTCGAAAGTTTCGCTGCAACATTCACTAGCGCTGACTCAGCGGCAACGCATTCCAGCTCCAGCGCATTGATCTCCTGGGCCGCCGCGAGCGCAGTTAGTTTCTCTTCAAGACTTTGCCAATGCGCGGTCAATTCCTCAGGTCGAACACGTAACTTGCGGGCGAGACTAAAGAGCGTCGAGAGGCGCGTCTCCGCCTGCTGCAAACGCTCAGGATCGAGATTCAATTTACCCGCGTAATGGCGCAACGATTGCGCCGCCTCGTCGAGCTGTACGCCTGCCGATTCAATCAACAGCCGCGCTTCAGAAAGCGCGGGATCGATGCGCTCGGCACCCATTAGCGCACTCGTCAGCGAAGTCAACGACTCCGAAACACCATCATCATCGGCAATCGCTGCGCGCGTCGATTCGACCGTCTGAAGCAGCTCTTTGCCGTGACTCAAACGCGACTGCTCCTGAGTCAGCGCAGCCCATTCTTCGGCGTTGAGTTTGGCCGCACGCAATTCATGCAAATCAGCTTCAAGCGCACTGCGCTCGCGGGCAATCGCGTCCGCTGCCGCTCGCGCATGCGCTAGCGCTTCACGCGATTGCAAGGCATGACGAAACGCCATGTGCACCGCCAAAACATCTGCCTCCGCACCCCCAAAGCGATCAAGCAACTCGCGCTGCGTCGCACCCCGCAACAAGGCCTGATGCTCGTGTTGGGCATGCAGTTCAAGCAGCGTCGCGCCCAGTTCGCGCATCTCGGCGACGGAAACCGGACGACCGTTAATCTGTGCGCGACTCTTGCCCGCAGCGTCAATCACGCGGCGCAAAACGACGTGATCGGAGTCGGTTTCGGACTGCGCAGCCAACCAGGTGCGCGCTTCGGCGTTGGTCGAGACGTCGAATTCAGCAGTGATATCGGCCTGCTTCTGTCCTACACGAACGTTCGCGCTCTCGGCTCGAGCACCGAGCGCCAGTCCAAGCGCGTCGAGCACGATGGATTTACCCGCGCCGGTTTCGCCGGTGAGCGCAATCATGCCCGACTCAAACTCGATATCGAGACGATCAATGAGGACAAAGTTGCGGATGGAAAGCTGCTTCAGCATGTCAGTAGCGCGCGCCTACCGCTTGATCGGAGCCAGACCTTCAGGCGTCTCCGTCCAGCCCAATTTTTCGCGCAGCGTATGGTAATAGTCGTAATCAAGCGGATGCCAGAGCCGCACGGTTGCGTCGGCCCGTTTGAGCACGACGGAATCGCCCTCATTCAGCGGAATGACATGATGACCATCAATACTGGCCAGCGCCTCGCGCGCACGCGCCACGGTGATGCGAATCACCGAGTCGTCGGCGACCACAATGGGACGATTGGTCAGGGCGTGCGGCGCAATCGGCACGATGGTGAAGGCGTTGACAAAAGGTGCCATGATCGGGCCACCGGCTGACAGCGCATAGGCCGTTGAACCGGTCGCTGTCGCCACGATCACGCCGTCTGCGCGAAAGCCGTAGGCGAATCGGTCATTCAGCGAAATTTCGAGATCGACGAGCGAGGTCGCGCCACCGCGATTGACCACGACGTCATTGACGGCAAGATATTCCGGCGAGCCCGCGACCGAGCTGGTAGCGCTAAGCAATACGCGCCGCTCCTCGCGATATTCACCCGCCAACAGGCGTGGCAACGTCTCCGCCAAACTCGCTAGCGACAAATCGGTCAAAAAGCCCAAACGGCCTTGATTCACCCCAATAATCGGCACGCCATGCGCCGCAACCTGTCGCGCGACCGAAATGAAGGTGCCATCGCCACCGAGCACGATGACGAGACCGCAAGTAGCGCCGATTTGGTCCATTGACGCGGCAGGCGCGGCTGATTGCGCTACTTCATCGAGCTCGGTTGCGCTGCTTTCTTCAAGCACGGGGCTGTAACCAAGGCTACGCAGTTGACCCGCCAGCTCAGCTACCGTGTCGCTCAGGTCACGTGTGTTGTCGCGTATGCCGTCCCGCTGGGAAGGACGGACGGCAATGGCAACTGGGCAGGAGGCGAGCGCGGAAGGCATGCGCCGATTTAATCACACGCAGGCGGGGCCAAAATTGACTTTTCTGCCACCTCCCATGGAGGGTAAGGGACAAAACAACGATCGCCAACCGTCTGTGGAACTATTCGGTATGATCCTGTCAACAATTCATTGAGTGATTAACCCACGCAATAGTCAGCCGCGTGAGAAGGCTGTGTTTAGGGGGAGTGGCTCGCTACGCTCGTTCTCCGATAAATATTGTTTCTGCTCCTTTTCTGCGCGAAGCTTCTCGTCAAATTGCCGCTGAAACTCGCGCGGCGACATCCAGTTAATTGATGAATGCATACGCGTGGTGTTGTAGAAACCCTCGATGTAGCCAAACACACAGCGTCTGGCTTCTTCCCGTGTCTCGAACCCTCGACCGTGCGTCTCCTCGACCTTTAAGCTGTGCCAGAAGCTCTCCATCGGCGCATTGTCGTAGCAGTTGCCCGTGCCGCTCATCGACTGCCGATAGCCGTGGTTTTGCAGGTGTACGCGCAGTTCAGCGGAAGCATATTGACTGCCTTTATCGGAGTGAAAGATAAGTCCTTTCGCACCTCGCTTTTGGGTGAGCCCGGCGCGAAACTCGGCCATTCTCAATGCGTCCATGACCAAGCTCGTGCGCATGTGCGAATCAACGGCCAGGCCCTTGATCTCGCGGGTGAACAGATCGAGCATGCAGCATACGTACACCCAGCCCTCTTTTGTCCATAAGTAGGTGATGTCAGACAGCCACACCTGATCGGGTGCGGTGGTGGTGGCTCTGAAGTCCTGCGCAAGCAGGTTCGGCGCGAGCGGCAATTTGTGTTTTGAGTCCGTCGTGACTTTGTATTTACGCCCCGCCTTGGCTTTCAAACCGAGCGCTTGCATGAGTTTCTGTACGCGTGTGAAGCTGCCCGTGTAGCCGTGGCGTTTGCAGAGTTCACGGAACAGCCGAGGCGCGCCGTATTTGCCTTTAAACGCGGCAAATACGCGCTGGATCAGTGCCGCCAATGCATCGCGCTCGACAGAGCTTGGCGAGGCGGGCCGCTTAAGCCAAGCGTGATACCCGGCTTGCGTGACGGCCAGTACCCGGCAGATGACGGCTATCGGAAACCAAGCCACCAATTCGGCCTCAATAAAAGCGTACTTCACAGACTCTCGCGAGCAAAGTACGCGGCTGCCTTTTTTAATATCGCGTTCTCCATCTTCAGCCGCGAGAGCTCCGAGCGCAGCGCGCCAATCTGGGCCTGCTCGGGCGACACCGTGCGCCTCCCAGGTTCACCAGTGAGCAAGCCTTTGTCATACTGATCCTGACAATTTGTCATTGAGTGATTAACCGACGCTAACAGTCCGTATTCGATCAGCACAATCGCCGTACGACTTTACAATGGTCCGCATGCTTGACGCCCGATCCCGAATTCTGCTGAAAGCGCTTGTTGAGCGCTATATCGCCGATGGCGAACCAGTGGGATCGCGCACGCTGTCAAAGCAGAGCGGGCTGGAGCTTTCGCCCGCGACCATCCGCAATGTGATGGCGGATCTCGAAGAGCTGGGTTTCATCACCAGCCCACACACCTCGGCGGGCCGTATCCCTACGCCGCGCGGCTATCGCTTTTTCGTTGATACGTTGCTGATTACGCAGCCGATGCAGCAGCTTGCGATGAAAGATGCGGATTCGCAAATTCACGGCCAGCAACCGCAGGAACTGATCAGCGCGGCGGCACGGATGCTTTCTGACTTGTCGTCCTTTGCGGGCGTGGTCGCCGCGCCGCACAAGACGCCTGCCTTTCGCCATGTCGAATTTGTGCGCCTGAGCGAGCGCCGGGTGCTGATGGTGCTGGTCGCGCCCGATGGTGACGTACAAAACCGCATCCTGAACGCAGACCGCAATTACTCGCCGTCCCAACTGGTCGAGGCGGGTAATTTTTTCAACGAACATTTCGCCGGATTGCCGCTCGATCAGGTGCGCGGTCGTTTGACCGAGGACTTGAAGCGTTTGCGCGAAGACATGGTCGGGCTGATGACGATTGCCGTTGAAACCGGGGGCGAAGTCGCCTCACAATCGAGTGACGGGCTGATCGTTTCTGGTGAGCGCCGCTTGCTGCATTCGCAGGATTTGTCCGGCAGCATGCAGAGTTTGCGCAAACTATTTGACATGTTCGAGCAGCGCACGCAACTCCTGCATTTGTTCGATCTGGCCAACAAGGCCGACGGTGTGCAAATTTTTATCGGTGGCGAATCGCAGGTTGTGCCACTCGATGAGTTTTCGCTCGTCACTGCGCCCTATCAGGTCAACGGTCAAATCATCGGCACACTCGGCGTCATTGGGCCGACGCGAATGGCCTATGACCGCGTGATTCCGATTGTGGATTTGACCGCGAAGTTGCTGTCGTCGGCGATGCAGCGCGAAATGGGCGAGTCCTAATCAGTGTCAGGAAGCAGTTAGTTCCATGCAGTCTTCACTCCCCGTCGTCACGCCCGCACACGGTCGCTCGCCACGCATCGGCATCCTGCTAACCAATCTGGGTACACCGGACGCACCGACCGCGTCCGCCGTACGCCGGTATCTCGCCGAATTTTTGAGTGATCGCCGCGTGGTAGAGATTCCACCGGTGGTTTGGAAACTCATTTTGCACGGCATTATTCTGCGCACGCGACCTGCGAAAAGTGCGAAAAAATATGCGAGCGTCTGGATGCCGGAAGGCTCGCCTTTGCTCGTTTGGACGCAGCGCCAGGCCCAGTATTTGCGTGGCGATCTGGGCGAACGCGTTAAGGCGATGGGCCTGCCCGCCGATCTGGTGAAAGTGGAAGTAGGCATGCGCTACGGCAACCCGAGCATTGCCAGCGCGCTTGCCAAGTTGAAGACTGAAAACTGCGACCGCATTCTTGTGCTGCCGATGTATCCGCAGTACGCGGCAAGCACCACGGCAACGGCCTGCGACGCAGTGTTTGCCGAGCTTGCGAAAGACAGGACGATGCCTGCGCTGCGCACGATCAGCAGCTGGCATGACGACCCGAACTTCATCAAAGCGCTCGCTACGCGGATCAACGACTACTGGAGAAAGCACGGTCGTCCCGACAAGCTTGTGATGAGCTTTCATGGCGTGCCGAAAGCGACGCTCATGAAGGGCGACATGTATCACTGTATGTGCCACAAAACCGCGCGGCTTCTGGCGCAAGAATTGGGGCTCACCGGGGCGCAATGGATGCTGACATTTCAGTCGCGGTTCGGACGTGCCGAATGGTTGCAACCTTATACCGACGCGACGCTTGCGGGCCTTCCCGCTCAGGGCGTCAAACGAGTGCATTTGGTCTGCCCCGGTTTTCCTTCAGATTGCCTCGAAACGCTCGAAGAAATCGCGATGGAAGGCAAGGAAATTTTCATGCACGCGGGTGGTGAGCAGTACGAATACATCTCCGCGCTCAACGATCATCCGGCGTTGATACGAGCGCTGACCGAGCTGTCGCTGACGCACTTGCAGGGTTGGCTTACTCCGCCTCCGAACGCGGCGGCGCTCGTGGAGCAAGTGCAGCGCGCCAAGGCACTGGGAGCCATAGACTGATGGATCGACGCGACGCATTGCAACGCATCGCAGCCATGAGTGTGCTCGGCAGCGTGGCCGGATGTGCGGAATTTGACGATGGTTATTCCTCCGCCGAAATGCCGCGTTCTGGATCTGTTGCATGGCCGGAGAATCGTCCAAAAACTGCACTTGTATTAGGCAGCGGCGGGCCTCGCGGCTTCGCGCACATCGGTGTGCTTAAGGTGCTTGAAGCTGCCGGTATCGAGCCTGCACTCGTAGTTGGTTCAAGCGCCGGCGCGATTGCTGGTGCGCTCTACGCCGCCAAAATACCGACGCCAGAAATCGAGCGTCGCGCGCTCGATCTGGGCATCACCGAAATCGCCGACCCCGCGTTTCTGCAACCCACGAGATTCATCGGGCGCGCGTTGCAAAACTTTATCAACCGGGAAGTCGGCGAGCGAGCTATCGAAGCACTGCCACGCAATTTTTGCGCTGTTGCCGCCCCGGTCGGAAAACGCGAACTGGTGGCATTCACGTTCGGCAACACCGGGGCTGCTGTACGCGCATCGGCGGCGCTGCCGTCCATGTTTCGGGCGGTCTATATCGGTGGCGTCGCGTATGAAGACGGCGACATGGTGTCGCCGGTGCCGATCCAGATTGCCCGCACGTTGGGTGCTACCCGGATCGTGGCAGTTGACGTGTCAGCTTTTCTGGACGACACACCGGATCGAGCGCCCGAGAGTTGGCGTACGAGAGACGCTGAACGGCGTGCCATCATTGATCGTGAAGCGAAAAGTGCCGACTTGCTGTTTAGAGTTCGTCTGCCGTACTACGCGGGTGCTTCGCGTGAATATCGCGAAAATTTAATTCAACTCGCAGACGCCCAAACGCGTGGCGCGATTGAACGCTTTGCGGCGGTTTTGCGCGACTAGCGGCGGATCTCGACGCGGCTACTTCGCACTCCATTCACCGGCATCGCCCAGCGCAGACTTCGCATCGTTCGAAAGCCACGTTTTCGCTTTGCTGTCCCCTTTGAGATATGCGTCCAGAAATTTGAGCGTCAGCAGACTGGTTTTCTCACGGATAACGTGCGCAGTTAATGCCGTTGTGTTCTCATGATTTTCACCGGTGACGCGATTGAGCCAAGCTGCGTCGCGCATGTCCCCACCGCCGAAAACAGAATGATCGCCCCCTTCAAAAACAACGCGATACTTGTCGCCATTCATTTGTGCGTCGAACAGCGCGGCGCGCTTGGCCGCATTGCTGCCAGTGCCCATCACATCACTGTCGATGGTGCCGGTGACGCTAAGGAAGGGTTTGCTCATTTCGCCATAGCGTTCGGGCCAGCTTCGCTTAAGGCCCTGCACGGTCGGACTGAAGGCAATGAACGCCACGATGCGCCCGTCCGCCAGCGATTTGATCGGACCGGGGTACCGCTCACCCGCCAGCGACATTGTCGTACGCGCGCCGAAGCTGTGGCCGGTCATCGCGACGCGCGACAGATCGATCCGCTTTACCCACGCGGGTGCATCTGATTTCGCCTGTTGTCGCGCCAACTCATCAAGCACAAAGCGAATGTCGTCGACGCGGCCCAGCAGTTGCTCGGGCGTTGCGCCGCGCGACATGCGCTGTTTGAGCGGGCCGTCGCCCGGCCCCTTCCACAACCATTCGTCGCTGCCCGGGTGTTGCACGTGAACGACGAGATAGCCATTCGCGGACCAGTGCTCGCCCCAAGCTTTACCGCCTTCGCGCGACCCGCCCAGACCGTGTGAAAAGATAACCAGCGGCACTTTGTCCGAACCGTCGGGAATGCGCACTTTCAATGGCAAAGTGCGTTCCCGGCCACTGTCTTTCCATTCGATGTCCAGCACTTGCGGTGCTGCCAGAGCGAGCGCCGGGCAAAGCACTGCGGCAGCGGCGAAGAAGAGGCAGGCAATGAGTCGTGTCATCTGCGCGAATGTATACCTCGCGGCGCGATTTGCGGCCACGCATAATGCAAACAAACGTAACTCCGCCGCCAAACCCAAAGCGCCAGAAAAATCATGACGACAATCGCTGCTCTCCATAATGATTTCGCCAAAAGCGACGACTCACCGACCTCGCAGGCTGAGCGCCATATCGCCCGCGTCAGCGATCCGGCGGGCGAGGGCGTTCGCGCCTTCCTGCATCTGGATCGGCAGGCTGCGCGGTATGCAGCCAGCGTTTCACAACAGCGTTTTATGGCAGGCGACGTGCGGCCACTTGAAGGCATCACCCTGTCGATCAAGGATTTGTTCGACGTCAAGGGCGAAGTCACAGGCGCGGGTTCGACAGTGCTGCGCGTGCGTCCCGCGGCAACGGCTGACAGTCCCGTCGTAGCGCGGCTGCGCGAGGCGGGTGCGATCATTTTCGGTCGCAATAATATGGTTGAATTCGCGTATTCGGGTGTGGGCGTCAATCCACACTTCGGCACGCCGCGCAACGTCTGGGGACGCACGGCGGATGGCGCTGGGCGCGCGCCTGGTGGCTCGTCCAGTGGCGGCGGCGTCGCGGTGGCCGATGGCATGGCGACGGCCGCGCTGGGCTCGGATACTGGCGGCAGCGTGCGCCTGCCAGCGGCGCTGAATGGCGTCTGCGGCTTCAAGCCAACGGCGGTTCGCGTGCCCGTGGTCGGCGCGATTCCGCTGTCGGTCACGCATGATTCTGTCGGCCCCATTGCCAATTCAGTGGAATGCTGCGCGCGCATCGACGCAGTGCTGGCGGGCGAGGTTTATTCGCCGAAGCCACTACGTTTGCTCAAAGGCGTGCGCCTGCTCAAACCAAACGCTGTGATCTGGCGTGAGCTGGACCCTGAAGTCGAGGCTGCCGTAAATTCGGCGGTTGAAAAACTCCGTGCAGCGGGGGCCGAAATTGTTGAAACGAGCGTCACCGCGCTCGACGATTTATTCAGCGGCACGAGCGTGATTGCCGCCGAAGCGCTCGACTGGCACGAGGCCCATATCAATGTGAATGGTGCGGGCTACGACCCGCGCGTCTGGCAGCGTATGCAGGCGGGGCGAAGCGTGACGCGCGCGCAGTATTCAGCCGCTATCGCGTACCGCCGGTTTTGTATTGATCGCATTAATCTGGCGCTGGCGGGATTTGACGCAGTGGTGAGTCCGACCGTCGCCTGCATCGCGCCTGAGATTGCGCCGCTGGTTGCGAGCGACGAACTCTTCTTCAAGACGAACGCGCGCATTTTGCGCAACACGGCGTGGGTAAATTTCATGGATGGCTGCGCATTGACCCTGCCCTGCCATCGGGCGGGCGACGCGCCGGTCGGGTTGCAACTCGTTGGACGACACGGTGCAGACCACTCTATCCTTGCGCTGGGACTCGCCTGCGAAGCGGCGCTGGCAGGCGCTAGTTAGTACAACTTATTGTCAGAATCGCCGCTGCATGAGGGCTATCAGCTATTTACGACACAAGTCGAAAATGAACGATATTCAACTGTAGCCCCAATGCAGTGGTGGATAGATGAAAAAGCTGTTAAACCAAATCAGGCCATCGCCATTCCGACGACGCGCAATCCATCGACGGCACCAACAGCCAGCAAACGACTTTGCAACGCTTTGCGGGCGCGATGAACGCGAACCCAGATGTTTTGTTCGGTGACGCCCAGCCGCGCGGTGATTGATGCGGTGCTTTCGCCTTCGATTTCGCGCGCCATGAACACTTCGGCAACCCCCGCCGGCAACGCGGCGACGGCGTCGTTCACATGATCCAGCAACTGCGACAGTTCGGCCGCCCGTTGCGGGTCGCACGCGGCCTGCCCGGCGGAATCGCGCTCGCGCAGCATCGGGTGATCCTCGGTGGGCTCCATCTGCTCGCCATCGTCGCTTTCCATCGTGAGCGACACGAAGCGATAACGGTCACGGTAAGCGTCCATGATTTTGTGCTTGAGGATGCCGGTGAGCCAGCCACGAAACAGCGAGCGGCCGCCGAACGCTGATTTGCTGTCTACGGATTGAATCGCGGCCAGCAGCGTGTCCTGCACCAGATCGTCCGCGAGATCAGCATCGCCCACCTTTTTCATCGCGAATTTGTAAAGGTAGTCACGATGCGTGGCGGCCTCCGTGGCTAACGCATTCATTTCCGACCTGGAGAGCTTCGCGGCTACGGCACAATCAGCGGTAGCGGGAAGAAGGTACTGGGTGTCGGATAGGTTCACGGTTGGGCTCCTGAAAAATGCCGGGACTGGCGTGTTTCGATGGGATTAATTTTGTTTGCCCAAAATCGCGGTCTAATCGCGCCAACATATCGTTTTCATAACAATCCCAAAAAGTGGCGTTTTTATGCGCTGTTGTGTAATTTGTCAGGAAGTGCTGCGTCCGGGCGACCAGAAAGCATGGACATGTCGAACGTTTTAGTGATCGAAGACAACGCAGAAATCGCGCAGCTGATCCGTTTGCACATGGAGGATTTGGGTCATCACGCCGAATGCGCGCTGGACGGCAAGGCGGGGCTTGCGGCGGCGCAGGCGAAGCCGTTTGATCTGATCGTGCTCGACCTGATGTTGCCGGGCATGAACGGGCTTGAGGTGTGCCGCGCGCTGCGTGCCGACCCGACGCATTACACGCCGATCCTCATGCTCACGGCGAAGGCGGGCGAGATTGATCGCGTCGTCGGCCTCGAAATGGGCGCCGACGATTACCTCGGCAAGCCGTTCTCAATCCCCGAACTGCAAGCCCGCGCCAAGGCGCTGCTGCGTCGCGCGGAGCGCATGGGAACGCCTGCGCCTTCACCGGCTGGTGGCGCATTGAAATTTGAAGGATTGACCATTGACCCGGTGCGCCGTGAAGTGAAGCTTGCCGACAAACCCGTTGCGCTCACCGCAAAAGAGTTCGATCTGCTGCTGTTCTTCGCGCAGAATCCGGGTCGTGTTTACACCCGCTCACAGTTGCTGAATGCGGTGTGGTCGACAACGCTTGAGAGCTACGAGCACAACGTCAACACGCATATCAATCGGCTGCGCGCCAAGATCGAGGCCGATCCGGCGCATCCAACTTACGTGTTGACGGTGCGTGGTGTCGGCTACCGCTTCACCGACCCCGCGTGAAAATTCATTTCTCGGGCGCATTGTGTCGTTGCGCGGTGCTCGCAATCCTCATGTACAAGGGCGTACATTGCGGTTGCTGTGCGCCGCGCGCCTAACACTGCATCCCGATAAATGAATTTTGGTCTTGGATTCAACAGCCTGCGCACGCGCATCGTCGCGCTGGTCGTCGCCTTTTGCATCCTGATCGGCCTCATTTTCGTCATGGCTGCGAATTTCGCGTACATGTCGTACTACGACGAACTGCGCCAGCGTCAGGGTCTCGCCTTCGCGCAGAACGTGGCGCAGATGTACCCGGAGCTCGGCAAGTTTGACGCGCTGAACCGGGAGGAAGTCGAAAACCGCTTCGAGCAGATGTTGCTGCTCGATCCAAGCAGCGCGATCTATCTGCTCGACAACAGCGGACACGTCCGTGCGGGTTACACCAAGGACCGCTCGATTGGCAGCAAGAGCATGCTCTCGCTCAATCCAATCAAGCAGCTCATGAGCGCACCGGTCGGGCAGACGGTGTTCGGCGACGACCCGGAGTTTCCGAATTCGCAGGCGCTATTCGCCGCTGCGCCGTTGCAGGACGGCGACATGATGACGGGATACGTGTACGTCCTGATGCGCTCGCCAAGAGTCGACAGCAATCGTATTCTGATGTCCAGTTCGGCCAATCGCACGGCGCTCTATGTTGCGCTGGGGGCAACGCTGGTCAGCGCGCTCCTGGTGCTCGCCGTGCTCTCGCTCATTACGCGGCCGCTGCGTCGCTTGACCAACGCGGCTGACGCCGTGAGCGCGGGTGACATTGAGAGCGCGATCGAAGCGAAGGCGATGCCCTACGAATCGCGCAATGACGAAATCGGTCGTCTCTCGCGCGCCTTCCGTGCGATGGTGACGCGCCTGCGCGAGCAAGTGCAGCGCGTTCGCCGCATGGATGCCACACGGCGCGAATGGGTGGCCAGCATCTCGCACGATCTGCGCACACCGTTGACGTCGCTGATGGGCCATCTGGAGACGGTGCAGCTGCGCGGCGAGCAAATGACGGACGCTGAGCGCAAACGCTTCCTCGAAGTCGCGATGCAAAACGCCAAGCATCTGGATCGATTGTCGGCTTCGTTGTTCGATTTCGCACGGCTGGATAGCGACGAAGTGCCGGTAGAAAAAGCGCCTGCGCATGTCGGTGAATTGCTCGATGATCTGGCTGCCCGCTTTTCCGCCGCCGGGCATTCACGCAACATCGACATCAATGTCGACTACGCGGAGGGTTTACCGATGGTGCCGATTGACGCGGCGCTGATTGAGCGCGCCGTTGCGAACCTGATCGACAACGCTATGCGCTACACGCCGGAGGGCAGCGCGGTAACGCTGTCGGCAAAAGCAGACGCGGACGGCGTTGCGCTGACCGTCGCCGACGCCGGCCCCGGCATCGCGCCGCAGGATTTGCCGCATGTGTTCGAACGCTTCTTTCAGGGAAGCCGTCACCGCGAAGGGCGAGGCCACGCGGGCCTCGGTCTCGCGATTGTTCAACGCGTCGCGCAACTGCACGAAGGAACTGTGCAGGCGGCGAATCAGGCGAGTGGTGGGGCGGTGTTTACGGTTTGGTTGCCGGTTAGCGCTTAGCGCAAAGAACCTAGAACCACCGCCCCATTTGCCGTCATTCTCGCAACGGGCGGGAATTCAGATCGGTGGCAGCCGCAATTGCGCTGGACAGCCTTTTTTGCGGCGAGCTGGACCCCGCATTGCGCCGGGGATGACGTCAAATGAGAGGGCGCTACACCTTCTTCAAATGCTTGGCCAGAAACTTCTCCATAGCCTCATAAAAATCAAACTGATTTTCCTGATTGCGGAAGCCGTGGCCTTCGTTGTCTTTGACCATGTAATCGACATCGGTACCGCGTTTCTTGAGCGCTTCAACCATCTGATCACTCTCGGCTTTGTTCACGCGTGGATCTTTCGCGCCCTGCGCGACGAACAGCGGCGTTTTGATCTTCTCGGCGTTCAAGGCTGGTGACGTTGCCGTCAATTGCGCCTTGTCCTTTTCGGGGTCACCCACCATTTCAGTGAACATTTCGAGCATGGGCTTCCAGTACGGTGGGATCGTGTTCATGAAACTGAACATGTTCGATACGCCGACATAATCAACCGCTGCCGCGTACAAATCCGGCGTCTTGGTAATGCCCATCAGCGTGGCGTAACCGCCATAACTTCCACCGTAAATCGCGACGCGTTTTGGGTCGGCAATGCCTTCCTTTACGAGCCATTCAACGCCGTCTGTGATGTCGTCCTGCATGCTAAGACCCCATTGCTTGAATGACGCTTCGAGAAATTTGCGACCGAAACCCGTCGAGCCACGGAAGTTCATCTGCAACACCGCGTAGCCACGATTGGCGAGGAACTGAATCTCCCGGTTGTAGCCCCATTGGTCGCGCGCCCACGGGCCACCATGCGGGTTGATGATCACAGGCAGGTTTTTCGCCGCGACACCCTTCGGTAACGTGAGATAGCCACGAATCACAAGCCCATCGCGCGCCGTGTATTTCACCGGCTTCATTTCAGCCATGTCGGTCTCTGCAATCGCGGTATTGATATCCGCGAGCTTGGTCAATTTGTCCGCTTTCACGTCATACAAATAGCGCGCGCCCGGCGTGCGGTCGTTGTAAGTCGCGACGATCATCTGTTGCTCGTCTTTGGTCGCGCCGACCGAGCTGATGTCATAGCCACCGAGCTTCGCCTGCAGCGATTTGTAAATGCGCTCAGATTCTTTGTCGAAAAACACTGGTACTTCTTTATCAACATCGACCGTCGTGTAGGTGTAGACCTTCCTCGCACGTGACCACGCGAGCGAGGACACGTCGACCTCGGGGTGTTCGTAAATCAGCTTGCCTTCTTTCGCCGTTTTCGGGTCGAATTCGAACAGTGCCGATTTGTCGCGGCCGCGATTCGACGAGACGTACATCAGCGCGTTGTCCGCCGACCAGCCGACGGGCGTCACGCCTTCACGGAAGTTGGTGGTGAGCAGCGGTTTGAACGCGTCGGCTTCGGTGTCGCGATAGAACAGCGACGTGTTCACACCATCGGTAGATATCGCAGCGCGAAGTTTCCCGGCGTGATCGGTGACCCATTCGGTGAAGTTGCCCGGATTCTGCGCCGCGAGTTTTTCTTCGCCGGTCTTGATGTTGATGCGATACACATCAAAAATTTTCTTGTCGCGTTTGTTGTGGGTGACCAGAATGTGATCTTCGTCGTCTTCCAGCGCGTCAAGAATGTTCGCGCGCACGCCATCGTGCGGCGTCAAATCCTTGATCGCTCCGGTCGTCACATCCACGGCTACGACGTGAAAATTCTCATCGCCACCGAAGTCTTTAACGTAGAGCACCTGCGTCGCTGTTTTGAAAAAATAGCCCGAAATATCGCGCGCGGTTTCGCTGGTAACGCGTTTAATCCCAGCCTTAGTGCCGACCTTGTCAATCGGCTGCACGAAGATGTTCATGCGCGTTTCGTACGGCTGCATGAAGCCGAGCGCTTTGCCGTCAGGCGAAATCCGGAAACTGGTCTGCTCCGGTTTTTTGAAGAAATCGCGCAGCGGATACTGCTTTACGGGCTGCGCTTGCGCGGTGATCGCGCTTGTGGCAATGAGGCTGGCGCTGGTAAGCGCTAACAGCCAACGGGTGAATTTCATGAAGACAACCTTTGAGAATTTGAAACAGCCGCCAATTTAGGACATCGGCATCGTGGCCTCCAGATGGCTGCGATGAATTGGCGGGATGGGGGGATGAGTTGCGGTGAGGAACGGAAATTTCCGATTCTCATGTAACAACTTGATGCCGAAACTTATATTGCACTTGGGGTATACGCTAAATTGACCAAATATCGACTTGAGGCGTTTACCGCATCGAGCCCTAGTAAAATAAGCAATTCATCAAAAAGCTGCTTAAAATTTTCATACCCTTGCTTGAAATAGGGGAACCCACCCCTAACTGTCGGCTAACACATTGTTTTAGCAAGCGCTACTAAGAAAAAAATGGCTACGCCCGACGAACAAAACACACCCGATATCTCCCTCGATCCGCTCGACTCGTTCAAGGCTGTCCCGCCGGACGCCGATCCGTGGCTCAACGACGAACAGAAGTACGCCGCTGCGCAAAACGAAATCGCCGCGCTCAAAGAGCAGTTGAAGGATCAGCAACTTCGCTCGCTCGCCGAACAGGAAAACCTGCGCAAACGCAACGCGCAAGAAATGCAGTCGGCGCGTGAATTTGCGGCAAAAGACTTCGCGTTTTCGCTTTTGGCAGTGAAAGACACACTGGAAATGGTGCTCAAGGACGAACAAAGCAACACCCAGCAAATCAAGATGGGCGTCGACATGACGCTCAAAAATCTGGCGAGTGCGTTCGAGCGCGCCAAAGTGAAAGAGGTTAAGGCCGACAAGGCCCGGTTCGACCCGAACCTGCATCAGGCCATCTCGCAAATCGAATCGACCGAAGCGCCCGGCACGGTGCTTCAAGTCTTTCAAAAGGGCTACACGATGGCTGAGCGCGTATTGCGTCCAGCGATGGTCGCTGTTGCGAAGGCACCCGAAGCTGCGTCTGCCGACGCTGCTCAAAATTCGAGCACTCCGCCAGTTGAACCGCAGGCTTAGTCCCCAAACATATGAGTCATCGTAAGGTGAGCACACCGTGCCCACGCAAACAAAAATAAAAGGAAATCAATCATGAGCAGAATTATTGGTATCGATCTGGGCACGACCAACTCGTGCGTGGCAGTCATTGAGGGCGGTGTCCCGAAGGTCATCGAAAACTCGGAAGGCGCGCGCACCACGCCTTCCACCGTTGCCTACATGGAAGACGGCGAGATCACCGTTGGCGCGCCCGCCAAGCGTCAGGCCGTCACCAACCCGAAAGCCACGATCTACGCGGTCAAGCGCCTGATCGGTCGTCGCTTCGAAGAAAAAGAAGTGCAGAAGGACATCGGGCTGATGCCGTACGCCATCGTCAAAAATGACAACGGCGACGCATGGGTCGAAGTGCGCGGCAAAAAGCTCTCGCCGCCTGCGGTATCTGCAGAAATTCTGCGCAAAATGAAAAAGACGGCTGAGGATTATCTCGGTCATGAAGTCACCGAGGCCGTGATCACGGTGCCCGCTTACTTCAACGATAGCCAGCGACAGGCAACTAAAGACGCTGGTCGCATCGCAGGCCTTGAAGTAAAACGCATCATCAACGAACCAACTGCAGCCGCGCTCGCTTTCGGTATAGACAAAGTAAAAAAAGACGGCAAATTTGCTGTGTATGACTTGGGCGGTGGCACATTCGACATCTCGATCATCGAGATCGCTGACGTCGACGGCGAAAAACAGTTTGAAGTGCTCGCGACCAACGGCGACACCTTCCTCGGCGGCGAAGATTTCGACCAGTTGCTGGTTGATTACCTCTGTGACGAATTCAAAAAGCAGAGCGGCATTGACCTGACCAAAGACCCGATTGCGCTGCAACGGATCAAAGCAGCCGCCGAGCGCGCGAAGATCGAATTGTCCTCAAGCCAGCAAAGCGAAATCAACGAGCCGTACATCGCGATGGACGCGACGGGCCCGAAACATCTGGCGCTTAAAGTCACGCGCGCCAAGCTTGAATCGCTGGTGGAAACGCTCATCAATAAAACGATCGAGCCATGCAAAGTCGCGCTGAAAGACGCCGGACTCACCGTCGACAAAATCGACGACGTAATTCTCGTCGGCGGTCAAACCCGTATGCCCAAAGTGATCGAAGCGGTGAAAGCCTTCTTCGGCAAAGAGCCGCGCAAAGACGTTAACCCGGACGAAGCCGTGGCCGTCGGTGCCGCGATTCAGGGCAGCGTGTTGTCCGGCGACCGCACCGACGTGTTGTTGCTTGACGTAACGCCGTTGTCGCTCGGCATCGAAACGCTCGGTGGCGTGATGACCAAACTCATCAAAAAGAACACCACGATTCCTACCAAGGCATCGCAAGTGTTCTCAACGGCTGACGACAATCAGTCTGCGGTGACGATTCACGTGCTGCAAGGCGAGCGCGAAGTGTCCGCAGGCAACAAGAGCCTAGGTCAGTTCAACCTCGAAGGCATCCCGCCCTCGATGCGCGGCCAGCCGCAGATCGAGGTGCAGTTTGACATCGACGCCAACGGCATCCTGCACGTGAGCGCCAAAGACAAAGGCACCGGCAAAGAAAACAAGATCACCATCAAGGCGAACTCTGGCCTCTCCGAAGACGAAATCCAGCGCATGGTGAACGACGCCAAAGCCAACGAGGCTGAGGACAAAAAACGTCTCGAAGAAGTGCAGTCGCGGAACAACCTCGACACGCTCGCGCACAGCGTGAAAAAATCGCTAACCGAGTATGGCGACAAGATTGATGCTTCAGAAAAATCGAGCATCGAAGCCGCGCTCAAAGAAGCGGAAGAGTTGCTGAAAGATCAGGCGGCAACGAAAGAAGCGCTCGACGCCAAACTCGAATCGCTGTCCACCGTCTCGCAGAAATTGGGCGAGAAGATGTACGCGGCGGCGCAGGCTGAGCAAGCAGCAGCGGGTGCTGCGGCAGGCGCGGCGGGTGGCGGTGAATCGGCCGGTGCAGGCGGTGGTGCCGCAGGCGGAGGCAAACCGGGCGACGACGCCAAGGTGGTTGACGCGGACTTCACGGAAGTGAAAGACGAGAAGAAAGCTAAATAAGCGTGAATCGGGCTCCTTCGGGAGCCCGAATTTTTTTGGCGACAGCCGTGCCAACAGATGCCACTATCTGCTGCCAGATGCTTTTGAGGGAGAGGAGTCCATTCCATTGCCCTACGGCGCGCGCGGCAGCGTAGGCACAGCGACAGGCACGCCTCCCGTTATGGGACAATTCCGAGGTGGCGGCTACTTTTCTTTGCCGCACGTTTCCCAGGAAAATATTTTGTCAACCATTCGTACATTGGTCGGCGTGACAGGTTTGTCCGCCATTCTTTTACTTCAAGCCTGCGGCAAAGCCGAAGAGGCTAAGGCCCCGGTCGCAGCACCTGCAGCCGCAGCGCCTAGCGCCCCGGCTGCTGCGACGCTGGCGCTGACCGACACGCTCACCGCCTACAACGCCGCCAGCGCTGCTGATCGCCGCGCCGTGATTCCGCTTGCGCTAGAAAAGGTCAAAGCCGAAATCGACAAAAAAGGCAAATCTGATTCCGACATTGCTGACGAAGTGCTTCCTTGCATGAACTCGGTCAATGATGGCGTTACCGCCGAAGTTCGCGCTACGCAGCCAGTTCTTGATCTGGCTGCTGTTTGCCTCACACAGTTGGGCTACAAGAAGTAATCATCAAGTCGTAAGACGGAGCCTCTGCGGTTCCGCCAATCACGCTGTCGGCGGATCCTTTTCGGGTATCCGCCGCACGACGGTCGCGGCCGTCGTTATTTCTCGTCAATCGTCGTAGTCGCCCCGTTGGCTTTGACTGAAGCAATGCCGTTTTCCATGGCACTGGCGCCGGAGTACATCTCGCTCTTTCCGATGGTCTGGCCGTTGCTGGCTTTGAGTACGAAATAGGGGCTGTTGTCCTTGGCAACCTTGCGCTCGAAGCGCTCATCTTTCTGCGAATTCTCCTGGCACGATTTGATTCCGTTCAATGCGCCGGTCTTTTCTTTATAGCTTTCGCTCGTGAGAATCACCTGATGATTTCCGGCATGCAGGTTGAACATGAATTGCCCGCTTGCGCCAGCCTTGACGACATACTTTCCAGCCATGATGTTTCCTTTCAAAAGGGTCGAGTATCCGCGCGGGATAATGAACCCATTTGCGCAGAAAGCCAATCCCCACGGGCGGGCGACGGGCTCAGAAAATCCCTAATCGCAAGGTGTGGGCGCGGAAGGCGCTGTCCACGCTCAAGCGGTTTGGTCAATATACGAACCCACCGTCTCTGCCCACGACCTGCAACTCGATGCGGCTTGAGCTGGCGCCTTGACGTAACTTGTTCGGGCCATAGGTGATGGGGAATGCACCGAGGTCGAATTCGGCGAAACTTTCGAGCGCAGTGACAATGCGTTCACGGTTCACATTTCGTCCGGCACGTTTCAACGCTGCCACAGCGACCCTGGCGATGACGAATGCAGAGAAGTGACCCGGCTGCGGGTCGGCCTTACCGCCTTCCTTCATTACCTTCTTGAACTCAGCAGCGAGCGGATTGGTACGGTCTTCCGGCCGTGGCAGCACGCGCGGTATCGCAAGGCCACGGCTCTTTTCGCCAATGCGTTTGATCACCGCCGGGATCCCGTTAATTGAGAGCGTCGCGACGGCGCCGGTGTAGCCTGACTCTTTCAACGCCTTGATGAACTTCATGGCTGGCCCTGGCGTAAGAAACACCATTGCGACACTCGCCTTGGACTTTACGGCGGCAGCAACCGCAGTCTTTAAATCGGGAGCGACACGATCAACCGGGACCGTGATGACCACGCTGGCGCGCTCGCGAGCCGCACCGACCTGCAAACCGATCAATGCATCCTTGCCAAACGCATCGTCCTGAAACACCGCAGCGTAGGTTTCCCAACCGATCCTGCTGCCGATAGCCACCATCCGATTAACTTCGTCGCCATTGCCCGGCCACACCGGAAAAATGTAGCGCCGCGTCGGATCGCGAAAGGCGACAGCCCCGGTGGTGGTGCCGATCCCCACGGTCTTGTTCTGCTCCGCAATCGCCGCGATTGTGAGGCCGTTGGCCGTACCGAGTCCACCAAGCAGGAGCAGGACTTGATCCTCTTCAAGCGCTGTCTTGGCCGCGACGGCCGCCTTATCGGCTGCGTAAGCGTCATCGTAGTCCTTGACCACGATCTTGCGGCCATTGATACCGCCTGTCTTGTTGATGCGGTCAAACAGGACGTCCATACCATCTGCGTATTGTTTTGCCTCATTTGCCAGCACGCCGGTGCGCGGCAGAATGCGGCCGAGCAGCAGCGTGTTAGCGGTGACGCCCGGCGTCTGCGCTTGTGCTGCGACCATCGAAAGCGTTGCCATCGTACAAGCGACGGCGCGCGCAAATTGACTCCACATGACTCCCCTCCTCACAGTTAGTCTTAATTCTGGGCAACCGCTCTGACCGCTGCTGCTGCTTTGTTTTTGTGGGATCGCTTGTGCGCTTGCGGAATGATTGTTTCAACACAGAATCGGTTTATTTTGCGTACTGATTTTTCTAAAACGTCTTTGTGCAAGATTGGATGAACGTTTACCCTGTCTCATTTTCGCCAATTCAAACTTCAGTGTGGTCATGGCGCGCTGCGGTAAAAATGTGCGGCTCAGCATTGCGAAAGCGTGCGTCTTGCTACTATCGTTAACAACACTGCAATCAACGAAGAAGGACTTGCGATGCGCTCTGATCTGTTACCTCATGCACTCAACCGTGAATTCCCTGAACTGGCCGCTGCGGTCGCTCACTTGAAGGAAACCGATTTGCACTTCGCGCATCTGCTCAAAAAGCACGACGCGATTGACGAGCAAATTACTGGCGATGAAACCGGTGTGGCTCCGATGGGTGACGTGGAGCTGGAAGACCTGAAGAAACAGCGCCTGCACTTGAAGGACGAGCTGTACCAAATGGCGTCCGCCGCGAAGCGGTAGTCCGCCGAGATCGCGCTGACGTGATTTGCACGTCGATTACGTCCTAAGCAACAGAGCTCGCGCTACGATCAGCGGGAATTGAGGTGTGTATCGTGGTGCGACGTTTAGCTTTGCTGCTGTTGTTGATCGCATCGTTGCCAGGAGCGGCAGTCACGCCGTTGACGATGACCGCCGGGGTCACTGGCAACGGTGGGCGTACGGGAGACCAGTACGCATGGACGGATGCCAGCGGACGACCACGCAGCGCAATTCTCGCTCGCAACAACGTCTCTGGCGGCGGCATGCTCGATCGCTACGTCTATCAACTCGCCACAACGGCCACGCGCACCGTCAATGCGCTCGCGGGCGGTGCCGGTGGTTTCGGCTATGTTGTTTCGCATCTGCCGTACGTGAATGATTGCGCGGCTACGCCGGACGAGCAGTATTGCGAGTCATATCGCGTGATCGGCGACGACAGCCCACTGGGCCTCGGCTTCACCGGAACTTACAGCGTGAAATTTGCGGGCGCACACCACGCGATTCACGAATTCAAAACGACTTATCCGCGCTTCACGGGACCGCACCCCACTGCACCAAAATTTGTGCGCTACAACGTGCCGGTGACGATTCAGTGGCTGTTCGTGAATGGCACAGATCATCCGCTGTGGTCGGTGACGTGGGACTGGTCGGCGGTGCCGGCGTCGGTGCCACTCACGCAACAGATTGAGGGCGATTCGCGCGGCCCGTACGGCGAGATGGATTTCGACGGCATCAACGGCAGTGGCACCTTGATCGGCGGCGTGGCGTGGGCGATCAACAGTCAGCGGTTTATCACCACCACCGCGCCGTTCACGCTCAATGGCAACTGGACGTGGAACACGGTCGGCGCAGCGGCGATCCCGTACAACATGCTCTGGGTGCACAATGCCAACGCGCAAATGGGCATCGTGCAGACAGGCCTGCTCGCCACCCATGATGCGGGCAATGCCGGGTTCCTCGCGAACATTCAGGGCCAGACTAGCGCCACGGTAACGCCCTGCGCGGGCTACGAAGCGCACAAGATGCTCTGCACCTGGAACTGGCCGTACCAGAGTATCGAAAACAATTTCTATAACGGCGTAGGCGTGGTCGACGGCAATCTCACCACCAACGGGCGTCGCTTCGCATGGGGCGTGAAATTGGGCGCGATTGGGCGCGACAGTTACTCAAACTATGTGGGCGATACGGTCTCGCAGGTGCAGTTCAAAAGCTACAGCACGTTTGTTGTGCTTGGCGAGCATAACCCCGGCGCGTCGGTTGATCCAACGATGGCGCAAGTGCGGGCTCAGGAAATGATTTTGAAAGCTGCCTCACCGGTCACGATGACGGCCAGTGTGGGCACGGTCGCAACGAGCGGAATCGCCGGGATCGGCCGCGTTGACACGCAGACTTACAGCCGCCCAGGATACAACCCCGTATATGCGACGTGGGAGGTCACCGCGGCGGCTAACGCAGCTACGGTAAACTGGTCAACATCGGGCGTTGATGCGTTGAAAAATCCAGTGTTGCGGCTGAGCAGCTACAGCAGCGCGACCACGCCCACATCGGTCACGCTCAATGGCACCACACTTGTATCTGGAACCGACGTGCTGATGAGCGTGGATACCGCGAACAACGTATTGTGGCTTACGTTGTTGCGAACGGTTTCGGGGGCCACCAACACGCTCGCGATTGGCGGGGTCGCTGCGCCTGCGCCGTGCCGTATGGATATCGACGGAGACGGCCACATTTATCCAACCACCGATGGATTGATACTGGTGCGAGTAATGCTTGGTCTGACCGGTACGGCCGTGAGCAGTGCCGCAGTCGTCGGATCGCCGCGCAGCACTTGGGCCGATATTCGCAACTATCTGAATGACAGTTGCGCGATGGGTTTGCCCTGATCGTTTTGCCGTGAGTGAGTGAATGCGTTGATGAGTCGACGCCGCGTCGGGTTACGACCGGGTCGCGCCGCGCCAGCGCCTCTGTGCTACGAACAATAAAAAACGGGGCCCGTGCCCCGTTTTAATTTCATTGCATTTACTGCTCTGGCATCGCCAGCTTCAAGCGTGCCCGGTTTTCAACCTGCACGCCGTGCTTTACCTATCAGCGTCGTTTGCTGCGCAGACGCAGTGCGCCCATCGCCATCAGCATCAACCCGATGAGCCACAGTGCTTCTGACGAAGCAGCCGGTATAGGAGGCAGTGCATCGGCGGCAAATGTTGTTGCGTTTGCGGGGCCAGCGACGGTTGGATCATCGGTGAGGCCCGTGCTTTCATTGCTTCCGTTGAGATCGGCGTCGTACGCGTAAGTCGCCTGATTGCTCACGATGCTGCTGGCGGCGATCGCATTAACCAGTGCGTTGATCGTGATTGTCACTGCGCCGCCTGCCGGAATGCCGCCATTCCAGGTCACAGTGCGCGTGGCTATCGTTGCAACGGCCGTTCCGGCACTGGCGGTTGCACCCGTCAGCGTGAGCCCTATCGGCAAAACGTCAGTCAGCTCGTTTCCAGCATTGTCCGTGGTCGCTGTGTTGCCCGAGTTGGTGAGGATGATCGTGTAGGTCACCGCACTTCCAATCGGATGTGGTCCCACGCTAACGGTCTTGGTTGCGGTGACCGTTGCAAAGTTCAAGCTGAACACGGTTGGATTTGCCGCGCCCGCTACAGTCGGATCATCAGTCAACACGGTTGTTTCGTTGCTGCCGTTGAGATCGGTATCAACCAACAGGGTGCCCTGATTGCTGATCGTGCCCGATGCGCTTGCATTGATTGTCGCCGTGATGGTGATGGTGACGCTGCCTGTGGCAGGGATGCTGCCGTCCCAGGTGACGGTGTTCGTACCCACCGTTGCCACAGCGGTGCCGCCTGTCGCGCTCGCGCTTACCAAGGTCAGGCCCGAAGGCAATATGTCAGTAAATTCGCTACCTGCGTTGTTCAGCGTTGCTGCGTTGCCGCTGTTGTTCAACACGACGGTGTAGGTCACAGTGCTGCCAATGGCATGTGGTCCGCCGCTCACAGTTTTGCTGGCGGTGACCGACGCAAAGGCTACGGCGAAGACCGTTGGGTTTGCCGCGCCCGCCACTGCCGGATCATCGGTCAACACGGTGGACTCGTTGGTGCCGTTGCCATCGGCATCATAGGAAACCGTGCCCTGGTTACTGATCGTGGTGCCCTGCGTGCCAGCATTGACGGTGGCTGTGATGGTGATGGTGACGCTGCCGCCCAGTGGCGCCAGCGAACCATTCCACGTTGCGGTATTGCCTGATGTTGCGGCGGTGCCGCTGGTGGCGGTAGCGCTTACCAGTGTCAAGCCTGCGGGCAGTACGTCCGTGAACTCGTTACCGGCGTTGTCGGCCTGATTGCCGCTACCGGTGTTGGTCAACGTGACCGTGTAGGTAACAGTGCCACCCACTCGGAATGTGCCGGCAACGGTCTTGGTCGCTGTTACTACCGCTGCGGGCGTTACTGCCGACACGTTGAAGTGAACCGGTGTCACCAGTAGCGACCAGCCACCAAATGTTCCGTTTCCGTTTGTCGGCTCGCCCCCAGCAGCAGCGCTAAATACATCAGCAACCAGCGCGTTCCATGTGCCCTTTGTGCTGGTGCCGTCATAGCGCGACAGATTGAGTACTGCGTCCGCTGGAACCGTAGGATCGACCAATGCCGCCCATGGTGAGTTGTAAACAGATAACCACGACTTGGTGTACGGCGCAGCCGTTGAGACTGCCTGAACCATGTCGTTGGCTGCGATAGCGGCCACGTCATCATCAATCACCATGTTGACTATGCTCGCTCCGCCGTAATCATTCAGGCCGTCAACGAGCGAAATCAAATCAGTACCGATTCCAGTGGGCGAACGGAGCATGACCGTTAAGTCCCCGACAGCTGGATGCGTGATGCTGTTGACACGGAAATTGACGTCCGCAATTTCGAAGTCGTCGGTAATGCTGATGCCCGAAAAAACGCCACGAGGACGACTGTTGGCGATAGTTAAAGCTGGAGATTCCGCTTTGGAATACGTCACCACAGGATCTGTGCCCGCACGAGTTCCGACGCGAACGCGGAACGTTGTGGCGGTAGTTCCTAGGCTGGACGTCGTAGTGAGCGTGAAGTCAATCGGGGCACCCGCCACCATCGAGGTGGAGACGCCAATTTTGAATTGACCGCCCGTTACCGAGCCTTGGGCAGCAATCGTTCCATAGGTAGCCGTGCCCGTGTAGATCGTCACGCCCGGTGTCGCGGTGGTCAGCGTAGCGGTAATGCCCGTCGCCGATTTTGCGGCAGCACGCCACGGGTTAAACAGCTTCACGGTCATGAAGAAAGACTCGCCCGGATCGATCGCACCGTTGTTGTTGGTGGCCGAATCAAGAATCGTTACATCGGTTACTTCGTTCTTTACATCCAGATACGGCTTGGCAAACGACTCATGGAAGCCAGTATGACTGCTCACATAGCGTCCGGCGATGCCGTAGGGGCTATCGGCGCGATAACCAAACCCGCGGTAAGCGAACGCGGTCCAGATTGAGTCCTCGTTGCCACACGCACTTACCGCGCAATCGGCATCAAAGAGTGCGTTGCGCGCATCAACAAAGGTCGGATTGATGGGGGTCATCTTTAGCGCGTTAGTAACAAGCTTCAGTGACGCGACGTTGCCAGCGGGCACATTGCCATTGGCGCCCGCAGGATCGGCAATGATCTTTGCGCGCATGCCCCACAGCGTGTTAGCCCAAAGCTCACCCGCGTTGTGAACCTCCATGCCACCATTCAGATTGAACGTGATGGGCGTGGGCGTGATGCCGCCACTCATGTCGTTAGTTACGTCATCGACGTCAGCCCACGTCAGCGGGTTCACTGCAATATTGGTCGAATAGGGGAAGCGACGAATACCGTAAAGGTAGTTGTCTGTAAAACCAGCGCTCAACTTGTAAGTCGCATAGGCGCCGGAAGCATAGGAGCCGTTGGGGTCATCCGCATTGGTGTTATTCAGCAACGAAAGCGCATAGAAATCGCTCCATCCTTCGCCCATCGACCGCGCGTGATCCCAGTTCAAGCCTGCTGCGTTGCCGACAAGGCGATTCGACAGACCGTGCGTTAACTCGTGCAAAACGATCTCGGCATCGAGGCTGCCATCGCGGTCGATTATTGGTCCCGTGAAACGGTACATCTGCATGCGGCCTGATGTGCCGTCCGGTGGCGTTGAGAAATTTGCGTTGTTGGTCCCTGAGCCGTCCACCGCCTCCGCAAGAACTGGATCATTACCAGCACCACTGGCCGAGAAGTTTGTCTGCTGGAAGTTACCAGCGGCCTCGTCAAATCCAAGCTGGAAAGTTTGGTCGTGATACCAGTTAGTCAAATAAAACAGGTGAGTAACAACACCGCGACGGAATTGGTCAATCGCAGCGGTACCGCTGGTACCGTTACCAGTCGCTGTTTGTCCTGCCTCCGGATTGCCGCCTTGGGGAGCAGGCAGAAAATTGGTCTCGAAATCGCGCGGCGTCGTGCCGAGGAAGTCGCGATTGCGACTATTTGTGTCGGGGTTTCCAGTGGGCCGTCCATTGCCGTCCAAAACGCCAGCGGCTGCCGTGTCGCAAAGGTTTGCGCCGCCTGCCACATTGCCCTGAACCTGATCGACGCACGCGATAACGTTGTTGCCCAAAGTCTGCGTTTCGCTCGCTGTGCATCCGCCAGCCGGACAATCGTTAATCCATCCGTTCGGACTGGCAACAATATCCTGAACCGCGGACATATTGACAACGGTCGGCGCGATGGCGGCGGCCTGAAATCCGGAACCTGGCGTTGCCGTTGTTGGAGACTGTGGCGCAGGACTGTCAGCCGGTGTTTTGCGATCCGCCTGAACATAAACACGGAAGCGCGCTTCGTGCGCAGAGGCATAGTCGCGAATGTTTTTGCGCCACAGCACGTCGCCTGTCGTTGCATCGACTATCGAATACCAATCGCTCTTGCCAGACGTAAACGCGATCAGTGACCAGGCTTTTACGAGTACACCCGGGGCCAATGGAAACAGCACCTCGCGTGCGACCACTGGACCTGCAATGAACTCGTCTGACGCGGTGAGCTCGGTGCGACCACCGTCCCCCGAGCCGCTGACACTAAAGGACGATTCCGGAATTTGCCGACCGATGCTGGCAAACAGACGCGAAGACGCGGCGGCCGCTGTCAGATTTTTGCTGCTTGTCGGCACGAGCGCGCGAGCACGCGGCACCATGACGCCAACGTACTTCACCAGGCGGCCGCTCTGATCAATCAGGAAGCGGCTTTCGCTTTGGAAAACCGGGATGCCGTCGATCTGTTGCTCTACGCGAAGCATGCGCAGACCACTCTGGCCGCCATTGCTATCGCCCAGAACGCGTAGGTCGTCTACGTCACCAGCAGACAGTCCCATCAAAGTACCGCCAGAGCCACGTAGATACTCGCGGACGATGGATTCGCTTGATTTCCCAGGTGCGGCCTGCGTGAGCGTTCCCATAGTGTGGGATACCGAATTGGGCGCACCCGTTAGACCGGACAGACGCACTGAGAGGCCCGGGTTATCGCGCATTTGTTGAGCAGCGATTGACACAGTTGAGTTTGCGCTAGCGCGCGCGGCAGTACCGTTTGCAGAGGCTTGCGGCTGCGCATCCAACGATCGCTGCCAAGCATCTCTGGCGTTGACCCTTGCATCTAGCATGTTGATGGCCTCTGCTTTCGTTCCCTCTTGTTCTGGTGCCATCACACCATGAGAAAGCCCGGCGAGCGATAGCCCGAACAAAAGCGCACCGAACGCCGCCGCTCGGCGTATTGAATCCGAATAAATCATTGAACCCCCGAAAAAAAACACAACCGTGGGTTTCCCGAAGCGGGAACCACACTCTGTTGAAAGTTTGCGTACCGGGTTTTATATCAATTTCGCGGACTCTTGTGGCGAAAAACACACGAAACACAGCATTTTTGCTACCGACCTGTTGTTGGTCAGCCTGAAGGCAGGCGCGCAATAATGTCGTGTTTGCGTTTCGGGAAAATGGATATGCGTTTTGGTGGTTCAGTCATCGTGATTACGGGTGCCTCGGACGGCATAGGCGCCGAGCTCGCGCGGCAGTTGTCGAGCGATAAACCCAGGCTGGTACTTGCGGCGCGGCGTCGCGAGGCTTTGCAGGTGGTTGCCAATCAATGCACTGCGCTCGGCGCAACGGCTTTTGTGGTGCCGACGGATGTTTCAATTGAGGCGGATTGCCGTGCGCTGATCGCAATAACTGTTGAAAAATTTGGCCGTATCGACGCACTCGTCAACAACGCAGGTGTGTCGATGCACGCCAATTTCGACGAAATCACAGACACCTCGGTCTATGAAAATCTGATGCGCATCAACTTGATGGGTAGTATCTGGCCGACCCATGCGGCACTACCATACTTGAAATCAAGTAAAGGTTTGGTTGTTGCCGTGGCGAGTCTTGCGGGACTGCTCGGCGTGCCGGGCCGCACGACTTATTGCGCGACCAAGTTTGCGCAGACCGGATTTTTTGAGGCTCTGCGCGTTGAGTTGCAGCCAGAAGGCGTTGACGTGTGCATCGTCTACCCCGGCGTCGTCGCTACCGAAATTCGGCGCAACGGCTGGAACGCCGAAGGCGAAACTGCGGGCACATCGGGTTTGAGCGAAACCAATGCGATGAGCGTTGAGGAATGTGCGGGGTTAATTGTCTCGGCGATGCGTTCGCGCAAGCGTGAGGAGGTGATGAGTACCAAGGGCAAATTGGGAAGATGGCTAAAGCTCATTGCACCCGCGAAGGTGGATGCAATGGCACGGGCGGCATTGGCGAAAGAACACTGATTGTTTGGAGCGCATTCTGCCCCCTCTCCTTTAAGGGGAGAGGGTGACGGTGGCTCGATGAGAGATGGCCGCTAATGCAACCAACCCCTCGCCCTAGCCCTCTACCGCAAGGAGCGAGGGGACACCTCCCGGTGCGTAGGTAGCTAATGCAGACGCTAAACATACGCCGCGGTATTCCTCGTTTGCGCTGCCACAGCCTCGCGATACTCCGCCTTCAATCGTTCCACCAGAACCGCGGTCGTCGGCACATCATCCATCTGCCCAACGCCTTGTCCAGAGCCCCAAATATCCTTCCACGCTTTCACCGCGCCACCACCAAAATTCATGGAGGTTTTGTCAGCGCTTGGCAGGTTGTCCGGATCCAGTCCTGCGGCCTTCACCGACGCTTTCAGGTAGTTACCATGAATGCCGGTGAACAGTGACGAATAGATGATGTCCTGCGCAGCGGAATTCACAATCGCGTCTTTGTAGGCGTCCACTGCGCGCGCTTCCTGTGTCGCAATGAAGCGGGTGCCCATGTACGCGAAGTCGGCACCCATCGCCTGTGCCGCGAGGATGCTTGATCCGTGCGCGATCGCGCCAGACAACGCAATCGGCCCGCTATAAAAACGCCGCACTTCGCGCACCAGCGCAAACGGCGACAACGTACCCGCGTGCCCACCGGCACCCGCACACACGAGGATCAGGCCGTCCACACCTGCCTCCAACGCCTTCTCTGCATGACGAACCGAAATCACGTCGTGCATCACGATGCCGCCCCACGCGTGCGCCTGTTTGACCACGTCGCCAGGCGCGCGCAGGCTGGTGATCAGCATCGGCGCTTTGTACTTTTCGCACATCTGCATGTCGTGATCGAGGCGGTCGTTGCTAGCGTGAACGATCTGATTCACAGCATACGGCGCGATTCGTCTTTTCGGTTCAGCCGTACGCGCAGCGGCGAGCTTTTCAGTGAGCTCGGCGAGCCAATCGTCGAGTTGCTCTTTCGGTCGCGCATTGAGCGCAGGGAACGCGCCGATCACGCCCGCCATGCACTGCGCCAGCACTAGCGGCGGGTGCGAAATGATGAACAGCGGAGCCCCTATCACGGGCAAACTGAGTTGATTCTCTAAAAAAGCGGGTATAGACATATAGAAGATTGCTTACACTTGTGAGCTAACTGAAATTCAAAAAATTACGTCGAGCAATTGAGGCAATTATGGACTTACGGCATTCACCTGAGCAACAGGTTTTCGAAAAAGAGGTACGGGAATTTACCCGAGACAATCTCGACCCCCATGTCGCCCGAAAAGTGCTCGAAGGCTCGCGTCTTGACCGCGAAGACTACCTTGGCTGGCATCGCACGCTGCACAAAAAAGGTTGGGTCGGTGTCGGCTGGCCGAAAGAGTTCGGCGGCACCGGCTGGAACGCTACGCAGCAGCATATTTTTGATGAGGTCACTGCCGACGCTGGTGCACCGCAGCTCATTCCGTTTGGTCTGCGCATGGTGGCTCCGGTCATCATGAACTTTGGCAACAAAGCGCAGCAGGACTATCACTTGCCAAAAATTCTCTCCGGCGAAAACTGGTGGTGCCAAGGTTACAGTGAACCGGGATCGGGCTCTGACCTCGCGTCAGTCAAGTGCAAGGCCGAACTAGTGGGCGATCATTACATCGTCAACGGTCAGAAGACCTGGACGACGCTGGGGCAACACGCCGACTGGATTTTTTGCCTCGTGCGCACGTCGACTGAAGGCCGTCAACAGGAGGGCATTTCGTTCCTGTTGATTGACATGAAAACGCCGGGCATCACCGTGCGCCCGATCATCATGCTCGATCAGGAACATGAGGTTAATGAGGTATGGTTCGACGACGTGAAAGTGCCGGTCACGAACCGCGTTGGCGAAGAGAACAAAGGCTGGACGTACGCGAAGTTTTTGCTGTCGCACGAGCGTACCGGAATCGCCGGTGTCGGTCGTTGCAAACGCATCGTGAAGCGCCTGCAAAATGTCGCCAGGAAGGCGTTGGCGAACGGCAGGCCGTTGATCGAAGACGTGCGTTTCCGTGACCGTCTGGCGCAGGTGGCAATCGATTTGCGCGCGCTGGAAATCACGCTATTGCGCGTGCTTGATGCCGAGCGCGAAAAGCGGCAGCCAGGGCCGGAAGCATCGCTCCTGAAAATCAAGGGCTCTGAGATTCAGCAGGTGCTGACAGAGCTCACGATGATGGCCGCTGGCCCTGCCGCACTGCCGTATGTTCGCGAAGGTGATAACGGAGCAGCGGATGTTCCGTGGTTGTCCGACGAATCGTTCCGCTATGCGACGGGTCATTACTTTAATTTCAGAAAGACATCGATCTACGGTGGCTCTAATGAAATTCAGCGCAACATCATCACGCAATTGGTTCTGGGGCTGTAATTTATGAATTTTTCTCTGACCGAAGAACAAACCGCACTCAAAGATTCCATCGGCAAATTTCTTGAACGTGACTACACGTTTGATGATCGCTGGAAGGTCATTCGCTCGCCCGAAGGCTGGTCGCGCGCGCACTGGAATAAGCTCGCCGAAATCGGCCTGATGGCGCTGCCTGTTGCCGAGGCTGATGGCGGTCTAGGCGGTGGCGGCGTCGACACGATGGTGGTGATGGAGCAGATCGGCAAAGGTCTCGTACTGGAGCCGTATTTGGGCTGCGTGGTGCTGCCGGCGGCGCTGATCAAGGCGGCAGGCTCAGAGGCCCAACGAACGAGCCTGAGCGAAGGTTTGGCCAGTGGCGAAACGCTTTATGCATTTGCGCACACGGAGCCGGGGCAGCGCTATGAGCGTGCATCGGTTGCGCTGGCGGCAACGCCGAACGGTGATGGTTATGTGTTGAGCGGCAAGAAGATTTCGGTGCTCGGTGGCGACTGCGCGGATGTGCTGATCGTATCGGCGAAAGTACCGGGCGATGCCGAAGCTTCGCTCTTCCTCGTTCCCGCAAACGCAGCAGGCGTCACGCGTCACGCGTACCCGATGCAGGACGCGCAACGCGGAGCCGACATCGAATTTGCGAATGTGACTGTGGGTGCTGACGCATTGCTCGGCACACGTGGCAAAGCTCAAGCGGCGATTGATTACGCGCTGGACGTGGCTTGCGCCGCGCTCTGCGCGGAAGCTGTCGGTGCGATGACCGAGCTACAAAAAATCACCATCGAATATCTGAAAACGCGCAAACAATTCGGTCGTGCGCTGGGCACCAATCAGGCGTTGCAACACCGCGCCGTGGACATGTTGATGCACGTAGAAATGTCGCGTTCGATGGCGCTGGAGGCCGCGACTGCCGTGGACAATCCAGATGCCGCTGCGCGCGCCAAAGCAATCTCCGGCGCGAAGACAACGATCAATCAAGCCTGCAGATTCGTCGGTCAGAACGCGGTGCAACTGCACGGCGGCATCGGCGTCACGCATGAGCTGAACACGTCGCATTACTTCAAGCGACTGACGATGATCAGCGTGACATTCGGTGACAGCGACTGGCATCTGGCGCGCTACGGAGATGCGTTGTTGGCAGCGGCGTAACGGAATTTTCCCTTTACAGCTTTTGCATGAAAGCGCCACTATACATGGGCTAGAAGCGCAATTATCTGGAAGTCGATAAGCGGCGTTTCATAGCTATAGCCCACATGCACAGGTCATTTCGTAAAAGAGCTGTAGGGCGCAATTAGATTGAGCCCTACTTTGCAAGCTCCTGAAGTCGAGTAAATCGCGCCTTCTCACTCTCAACAAACCACGATTCCGCGCCCAGCACGCTCGCGGCTTTCGCGAAGTAAGGTTTGGCATCGGACGGCTTGCTCTGAGCCAGATAAATCTCCGCGATCTCCTCATACACATAACCGTCCGGCGCATTCGCCTCGGTCATGTCCTTCTCCAGTCGCAACTGCATTGCCAGCGCTTCATCGTACTTTTTCTGCAAACGCAAAACATTCGCCACCTGCCATTGCGCCACGCGAATTTGCGAATCGCTGCGCGTTAGCTGAAACGCCGTCAGCGATGCACGGAAGTATTTGATCGCAGCATCCAGATTGCCGCGTTCGCGCTCGGTGTGGCCCATATTGTTGGCGAGCGAACCGCGCCAGCGCAGCGCGCGCGGCACGTTGCTGGACATTGCGAGCGCCATCGCACGCTCGTTCCAGCGCATCGCTTCTTCGGGCGGATCGACGATGCCGAGCATGTGTGCGGCATCAATCGCCAGCAGCGTGATCTTCTCGCGATCCGCGAGCTGCCACGCATCAAAAAACAACGGGCGAGCCTTCACCGGATCGCCCGCCGAGCGCCACGTTCGTCCGCGCTCCAGCAGATAGCGCACGCGTGCAGTCGGTCGCGTTTTCTCCGAAAGCCGCTTCTCAATCGTATCGAGCAGCGTGTGCGCTTTGTTGAATTCGCGACGCAGACTGAGCGTCCGCGCGATCTGCGTTTCGATTTCCAAAGCGTCATCGCCGGACTCACCTTTCAGCGCCTCACGAAAGCGCAGCTCGCTCATACCCGGTTGATCGTAGTCCCACAACGCATCAATATCGACAGCCATTGCGCCTCCATTCAAGCATGCGAAGAACAACGCGATGACGCTGCAGCGAAGCTTCACGTCTACGTACCGCCGAGCTGCCCACCGTCGCGCCGCTCCAGGGTCTCAATATCACGCAACTTTGCGTAAAAATTACTGCCAAGCCGCGCATAGGGCCGCAGATCAAGATGCTTGAGCACATCAATACGGTGATTGAGGCCGCGTTTCTCGCCCACATACACGCGCTCATCAATGTGCACCTGCACGACCTCACCCATCACCCAGGTGCTGCGGCCGAGCGCAATGCCTTCACGCAACACGCATTCGTACGCGATTGGCACGCCCTCTACACGCGGTGGCTTCACACGCACAGACGCAACAGGCGTCAGCCCGGCATGCGCAAATTCACTCTCACCATGTGGCAGCGGATCGCTCGAACGTACCATCGGCTCTGCCAGAAATTCGGGCACAATATTGATAACGAATTCTTTCGTCTCACGAATATTCGCCCACGTATCCTTCAACTCAAAGTGTTCGTTCTTGCGATCCTCTCCGCGCGGCCCGCAACTGAAACCGAGTATCGGCGGCGTCGCAGAACACACATTGAAAAACGAAAACGGCGCGAGGTTAGTCACGCCGTTTGCGTCATTGCTTGACACCCACGCAATCGGCCGCGGAATGATCGCGTCGCGCAGCACCAGATACATTTCATCAGGCGTGAAATCGCTGGGCGATAAAGAAATCGTGCTCATGCTTTATTGCAGCAAAAATTGTTTGATGGCATTGATTGTTGGCTCGTCCATGATCATCGGCGCATGCCCCGTGTCGGCAATCGTGATCGCCCGCGCGTCAGGATGCGTCGCCACCATCTTCTCAAGCGTCGCCGCACTCAACAGGTCAGAATTCACGCCACGCAGTATCAGTATTGGCTGTTTGATCGTGTCCCACAACGGCCACATGTCGGCTGCGGTTTGCTTGAGACCGGCACGAAAGGCATCACCAATTTTCGGATCGGTCTTGAATTCCCACTGACCATCTGCGCGTTCCTGAACCGAGGTCTTCACCATGTGATGTTTCTGTTCGTCGGTCAACGGACCAAACGTGGCATTGATCGGCTGCACGGCATCGAACAACGACATATAGGTCGGGAAAAGCGGCGTCTTGCCAACGTATCCTGCTATACGATCCAGCGACGCGCGTTCAATTACCGGTCCGATGTCGTTGATCACAAAACGGCGCATTTGCGAACCGGGCGTAGCGGCCATTACCATGCCAATCAGCCCACCCATCGAGGTGCCAACCCAGTCATACGTGCCCACGCCAAACTCGGTCAACATCGCGTTCATCGCCTGAATGTAGTTCGGGATCGTGTAGTGATCGGCGCCGGCAAACCAGTCGCTCTCACCGCGTCCCGGCACATCCGGACAAAGCACGCGATAGTCGCTCGCCAGCGCATCGGCCAGCACATCAAAATCTCGCCCGTTGCGCGACAGACCATGCGCACAAACGACGACACGAGAATTTTTCGCGTCGCCCCATTCGTGCACGGCCATGTGCTTGAGCACGCCGTCAACAGGAAAAGCAACGTTTGATCGTCGATGTGGTTTAGGAATCATGAAAGCTCCAGATCAGAAAATAAAACACCATCGCGGTCGGTGTAACACCAGTCATCCGGCTTAATCGTCACACCGCCAAACGCAAGGCGTACATCGAAATTGCCAGCGCCCGTCTTTTTGCTTTTTACCGGGCAAGTGCCCAGCGCACGAACGCCAATCGCGCACGCATCAATCTCGTCGGAATCGCGAATCGGCGCGTTGAGTACCACACCCGCCCAGCCGTTTTGTTCAGCCAGCTTGCCGAGATTTCCGCCGAGCAATGCGCAGCGCATCGAGGCAGCGCCATCAACCACCAATACGCGCCCATTACCTGCGCTTTCGACGGCACTGCGCACAAGCGAATTGTCTTCGAAAACCTTCAGCGTTTTGACCGTACCGCTGAAGCTTGTGTGTTTGCCATAGCGCTGAAAATGCGTTGCGAGAACGCGTAAAGTTCCGTCGACGAGTTTGTTTTCGTGGGCGTCGCAAAGGTCGGTAGTGGCGGGCATGGCAATTCAGGAAAGCTGCGATTGGCAAAGCATACTGGGTTGTCGACGGTTTTGTAGTGACGGAGTTCGACGCACCGCTGCGATTTGTGGTCGGGCGAACGGATTGCCCGCCGGCTCAATACAATCTCGCCATGAGCATTTCCACTTCGCCCCGCCTGGCGCTAATCGCTGCGGTCGCTGCCAACGGCGTCATTGGACGCGACGGTACGATGCCGTGGCACCTTTCCGCCGATCTCAAATACTTAAAAAAAATGACGTGGGGCAAACGCATCATCATGGGTCGGCGCACCTGGGAATCGTTCCCGAGGCCGTTGCCGAATCGCGAACATGTTGTGGTTTCGTCGCAGCAACTGGTGGTGCCCGATGGGGTACGCGTCGTGCGCTCGCTGGCGGAAGCGTTGGCGTTACCGGCGCACGCTGAGGCCCCAGTTTTTGTGATTGGAGGTAATGCGATGTATCGCGACGCTTTGCCTTTGGTGGATGATTTGTATCTGACTGAAATTAATGCCGATGTTGAGGGCGACACGACGTTCCCGACTTGGGATCGTGCGGAGTTTCGCGAAGTGTCGCGCGAGTCGCATAGCGGGCCGTTGCTGGCGAACGGTCATGACGTGAATTTCGCGTTTGTTCACTACGTGCGCGTATGACCGCCGACACCGGCGCAGCCGCTAGCGCCGCCTCGCGAGCCGCGTTCCGCGCGGGCGTCCTCGAATGTCTGACGCTGATTCCGTCGTACGTCCCGTTCGGGCTCGTCTGCGGCGTGGCGGGCGTACAGGCAGGGCTCGGCGAATGGGGTGCAGTGGCGCTCGCTGCGTTCGCGTTTGCGGGTTCTTCGCAGGCGGTGCTCACGCAGTTCTTGCAGGGCGGTGCGCCGCTCATGATCGCGGTGCTATCCGGTCTCGTGGTGAATTTGCGCATGGCGGTTTACAGCGCTGCGATTTCGTCACGTATCGCCGGGGCGACGCGAAGGGAGCGCATGCTGTGGGCGGCGTTTCTGGTCGATCAAACCTTCATCTCGAACGAAACACGGCATCAACGCGGCGAACACATGGATCATCCGCTGGCGTTCTACCTCGGGTGCGCGTTCACGCTGTGGCCGTGGTGGGTGCTCATGAACGCGATTGGTGCGTTCGCGGGGGCGAAATTGCCGACGAGCTGGCAGCTTGAATTCACGATTCCGCTGTCGTTCGTGGCGATGGTAGTGCCGCTGCTCAAGTCACGTGGGCAAATTCTGGCGGCGATGGCGGGCGGTGTGGCGGGTGTTCTGCTCTACGCGATGCCACTGAAAACGGGGCTCATCGCCGCCTGCGTGTTCGGGACATGCGTCGGCATGCTGGTCGATACGATGCTCGCAAAACGCGCGATGTCCTCGGGCGCGACGCCATGAACTGGGGCAGCTTCGGCACCGTCGACGGCTGGCTCGCAATCGTCGGTCTGGCGATTGGGACGTTCGCCATTCGCTATTCGTTCATCGGCTTGCTCGCGGGCAAAAAGTTACCGCCAAGATTCGATCGTGCGCTGCAATTGGCCGTTCCCGCGATCTTCGCGGCGCTCGTTGTGCCGCTGATTTTGCTGCACGCGGGCGAATTCAACATGCAGATTCGCTGGCCACATATCGTCGCAGCATTGGTCACGGGCGTTTACGCCTGGTGGCGCGGCGGCATGCTGATTTCGCTTGTGATCGGTATGGCAACGCTGCATGGATTGCTGTGGTGCGTAAGCTGACAGCGCTAAGAGTCGGCCACTGTTTTTGCAATGCTTCAGTCCCTAACGCACCAGTCATCCCTTTTTACCAATGGCCCGGTGTGAAAAACCGTACTTACAGCCGCTGGCAGAACTCGATCAGGTGGTTGCGGAACCACTGATGACCGGCGTCGGCCTCCAGCGCGTCGTGCCAGATCAGGTAGACCGGAAATTTGGGGATGCGTAGCGGCACGCTATGCGACTTCAGGCGAAAGTGGTCGGCGTACAGGTGCGCCATCCGCCGGGGCAGCGTGCAGATCATGTCGGAGTTCTGCACCATCACCGGCATGGACAGAAAGTGCGGCACGGTGACCGCGATCTGGCGCTGCAGGCCGCGCTTCGATAACGCCAGATCGATCATCGGCAGGCTGGTTGTGCGCGGAGCCAGAACGACGTGACGCATGGCGAGGTAGGTGTCGAGGCTCAGGCGCTCGCCAATCACCGGATGATCCTGACGCGAAAGACTCAGCAAGGTCTCAGTCAGCACGCTGGTGCTCACGTAGCCAGGCTCGCGCAGCGCGAAATAATCCAGCGCCAGATCGACCGTGCCTTCACGCAGCTCCCCGGTGAGCTGAGATCCGGATTCCGGTCGGATCCGGATACGAATTCCCGGCGCAACCTTGGCCAGCCAGTCAACAAACCGGGGCAAGATGACAGTTTCGCCGTAGTCTTCTACCGCGATGACGAATTCGCGATCCGAGCGCGTGAACTCAAACGCATCATCGCCGCGCAGTCCGCGCTCCAGGGCGTCTAGCGCTTGTCGGATCGGCTTGGCCAGCGCCTTGGCGCGCGCGGTTGGTGCCATGCCTTGCGCGCTTCGTTCGAACAACGGATCCTGCAATCGCTCGCGCAGCCGGGCCAATGCATTGCTGACGGTAGGCTGCGACAGGTGCAGCTTCTGCGCGGCTTTCGAGATGCTGCGCTCAGCGTAAACCGAGTCGAAGATGAGCAACAGATTCAGATCCAGCGAGCGAAGATTCATGGGACGAAGCAGATTCCGTTGGCTTGTCATTAGTGCAAACCGTATTTTGCGCTGTTATTCAAATTGCAAATACAAAGCATTCCATAATGAAAGTTGCTGAATGATTAAATAGACCCGAGAATGGTTGCAAGCAAGAGAAGAGGAGGCTCCGATATGGCATCCACCGGATCAATCGTTCGCGTCATCGTGCAGCTTGCGTGGAGGCGCATGCATCTGCGCCTGCGCCTTCGCCGCGGCTGACCTCGCGCAACGTCGCTTAATCACACAACAAGGAATCCTCACATGCGCGGAGAAGTCGCAATCGTTGGCTACGGGCGAACACCCTACAGCCGGGCCAAGCCCGGCGAGCCGGTGCTCACGGTTGATGAGTACATTGCCTGGGCGGCTGATCTCGCGCTGCAAAAGGCGGGGTTGTCGAAGAACGATTTTGACGGACAGGGGCTGGGCGTCGCGCATGCCGAAGTGGCGCACACCGTCAACTGGTCGGCCGCCACCGCCGAAAATCTGGGCATCAGTCCGCAGATTTTGCTGCGGGCTGATCAGGGCGGTGCCTCAGCCGCGTCGATGTTGATTCGGGCTGCGGCAATGATTCACGCTGGCATCGTTGATCGCGTGCTGGTGGTGGGCGCTGATACACCGCTCAGCATCCCGTCGGCGGCACCGGGACTTCCGCTGTCGCCGGAGCGCACGCGCGGCGTTTACTGGGACTTTCAGGGGCCGTTTGGCGTGATGGGTGCGAGCGCCCAGTTCGCGCTGGTGCAGACGCGCTACATGTATCAGTACAACCTGACCCCGGAGCAATTGGGCAAGATCGCAGTGAACGCCCGGTTTCACGCGTCGCTGCACCCCGGTGCCATCTACCGCAAGCCGTTTACGATGGAGGAATATCTCGGTTCGCGCATGTTGTCCGATCCGATTCGCCTGCTCGATTGCGTGCCCATCGTCAACGGTGGTCTCGCCTATGTCGTCACCTCGGCGAAGACGGCGCGTACGCTGACCGACAGGCCTGTGTACCTGCGCGGCTTCGGTGAGATCAACAACTACTACCACGGCTCGCGCGCGCTGCCGGACATCACGACCACCGGCTTCACACAGGCGGCACCGCAGGCGATGAAGGCAGCGGGCGTGACCCATCGCGAAATCGATTTTCTGCAACCGTATGATGACTATCCTTTCATCGCAATGATGACCATTGAGGACTACGGTTTTTGCAAAAAAGGTGAAGGTGGACGCTTTGTAGAAGAGCATGATCTGCGCTTTGATGGCGACTTTCCGCTCTCAACCGATGGCGGGCAATTGTCGGGCGGACAGCCGGGGGGGGCCATTGGCGGCTTCATGCCGCTCGTTGAAGCGGTCACCCAGCTGCGTGGCGAGGCTGGCGAGCGCCAGGTCAAGAATGCACGTATCGGCGCTGCCTGCGGCTTCGGTGGCATTCCCTACGGCCGACCGGGCCGTAGCTGCATCTCGCTGATTCTTGGAACAGAACCTTAACCGATGAGCGCCATGACTGATCTATCCACCAGCAAACCGCTTCCCACGATCACTGACCTGACGCGCCCATTCTGGTCTGCCGCAAAAAACGGCCGCTTTGTGCTGCAGAAGTGCGGGCGTTGCGCAACCTTTAATTTTCATCCCAAGCCGTGGTGCATCGAATGCGGAAGCCGCGATTTGAGCTGGGTTGACGCCAAACCTTTCGGTACGGTCTATTCGCACACCGTATCGCGCAACGTGGCCATGAATTCCCCCGAGTGGCAGTCCGAGATTCCGCTGTTAATGTGTCTCATTGACCTCGACGACGGTGCGCGAATGTATGCTCAGGTCACCGATTGTCGACCGGAAGATTTGCATATCGGCATGCGAGTTGAAGTGCACTGCGTTGACATCAGCGAAGACGCCGGGATTCCAAAGTTTCGGCCACTTGTCGCTTCGGCTAAAGCGGGTGCGCCTGATGCCGCATGACGCGCCCGACGCGCTGGTGCTGCGCAAGGCTGGCATGCGCGATGTGCCTTTCGACTGGAAAGATCCGCTGCACTTTGACATTCTGCTGACGCCGGAAGAGGTCTTGATTCGCGACAGCGCCCGGCAGTATGCGCAGGAGCGTCTGATGCCGCGCATTCTTGAGGCGCACCGCCATGAGCACTTCGATATAGAAGTCATGCGCGAAATGGCCGAACTTGGCTTTCTCGGCGCGACGATTGAAGGCTTTGGCTGCGCCGGTATCAGCTACGTCGGCTATGGCCTCATCGCTCGCGAATTCGAACGGGTTGACACCAGTTTTCGCTCTGCGCTCGGCGTGCAGACCACGCTCAGCATGTTGCCGATTTATCTGTTCGGCAGTCAGGAACAGCGAGAGCAGTATCTTCCAGCGATGGCGCGCGCCGACAAACTCGGTTGCTTTGGTTTGACTGAGCCCGATCATGGCTCGGACCCCGGCAGCATGGGCTCACGAGCGCGCAAGGTCGACGGTGGGTATCGGCTGTCAGGCAGCAAGACGTGGATCACCCATGCACCGATTGCTGACCTGATGATCGTCTGGGCGAAAGACGATGATGGCGTCGTTGCCGGGTTCATTCTTGAACGCGGCATGAAGGGGCTCGCCACCAGCAAGATCGAGGGCAAGTTCTCGGTGCGCGCGTCGCCGACCGGGCAGATTTTGATGGACGATGTATTTGTTCCAGAGTCGCAGCGCCTGCCCGGTGCGCGTGGCATCGCTGCGCCGTTCTCCTGCCTCAACAACGCGCGTTTTGGTATCTGCTGGGGTGCGATGGGTGCGGCGGAGTTCTGCTGGCACGCGGCGCGTCAGTACGCGCTCGACCGCAAGCAGTTCGGGCGACCGCTGGCTGCAAATCAACTCATACAAAAAAAGCTTGCCGACATGCAAACCGAGATCACGCTGGGCATTCATGCCTGTCTGCACTTAAGCCGTCTGCGCGATGAAGGTCGAGCCAGTTCAGAGATGGTGTCGCTACTCAAACGCAACTGCGCCGGCAAGGCGCTCGACATTGCCCGCATGGCACGCGACATTCACGGCGGCAATGGGATATCCGATGAATATCATGTGATCCGGCATGTATTGAATCTCGAAACAGTCAACACCCTCGAAGGCACGCACGATATCCACGCGCTGGTGCTGGGCCGGGCGCAGACTGGCATTTCGGCATTTGCCAATTGATGCCGGCTGACAACAAATGACATTTAACAGATCATGACCGTTACGCCCGCCGAACGCGCAGACATCGTCAAGCGCCTGATCCATCCACGCTCCATCGCGGTCATCGGGGCGTCGGCTGATCTCGGAAAGATCAACGGCCGACCACTCAAACATCTGCTGGAAAAGGGCTATGGCGGGCAGATTCTGCCGGTCAATCCGAAGTACACCGAGATCGCGGGACTGCCCTGTTTTCCTTCGATAGCGCAGTTGCCCGTCGCGGCAGACCTTGCGATTGTTGCGGTGCCGGCGAGCGAGGTGTTGGTGTGCATCGAAGCGCTTGGCAAACGCGGCATTCGCGCGGCAGTGATTTTCAGCTCGGGCTTCGGCGAAATGGGTATTGCTGGCAAAGCGCTGGAACAGTCGCTCGTCGATCAGGCGCGCGCCTCTGGCGTCGTGCTCTGTGGCCCGAATTGCCTCGGTTTCATCAACGCCTTTGACAATGTCTACGCCACGTTCAGCCAGTACGCAGACGGCGATACGGGCTCTGGCCCCATCGCGTTTGTGACGCAATCCGGCGCGTTCGGAACCGCTATTGCGGCGCTGGTGCGCCAGCGTGGACTCGGCTTGGGTTACTTCATCAATACTGGCAACGAAATTGATCTGGCGTTCAGCGAACTGATGATGGCGGTGATCGAAGATCCGCGCATCAGAGTCGCGGCTGGCTATCTCGAAGGGCTGGACGATGGTGCCGCGCTGGTGCGTCTGGCGCAGCGGTGTCAGGCGCTCGGCAAACCGCTGGTGCTCACCAAAGTGGGACGAATGGCGTCCGGTGCGCGCGCTGCTGCTTCGCACACCGGGGCACTGGCGGTGGAGGACGCGGTGTTCGATGCCGTGATCCGGCAGTACGGCGTGTTGCGCGCCCGTAACGAAGAACAGATGCTCGACATACTGGAGGCTCTGAGCCAGCCGCGAGCCGCGCAGGGATTCGGCCTCGGTATCGCGACCCAGTCGGGCGGCGCGGGCGTGATGATGGCGGATCGGGCTGAGGAGATGGGGCTCAGTGTTCCTGAACTGTCGGCACCCATTCGCGCGCGACTGGCCACGGTGATGCCGGCCTTCGGCGCGGCTGGTAATCCGGTGGACGTCACCGGGCAATTTGTTGCGCGACCTGAGCTTTTGCGTGAATCGGTGGTGGCGCTGCTCGATGATCCGGACATTCACATCGGCATTGTCTGGCTGCAATTGATGACCGCGCACGTTGATACGCTGGTGCGAATCTTTGCCGAGATTCAGGCGCGTACGACCAAGCCGTTTTTTGTTTGCTGGGTCGCCGCGCCTGCCGAAGCGATACAGCGCCTGCGGGCAATGGGCATCGTGGTCTACAGCGCTGGTGAGCGAGCGGTTGAAGCCGCGAGTGCGCTGGCGCGGTACTGCGAATTTCAGCGTCGCGCAACCGTCGACGGTCGCTCAGCAAGCGTCCGCGAAACAACGCTACCTCCGGTGATCGTCAATGGCGTGCAACCCAGTGTGCAGGCCACCGAATGGTTGCGCCACGCGGGCATTCCGATGGCGACGGTTTCGCTCGCGAAAACCGAGGACGAGGCGGTGCTACTGTGGCGAACCGCAGGGCGAGCGGTTGCGCTCAAGGTCGAGTCGCCCGACATCACGCACAAGACCGAGATTGGCGGCGTGCTGCTCAAACTCAACGACGAAGCGGCGATCCGCGACGGCTATCAGCTTCTGATGCGGCGCGCGAAGCAGGCGCTGCCCGATGCGCGGCTCAGTGGCATTTTGGTGCAGCCTATGGCTAGCGGTCATCTTGAGCTGGTGGTAGGCGTGCAGCGCGATTCGGTGTTTGGCATGATCGTCATGGTGGGCCTCGGCGGCGTGCTGGTTGAAGTGCTCAAGGACGTGGTGTTTCGTCGGGCGCCGTTTGACACCGAAGAAGGGCTGCGCATGCTCGCAGAGCTGCGCATGGGCGCATTGCTGGACGGCGTGCGCGGGCAACCAGCCGTCGACCGCAACGCCATTGCCCGCCTGCTCAGCGATCTGGCTCAGTGGGCGTACGGGATGGCACCGGTACTCGCAGAACTCGACCTGAACCCGGTGATGGTTGGGCCCGAGGGGCCCATCGCCGTGGATTGCGTGATGGTCCTGCACGATGAACGCGGGGGCGGCGACAAAGCTTCCTGACACTTACTAAAAGAAGCCCGGCGTACTGCCATTTCAAGGGCGCTTCAAATAATTCAACAAGGAGACAACAGCATGTTCAAAGCTTCACAGCTAATGCGTCATACGGGAATATTGCGATTCGCATCGCGGTCGTTCGCCATCGGTGTCGGGGCGGCGATGGCCATCGCTTCTACGAGCGCAGCCGCGCAAAGTGCCTATCCGAATCGGCCGATCACCCTGATCGCGCCGTATAGCACCGGTGGCGACGCCGACGTCGCGGCGCGAAACTTCGGCATCGCCGCATCGAAGGTTCTGGGTCAGACAATTGTGGTGGTCAACAAAACCGGCGCTAGCGGCGTGATCGGCTCGGCGCAGGTCGTTGCTGCGCCGCCGGATGGCTACACGCTGCTGCTGGCGCGCACCGGTTCTCAGGCGATCCTGCCGGCCATCATGCCAACGTCGACTAAATACAAATGGGATGACTACACGTTTATCGGGACGCTGGAGTTAAACCCGTATGGTTGTGTCGTCAACGCCAAATCGCCGAATAAAACGTTTGATGACCTCGCCACTGCGCTACGAACCAAGGGCAAAACGTTGAATTTTGGTACCGCTGGCTCGTTGACGACCAACGACATGGGGCCGCGACAACTGTTTAAGCTACTCAAACTGACCGATCAGGTGCCGACGCAGATTGGCTATAAGGGCACTGGTGATGCGGTCATGTCGCTGCTCGGCGGTGAGACCGAGTTTGCCTGCGGCAGTCTGGGATCATTCATGGCGCTCATAAAAGCAGGCAGACTGCGTGCGCTTTTCATCACCAATGCCGAGCGTATGGCGGCGCTGCCCGATGTTCCGACGGCGCGCGAGCTGGGTTACACCGAGATGGAGGCCATCGTTGGCTGGAGCGCACTTTACGGCCCAGCCAAGCTTCCGGCGGATGTTCGCGACAAGCTGGTGGCAGCACTGAAGGTCGTTGCGACCGACCCGGCATGGATCGCTGCGACTGGACAAACGGGCTCTCTGCCTTATGTCCTCTCGCCTGACGAGACGAAGGAGTTTGCGCTACGCCAGTACACGCTCTATCGCACGCTGGGAGAAATGATGAACCTGATCGACAGCAAGGCAGTCATGCAATAGCTCTTTCGGGAATCGACCATTGCACAGGGGCTACCGGCTAATTTTTGTAAAAGTCGACTTTTGCACCTATTGGCCGCCGCCCCTTTTAAAGTAAGCGTTTCAACGCGAAGTTGCTTTGATCAGACGGGCGTATGCGCCCGCAAAAATGGCAGTATTCGCTCAATCAAAACTGGCAGTACACCCAGGTCGTGGCCCATGCCGTCGATCTCGGTGTATTCGCTGCCGACGATTTTTTTTGCGGTGTCTTCACCGTTCTTCAAAGGCACCAGCGGATCGTCCTTGCCGTGAATCACGAGCGTCGGCGCAGTGATTTTGCGCACCTCGTTGCTGCGATCACCCGAGGCCATGATCGCGCCCATTTGCTTGATCGTGCCTGCGGGATAAAACGAGCGGTCGAACGCTTCACCGATGCGCTGACGCGTTTCCGCTTCGATCATCGGATATTTCGGGCTGCCAATCACGGTGAGCACTTTCACAAAGTGCTCGATGATGTCTTCACGCTTGCGGCTTTTCGGGCGTTTCAACAAAGCCATCGTAGCGGCTGGCGTCGCCTGCGGCAATCCGCGTGCACCGGTCGTGCTCATGATGCTGGTCAGGGAGAGCACGCGATCCGGATGATGGCTCGCGAGCCCCTGCGCAATCATGCCGCCCATCGACACGCCAATGACGTGGCAGCGCGTGATGTTCAGTGCGTCGAGTACGCCGCGCGTGTCCTCCACCATGTCGCGCAACGTGTAGGCGGTACGAATCGGCAGACCAAGTCGAAATTTAAGACCCATCCATGCCAGGTTCGGTACTTTTACCGTGGTTTTGTGTGACAAACCGATGTCGCGATTGTCCAGCCGCACCACGCGATAGCCCGCGTCGGTCAAGGCTTTCACGAATTCAGGCGGCCACGCCACCAACTGCATACCGAGGCCCATGATGAGCAGCACCGTGGGCGCGCCATCAGGGCGTCCCGGCTCGTTGATTTCGACCTCGAAGTCGAGGCCGTTTGATTTGACTTTCATACGTGCAGCGCTCTAACCGAACAGAAAGCGCGCGCCCATCGGCGGCGAAAACGCTTTCCACGTACCGGGCGGTTGCGCCAGACGATCAGCGATCACGTACCATGCGGCCGGGTTCGCGCCGATGCCCAGATGGCTGGCAAAAATTTCAATGTTCTCGATGGCGGAATTCTTCGCATCAGGCTGTTGAATACTCGAAGGCCAGGCCACCACGCCATCGGTTTTTGAATACAGACTGGTGTAGGGCACCGGCGGAGCTTCGGCGATGGCGCGCAGCATCAGCTCATCCGGCAACGTCTCGCCCGAGAGCATCGAATACACGCGCCAGGCGTTGGTCGAACGCGGACTCTTTGCGAACGGCGTGCCCAGCGTGATCACATTGCGCACCGCCTTTGGCGCCAGCTTCGACATTTCACGCGCATACACGCCGCCGAGGCTCCAGCCAATCAGCGACACCGGCTGCTGCGTGTCTTTGTGAACCGCCTCCAGTTGCTCCTGCATGCGCTCCAGCACGCCTTTGCGCGGCCCGCGATTCATGCCCTGATACCAACCATGAACCTCGTAGCCCAAGTCTTTCAGAAAGGCGCGGAGCGGTTGTGTCGACGCGTCGCCCGCCGCGAGACCGGGGTACACGATGACGTGCTGCGGCTCGCCCATTGCGGCAGAAGGTTTAGGCCATGTGCCCATCATCTTGAGCATGGGCCACGCGGCGAGCGCTACCCCCCACTCCCACGGAGCCCGCGCTTCCAGCGCCATCAGGAAAGGGTTCGGTGCTTTTTCGTTAACAGTTTGATTGGGCACAGTGACTCTGCGGAAAATGTTCCGGGATGATCTTAACGGGACGCGGTTGAGTTAATGCTCAAACGCTTCGGGATTTTTTGGCCGACGGCGTCTTGCTCGTTGGCTGCGTGGCGGGCTTTCGCTTGGTGGCGCTTTTAATGGTCGCTTTGGGCGCGGCTTTAGCGGCACCTTTCGCGGCGGGCTTTGCTTTCGGCTGTGGCGCTGCTTTAGTTTTAGTAACAGGCAGCGGCGCATTCACCGCAATCTCCAGCACTTCACCACGCTCTTTTTCGAGCGCTACTTTTGCCTCAGCGAGCGCAACGAGTTCATCGAAGCCACCCGAAATCGCCGTCGCAAAATCGTGCAGATCGGGCACCGCTTCTTTGCAGGCGACGATTCCGAAATCGATGCGTCCGCAGTACGTTTGCACCGTGATGTTCAACGCCAGACCATGCGTGATAATCGACACCGGGAAAAACGTTTTCATCTGTGCGCCCGCCAGATACAGCGGTACCTGCGGCCCCGGCACATTGCTGATCGCCACGTTGGCGACGGGCGGCAAGCGCTCCATCAATTTGGTGCTCGCTACCGCCGCGTTCAGCCGCGACACCATCAGTGGTGCGAGCAATCCCGGATAATCGGTCGGCAACACGCTTTTGAGGCTCTTGAGCGACTCCTTGATCTTGTTGGTCGAGGTCAGGATCGCCGTCCAGCGCTTCGCCGCATCGCCGTGATGGGTGCCCAGCTCCGCAAGCACCATCGACGCCTGATTATTCAGCTCTTTGTTGCTCTCTTCGCGCAGGCTCACCGGCATCGCGGCGACCAGTGTTTTTTTGGGCAACGCGTTGTGCGACTTGAGATACGTGCGCAGTGCGGACGCGCAGACGAACAGCACGCCGTCGTTCACCGAACCGCCCAACACCTTGGCTGCCGCGCGCGTTTCCGCGAAAGACAAAGTCGCGGTCGAGAAATTTCGCTTCGCCGAAATGTTCACGTTGAACGGCGTGCGTGGCGCGAAATTGAACGGCACTTTGCGGTTCGACATCGCCTTCTTGAGCATTGGCGATGCGGCCTGAGCCACAGCACCGGCCAGGCTCGGCAGCGACTTGGCAATCTTCGCGTATTGCGCGAGCGAGTTGGAGAACGCCGCCCCAATCATTTCACCGATTTTCATGCTGGTTTTCGGCGGAGCGGCGCGCGCGACGGCGGGCGGCACTTCGCGTGGCGTTCCCGTCAAATCGAGGATCGAATTGGCGAGCACCATGCCGCCTTTGCCGTCGAGCGCGGCATGATGCACTTTGCCGTAGAAACCAATCTCGCCGGTCTTCAATCCCGTGAACACCGTGAACTGCCAAAGCGGTTGCGAGCGGTCCAGCAGGCGCGCATGCTCCTTGGCCACCGCTGCTTCGAGCTGACGCATCGAGCCCGGCTTTGGCACCTTGATATGTTGCACGTGATAGTCGAAATCCACCTCGTCGACATGCTCCCAGTGCGGATGTCCGAGCCCATATTTCTCATGAGCCAGCACGTTGGTGAAGATCGGCGCGAGATGAAGCCGCCGTTTTAGATGGGCGACGACTTCAGCATCGAAATCGTGTTTGAGCTCCGGCGGTACCTCGTACAGGCACAAGCTCGCGACATGCATCGGCTGCTCTGGCGTCTCCAGATAAAGAAACGACGCGTCGAGCCCGGACAGTGACTTTGCCATGTTGCTTTCCTCCTAACCCTGAGGATAGACGATTGCGGGTCAGGGCCCTCTACGCCTTGCGGCAGAAGGCATCCATCAAACGCAGCGCCCGCCATCCACCTCAAGACACGCTCCCGTGATGAACTCGGCTTCGTCACTGGCAAGGAACAGCGCCGCGTTGGCAATGTCCCTAGGCGTCGACAATCGCCCGAGCGGAATTGACGCCGTAAACAGCGCCCGCTTTTCCGGCGTGTCCTCGCCCATGAACGTCGCCAACAGCGGCGTTTCACCCGCAACAGGGTTGATGCAATTCACCCGAATTTTGTCCTTTGCCAGCTCAACGGCCATCGATTTACTGGTCACAATCACCGCGCCTTTCGACCCGTTGTACCAGGTCAACCCCGGACGTGGCCGCACGCCAGCCGTCGACGCGATCTGCACAAAGCAGCCCCCGTGCTGCGAACGGAAAACCGGCACGACGTATTTCGCCGAGAGATAAATCGACTTCACATTGGTCGCGTAGACGCGATCAAACTCGGTTTCATCGACCTCAAGCATCGGCTGATTTTTGTGTGACACCCCAGCGTTGTTCACCACGATGTCAATGCGGCCAAACGCCACCAGCGCGGCGCTCACCAGCTCGTCCCAATCTTCCGCTTTCGACACATCCGCCTGTTGCGCCACCACCGGCGGCGCGCCAGCCGCCTGCGCCACTGCCTGAAGCTGGGCCACCGCATGTTCGGCCGCTGCCCCATTCACGTCCACCAGCATCACGCCGCAGCCTTCCTGCACGAAGCGCACGGCGATGCCATAACCAAATCCCTGAGCGCCACCGGTGATGACGGCGACTTTGCCTTTTAAACGCATAGTGATCTCCCTTTGCATTGGTTGCATGGTAGCCGGGACGGGGATTGAGGGCGTAATCGACGCGAAGCGCACTTCTGTCCCCTCGCACGTTGCGGGAGAAGACTTGGGTGAGGGCGTTGTCTTCCGTTCATGGTTTGACAAGTTCACCACGAACGGAATACAAATCCCTCACCGCAACCCTTTCCCGCAATCCCCGAGGGGAATAATTTGCGCTTCGCATGGATTACGAACTGGATTCCCGCCTTCGCGGGAATGACGGCGGCAAAAGTGGCAACATCGCTACCCGTGCTTGACTACTACCGTCTTCAAAACACTAAACCCATACAAGGCCTCAAACCCTTTTTCGCGCCCGTAGCCTGAAGACTTCACGCCGCCGAACGGCAGTTCAACACCGCCGCCCGCACCGTAGTTGTTGATGAACACTTGCCCACTTTTTACCGCGCGAGCCATGCGCATTCCGCGACCGCCGTTTTCCGTCCAGACGCCTGCGACAAGTCCGTATTCCGTGGCGTTCGCGAGGCGCACTGCATCGGCCTCATCCTTGAACGACATAGCCGAGAGGACTGGACCGAAGACTTCGTCCTGGGCCAGTTTTGCGTCGACCGGTACGTCGGCAATTAGTGTTGGTTTAGCGTAGAAACCGGTTGCGGGAGCTTCGGTCGCGATGCTGCCTTGAGCAATCGTTCGCAGGTTTGCAGCCTTCGCCCCGCTCAAAAATCCATTCACGCGCTCCAACTGATTCGCGCGAATCAACGGGCCGACGTCCAGATCCATCGCGGCGGGCCCAACCTTGAGCGCATTGATTCGCTGACCGACCGCTTCGAGCACGCGCTCATACGCGCTCGCCTCCACCAGCAGGCGCGATCCGGCGCTGCATGTCTGTCCGGCGTTTTGAATGATGGCGTTGACGATGACGGGGACGGCCTCGTCCAGATCGGCGTCGGCGAAAACGATTTGTGGGCTCTTGCCGCCTAGCTCCAGCGTGACGGGGAGGTGCCGCGTGGCTGCGCTTTGCGCGATGATCGTACCGACTCTGGCGCTGCCGGTGAAGCTGATGTGATCGATGCCAACTGCGTCGGCGAGCCCCTGTCCCGCTTCGTGCCCATAACCCGTGACGATATTGAGCGCGCCGTCGGGAAAACCGCACGCTGCTGCAAGTTCAGCAATTCGCAGCAGCGACAAACAGGCGTCCTCTGCCGGCTTCACCACGCATGCGTTGCCCGCAGCGAGCGCACCGCCGACTGAGCGTCCGAATATCTGCATCGGGTAGTTCCACGGGATGATGTGGCCCGTCACGCCGTGCGGTTCGTAGAACGTCATGACCGCGAAACCCGGCGTGTACGGAATGGTGTCGCCGTGCAGTTTGTCGCAGGCCCCGGCGTAGTATTCGAAGTAGCGCGCGACCGCCGTGGTGTCAGCCTTCGCTTGTTTGACGGGCTTGCCGCAATCGCGCATTTCGAGATGCGTCAACTCGTCATGATGCGCGAGGATGCTCTCCGAGAGCTTGTGTAGCAGGCGACCGCGCTGCATCGGTGCGAGGCGGCTCCATGCGCCACCGTCTGTCGCTTCGCGCGCGGCGGCGACCGCTTTGCGAATGTCCTCTGCGTTGCCGCGCGCGAGATGCGCGAAAACCTGACCGTCGCTGGGGTCGAGCACCGGAATGGATTCGCCCGAGCTGCCCGCGACGCGCTCGTTGTTAATGAAGTGTGTGGTCATGGCAATTTGAGTTGGCGGTCGAAGCTTGAGGTCGCATCACGCGATAATCATCCTGACTGCATGATTGGTGTGAATCAAGAGAATAACCGAGGCTGACGTGAACGCTGTAATCGAGACTCAATTTCCCGACATCCGCGCCTGGCAGGCTGGGAACACTGGCGTGCCCTATGTATGGCGATTCGTCAGCGAGCATGCGGGGCCGCATGTGTGCGTGAACGCACTGGTGCATGGCAACGAGGTGTGCGGGGCGATTGCAGCGGACTGGCTGCTGCAAGAGCTTCACGCGGGTGTGCATGTGCGGCAGGGGACGCTCTCGGTTGTGTTTGCAAACGTTGATGCGTATCACTCATTTGATCCGGCAAAACCGTTTGATTCTCGCTGTGTAGATGAGGATTTCAATCGATTGTGGGATGTGGCGACGCTTGAAAGCTCGCGCGATTCGCGTGAGTTGAGCCGTGCGCGCGAGTTGCGACCTTTCTATGACACGGTCGATCATTTGCTCGATCTGCATTCCATGACGGAGCTTGCGCCCCCGATTGCGTTGGCGGGCGATACTGACAAAGGCTTGGCGCTTGCACGCAGCGTCGGCGTTCCTCAACACATTCTGGTCGATTCTGGTCACGTCGCTGGCAAACGGCTGCGCGACTACGTGGAATTTGGCGATCCGCAGAGCGCCAGGAGCGCTTTGCTCGTCGAGTGCGGGCAGCATTGGGAGGCTGCGGTGGGCGCTGTGGCCAGGCAGGTGGTGCTGCGATTTTTGAGTCACTTTGAAGTGATTGATATGCACTGGCTGACGGGTCGATTGGACGCCGGCGTTCCGGTCGCGCAACGCGTTGTCGACATCAGCACCGTGATCACGGTGAAGACCGCCGAGTTCCGATGGGTTCGTCCGTTACGGGGGCTTGAAGTGATTGCGGAGTTGGGAACTTTGATCGCGATGGATGGTGAGGTGGCGGTGCGCACAGCGCACGCCCATGCGGTGATGGTGATGCCGGTTCCGAATCCGAAATTGGGGCAGACAGCAGTACGGATGGGGCGGTTTCGATCACCGTGAGGTGGGCACTGCACGTCCTACTATTCAAACGTGCGTTGATCTTTTGGATCGGGGCGATCAACCCAATAGCGCTGCCGCGTCTCGCGCGCATTTTCGATTTTGCCGATGCCGTCAACCGAGTTGAGCGTGATTGCACCATGCCAGTCGGTGCGCATCACTCGAATATTGCGCTCGGCGTAGCGCGCCAAAACGCCTTCGCGCGGATGACCGAAGCGATTGCGATAGCCCGCGTTGATGAGAGCGATCTTTGGCGCGACGGCCTCGATAAATTCGGGCGTTGACGAGGTGAGACTGCCATGATGCGGCATGAGCAATACGTCGCTTTTGAGCACGGAAGGCGTGGCCGCATAACGCTCGATGATGTCCGCTTCGCTCATGGCCTCGACGTCGGCCGTCAGTAGCGCACTGAATCGTGGCGTGCTGATTTTGACGACACATGAGCGGTCATTGGTTTTGAGTTTGGCTTCTTTGTAATTGTCCACGTCGGGATGCAGCACGTCGAAGCGCACGCCGTCCCATGTCCACGACTGTCCGGCTGCGCAGCCGAGCGTTTTAACGTTGCGCTCGTTGGCTGTTGTCACAATCTCGGCTTCGGCGAATACGGAGGTGAGCATCCAGTCGACGGGGACACTTTTCAATAGTGATTTCGCACCGCCGCTGTGATCAATGTCGAGATGACTGACGATCAGACCATGAATGTGCGCTGAGCCAGCCGAGCGCAGGTACGGCGCGATCAGGCGCGAGCCCGCGTCGCTCGAGTCAGTCCAGCGCGGGCCGGTGTCGTAGACCATCGTGTGCCGGGCAGTTTGCACCACAGCAGAGGTTCCCTGCCCGATGTCGAGCACAGTCAGATTAAATTCTCCGTCTGCGGGCCGCGGTGGCGTGATGGCAAACAAGGGAACGCACCACACGAGGCCCAGCCAGCGATAAGGCCAGCCGCGCGGTGCGAGCAATATGAGACTGCCGAGTAACGCCAATCCTACGGTCCACCAGGGCGGCGCATGCTGCGACCACAGTGGCGTCGGCAGCGTCATGAGCCATTGCAGACCGAACGTGAGCCACGCAATGAGCTGATGCGCGAAGGTCAACAGCAGGTCAATCGGCACGACGAGCCAAAGCAGGGTGAGCGGCACAACCAGCATCGTGATGAGCGGAATGGCCACCGCATTCGCAACCGGCCCGACCAGCGACACCTGCTGAAACAGCGCAATCGACAACGGTGCCAGCCCAATCGTGACGGCCGCTTGAGTCAGTAGCAGCGTATGCCACCACGGTCGCTCGCCGATGCGCCCGACGGTGACGTACATGAGCATCGCGACTGCCATAAACGAGAACCAGAAACCGACAGCGAGCACGGCCCACGGATCGATCACGAGCACTACGACCAGAGACCACGAAAGAATGAGCCACGGCGATAACGAGCGTCGGAGCATCAGCGCAAGCGCAGCGGTAGCGAGCATGTAGCAGGTGCGTTGCGCAGGGACGGCGAACCCCGATAACGCGGCGTACGCGATCGCGACAATTGCAGCGACAATGGCCGCCGCAAGCTGCGCGGGCATGCGCGCCACCAGTCTTGGCGAGCGTCGCCATATTGCAAAAACCGCAAGCGCAATCCAGGTGGCAAACAGCGTAACGTGCGCGCCGCTGATTGATAGCAGATGCGACACGGCAGTGGCGTTGAACAACGCCCAATCCGATTCAGCAATCGCACGCTGATCGCCCAGTGCGAGCGCGACGACAACGCCTGCGTAGCGCTGATCCTTGAGCGCTCGTTGCATCCGTTCGCGCAGCCGATCCCGTAGTTGATTCAGAGAGTCAATCGGGCGACCTGCATTGGCTGCAAGACGACGATTAGGCTCGTCGCCTCGCACCGAACCGGTCGCGCGCACTTCGTTTTCCAGCATCCACGCTTCGACGTCAAAGCCATTCGGATTGCTGTATCCGTGCGGGCGCTTGAGTCGCACCGTCAGTTGCCAGCGCTCTCCGGCGTGAATCGTCGGGAGGGGTTCACCTTGCAGCTCCTTGCTGGTTGCCTTGTACCAGCCGAGCGCGATGCGAGGCGGTACGACGGCTTTCGCCGTTAATACCCGTTCCACTGCGAACGCAAAACGCACGCCTTGCTGATCGGTTTGCGGCAGTTCGTCGACGACGCCGACGATCTCAATGTCGCGGCCTTCCCACTCGCTGGGCAGCCCTTGTGACATGCGCAAATCAGCGCGCAGCGTCGCGAAACTCGCGCCAAAAACAACGACCACCCCAAGCATCAGCCAGATAGCGACACTCGACTTTCGCAGCACCAGAAAAATACCCGCGAGCAACGTGAGACAAACGAGCGCAACACTAATCCAGCGCGGCGGCAACTCCGGAATGAGTTGAGCGAGGCCAACACCGAGTGCGAACGCGCAGAGCGCAAGAACGGTTCGCACGTCTGGAGGTTGGACCGGCGGCGCTACTCCGCCTTCCAGTGCCCTGATTTACCGCCTTCTTTTTCCAGAAGGCGAACGGCTGAAATGGTCATGCCGCGATCCACCGCCTTGCACATGTCATAAATCGTCAGCAGACCGACGCTGACTGCGGTGAGCGCTTCCATCTCTACGCCGGTGCGGCCCACCGTTTCAGCGGTCACTTCGATATGGAGGCTCAACGTCGCTCGGTCAATCGCAAAATCAACTGCAACTCGCGTCAGCGGAATCGGATGCGCCAGCGGGATCAAATCGGCGCAGCGCTTGGCACCGCCAATCGCCGCGATCCGGGCGATACCGAGCACATCGCCCTTTTTATGCGTTCCCGCTTCGATGAGCGCCAATGTGGGTGGCTGCATCGTAATCGAGCCTTCAGCCCGTGCCACGCGTTTGGTCTCGGCTTTGCTGCCGACATCGACCATATGTGCCTGCCCGGAAGCGTCGAAATGTGTAAGCGTTTGTAACGAATCGGTCATGGCGAAGTGTGAAGCTGTCTTTACAAAGGAACTGGAATCGGAATTGGGCTATCTTAGCAACATGCCAAAACCTATTCCGACGCCCATTCGCCGCCAAAATTCGCCTCTATTGCCGATTTTGCGCCGTGAAGCTGCAACGCGCTCGGTGATCTCGGCGCTGACAGCGCTGTCGCTGTTGCTACCCACTTTGACCTACGCGGAGAACAGTTTGCCCGAGCTGGGGGATAGCTCCGGAGTGTTGGTAACGGGACAGGCCGAGAAAAAATTGGGCATGGAGGCGATGCGCGAGCTGCGCGCCAGCGGTGCGTATTTGCAGGACCCCGAGGTGAATGCGTATTTGAACGATCTGGGCACGCGCATCCTGAACGCCAATCCTGCCATTCACGACAAGTTTGAATTTTTTGCGGTCGCCGACGCGGGCGTCAACGCCTTCGCGATGCCCGGTGGTTACATCGGCGTCAATATGGGCCTCGTGCTGATCACACAATCCGAGAGCGAACTCGCTAGCGTGCTTTCGCATGAAATGGCGCACGTCACTCAAAAGCACTACGCGCGGATGATGGACGACCAGCGCAAAAACGCCTGGATTGGAATTGCGGGGCTGGCTGCGGCGGTGCTTGCCGGGGCTAAAGGCCAGGGCGACGCAGCGCAAGGCCTGCTGCTTGGCTCTCAGGCGGCACAAGTACAGGGTTACCTGAATTTTTCTCGCGATAACGAACGCGAGGCAGATCGCGTCGGCTTTCAGTATTTGACGCATGCGCAGTTTGATGCGGGCTCGATGGGTACGTTCATGGAGCGCCTGCAACGCGTCAGTTCGATCAGCGACACCGGTGCCGTGCCCGGCTACATGCGTACGCACCCGGTCACGGTGGAGCGGATTGGCGATGCTCGCGCGCGCGCCGCCAACGGCGAATTCAAACTGGCTCGCGAGAGCACTGATTTTCATTACGTCCGGGCGCTGCTGCGCAGCTACGTCGGCGAGCCGAAAGCGGCAGTGATATTTTTTGAATCAGCGCTTGAAGAGCGAAAATATTCGTCTGAGGCCGCAACGCGCTACGGGCTGGTGGCGTCACTGATGCGTCTTCGTGATTTTGACCGGGCCAAACGCGAACTCGCGGTGCTTGAAGCGGCGCGTGTCAAGCATCCGATGATCGCGGCGATGCACGGACAGATTTTGATCCAGAACGATGAGATTCCCGAGGCAGTAAGATTTTTTGAGCAGGCGATTGTTGAGTTTCCGAATCATTGGCAGCTGCATCACGACCTGCCCGAAGTGCTGTTGCGCGCGAAGCAACCGAAACGTGCGCTGGCGTCCATTGAAAAGAGCCTCGCAAAACGGCCTGACGACACCGTGTTGCTTGAACTGGCGGCCCGCGCCAGCGCTGAGTCGGGCCTGAAAATGAAGCAGCATCGCTTCCTTGGCGAACAGTACGCTCGCATGGGCAATCTGCGCGGTGCACTCGATCAGTTTGAGCTGGCGTCAAAGGCAGGTGACGGCGACTATTACGAAGCCAGTTACGTCGAATCGCGGGCACGCGAAGTTAAGCGCGAGCTTCAATTATTGGCGAAAGATAAACGGGTTTTGTTCGAGTAGCTTTTGCATGAAATGGCTATTATGTGGGGGCTATCGCTTGATTTTGCTAATAGTCGACTTATCGAAATATACGTTGTTATCCCAAATAAATAGGTCATTTCGTGTGAAAGCTGATGCGACACATTGAAGCTCACGTAGCCGAATAATTACCGACGCCGACGAAGCGAATTTACAGATTGACGAAACGAGACACGGATATGAAAAAAGAAAATGGCTGGGCTCGTGCGGGGCTGATTACGCTCACCATAGCGATCCTCGGTGGCGGTGGCTGGTGGTGGTATCGCAGTACGCAGACCGATGCCGCTGGTGCCGACAAAACGGGCGCTAACGCTTCAGCCGATGCGAAAGGCGGTGCTCCGGGCGCTCCCGGTGCGGCCGGTGCGCCGGGTGGTAGGGGTCGCACCCCCGTGCCCGCCGTCATCGATCAGGTTCGCGTCAGCGAAGTGCCGGTGATCGTGACCGCGATTGGCACGGTCACCGCGCGCTCAACCGCTGCGGCGCGCGCGCGAGTTGACGGTCTGTTGCAAAGTGTGTCGTTTCGCGAAGGTCAACTGGTGCGCGCGGGAGAGGTCATGGCGCGAATCGATCCGCTGCCGTTTCAGGCGGCGCTGCAATCTGCTCAGGGCCAGCTTGCCAAGGATCAGGCCCAGCTCGACTCGGCAAAACTTGACCTCACACGCTACCAAAAACTGCTTGAGCAGGACAGCATCGCGCGTCAGCAGGTTGAGTCGCAGGCGGCGTTGGTGAAACAGCTTGAGGGCACGCTGTTGGGCGATCGGGCGCAGGTCGCCACAGCACAATTAAATTTGGGCTACACCGAGGTCAAGGCCCCCATCACCGGTCGCACCGGGCTCCGTCAGGTCGACGCCGGCAATATGGTGCGATCGTCCGACACCAATGGCATCGTCGTCATCACCGAAGTGCAGCCGATCACCACCGTGTTCTCGTTGCCGCAGGAAGTGCTGCCCTCGGTGTTGGCGAAGATGGGTCGGGATACCAAAGGCGCGCCGAAACTGGCGGTGCAAGTGCTGGATCGCGATGGCCGCACGGTGCTTGATACCGGTGAGCTTCTGGCCGTGGACAACCAGATTGATCCAGCGACCGGAACAGTCAAACTCAAGGCCGTATTTCCGAACAAGAACAACACGCTTTTCCCGAATCAGTTCGTCAACATGAAGCTCGAACTGGAGCGTCTGGACGCCGCAGTCACCGTGCCGCAAAGCGCTGTTCAGCGTGGCACGCCGGGCACCTATGTTTACGTCGTGACCGCAGAGAAAAATGCCAGCCTGAGAAAAATTCAGCTCGGCCCCGTGATCGGGGATCGCGTGGTGATCACCACGGGGCTCAAAGAGGGTGAATCGATTGTGATTGACGGTGCAGACAAGCTGCGCGACGGCGCGCCGGTGACCACGGTGCAAGCCGCACCAGCGGCAGCACAGCGCGGCCCGCGTGGCGACCGTGCGAGGAAAGACGGCGCTACGCCGGGCGATGGAAAAGCACCCGCAGCACCTGGCGCTGCGCCCGCAGTAGCGCCTGGCGCGACACCGACAGCACCCGCGAAAACCAGCGAATCAAAACCATCACCCGCCGCGGCCGCCACACCTACCGACGCACCAAAAAAACCTTGGTCCGAACTTTCGGACGTTGAAAAAGCCGAACGCAGAAAACAGCGTGAAGCCAGCGGCGAAGCGCCCAGAGGCGCACCAAAGCAGTGAGCATGAATCCGTGTGAGCCGTTTATCCGGCGACCCGTTGCGACGAGCCTTTTGATGCTCGCGATCTTCATCATCGGCGTCATCGGGTATCGCCTGTTGCCGCAGTCAGCGTTGCCGCAGGTCGACTACCCGACCATTCAGGTCACCACGCTCTACCCCGGCGCGAGTCCTGAAGTCATTTCTTCTTCCATGACGGCGCCGCTGGAGCGTCAGTTCGGGCAAATGCCGGGACTGGAGCAGATGTGGTCGACCAGTTCGGGTGGCGCATCGGTCATTACTTTGCGCTTCGCACTCGATCTGCGGCTTGATGTGGCCGAGCAGCAGGTGCAGGCAGCGATCAATGCTGCCGCCACACTGTTGCCGAGTGATCTGCCCGCGCCACCGGTGTACAACAAAGTCAATCCGGCCGATGCGCCCGTGCTGACGCTTGCGCTGACGTCGGACACGTTGCCGCTGCCACGCGTGCAGGATCTGGCCGACACCCGCATCGCGCAAAAATTGTCACAAGTCACAGGCGTTGGTTTAGTCACATTGTCAGGCGGCCAAAAGCCCGCCGTGCGCATTCAGGTGAACCCGCGCGCGCTAACGCAACTCGGCCTCTCGCTTGACGATATCCGCACCGCCGTCGGCAATCAGAACGTCAACGCCGCCAAAGGCAGCTTCGATGGCCCGCTACGCGCCAGCACCATTGACGCCAACGATCAACTGAAAGACGCCAGCGAATATTCAAAACTCGTGATCGCCTATCGCAACGGCGCAGCGATCCGCATTCAGGATGTTGCCGCCGTCGTCAACGACGCCGAGAACATTCGTCTCGCCGCGTGGGCCACTTTTGACCGTGACGGCAAACGCATTCAGCAGCCCGGCATCGTCATCAACGTGCAGCGCCAGCCGGGTGCCAACGTGATCGAAACGGTGAACGCGATCAACGCGATCATGCCACAGTTGCGCGCCGCGTTGCCCGCCACTGTCGAGCTAACGACGCTCACTGATCGCACCACCACGATTCGTGCTTCGGTGCGCGATGTGCAATACGAACTGATGCTCGCCGTCGCGCTTGTGGTGATGGTGATTTTCCTTTTCCTGCGTAGCGTGTCGGCGACCATTATTCCAAGCGTTGCGGTGCCACTATCGCTCGTCGGTACTTTCGCCGTGATGTACGCAGCCGGTTTCTCGGTGAACAATTTGTCGCTCATGGCGCTGACCATCGCGGCAGGCTTTGTGGTGGACGATGCCATCGTGATGATCGAAAACATTGCGCGCCGCATCGAGGATGGCGAAGCGCCGTTCGAGGCGGCGATCAATGGTTCGAAACAAATCGCGTTCACTATCATTTCGCTCACCGTGTCGCTGCTCGCGGTGCTGATTCCGCTCCTGTTCATGCGCGATGTGGTGGGTCGACTGTTCCGCGAATTTGCGATCACCCTGGCCATCGCAATCATCATCTCTGCCTTCGTTTCACTGACGTTGACGCCGATGATGTGTGCACGGCTTCTCAAACCCGAAAGCGAGGTTCACGAACCGCGCTGGCTCGCCGCAATTGGTCGCGGGTTTGACCGCCTGCAGGCGCGCTACGCGGTCGCGCTCGACTGGGTGCTCGCGCGCCAGACCCTCACGATGATCGTTGCCACTGCAACAGTTGTTCTCACAGCGCTACTCGCATGGGTCGTGCCAAAAGGGTTCTTCCCGTTGCAGGACACAGGCGCAATTTCGGTCATCACCAACGCGCCACAAAGCATCTCGTTCACGGCAATGGGCGAGCGTCAACAGGCGCTGGTGCAGGCGCTAATGGGCGACCCTGCGGTGCGCAGCATCTCATCGATTATTGGCGTCGACGGTGTCAATACAACGATCAACAATGGCCGCCTGATGATCGAATTGCAGCCACTGGAATCGGGGCGACTTCGCGCCAGTGCGTTGATTGACCGACTTCTGGATCGTGCCAGAAATGTGGATGGCATCACGCTGTCCATGCAACCGGTTCAGGATCTGACCATTGAAGACCGCGTGAGCAAAACGCAGTATCAGTTCACGCTCGACAGCACCGATCCCGTCGCGCTGGGCGTTTGGACGCCGAAGCTTGTCGAGCGCTTGCAGCAACTGCCGCAGCTCACCGATGTGTCCACCGAGCTTCAGCGCAACGGTTTGCAGGCCTACGTCGAAATTGATCGCGACGCAGCGTCACGCGTCGGTGTCACCGTCGCGGCGATCAACAACGCTCTGTACAACGCCTACGGGCAGCGCCTGATCTCCACGATTTTCACGCAGGCCAGCCAGTACCGCGTGGTGCTTGAAGTGCAGAAGTCCACCGATGCCTTTGGTGCGGCGGACGTGGCCAGCACCGGGCCGCAAATCATTTCGCAACTCTATGTACCCGGCACCACCAACGGCGTGACGTCGCAAGTGCCGCTGGCGTCCATCGCCCGTGTGATTGAGCGACCGGCCGAGCTGCAAATCAACAAGCTCAACCAGTTCCCGGCGACCACGGTTTCGTTCAACGTGACAAAAGGTGTCTCGCTCGGTGAGGCAGTGAAAGCTATTGATGCCGCACAAACTGCGCTCATGATGCCCGCCAGCATTCGCACCCAGTTTCAGGGCGCAACACTCGCGTTTCGCGCTGCGCTACAAAACCAGATCTGGCTGATTCTTGCTGCGATTGTGACGATGTACATCGTGCTCGGTGTGCTCTACGAAAGCTACATTCATCCAATCACGATTCTGTCGACATTGCCGTCAGCGGGCATTGGCGCGCTACTGGCTTTGATCATTTCCGGCAACGATCTGAGCGTGATCGCCATCATCGGCATCGTGCTGCTGATTGGTATCGTGAAGAAGAACGCGATCATGATGATCGACTTTGCGCTCGCGGCCGAGCGCGAAGAAGGCAAGACGCCGTACGACGCGATCAGGCAATCGTGCCTGCTTCGATTGCGTCCGATTTTGATGACGACGATGGCTGCGTTATTGAGTGCGTTGCCATTGATGATCGGCACCGGTATGGGTAGCGAGTTGCGTCATCCGCTGGGCTGGACGATGGTCGGTGGACTGCTGGTGAGTCAGGTGCTAACGCTGTTCACAACGCCGGTGATTTATCTTCAGTTTGACCGACTCGCACGACGCTTCGGGAATCGTGGCAAGTTCAATCAGCCCGCAGTGCAAGCGCCATGAACCTCAGTCAGCCCTTCATCGCTCGCCCGGTTGCGACAACGCTGTTGACGCTTGGGGTCGCGATTGCGGGCGCGTTGGCCTATTTTTTGATGCCCGTAGCGCCGCTACCACAGGTCGAATTTCCAGTCATCACGGTGACAGCAAATCTGCCTGGTGCTAGTCCGGAAACGATGGCAGCGACGGTAGCGACGCCGCTTGAGCGTGCGCTGGGAACGATAGCGGGTGTGAACGAAATTACTTCTTCCAGCTCGCTGTCGTCGACACGTGTCACGCTGCAATTCGACCTCGGAAAAAATATCGATAGCGCCGCTCGTGAAGTGCAGGCAGCGATCAACGCTGCACGCGTCACATTGCCGAGCAGTCTGCCCGGCAATCCGGTCTATCGCAAGGTTAATCCCGCCGATTCGCCCGTGATGATTTTATCGTTGACGTCGCAGTCACTCACACGCGGCCAGATGTACGACGCAGCCTCCACCGTGCTCGCGCAGCGCATCTCGCAGATTGAAGGCGTCGGCAACGTCAACGTCGGTGGTGGTGCCTTACCAGCGGTGCGCGTCGCGCTGGACTTGCCCAGCGTTGCCGCTGCCGGTGTCGCGCTGGAAGACGTAAGGACGGCCATTGCCAACAACAATGTGAACCGGCCGAAAGGTGTAGTCGAAGTCGGTGACAAACAGTGGCAAATCGCGGCGAATGATCAGGCGAAGCGCGCTTCAGAATATGTGCCGCTCGTCGTTAGCTGGAAGAACAACGCGGCGCTTCGGCTGGGCGATATTGCCAAAGTGACCGATGGCGTGCAGGACGCGCGCAATATGGGATTGACCAACGGTGAGCCTTCGGTGCAGTTGGTCATTTATCGACAGCCTGGTGCCAACATTCTGGAAACGGTGGCGCGCGTAAACGCCTTGCTGCCGAGACTTCAGGCGACGATCCCAGCGGCGATTGACATGAAAGTAGTCATGGAGCGCACCACGACCATTCGTGCGTCGCTGCGCGAGGTTGAGCGAGCACTTGCGATTTCCATTGGGCTCGTGGTGCTCGTCGTTTTTGCATTTCTGCGTAGTGGTCGCGCCACGTTGATCCCGGCGATTGCCGTGCCGGTGTCGCTCCTCGGCACCTTCATCGCGATGTATTTGCTGGGCTACAGCCTGAACAATCTCTCGTTGATGGCATTGACGATTGCGACGGGATTCGTCGTGGATGACGCAATCGTGGTGCTCGAAAACATCATGCGCCATATCGAGGAAGGCATGGAGCCGGTTGCCGCTGCACTGCGCGGTGCAAAAGAGGTTGGCTTCACCGTATTGTCGATGAGCATTTCGCTAATCGCCGTGTTCATTCCGATCCTTGCGATGGGCGGCATTATCGGTCGGCTGTTTCGCGAATTCGCCATCACTTTATCCGTGGCCATTCTCGTCTCGCTGGTTGTTTCTCTGACCATCACGCCAATGCTCTGTGCGCGCTGGCTCAAACGTTCGAAGGACAAACCAGTGGCAGAAGACAGCGCCGCTGAACGGCGCGGTTTTTTTGGCTATGTGCATCGTGGCTACGCGCGCTCACTGGGCTGGGCGCTGAATCACCCTGCGCTATTGCTGCTTGTATTTTTTGCGACGATTGGCGGCAATATTTATCTGTACACCATCGTGCCCAAGGGCTTCTTTCCGCAGCAGGATACAGGCCTGATGATCGGCAATGTGCAGGCCGATCAGGCGACCTCATTCCAGTCGATGAGTACCAAGGTCACGCAGTTCGTTGAGATCGTGAAGAGCGACCCGGGTGTCGCGAATGTCACGGCATTTACGGGTGGCGGACAGCGCAATTCGGCATTCATGTTCGTTGTGCTCAAGCCACTTAAAGAGCGTGGCGTCACGGCTGACGAAATCAGCAATCGCTTGCGCCCGCAGCTGGCGCGTATCGCCGGGGCATCGCTGTTCCTTCAGTCGGCGCAAGATCTGCGTGTCGGAGGACGCTCGAGCAACGCACAGTTTCAGTACACGTTGCAATCTGACGATTTGAATCTCCTGCGAACCTGGGAGCCCGGCATCCGCGCCACGCTTAGCAATCTGTCAGAACTCACCGATGTCAACACCGATGCGCAGGACAAAGGGTTGCAAACGTCTCTGCTGATTGATCGAGACGCGGCGGCGCGCCTCGGTGTTTCCGTTCGCAGTATTGACGCGACACTGAATGACGCTTACGGCCAACGATTGGTCGCGACCATTTACGAAGCGTTGAATCAATATCGCGTGGTGCTGGAAGCGGATTCGCGCTATCTGCAGGACGCTGAATCGCTGAAGTCGCTCTACGTGACGGGCAGCGGAGGCAAGCAGATTCCGTTGTCGCAAGTCGCGACCGTCGCGCCGACCAGTACGCCGCTCGCAGTGAATCATCAGGGGCAGTTTGCAGCTAGTACGGTGTCGTTTAATCTGGCGCCTAATGTGTCGATTGGTCAGGCGACGATTGCTATCGACGCGGCGCTCGCGAAGATCGGCGTACCCACTGGAATCTCGGCAAGTTTTCAGGGCGGGGCCAAGATTTTTCAGCAGTCGCTCGGTAGTCAACCGATGCTGATTCTCGCCGCGCTGATCACGATTTATCTGGTGCTTGGCATGCTCTACGAAAGCCTTGTGCACCCGGTCACGATTTTGTCGACGCTCCCGTCGGCGGGCATCGGCGCAGTGCTCGCGCTCATGATGTTCAAAATGGAGTTCAGCATCATCGCGCTGATCGGCGTGTTCCTGCTGATCGGTATCGTCAAGAAAAACGCGATCATGATGATCGACGTGGCCATTGAGACCGAGCGTCGCGACGGCCTTGATCCGCGCGAAGCGATTTATCGTGCCTGCTTGCTACGCTTCCGTCCGATCATGATGACGACTATCGCTGCGTTGTTTGGCGCATTGCCGCTGGCCCTCGGCTCGGGCGATGGTGCCGAGCTGCGGCAGCCGCTCGGCGTGTCCATCGTCGGTGGCCTGTTGTTGAGCCAACTCATCACCCTCTACACTACGCCTGTCGTTTATCTGTCGCTGGATCGACTGCGTAACCGCGTGATGCGACGCAAACCTTCATCGCCAAAAAATGGCGTGATCGAACAAGGAGTTCCGGCATGATTTCGACTGTTGCGGTTCGCACAACAGCGAGCGTTTTAACTTTGGCGGTGTTGTCGGCTTGTGCGCCACTTGGCCCGAATTATCAGCGACCCGAACCATTGTCCGCTTCTACGACGGGCGGCACTGCTCGCGAGCTTCCGTCGCAATACAAAGAGGCCGCCGCACTAGCCAACGCGCTGCTGAAACCGGCTTCGACCACGACAGTTTCCGCCGCCGATTGGTGGAAATCCTTCGCCGATCCGAAGCTCGACGCATTGATGGTGCAAGTCGCGCAAGCGAATCAAAACGTCGCTCAGGCCGAAGCAAAATACCGACAGGCAATCGCCGCGACGCAACAGGCTCAGGCAGCGCGCTTCCCGACGCTTGGCACCAACGCATCGGCCACGCGATCATCGCAAGCCGCCAACGGTGTTCGCACAACGTCGCAATCCCTGAGTGCTGGCCTCTCGGCAAATTGGGAGCTTGATTTGTGGGGCCGCGTGCGTCGCTCCATCGAATCGGGCGACGCTAGCGCCGCTGCCAGCGCGTCCGACCTCGCCGCTACGACACTCAGCCTGCAAGCGCAGCTCGCGACGAACTACGGCGCGCTGCGCGCGCTCGATGTTCAACGCGGCTTGCTCGAAGACAGCGTGGCGGCTTATCAGCGCTCGCTGCAACTCACCCAAAATCGCTACGAAGCAGGTGTCGTCGCCAAGTCCGACGTTGCGCAAGCGCAGTCGCAGTTGCTCAGTTCGCAGGCGCAGTTGATTGATACCGGTTCCCAGCGAGCAACGCTTGAGCACGCCATCGCGGTGCTGACCGGAAGACCACCGAGTGAGCTGACCGTTAGCCGAGTCGATGGCTATCCGCTGACGCTACCAACGGTGGCTGCATCAATGCCGTCGGAGTTGCTGCAACGCCGCCCCGACATCGCTGCTGCTGAGCGGCGAATGGCTGCTGCAAACGCACAAATTGGCATTGCAGTTGCGGCGTATTACCCGACCATTTCGCTGTCGGGTTCGCTCGGTCAACGCGGGACCACATTAGCCGATTTATTTTCGTTGCCCAATCGCTTCTGGTCGGTCGGCCCGGCGCTTGCCCTGTCGCTGTTTGACGGCGGCGCGCGCGACGCATCGAAAGCTCAAGCGCAGGCGTCGTACGATCAGACGGTCGCCGCATACCGACAAACTATTCTCAGCGCGATCCAGGAGGTTGAGGACAACCTTGCCACGCTGCGTATCCTTGATGAAGAGCGGGTTGTGCAACAACAGGCGGTGCAAGCCGCGCAAGAAGCGCTGACGATTTCGCTGAATCAATACAAAGCGGGCACTGTGAGTTTCCTGAGCGTGGCGACCGCGCAGGCTGCGGAATACAGCGCGCGACGAACCGAGCTGGGTCTTCGCAGCGAGCAGTTTTCGGCGAGCGTGGCGCTGATTAAAGCGCTGGGCGGATAAGCCAATTTCCAGAAACAACAGGCAAAAAAAGGCCCGCGAGACGCGGGCCGTAGTCCTGAGAGACCTGATAAGACCGGAGGTGTATCGAGGGGTGGTCTCAAAGGTACACACTAGAAGAGAAGTCTGAGTATGCGGATGTCATATTAATGGCATTGCAAAGGCTTGTCAAGCGCTGCGCCACGCGTGAATATGACGACGTTTTGCAAAACGGTGTTTAGCGCGCAGCAATCGCGCCATAAAAAACCCAGCCGAGGCAAGCCGGGGCTGGGTGTCAGGCATGAGCATTCGTATTAACCGTAACAAGTCACGACCGCAACAAATCCGTTTGTGACAAAGCGGGAGCTACCCGCCGTGCCGCTGGCGAAACTTCTCACGCATTTCGTCTGCGCGAGAGACGCGGTCGAGGAGTTGACCTTTGATCAGTGCTTTTTGTTCCGTAGTCAGCAATTGGGTGAACCTGACCCATTCCGAAATAGCGGTTTTTCGCTCGCTGGCGGTTGCAGCTTGTGCTTCTTCCCTAAGCGTCAGAAGGCGCCCGAAATCCGGGTCAGCTTTGGCAAGCTCCGCTTTGGCAGTCGCCGCAGAGACTGTGCGCGCCTGACGGGCGGCCTCAATCGCTTTGATTGTGGCCTGTGATGCGACCGAATATTGCGCATCCTGCGTCGCGTTCAGGTTGAGCTTCGCCTTCATGGCGGCGAAATGATTGCCAAACGGCAGGCCAATTTCCGGCATACCGGGGGGCGCGGCCTGAGATATTGTCGGCAGCGACGCGCTAAGGATGAACGGAACCAGCATAGCTACGATTCGGCCCACGCTTTTTAAAGGTTTCATGATGTACTCCGGAAAAGTGACGACAGTTTGACGATGAATTTTGCTTACGGTTCGCCGCAACACGCGGACGGTTTTGTAAACAGTTGTAATTGCCAGCCTCGACAGGTTGGGGCGTCTGTTATGTTTCCAACATGAATGCTCCCAGTCATCACATTCTTGTCGTCGATGACGACCAGCGCCTGCGCGAACTACTTCAGCGCTTTCTTGCAGAGCAGGGCTTCCGTGTATCGGCGCTGGCCGACGCGCGCGATTTGTCGCGGCGGCTGGAGCGCGATCCGCCGCACCTGATCGTGCTCGACTGGATGATGCCGCATGAAGATGGGCTCTCGGTGTGCAAGCGCCTCCGTGCCGCTGGGGATCGTACACCTGTCATCATGCTCACCGCCAAGGGTGAGGACGACGAACGCATCGACGGGCTTGATGCCGGAGCCGATGACTATCTTGGTAAACCGTTCAACCCAAGGGAGCTCGTCGCGCGCATTCACGCCGTGCTGCGCCGTGCGGCGGAGGTTTCACCGGGTGCGCCGTTGCCGACCGATCTGCCGATTGCATTTGGTGATTGCGAGGTCAATTTTTCGACCCGCGTGCTGACGCGAAAAGGTGAAGCGCAGGACCTCACCACCAGCGAATTCGCGATGCTCAAAGTCTTCGTCACACACCCGCACGAACCGCTGACGCGTGAACGGCTCTCAATGCTCGCGCGCGGCAAAGAACATGAGGTGTTTGATCGCGCCGTAGACGTGCAAGTTTCGCGCTTACGCAAACTTGTTGAACCCGATGCCGCAAAGCCGCGCTACATCCAGACCGTGTGGGGACGCGGCTACGTGTTTGTGCCCGATCAGGCGGTTGTCGATGCCTAAGACGCTGTTCTGGCGACTCGCGTCGCTCCTGATGATCGCGCTTGCCGTTGCCGTGCTCGCGATGATCCTTCTGTTCCGACAGGATCGCGCTACGCTGATCGCTCGCAATTTCACCGAAGCTAAGATGGCACAGATCGAGGCCTTGCGCGCGACGCTTGCCAAGGTGGCTGTTGACGAAAGCACCGGGCGGCCTGCCCAGCCGTTGCAGCGTCTCGGGCGTGAATATGGTGTGATGTTGATCCCCACGGACCGTCGCCCGGAAATCGGACAAGTGCCGCGTGGCCCCGCGCTCGCTCCGCTGGTGGAAAAACTGCAAGAACAACTGGGCCATGACACGGAAATTCGCCTCGGCATGCGACTCGATCAACCCGTCGTCTGGATCAGACTCAAGCTCGGTGAGCAGGGCGCGCGCGCCGTCTGGGCAGGCATTCCCATCCGCAATGTTGAGGCGGGCGAGGTGCCGATGCGCCTCCTGGTGACGCTCGGCGGTGTGTTGATCGTCCTGCTGGCCGCAACGCTCTGGTTTGCCCGACGTTTGTCGCGGCCACTCGCGGATTTGGCGGATGCCGTCGACAAAGTTGCCGTTGGCAAACGTCCTGATCCGCTGCCCGAAGATGGCCCGACCGAGATCGCCCGCGTTGCGCGTAACGTCAACCGAATGGCCGCCAATCTGGAACGCCTGGAGCGTGATCGCAGCACCATGCTCGCCGGCATTTCGCACGACATTCGCACGCCGCTCACACGCCTGCGACTGGCTGGAGAAATGGCAGTTAGCGACCCGCAAAGCCGCAGCGAAATGGCGGCCGATATCGACGAAATTGATCGCATCGTCACCCAGTTTCTGGACTTCGCGCGGGGCAATCCGAAAGAGTCACCGATCCGGATTGACCTTCGCGAATCGCTGAGCGCTGTTGCCAGAAAGGCCGAGTCGCGATCGCTGCCCGTGCAATGGGCGGCCGGCGAAGACGCGATCTGCGTCAACACCTTCCCTGCAGCGTTCGAGCGCATGCTTATGAACTTGATTGAAAACGCGCATCGTTACGGCAAGCCACCGGTCGAGTTAGTGCTTATCCGCGATGGCGTGGTCGCCGAAATTGACGTTCTCGACGCGGGTGAAGGCGTCGCCGCCGCTGATGTGGAGCGCCTCAAGCAGCCCTTCGTGCGTGGCGATCAGGCGCGCGGCGGCTCAATGGGGGCAGGTTTGGGGTTGGCCCTTGTGGAGCGGTTGGCGCAATGGCATGGCGGCAGCTTTGACTTGCTGCCGAGGGCTGGTGCTGGGACGATTGCACGGTTGAGGTTGCCGTTGGCGTAATGCTTACACCGCAGTCTGCACGTCAGTCCGCGAAAAATCGTCGCCCTTGAACAAGAGCGGTATGGCTCTCACGCGCGCTAACGCATAGGAAAAGCAGTCGCCGAAATTGAGCGCCGCAGGATGCTGGCCTTTGCCGTAGCGCGTGAACGCGATGAAGGTCGCGTCCGCCAGCGCCGCCGTGACCGGCACGATCTCATGCGGGATCGCGTCCATCAGCGCATGCAACGTGCCCAGCCGCTCGCGCGCACGCACGGAGACTACGATTTGCGTTTCCAACCAGTTCGCCGCCGTGAGCAGCACGCGGTCCTGCGCCGCAATCACCGACATGATCGACGAAGCATCAGGCTCGTCGAGGATCACCGCGATGAGCGCCGACGTATCAATGGCGATCACACTCACCGGCGTGTACCGCTACTCAAAAGCCCGCTCACACCGTAGCCCAGAATGTCCTCTTCCTTGGTACGGTAGGACTTGCTGCGCTTGTCGATGCGCGGCGCAGCGCCCAGAATTTTCTGCATTTTCGCTAGCCGTTCTGCTGCGCTCACCGAAGGCAAAGCGCCGCCTGCGCTAACGTGCGCCGTCAGCGCCACGATCACTTCTTTGTTCAAAGAGCGATGGTTTTCAGCAGCTTTGTTGCGCAAGACTTCGTAAAGCGGTGCTGGGATGTCGCGGATGCTGATGGCGGGCATGGTCATCAATTGATAGAAGTTTTGCATGTATTTTACATCCATTACGCATGCAGTCTATTTCGCAAATTTAAATAACCGACTTGAGCAAAATTCGACCGTTTTCTCGCCACGTGCCATAAAAAGCGGGTGGATAAATTACCTTCGGCGTATGCACCCTCACCGCGTTTCAGAGATTAAGGAATTCCTCGTAAGATGGAGTTCTGATGCTTCCCTTGTGCGGCGCTTTCCTCTGTACTCCGGTTATCTCTCCAGCTTGGCAAATGCTGAACGACTGACCGCCGTTCATAGCTATCTGCGACCACTAATAGGCAAATTGAAGCTTGACAGTCACAGCGGTCGTCTCGACTTGATCTATTCGATTTGCCGTACCGTTGATCACACTGATCGGACCGCAGGTACATCTCCTGTCCCGGGACTTCCACACGAGCTATTGGAAGAAATTGCGATTCCAACGCTTCTGGAGCAGCGTCGAGCGCATCCCGACGATGCCTATGCGAATGTATGGCTCGCGCTGTTGCCCATGAAAAACTACCTTCCAGAGCTTCCTTCGGCAAGGGAACTTCTCAAAATTGCTTACGATTTAGTGCCGAACGACGAGTTTGTGGACGAGCGCGTAGCTCAAGAGCGCCTTCACTCAATTCAATTCTCTTGCCATCATCTGCCGGAGGCATTGCTCGATTCTGCAGCGAGCGTCGTTGGATACATCAACGAACTGCGTCAATTCCTTGCGGCTGTAACGTTGGCGCGAAAGGAGTTTTACGTAAATGCAGCGAACTACTGCGCAAAAGAGGTGGATGATTTTGTTCGTCAGCAGACGCCGAACTGCTAGCGCTCAATGCGCGCACCCGTCTCATGCAATTCCTAGCCGACGCCATCCTCGCCCTGCACTTCGCCATCGTGCTATTCGTAGTCGGCGGCCTGATCCTCATCATCGTCGGCAATCTCAACGGCTGGCGCTGGGTCAATGCGCTTTGGCTTCGGTTCTTGCATCTGGCGGCTATCGCGATGGTTGTGGCTGAGGCTTGGCTGGGGATTACGTGTCCGCTAACGACGCTGGAGTTTTGGCTACGGGCGCAGGCTGGCGCCGGTGTTGCGACGGCTTACAGCGAGAGCTTTATCGGGCATTGGTTGCAGGGACTCCTTTTCTACGCTGCACCGCCGTGGGTATTTGTGCTCACTTACACGATATTCGGCGCACTGGTGGTGGCCGTCTGGTTTCGCTTTCCGCCGGAGTCTAAGGGGCGCAAAAAGATTTCCTAGTTTGGCGTCATCCTCGGCTACAGCCGGGGATCCAGATGGTGGCGCACCATGACGAGTGCCAGCGCGCCTGCCTTCGCAACCTTTCTGGATTCCCGCTTGAGGCGAGAATGACGTCGTTTTGAGGTGGCTTTGCCAATCTGAGATCGACTTTCGCCCTAATCGGCTGTTAGCCCTTATTAAATAAGAGCTACAGCAAAAAGCTGTTAAGCAAACAACGGAATCGAACCGTACTTCCCGCCCAGAACTTTTTCGCTCTGAGCGCCTGAAAATCCCCACCAGTCGCGCAGCAAACTCGCGTACAGCGAGCGGTAGTCCGCGCTGTGCACGAAGTTGCCCTCGCCGGTCAATTGCGTGAGGGACGGATGCGTGCCTTTGATGCCGCCTTTGACTGCGCCGCCGAGGACGAACTGGGTGTTGGCGGTACCGTGGTCGGTGCCGGCGCTTTGGTTTTCTTTAGCGCGGCGGCCGAATTCGCAGTAGGTGACGACGACTGCGTCCTGCCAGCGACCAAGCTCGACGCTGGCATCTTTGATCGCTTTGATGCCTTCACCGAGCTGTTTGAGCAGGCCCGCTTGCGTGCCGAGCTGGCCCTGATGGGTGTCGAACGAGCCGAGGCCCACGCGCAGCGCGGCGACGCCCGGAGAGGCGGCAACCACCTGCATGGCGGTCTTCACCTGCTGACCGAAGGCGTGCGTCGGGAATTCGGTTTTCAGCGTGACTTTAGGGTCAATGTTGAGCGCGGCGGATTGCGCTTCGCCTTCAATTTTCAGAATGTGTTGCAGCGCCGAATTGCTGGCACGGCCATGCGGATCGGCGAGCTTGGCCTGGCGCAAAAACGCGTCGGTGGAGGCGATGGACAAGGCGCGCGAACCCATCGCGCCGCCCGCAAACGGGCCGAGATCGCCGCCACCAATCGCGACGCCATCGGCAACAAATGATTTCGGCGGCGCGACCGAATCGAACGCGCGTGCCAGCCAGCCTTCGTTCAAATACTGGTTGGAGTTCGACCCCGTGTCCCAAATCTCAATCGAGCGGAAATGCGACAGATTCGGCTGCGGATAGCCGAGACCGGTAACCGCCGCCATTTCGCCCTTGTTCCAGATCGGCATCAGCGTGTCGAGCGCGGGATGCAGGCCGAATTTGTCGGAAACCTGCAGCACCTGATCGCGCTTGATGCCGATGGTGGGGCGCAACGCGGCGTACGCCTCATCGCCGTACGGAATGAAAGTATTCAGGCCGTCATTCGCGCCCCTTAGCTCCACCAGAATCAGCAGGCGCTTGTAGCCGCCTGGAAAGGTGGATTGCGCAAACGTCGGGAAGGTGGGCAACGCCATCACACCAACGCCAGCGCCGACGGTGGTCAAAAAATTTCTGCGGTTCATCATGATCTGACCTTACTACTTGAGTTGATACATCGGATCAAGCGCGAGGCTGCGCAGGCCGACGAGTGTGGGCGGTACGTCCTTCGCCGCTTGCACCGGCGGTCCCGCGAGGACGGTGCGCCAGATGATGTTGTCGTTCATTTCTCGCTGCTTCGGTTGTTGCGCAAACCACTGCTCGGCGCTGAAAAAATACTGCCCGCGCAACTGGTTGGCGACGCCGAAGGCTGGCAGCGCGGCGGGCGTCATCGTGTTGTCGACGCTGCCCTGTTCGCGCCGGGCAGCCAGACGCATTTGCGCGCGCTGACGTCCGGCACCAACCAAGTCCTTGTCCATAAGTTGAGCAGCGCTTTGGCCCGTCATGGCCATAGAGTTGCCCATCGGCTCGCTGGTTGGCTTCGGATCTGCGGCGGACGTGTTCGTCGCGGCAGTAACGACGGGTGGTTTAACCATTTCATCCGCCCGGAACAGCCGATTCAAAAAACCTTTGCGTGCTAGTAGTGTGGATGTGTTGAGCCAGGCTTCGCCACCCGGCCAGCCTTTGACGTTCGGTGGGTTGAATAAATCCTGCCCAAGCTGGCGCAAGATGATGGCGAACGGCGCAGGATCTTCGACTGAAAACCGGAATTGGCGCAGCGAGCCGATTACCAGATCCACCGGCGATTTCACCAGTACGGCGCGATTCTCCGGAGCCCAGAACGCGTCAGACAGCAGCATTTCACGGAGTAATGGTTTGATTTCGTAATTCGCCGCGCGCCAGTCACTGGCCAGTTTCTTCACGGCGGCGACGTTGGCCGGGTTGTTGGCATCCGGCGACACAAATTCGCGCCACATCTTGCCAACGATGAACTCGCTGGTGGCGGGCTGTTGCAACAGCAGCGTGATCATGTCGTCGCCGTTGAACCGACCTTCCTGCCCGAGCACTTTTTTCACGCCGTCATCATGGATTGCACGACGGAAGCGGAACGCGCCGCTGTCGCCGTCGATGCTCCATCCGGTGAAAGCACGCGCCGCTTCCTTCACGTCCTGCTCGGTGTAGTGGCCTTCGCCGAGCGTGAACAGCTCCATGACCTCACGCGCGAAATTCTCATTCGGCGCGCCTTTGCGGTTTTGCGCGCCGTCCAGATAGATCAGCATCGCCGGGTCTTTGCCGACCTCGCGCAGCATCGCCGCGAAATTGCCGGTCGCGTATTTGCGGAACAGCACATTCTGGCGATACATCAGCGTGGCGGAGCGTGACTTTTGTTGCGAGGTGGCGAAATGGTTGTGCCAGAAGAGCGTCAGGCGCTCGGTCAGCGGCGACGGCGTCGACAGCATTTCGGCGACCCACCATGTACGAAGCTCCAGGCCGCGCTCGACTAATTCCCGACGGTTCGCTTTCATGCGCTCTTCCTGCGACATCTCCGGGCGGTAAATGCGCTCATAAGTGTTCGCCCAGGCCGGTGCGGGATAGCTCGCCTGTCGTCTTGTCTCCGCCAGCAGACGATCCACAGCCTGCGCACGCGTGAGCTTGGCGAACTCTTCGATCTCGCTGACTTGCGCCGCAAAGCTCGTGCGGTTGAGCAAATGACGGGCTTCGTCAAAACCCATCGGCGTGCCCGGTGTTTGCGCATTGGCCGGGGCCGTGCCCACGACGATCAGCAGAACGAAAACGCTTAAGGTCAACCACAACCAGTAGTGAGACTGGACTTTATTCGCTGCGGCTTTTGCGATTTGCGCTGCAATCATAAGCGTTCTTTCTTGGTCAAATTTTGCGGACAACGAGCGTTCAGGGGACGCGCTTTGTCTGCAACGTAATGATGCGCGATGACGAGGACTTCTAGTGGCGGTTCACGCTGAACGCTTTGTAAACACTTGTTACCTGAAATCTGGACTGCGAAACCTACTGGCAACGCATAGGTTTTCGTGTCGCCACTTTGAGACGGAATTAATTCATTTAAATCAAAGACTTAGCTTTATGACAGTGCCAGAGTGTCGCGGCAGGCCGACAAAAACACAGTCCAAATCACCGAAAAACTGCCATTTGAGGAATTTTTCACATGGAATGTCACTTAAGTCATTGAAACTACGTCTATTTATCTGAATGGCACGGAAGCCGCTATAGGAGTCCGTCACTGATAAGGAACGCTATGGATATGTTTTCACCCCACGCTTATGAGTTTGCTCAAAACAGAGCTCAGGAGCCCGTTGCTCCCGCATCCGGCGCTTTAGCCGACGACGGCGAGAGCAAGGCGCTTCGCGAGCTTGCCGCGCTGGGTGATCGTGTGTCCGCTGCTCGACTTATTGTCTGACCACGCGGGGGTGTTTTCCTCCCCCGGTCGCCCCCGCGTGCACTTCTCGTGATCCCCTCAGGCCCGCCTTGCGCGGGCCTTTTTTATTGCGGCCCGGCGAAGCGGGCTTTTCATTTTTATAGTTGTGTCGTCGATTGGATAATCGTCGCGTGTCCGCTTACTCAGCGAGGATGAACGTGACTTTCATATTCACGCGGTATTCGACGATCTTGCCGCCTTTGATGATCACCTTCTGATCTTGTACCCAGGCGCCTTCGACGTTTTTGAGCGTCTCGCAGGCGCGGGCGATGCCGACATTGAGTGCGTCTTCAAAGCTCTTGCTAGATGATGCAGTAATTTCTGTGACACGGGCTACAGACATAAAACCTCCTGAGGTCATGGATAAACGGCGCAACAATGCGCACACTTCGGTTTTACGCCGCCGCGAGAAAAATGTCTATTGAGAAAGCCCGCGACACGAACGGCGCGGACTATGAGAAGAATCGTCTTACGGGATCCGCTGGCGCTAAAGCCCGAACACCGAATCCAGTCGCACGAACCCGGTCTGACCGTCGCGATGGTGCACTTGTGCCCAAGCGCCCGCGTTGGCTGGTTGTGGCGTGACGATTTGCAGTAGCACGCCGCTATCAGCGCGGAAGACGATCGGGCTGGCAGCATCAGGGGCGGTGTAAATGTCGGCAACCGCCGACTTCACTTGCACGTTGCTGCGCTCGCCGAGCGCCTTGCGTTCCATCCAGACGAGCGCGCCGGACGCATCGCGAACCTTGACCCAGCCTTCGATGCTGACGACCACTTCGACGGGTGTGCCGCGCGAATAGATGAACTGCCTGGTCGCCTTGGCCGAAGGGCCTTCGTAGGCGACCGTCGCGTTGTCGGTGGTCTGCCGGAAATCAGCGTGCGCCGCACCAACCGCGCCCACCGCCCCCAGCAAGCTTGCGAAAACCAAACCTGAAAGGCGAGTGAAGTGCGGCATGCGGTTCATCGCAACTTCCTTACTGCTTGGTGGCAGCGGCCTGCTCGAGCTGCTGTTGAATGCGCGCCTGATAGAGCGCTTCGAAGTTGATGGGTTGCAGATAAATCGCTGGAAAGCCCATGCGCTGTACTGCGTCCGAGATCAGTTCGCGAACATACGGGAAAATGATGTTGGCGCAGTGAACGCCGAGCAAAGGCTGCAACTCAGGGTCAGGAATGTTGCGAATCTGAAAAATACCACCCATTGCCGCTTCGACCAGGAACATCGTCTTGTCGGCGATGGTGGCGGTGACCGTGACTTTGACCGTAACGGTGTGAAAACCGTCTTCAATCGTGCCCTGATCCTGCTCCAGACCGATTTCAACGGTGGGCGATTCGCGCCACAGGTAAGCCTGCGGGGCGTTCGGGTTTTCGACCGACAAATCCTTCAGGTAAATCTTTTCAATCGAAAAGTGCGGGGCGTTCGGGTCTTGTTGTTCTTGTGCTGGAGCGTCGGACATAGTGTGCTTTCGGGTACTTATAGATTAACGGAATCAACCCGGAATTTTAGCCGGGCTGGAAATCGGAGAAATTAGGGGAAACGGCGAGTCAGGCCGCAAGCAGCGTGTCGAGCCCGCCCGCGCGGTCTAGCGCGGACAAGTCGTCAAAGCCGCCGACATGGGTGTCGCCAATGTAGATCTGCGGTACCGTGCGGCGACCGGTTTTCTCCATCATGATGGCGCGCTGATCAGGTTGCAAATCAACACGAATCTTGTCGATGGCGGTGACGCCTTTCGCCGTAAGCAGGCGCTCGGCCTGAATGCAGTAAGGGCATACACCCGTGGAATACATCAATACTTTAGCCATGAAGCCACCTAAAAATTTAATTTGCGGGGCGCATTGTGTCGTTGCGGAGTGCTCGCAATTTTGACAAATGAGCTCACGTACGAGAGGGGGAGCGAAGGTTGCTGCGCGCCCCGCGCCTAACACTACATCCCCCAAAATGAAATTTTGAGGTGCCTTTCTCTAAACCTTTTCTACGGGAAGGCCAGCTTCGGCCCATGCCTTGAAACCGCCATTCAGGCTGTAGAGTTGGGTGAAGCCCGCTGCTTTCAAGGCCCCGCCGGCCATCGTTGCACGCTGGCCGCGAGCGTCGTACACGACCACGGGTTTCGACTTGTCAAGGGTGAGCGTCGCGGCACGATCCTTGATCTGCGATAGCGGAATATGAATAGCACCAATGATTTTTTTGTCGCCCAGATCGCGTCCTTCGCGGATATCTATCACTACGGCATCCTCACGGTTCAAGAGATGCGTCAGGCGCACATTGCCGACCTCAGCCATGCCGGACGTGCGGCGCTGGATCAGCGGATAAAGCAGCATGATGCCCGACATGAACATGATCAGGACGAGCATCCAGTTGGTATAAAGAAATTGCATGGGTGAGTTGGACTTTGCGATAGCTGGAGGCTGGAAACCTCCGGAAGCCTAGAATTTTAGGTGTTTCTGCGTTATTTCCAGTCCTGCGCTCCGCGTTGCTTCTTTTCGATTGCACTTATGCCCGCTTCAGCCGCCCTCGCCAATTTGCCCGCTCGCCCGGTTGTCCTCATCATTCTCGACGGCTTTGGCTATCGCGAACCGGCGCTGGACAACGCGATTACGCTCGCTAAAAAGCCCGTTTGGGATGCGATCTGGCGTGAATGCCCGCACGGGCTCATTGATGCATCCGAGCAGTACGTTGGCCTGCCGAAAGGCCAGTTTGGAAATTCCGAAGTGGGTCACCTGAATCTCGGCGCAGGCCGCGTCGTGTATCAGGATTTGACGCGTGTTGATCATGCTCTGGAAACCGGCGAATTTCAAGCTAACGCCGCGCTGGTCGACGCGTGCGACACAGCGAAAAACAACCGTTCGACGTTGCACGTGCTCGGCTTGCTCTCGTCCGGTGGCGTGCATTCGCATGAGCGGCATATCCACGCGATGGTGCGCATGGCGGCAGCGCGCGGCGTGCAGCGCATCGCAGTGCATGCGTTTCTCGACGGTCGGGATACACCACCGCGTAGCGCAGCCCCGTTCATTGAGGCGATGCAGGCCGTATGTCATGAGACCGGCGCACACATCGCCACCGTCAGCGGGCGCTTTTATGCGATGGATCGCGACAAGCGTTGGGAGCGTGTTGCGCCCGCGTATCACGCGCTGGTGGAGGCGACGTCTGATCACTTTGAATCCAGTGCTTTGGCCGCGCTGCAAGCGGCCTATGCGAGGGACGAAAACGACGAATTCGTCAAGCCCACCGTCATTGGCCACGGTGCACCCATGAAAGACGGCGATGTGGTCGTGTTCATGAACTTTCGCGCTGATCGTGCGCGCCAGCTGACCACCGCGCTGACGGACGCGAGTTTCACCGGGTTTGAGCGACACATGCCAAAGCTCGCACGCTTCGTCTGTCTGTCTCATTACGGTGATGCTTATGCCGTGTTGCCGGTGGCGTTTAGGAACGACGCCATCGTCAACGATCTCGGCGCGGTACTGGAGGCGAACGGCCTCGCACAACTACGCATTGCTGAGACCGAAAAGTACGCTCACGTGACGTACTTTTTCTCGGGCGGACGCGAAAAACCGTATGCGGGCGAAGACCGCATCATGGTGCCGTCGCCCAAGGTCGAGACGTACGACCTGCAACCCGAGATGAGCGCGCCAGAAGTCACGAGTAAACTCATCAATGCGATCCAATCGAAAAAATACGCCGCCATCATTTGCAATTACGCCAACGGCGACATGGTCGGCCACACTGGCATCCTGCCCGCCGCAGTCAAGGCCGTGGAAGCGCTCGACGTCGCGCTCGCCCAAGTGATCTTCGCGGCCAAGGCGAGCGGTGCGCAAGTGCTGATCACCGCTGATCATGGCAACTGCGAACAAATGTATGACCCGGCGTCGCATCAGGCGCACACGCAACACACCACCGACAAAGTCCCGCTCGTCTACGTCGGCCCGGATGCCGTGACGATCCGCGAAGGCGGCGCGCTGCGCGACATCGCGCCGACGCTGCTGGCGATGATGGGACTCGCGAAACCCACCGAAATGACGGGCGAGACGTTGCTGCGCCCCAAGCTGTAACCGCTTTGACAGGGCGGGCATTGCTGCGCCCTGCGCTCGGGAGGCAGTTTTCGACGCAACCAGTCATACAGCTTTTCGGTGAACGAACCGCTGTACTGGGGCTGAATCGGTAAATCGTCGAAAGTCGATATACACCGTTTTACCAACCCAGCCCCAATGCAATGGCGCATTGAATAAAAAGCTGCTGACTGGCATCTTCCAAAAAGCCGCTGCAAAACAACCCCGCCGGCAATTGGCTAGCATCCATAAACACACAGCAACCCACTCCGCGCCATGCAATTCGCCGACCGCCTTCAAAACGTAGAAACCTCCGCCATCCGCGAGCTGTTCAAGCTCCTCGGCAAACCGGGCATCATCAGCTTCGCTGGCGGCTTTCCGGATCCGGCGCTGTTTGATGTCGAAGGCATCCGTCTGGCGGCCGACGCGGTGCTCACCGCTAATCCGGGGGCAATACTGCAATACGGCGCGACCGAAGGCTACGGCCCGATGCGCGAACAGGCCGCCACGTTCATGCGCAACAAAGGCGCGTCGGTCACGCCGGAGCAGCTCATTATCACAACCGGCAGCCAGCAGGCGCTGGATCTGATCGGCAAAACCATGATCTCGCCCGGCGACAAAATCATCGTCGAAGCGCCCACTTTCCTCGCGACCATTCAATGTTTCCGTCTGTACGGCGCGGACATTCATACCGTACCGATTGACGCTGACGGCGTGCAGGTCGACCGACTTGAAAAGATGATCGACGAGCTGAAACCGAAGTTCGTTTATCTGATCCCCACCTTCGGCAACCCGAGCGGCGCGATGCTCTCGCTCGAACGGCGCAAACGCATTCTCGAAATCGCAGCGCGCACAAAGACGCTGATCGTTGAAGACGACCCTTATGGTGAGCTGTATTTCGGCACGCCACCGCCGCCGTCCATGCTCGCGCTTAGCGACAGCATTCCCGGCTCACGCGACTGGCTCGCTCACTGCGGCAGCATGAGCAAAATCCTCTCGCCGGGTCTGCGCGTCGGCTGGATGATCGCGCCCCCCGCGCTGCTCGCCAACGCCACCATGTGCAAGCAATTCAGCGATGCTCACACCAGCAACCTCACGCAGGCCACCGCCGCGCACTACCTCAAGATGGGTCGCCTCGAAGGAGCGCTTGACGTGGTGCGCAAAACCTACGCCGAACGCGCCCGCGTGATGGCCGAATGCCTGCGCAGCGAAATCGGCAGCGCCATTGAATTCAACCAGCCGCAGGGCGGCATGTTCTTCTGGGCCAAACTCACGGAAGGTCGTAATGCGAACGACTTCGCCAAGCGGGCGATAGAAAAGCTCGTGGCCTTCGTCCCCGGCGCGCCATTTTTCGCTCGCGATCCTGATATGTCTACGCTGCGGCTGTCGTTTGCAACGGCTGATGTGGCGAAGATTGAAGAGGGTATCGCGCGTCTCCGCCAGGCTCTGTAGTCCGCCTCGTTTCGGCAGGCGTCGTGAGCGCGCTTCGTCGTAGGTTCCGACGTTACGTTGCGTTACGAATCGTCACTTCTATGGAGTGTGAGCGCTACGCTTGTGACGTGCTGGGGCGTTTGAGGTTCTGGCGCTCAAAATCGGAGCACATCATGGCAAATTTGCATCACGCGCGCGGCTCAGCTTATTTCCCGGCACCGAGTCACATGGAAGGCGGCTTCACGGATCGCCGAGGCATCGCGTTGAACACATTGCAGGACTTTCTCGAAGGCAAAGCAAAGTACGTTTCGGTTTCAATGGACAAGCACTTGCCGCTGAAGTATGGCGCTGTGCTCCACATAAAAGAGATTGAAGCACGATTCGGAAAGGCCATCGAATTTCGCTTGGTGGACACTGGCGACGCGTTTGATGGAAAGCGTTACTCGCGCATCGATATCTGTGTGCGCAATCAGGCGGCATCTCTCGATCCCACGATCAATGGGTCGCTGACTCTGAAATTCCGCTAGCCGCACTGGCAGCAGGCTGCCGTACACGTTGGCGCAGCGTCTACCTTTTGCGGATTGATGTGTCGGCCACGCTGCGACTCCTAGCCTCGTTACTGACACCATCTGGTGTCGCCGTCCTACATACGCCGCCGTGTGCACTTTGCATACTTCTCTCACACGATCCTGCACTTTTGATTTGGTGAAATTTGGTTTTCAGCCAACCGTGCATTCAACGCAAATCGGGTCGTGAGCACGAGTTACAAGTAGAAACCAAACACAAGCGCCTTCGTTCGGCGCAATGCAGGACGCACTCCGATTACAGCGGGCAGACCTGCCACCAACCAATCACGTCAAAGGAAACTTTCATGAAAAAGCAAACACTCTCCCTCATTGGAATCGCCGCCGCAGCACTGTTCGCAACTGGCGTTTACGCCGAAAGCGCAAACTCCAATCTGCCGTTCGAATTCCACACCTTCATGAGCAGCAAAATGCCCGGCGACACCATGATCAGCAAAGAGCAATACATGAAAGAAATGGAAATGCGCTGGAATATGGCTGACAAGAAAATGGGTGCCAACGCAGGTAAAGGATGGGTCAGCCACAAGGCGCTGATGGACGCGATGAAGGAGACTCCTATTGCCAAAGGCGGCGCGCAATAGCGTTTAATCACTCCGCCCAGGTAATGCTGGCAAGGTGATTGCTCTGTCTGCAGGGCAGATAGAAACAGGGCCGATCGTTGATCGGCCCTGTTTCGTTTTGAGGTTCATCTTTTGTGTTATTCATTCAGAGTCCCAAATGGCGCAGTCACAAGAGAACCAGCGCGGCGTTCGTGCAAAAAATTGTTTGATCGTTTCGAGCGCTTAAGCAAGCGCGGCACGCATGAGACAAACTACCGCCCCCAGACTTCCGAGACACCACGCTTCGCGAAGCCGACGATAATGCGCGCGACCTCGCGAACAGGCGATCAAGGCCGCTTGCTGAGCGCGTAGGCATGATCGCGCAAAATCACATTGCTCCTTCGCTCAACTTCGCACGCGACGGGTCACGCCACAAACAACTTGTCATAAGCCGCCAGCAACGTCTGATGCATCTTGCTGCCCTGCATGTCCGTTCCCAGCGTATCCAGTCCAAAGAATTGCTCGGAGCGATTGAGCAAAGCTTCCGCCTGACGCACCGTCTCTGCGCCGTACAGGAGAACGAGCGAGCGGCGGAAGTTTTCAACCTGATCTTCAATTTCAAGCATCGATTCGATGCAGCGATAGACGAGTCGACGCGCGGGCGCGAGGTCGGCGAAGTGATGAATCCAGTCACAGCCTTCGAGCACTTCTTCCTCGTCACCAATCGCGAGTGCGAGCAGCGTTTTCAACTCCCCGATGCGTAGCTGTTTCCACGGCGTGCCATCCGGTATCGCGAGGCCCAGAATTTCCCATAACGGGCGCTCGTCGGCGACGTTCAAGGTCTGAATTTCTTCGAGCAGGTTCGCGCATTCGTCCTCGGTCAATTCATGCAGGCGCACGAGCGATGGTCGGAGCGCGTTGCCGAGGCTGTTGTTTTCCCATTCGAGGTCTTCCACCGGATAAATTTCGCTCATGCCCGGTACGAGAATGCGGCAGCTGTACGCACCTTGCTCGCTGAAGTCAGCGACGTAAATGTCTTTGCCTTCGCCGTGGATACAGTTCACGAGCCAGTTGTAATCCTCCTCAGTGGTAGTGCTGAAATTCCAGTCGGCGAACGGAAAGTCCGGCGTGTCACCCATGAAGTTCCAGCTGATGACGCCGCTGGAATCGACGAAGTGGATTTCGAGATTGTTGACTGCGGTGATCTCTTCCATGTCAAAGCCGGGCTCAGGGAACCCTTCAAGCGAGTCGAGTGCGCGGCCCTGCAACAGCTCTGTCATTGCCCGCTCCAGGGCGATTTCAAAACGCGGATGTGCGCCATAGCTCGAAAAAATTCCCTGATCTTTCGGGTGCACCAACGTGACGTTCATCACCGGGTATTTGCCGCCGAGCGACGCGTCTTTCACCAGAATGCCGAAGCCCGCGTTGCGCAGCCCGTCGATACCCGCGCGGATGTTCGGGAAGCGCGAGATGACGTCGTCCGGTACTTCCGGCAGGCACAGGCCTTCAGCGATGATGCGGTACTTGGTCGCCCGCTCGAATATTTCGGAGAGTGCTTGGGTGCGCGCTTCCATCATCGTGTTGCCCGCCGCCATGCCATTACTGACGTACAGATTGCCGATGATGTTGACCGGGATGAATATTTCCGCGCCGTCTTTGAGGCGCTTGTACGGCAGCGTGCAGACGCCGCGTGCGACGTTGCCAGAGTTCAGGTCGACCAGCACTTCAAGCGGGATTTTGTCGCCGGGATTGTAGAAAGCTTGCAGCTCGGCATTGAGCATTTCCTTTGGCCACTTTTTACCCTTGCCTTTTCCCTTCGGCAGAGGAAACCAGCGCTCCTGCGGGTAATGCACAAACGGTCGATTAGAGCGCGTTTCGCCGAGATGAAAGTGCGTCCAGAAATAGTGCGTGCCAAGCCGCTCGAAGAATTCGCCGTATGCACTGGCGCGCGCCGCGAGCTCGGTCGCGCCTTTGCCGTTGGAGAACAGCATCGGACACTCGTTGTCTTTCATGTGCGTCGACCAGATGCCGTCGACCTCATGCAGCAGGGACGATTCGTTCAGCACAAAGCCGCGCTTGGCGAGCTTCGCTTTCATCGTTTCGATGGTGGATTCGAGCGACGCGTCTTTGCCGGGGATGAAGGTGTTGGAGATAGTGGAGGTCATGGGAGCGTTGTGCGACGAATAGCGATGGAGTCGCACGTCGAGGGAAATGTTCGAAAGGGTAATTTTATGTGTCGTAGCACGCTGGCGGAGAATATCGACCGTGAATAAACTGAAATACCTGACTGGATACCCCGAGCCGCTGCTAGCGCAAGTGCGTGCGCTCATCGCCGAAAACCGCGTGTTTGACGTGCTGCAAAAGCGCTACCCCGAGGCGAATACCGTTCGAACCGACGCAGCGTTGCGCGACTACACGCTATCGCTTAAATCAGAGCACATAAAGAGCGCAATCACGCCTTCTAAAGTGGTGTTTGATAACAAGTTACAGGTGATGCGGCACGCGCTCGGAACGCACACGCAAATATCTCGCCTGCAAGGAGCAAAGCTCGTCGCCAAACGCGAGATTCGTATTGCGAGCGTGTTCATCGACGCGCCTGCCGCCTTCCTGAAAATGATTGTGGTGCATGAGCTGGCACATCTGAAAGAACGCGAGCACAACAAGGCTTTCTACCAACTTTGCCGACATATGGAGCCAGACTACGCGCAGCTGGAATTTGATCTGCGTTTGTATTTGACTCAGCTGGAATTGACGTCTCCGACGTAGCACACCGTTACACGCGAGGTCGACAGTTGTTCGCCAGCGTTTCGGCTTAGCATCGGGGCCGTCACTGCCACGTCAAATCAAAGGGGAGAACTCATCTTGAAGCCGTTCACGATTTTCGTTAAGCGCCGCACATTGCTAATGGCCGCAGGTGTCAGCCTGCTGCTCGGTTCGTGTGCATTGCAGCCGCCTGTTATGCGCAGTGCGGAGATTCGCGTCATGACCTCGGGTGCATTCACAGCGCCGTACAAAGAACTGGTGCCGATGTTCGAGAAAGAGACCGGGCACAAAGTTCTCTCCGCCTACGGCGCGTCGATGGGCAACGCGCCCGATGCGATTCCGGTGCGACTTGAACGCGGGGAAGCGGCGGACATCGTGATTATGGCTGGCCCTGCGCTCGATGATTTGATCAAGAAGGGCAAAGTAGTGCCCGGCAGCCGCGTCGATCTGGTGCGCTCGGCGATTGGATTTGCCGTTCGCTCCGGTGCACCGAAACCAGATATCAGCACGATGGAAAATCTCCGCAAGACGCTGCTTGATGCGAAATCCATCGCGTATTCGGCGAGTGCCAGCGGCACTTATTTTTCCACTGAAATGCTGCAAAAAATGGGCATCGCAGAGCAGGTATTGCCGAAGAGCAAGCGAATCCTGAGTGAGCGCGTTGGTACCATCGTCGCACGTGGCGACGCTGAGCTGGGATTGCAGCAGGTAAGCGAACTTATCCCGATTGCCGGCATCGACTACGTCGGCCCGTTGCCGCCGGAAGTACAGCAAACGGCGTTCTTCTCGGCGGGAATTGTTGTGGGCGCAAAAGAGCCGGAAGCGGCACGCGCGCTGATCAAATTCTTCACATCGACCACCGCCGCGCCGATCATCAGCAAGAGCGGGCTGGAGCCGATGACACAGAAGTAGTCTTTCGTCTTGTAGGAGCGGCGAAAGCCGCGAAAAACTCGCCAGTAAGAACCTTCGCGGCTTTCGCCGCTCTTACTGCGACACAAATAAAACGGGCCGCAAGGCCCGCTTTTTATCTGTTGAAACAACTGCGGTAAAAACCGCAGTCGCCTATTCCGGCTCGATCTTCGCGTCCTTCACGACTTTGCCCCAGCGCGGCATCTCCGCCTTGATCAACGCCGCGAACTGCTCGGGCGTGCCACCCGCGATTTCGTTACCTTGAGAAAGCATCGTTTTACGCAGACCTTCGTCCTGGAGCGCCTTGTTAGCCGAGGCGTTGAACAGTTTGACAAGATCGGCTGGCATGCCTTTTGGGCCCACGAGCCCCTGCCAGTTGAGCACTTCGAAGGTTGGAAAGCCTGACTCCGCCATCGTTGGTACGTTCGGCAGGATGGGCGAACGCATTTTGCTGGTGACGGCAATCGCACGCGTTTTTCCGGCCTGAACGCCAGGCACGGCGACATACATCTGCTCAAACATCATTTGCACCTGACCACCCAGCAGGTCCGTGGCAGCGGCGGAACCGCTCTTGTACGGGGCATGAATCATCTCGATCCCGGCCAGATGTTCAAACAGCGCACCGCTGAGATGATGGGTACCACCGATGCCACCAGAGGCATATGAAAGTTTGCCCGGAGCGGCTTTCGCCGCTTTCACAATGTCTGCCACAGTCTTGAAAGGCGAATCGGCTCGCACCGTCAGCAAGAGTGGCCCGCGCTCGATCAGGATGATCGGCACGAGGTCGTTGATCGGGTCGAAATTGAGCTTTTTGAACAGCGCATGGTTCACGGCCAGCGGCGCGAAGTTACCCATGCCGATGGTGTAGCCGTCGGGCTTGGCTTTGGCAATGGCCTCGGTGCCGATGTTGCCACCGGCACCTGGCTTGTTGTCAATAATGATCGGCTGCCCCAGCATCTGACCTACGAGTTTGCCGATTTGCCGCGAGCGGCTGTCGGCGCTACCGCCAGCGCCATAGGGACAAATAAGCGTGATCGGTTTGCTCGGATATTTGTCCTGCGCGAACAGCGCGCCGGGGACCAATGCCGCCCCGGCGGTGGCTTGCAGGAATGTACGACGTTTCATGAAATTTATCCTCCTTTGGCGGGCGACGGCTCGCCCTCATGCGCCACATTATGCGAGCGAATACTGTCGGATTGCTTCGCGCCAACGCGATTCGGAGGAAAGCTACTGAAATTGCGGCCACAGTCGGCTATGCTCAGATGCGATGCTGCGCCTCACCCAAGCCCCCAATCTTGCCATCGCCACCTTGTGGGGTGACGCGCTTGAACGCGAAGGCATCCACATCAGCTTGCAGCGGACGTTTCTGACCGGTGGTGTTGGCGATTTGCCGCCGGATCAATGCCTGCCAGAAATCTGGCTGACGGAGCCGAGCCAGGAAGCGCGCGCGAGAGAGGTGTTGCACGCGCTGCAAAACGTCCCTCAGCGACGCTGGCGCTGCGTGTGCGGTGAACTTGTTGAAGGTGGGTTTGAGCAGTGCTGGAAATGCGGCGCGATGATGCCGGTTTAGCTCGGTGGGCCGACCGCTTCGTCAGTCTCGTCATCCACGCCAATGATGGGCCATTCATTCTCCGGAACCTTCATCGCGGCCAGCACGCAGATCGCGCCGTAGGCGTCGTTCGCCGCATAGAGCAGCTGGCTGTCGCTGAGATGCTCGTTCGCCCAGTTCGACGTACTCACGCGCTTTGATTTCTGGAAGCGTGCTTGCAGCACCATCGCCACCGCGCCGCGCACGCCGACCTCGTTGCGATAGCCCTGTTGTTTGAAATACGTGGTGAGATCAAGGATTGCGCGCGGTTGTGCGCCGAGTTTGCGCTGGATATGACCGCGATCCGATTTCAGTCCGAAGCCGACTTTAACCATCGTTTGCGATTGCAGCAGCTCGGCCAGTGCGTCGCGCGAATAATCGCGTGCTTCTCCCTGCCGCACCTGAAAAATGTACCCACGATTGAGCGTGGCAAATTGCACGACGTGCGGGCCGCTCGCGGCCTCGCCCCTGGCAAACGTGGGCTTCGATTCAGTGTCGAAACCGACGAAGCGCTGCGACAGCAGGTGATCAACCGCACGCGCGATGTCCGCAGGCGTAGCGGGCACTGCGATCTGCTCAAGCGTGAGACCGACGAACTGCGGCAGCAGCTCGGTGTCCTCCTTAGACGGCGCGGTGAGGCGGGGCGAACTCATGAACGCCGGGTCAAGTCCGCGTCATGCCGGATCGCGCACATCGCCCACCGGATTGCTGCCGAAATCGGCGCGTGCCAGATAGTCGAGCACGCGTTTTGCGGCGGCTTCTGGCGTGAGCAGATCGCCGTTTTCCTTGAATGAAACAAACGTCGCGTGGCTCGGAAAATCCGCCGGATCGGTGTTGCGCAGGTGCGTCTGCATCTCTGTGTCGATGATGCCGGGGGCCAGCGAACAGAGCTTTGCGCCGTTCGGGCGGGCCGCTTCCTCCAGCGCAACGCAGCGCGTGTAGTGATCCATGCCCGCTTTTGCCGCGCTATAGATCGACTGCGAAGCCATTGCGCGACGGCCATTACCTGATGAAATATTAAGCACTTTGCGCTCACTGGGCCAGTCGTTTGTGGCGTTCAGAAACGCAGCCGTGAGCTGCATCGGAGTTTCGAGATTGACGCGCATCGCCTGCGCGATGTCGTCGCAATCGGCAGCCGTCAGCGATGAAATTTTCGGTAACGCGGCGGCGTTGTTGATCAGCGTCGCGCTGGCAAACTGGCTACCGTCCAGCGCTTGCAGCCAGGCTTTGAGCTTGGCGCTCACTGGCGCTCCTTCGGCTAGATCAAGTGGCCATTGTTCTAGAGTGGCATCTGCTGTTTTCTCGGCCTGAGCCGTGAGCGCATCATTAGTTTTGCGCGAAATGCAGAGCAGCTTGTGACCGGGTTGCAGGCGCTGTAGCGCCATGCCAAGACCCATGCCGCGCGATGCACCGGTGAGAATAGTGAGGTGTTTCTTCATGTGCGCATCTTAGCGTTTGCGCTTTGCCCTGCGCTAGCATCGTATGACAAAAAACAAAAAGAGTGCTCACTCAAATCGTGCGCGCCAGAATGACGGCAATACAACTTATTCGAAAAGGGAGTACGGCATGAAATACCACTGCGCGCACCGTTGGGCATTCAACGCGTGGGGCGGCGCTTTGCAGGAGCAGGAGGACGCGCTGGCACCGGCAACGGGGCACGAAGTCACTTTGCGGATTACACATTGCGGTATGTGCCATTCTGACGTTCATATCCGCGAAGGCGGGTTCGATATGGGCGGCGGCAAACTCTCTTCGCTGGAGCGCTCCGGCGTCAGACTGCCGGTGACGATGGGACACGAAATTGTCGGTGAAGTGGTTGAGATTGGACCCGATGTGAAGGATGTTTCGGTGGGTATGCAGGTCGTCGCGTATCCGTGGCTCGGCTGCGGCGCGTGCGCCGTGTGCGTGCAGGGCGACGAGCATTTATGCGGAAAAGCCGCACGCAATCTGGGCATTCAGGTGCCGGGCGGATATGCCGACGTGCTGCGCATTTCGCATGAGCGGTATCTGGTGCCGATTGGCACGCTGGAGCCTGCGCGTGCCGCGACGTTCGCCTGCGCGGGCATCACAGCGCTGGGCGCTATTCGCAAATTGCCAGCGCTTGGCGCGGACGACTACGTGGCGATCATCGGTTGCGGCGGCGTGGGCATGACGGGCGTGGCGTTGCTATCCGCAACATCAAAAGCGAAGATCGTCGCGATTGATCCTGACCCGGCGAAACGGGAAGCCGCACTCGCACACGGAGCGTCGCTGGCATTCGACCCCGGCATGGCCGACGCTTTGAAAACCATTAGCAAAACCTGCGCTGGCAACATCGCCGCGGCGATTGACTTTGTTGGCGCGGAATCCAGTTCATCGCTCGCGGTGAACCTGGTGCGGCGCACGGGGCTAGTTGTAATCGTCGGTTTGTTTGGTGGCGAATTCAAAATGCCGCTGCCGATGTTCGCCCTCAAATCGATCACGATCACCGGGTCGTATGTGGGCGGTCTAAACGATTTGCGCGAGCTGGTCGCGCTGGCGCAGCGCCAGAGGTTGCCGCAGATCCCGCTCGATAGGCGGCCGATGGCGTCGGTTAATGAGGCGCTGGATGACTTGATTAACGGTCGCGTGGTCGGGCGCGTCGTGCTCCAGCCCTAGCCAGGTTTGCGATTACGCGCGCTGCTTGGCGGGCGAGAGGTGGTCGCGCGTGAGCAGCGCCAGCGCGTTGCCCGGCAACAGGCGGATGCTGTTCTTCGAGGCGTAGGTCGTCGCAGCATCCGAGAGCGCGTTCACCGCCACGTAGATGCCCTGATTGGCGTCAAGCTTCGTGATCGCGGTGTTGAGTTCGCGCAGCGGCTCAACACCGTGCGTCGCGGCTTTCCAGCGCTTGCAACTCACCAGCGACGTGCGCCCGGCCTTGCTGATCGACAAGTCCGCGCCATCGAGGCCAATGCGCGCCACGGCGTAACCTTCATCCCGATAACCTGCTTCCAGTGCGTGCAAAAAATCACGGCTTGACAGCGCCGCCAGTGCCTGCAACGTGGCCTCAATCCGAGCCGGATTCGGCGCGCGCATTTGCCGCCAAAACGCCATCGAACCGATCACCACGAACGGCAAACCGGACAATGCGCCAACGGTCTTGAAGCGATCCGGCAGCAGCATGAAACCGGCAACACCCACCACAATCGCCACGGTAAAACTCACCCACCACGGCGAGCGCAAAAGCACCGCGAAGAGGGATTTTTCAGACATCTTGAATTGCACAGTGAACCTTGTGAGTGAGTAACAGCTTTTGCGTATAACCCTTGTTGCACATGGGCTGACGCGCAATAATTACTAAAGTCGAGAAATAGTGTTTTAGGGGCTTAGCCCCAATGTGATAAAGCTTCTACGTAAAAGCTACTCACGAAAAGTGGGTTAAAAACGCGAGCCTGTAGGTGCGGCGCAAGCCGCGAAATCATCAGCAGAGATTCGCGGCTTTCGCCGCTCCGACATCGGCCTTCCTTACCGCATATTCCCGGTATGCCCCAGCGAATACCGCCCCGGTTGCGGCCACACGGTCAGGCCGTGCGGCTCGCGTCCGACCTTGATCTGATCGACCGCGCCGCTGGTTGTGTTGATGCGATAGACGACGTTGTCATAACGCCCTGACAGCCACAGATGCGCACCGTCCGCGCTGACGTTGCCCATATCCGGGCTGCCGCCGCCGGGAATCGGCCAGGTTTTCACGATTTTCCCCGTCGCAAAATCCATCACCGACACGCTGCCTTTGCCGAGCGGCTTGCCACGAATTTCGTTGCCGCCGCGATTGGCGACGTAGAGCAGTTTGCCGTCACGACTGGGATACAAACCATGCGCACCGACACCCGTCGGGACGAAGCCGGTTTGCTTGAACGTCTCGCCGTCCACCACATGCACGCCATCGGCCATCATGTCGGCCACATAAAGCGTTTTGCCATCGGGCGAGGCGCGCACGTCCTGCGGCATGCCGCGCGTGGTGCAGATTTCGCCGCCATCTTTCGAAGGATCGGGGATGTAGCGCGGTTTTTTGCCGGGCGTTGCGATGGTCGCGAGCACATCGGGACGGTTGAAATATTGCGACAGCGAGATGGTGTTCACCACTTTGCGATTCACGAGATCAATCTTCGTGATGCTGCCGTTAAATTCGCAGGTGAAAAACGCAAACTTGCCGTCGATGGAAAAGTCCGCGTGGTTGATGCCCGCACAGCGTGGTGTCGGGATGGAGTATTCGAGCTTCATCGTTTGCGCATTGCGATAGTCGAGGCGCTTGTACGCCTCTGCCACGACGATGGCGTACTTGCCGTCGGGCGACCAATACATGTTGTACGGGTCATCTACTGGCACAGAGCTGCCTGCCTTGCCGGTCTTCGGATCGACCGGCGTCAGGCTGCCATCGGTGCGGCCTTCAGCGTTATTGGCGACCCACAAAGTTTTCATGTCCCACGACGGCACAACGTGCTGCGGGTTGATACCGACCTTGAATTTGTCGATGACTTTGAGCGTCGCGGGATCGATCACGGAGACCGTGTTTTCGCTGCGGTTGGGCACGTAGACACGCGGCAAAGCGCCCTCAACGGCCTTACTCATCACGCCGCTGCGCGTTTCGCTGTAAAGGTTAGTCGCATCGAGCACCGGCGGCATGCCGGGAACTGTTGTGACGCCGCTGGCGGTGGGGGCTTGTGCGACGCTCGGAAGCGCGAGTGTCAGGACCGCCGCAGCAACCGCAGTCAGGAGAGAGGATGAATATGGTGTCATGCTGATATTTTCGTACAAATTTGCATGACCGCCGCAGCGGGTGCTACGGATGCTGCTTCGCGACGGCCTTTCGAATTTCACTGACGCTGGCTGCGACCATCGCGTCAATGCCCAACTGGCCTAGCGCTGCGGTCGCCGCGCGCGGGTCGCCATTGACGCCGTTTGCTAATCCACCGTGTTTGGCGTCTGCCGCATCGCCTATTCGATTGACGCGCACTTGATCTGGATCAACCGCCAGCATCATTGAAGTGTCCGCTGAGCCGGCGTGCACACCGATTTGTGCTTCGGTCAGACCTTTTTCGCGCAGAATCTTTGTGAATGGCGCGACGCTCGTGCGGTAGTAACTCGCGATGAAATGGGCATGCGTCGGCGTACCTTTCCAGCGTTTGTTCAGGGCATCGGCCACGGCGGCAAGCTGGCTTTGATAACCGCCGTGATCACCAATGAAAACAATGTCCGTGAAGCCGTGTTGGGCAAAACTGCGCGCCGCAGAATCGAGCAAACTCTTGAAGGCTTCATCAGAAATACTAATCGTTCCCGCGAACTTCATGTGCGCAGCGGGGGGCGAAATGCTGCCTTCGGGCACATACGCCAGCGTCGGGGCGACGAGCGTTTTTTTAAGCTCTGCCGCTATGAGTCCCGCGAGCACGTGCACGCGTACATTGTGCTTGCCGAGCGTCATGTGCGGGCCATTCTGTTCGGTGCCGCCGATCGGAATGATGATGGTCGTGGCGCCCGCTTTTACTGCGTCGCGCACCTCGGGCGAGGTCATCGCCTCGAGATAAACCTGTGCCGATGGCGTTGCCGCTTGCACGGCTAGCGTGGCCAGCGGGGTCAGGGCCAGCACTAGCGTTGTCAGGATTCTTCGCCTGAGTTGCATGAGTCGCATACGCAAATTCGCAGATTTTTCGTCACAGGGAGACGCGAGCGTAGCAGAGCTAAGACGCACGATTGACTGAAGGGTTCACGCCTGCCGAGTGCATCTGGCTATTCAGCTTTTTGCTACAACCAAAGATATACGGGGGCTGATCACGTAAAAACAAATAAGTCGACTATTAACAATATGAGACTGTAGTCTCTACCTAATAATGATATCAGGCAAAAGCTGTTCACCGAATTCAACCTTCAGTCATTGAAATGCGGTCGTTCGTACCTATAATTAGCACTCATCAGGGGCGAGTGCTAACAATCGCGATTTACTCAAATAAGTCCAAAAGTTAGCGCCCGCTTCGGTCAAATCACCAGTTTCGGTTCGCCAGACGTCTTTGACCCTCCCGCAAGGAAACCTGCGCGGCCCTTCCCGTTTTCAAAATTCAGAACAGTTCAAGGAGAACTATCGATGACAATGAAACTTCGCCCCCTGCACGACCGTGTGATCGTCAAACGTCTTGAAGAAGAGCGTAAGACTGCCTCCGGCATCGTGATCCCCGACACCGCCACCGAGAAGCCTGATCAAGGCGAAGTGCTCGCAGTCGGCCCAGGCAAACGCGACGACAGCGGCAAAGTCCACGCGCCAGACCTCAAAGTCGGTGACAAAGTTCTGTTCGGCAAATACGCTGGCCAAACCGTCAAGGTTGACGGCGATGAACTGATGGTCATGCGCGAAGAAGACATCATGGCCGTTGTTCAAAAGTAAATCTGGGGCGCCGGGCTTCGTTGCTGCCGTCCTTGCGTACCTTTAGTACGCGGCGGCCGACAGCGCCTCACCCAGCATCCCCATATTTAATTTTGAACCCTCCCCAATTTCTATTTAATTTCAACCAAATTTCGGGCGTAGCGAGCCGAGATGAGCGCAAGGCGCTTTGGGTCGACGTGTACTTGAGTACACGAGAGCCAAAGCAACGCAGCGATCGCTCGGCGCAGCAAGCCCAGGAGAACAGACATGGCAGCTAAAGAAGTAATTTTCGGCGGTGAAGCACGCGCCCGCATGATCGAGGGTGTGAACATCCTTGCCAACGCAGTTAAAGTCACGCTCGGCCCTAAGGGCCGTAACGTGGTGCTTGAGCGCTCATTCGGCGCACCTACCGTCACCAAAGACGGCGTATCGGTCGCTAAAGAAATCGAGCTCAAAGACAAACTGCAAAACATGGGCGCCCAGCTCGTGAAAGAAGTTGCGTCGAAGACCTCTGACAACGCCGGCGACGGCACCACGACGGCGACTGTGCTTGCGCAAGCCATCGTTCGCGAAGGCTTCAAATACGTTGCAGCGGGCATCAACCCGATGGATCTGAAGCGCGGCATCGACAAGGCAGTCACCGCCCTCGTCGCCGAGCTGAAAAAAGCATCGAAAGCCACCACCACGAGCAAAGAAATCGCTCAGGTCGGCTCGATCTCCGCCAACAGCGACGAATCCATCGGCAAGATCATTGCTGACGCGATGGAAAAAGTCGGCAAAGAAGGCGTGATCACGGTTGAAGACGGCAAGTCCCTCGAAAACGAACTCGACGTCGTTGAAGGCATGCAGTTTGATCGCGGCTACGTGAGCCCGTACTTCATCAACAATCCAGACAAACAACTGGCGTTGATGGACAACCCGTTCATCCTGTTGCACGACAAAAAGATCTCGAACATTCGCGATCTGTTGCCAACGCTTGAGCAAGTGGCCAAAGCCGGTCGCCCATTGCTGATCGTTGCTGAAGAGATCGACGGTGAAGCGCTTGCAACTCTGGTTGTGAACAACATCCGTGGCATCCTGAAAACTGTGGCTGTTAAAGCACCAGGCTTCGGTGATCGTCGCAAAGCCATGCTCGAAGACATCGCCATCCTCACCGGTGGCACCGTGATCTCCGACGAAGTAGGCTTGAAGCTCGAAGGCGTTACGCTGGCTGACTTGGGCTCTGCCAAGAAGATCGAAGTGGGCAAAGAGAACACCACGATCATCGACGGCGCAGGTAACGAAGACAGCATCAAAGGTCGCGTTGCACAAATCCGCAAGCAGATCGAAGAAGCCACCAGCGACTACGACAAAGAGAAGCTGCAAGAGCGCGTTGCCAAACTGGCCGGCGGTGTTGCACTGATCAAAGTCGGCGCTGCGACCGAAGTCGAAATGAAAGAGAAAAAAGCCCGCGTTGAAGACGCACTGCACGCAACCCGCGCAGCCGTTGAAGAAGGCGTCGTGGCTGGTGGCGGCGTCGCGCTTCTGCGTGCTCGTCAAGCGGTTGGCACCATCAAAGGTGACAACGCTGATCAAGATGCTGGCATCAAGCTCGTCCTCAAAGCCATCGAATCGCCACTGCGCGAAATCGTATACAACGCAGGCGGTGAGCCAAGCGTTGTGGTGAATGCAGTGCTTGCAGGCAAAGGTAACTACGGCTTCAACGCAGCCAACGATACCTACGGCGACATGCTCGAACTCGGCATCCTGGACCCAACCAAAGTCACGCGCCTTGCACTGCAAAACGCAGCGTCGGTCGCATCCCTGATCCTCACCACCGAGGCCATGATCGCTGAATCGCCGAAAGACGAATCAGCCGGCGGCGGTATGGGTGGCGGCGGCGGTATGGGTGGAATGGGCGGCATGGGCGACATGGGCATGTAAGAACACGAACATAACGAGCGTCTGCCGCGTTGCGGACGGCCTCGTGTACACAAAACGTACACGTCGGCCGCCCGCGCCTTGCATCCATCTCGTTCTGTTCGGTTCTTGGCTTGTTCCAGCGACCGTTCGTACAAAACAAAAGGCACCTTCGGGTGCTTTTTGTTTTGTAGTAACCGAATCACGAACAATGCAGATTGAGGCTCAATTATTTGACTGTACAATTAATTAATGCGAACTGTGATCGAAACCCCGCTTTTTGAAAAGCAAGCAGCGGCGATTTGGTCAATTTCTGAAAGGGATACATTTATTGATTACATCGCCGAGCATCCGGATGCGGGTGACGTAATTCCGGGCACTTACGGTTTGCGCAAAGTGCGCTGGAGCCGAGGTGGCATGGGCAAACGTGGCGGTGCGCGCGTGATTTACTGGCAACAACTTGCAGATGGAAGGGTCGTATTGTTGACGGTCTACGACAAATCGACCGTAGACAATTTGTCTGCAAAGTTTTTGCTTCGACTGAGGCAATTGGCAGAGGAGTGAACCGATGAAGCGTGATCCTGAACTGACAGATTTTGAGAACGACCTGCTCGAATCAATTGCGCAGGCAAAGCGCGGCGAGCATGCGCGTGTGCATACGCCTGCGATGATCGTAGCGCGACGTGGCCGCCCACTGGGCAGTGTTGCATCGACTACCAAGGCGCGCTTGAACATGCGCCTTGAAGCCGATACGCTGGAAGCCCTCCGCGCAACCGGAAAAGGGTGGCAAACTCGCCTTTCTACGGTGATCGCCGAAGCAGTAAAGGCGGGGCGGATTTAGCACTTTAATTGGATGCGTTCCAGGGCGTGGCCGCGGATGCAGGCAACCTCTCGGCACTCACGTGGAGAAATGTGAGCGCGAAGCGTGCAGCCGGTTCCTTGGATAAATCTCAAAATAAACCGGCTTTTATCGACTAACGGTGATGCGTTCGGCGCCCATTCAATGGCAAAAATGCGATTTCATATTTCACACTTCAGGAGCGAACGGTCGTAACGTCGTGGTCATGGAAGTCAGGCATCAAGAAAGATCTTGAATCGATTGAAACCATGCTGGGCGGAAAGTCGAAGTATCAACTTTGTACTTTGCTCATTTATGGGAGCGACCTGAAAGTTACGCGACGGTTTGCTGACCGCGCAATCTTGCATTTGAAAGATCAGGTGCTTGCTTCAAAAGGAAAAGTCGAGATTTGGACTCACGTTGGCACGGATCGCGCCAGACGCGATCAATGCGCTAGTATTTAACCTATAGTCGACAGTTCACTCAGGCGCTCCCGGCACTTCGTTGCTTTGCTAAACCTGTCATCGCTTCATTGCAAATCACGTCGGCAACGACGATCCACACGAATCACCTTTTGTGCTGAACCGTGTTGGAATGGGGGCCACCAACAAATCATTCTGGTTTGGCGTTGAAAGGCTGGTTCGCTATGTCGAACGCTACTTCGTCCCGTGCTTCCGTTGCATCCGTTCCATTTACCGTTGCTGACATTTCCGCGTTAGCCAAATCGTTGCGCACGGCGTTTGCTAGCGCCGAGAAAGTGCCCGGTCAGGTGCAGATGCTTAACTGGCTCGCGAAGGCGGCCGGGTATCAGAATTACCAAAGTTTGCTGGTACATTCCGGTCAGCGTTCGGCCACTGCTGAAACTGTGGCCAACCCGTCGGCACAACTTGTTGCGGCAACAGAGCGCGCGAAATTGAAGGTGCCGAAAACTGAACTCGACGCCTCACTTTCAGCCCACGGCGCAAAAGCGCTCACACAGTTTTCCGTCGACGGAAAACTAACGCGCTGGCCTCACAAATTTGTTGTGCAGCGCATCGCGATGTGGGGTTTGTGGATTCGATTTGATTCGAAGCGCAAGTATTCAGAAAAAGACGTGAACAGCGTGTTGAACGCATGGCATCTGTTCGGCGACCACGCCACGCTGCGTCGCGAACTGGTCAATATGGATTTACTTGCGCGAAAGCCAGACTGTTCGGTTTACTGGAAGCAGCCACAGCAACCGTCGGACGAGATTCAGGCGTTTCTGCGAGCGCTACGAAAGCAGCCCGCAGTCTGAAGCACACAATAGCCGCGCGAGACATGTCGGCCCCAACAAAAAGGCACCCATAGGTGCCCTTTGCGGTACGCGTCGCTTAAACGCCGCGGCCTTTAAGCAACCCGCGTTCATCGGCGATCACCACTTCGACGCGACGGTTCATGGCGCGGCCTTCAGAGCTTGCGTTATCACCAACCGGATAAGCTTTGCCGTACCCTTTTGTAATGATGCGCGTTGGGGCCACACCACGAAGAACCAATGCGTCGCGAATCGATTCGGCGCGCCGTTCCGATAGTTCATTGTTGTAAGCGTCACCGCCAACGCCATCGGTGTAGCCTTCGATTAGTAGTTTGCGCTGCGAAAACTGCTTCAAAAACGATGCGAGCTTGTCGAGCCTTGGACCTGCCTGCACCGTGAGTTCGGCCTTGTTAAACGCGAACAAAACATCACCCAACGTCACTAGCAAGCCACGTTCGGTTTGCTTCGCTTCGATATCTCGTAACTGTTCTTCGAGTTGACGTACGCGCTCTTGTGCTGTGTTGGCAGCGGTAGATGCCTGATCCGCTCTTGCTCGCTCCGCTGCCGCAGCTTCTTGCGCTGCGACCGACTGCGCGCGATCCGCGGCCGCCATACGACCGGCAGCGAGTGCATCCTGTTGCGCCGTGGCTGCTTGCGCTTGAGCTTCTCTAGCTTCCATTTGCGCTGAGGCCGCCTGACCGCGCGCATTTTGCGCCGCCAGCCTTGCCTGCTCGGCCTCACGCGTGCGTGCTTCCAGCCGCAGCTTGTCGCTTGCGCTATTGGCGTCCTTTACGTCCTCGTCAACCTGACGCGATCGAGCGAGATAGTGCGCTATCTCGGCGCGCTGCGTGGCGAGATAGGCTAGATGACTCGCTTCTGTGTCATCGTGGTCGTTCTTCCATGCGGCGTCAGCTCTGTCGATACTGTCACGTGCCAGTTTTATCTCTAACGGTGCGCGACGGTTGACTTCAGGGTTTGCTGCTGTTTGGGTAACCACAGAGCGTGCGTTTTCGATATCGGGGTTGGTAGCGGTGCTCGCGCATGCCGATATCGCACCGGCTACGATTAACGCCATTGCCACGCTGGTTAGACGTTTGTGTGTTGGGACTGACTGCTGAAAATTCATGATTGGCTTTCGCTTTGTTGAACGTGGTCGCTGTGCGGCAACAATCTGCGCTCTGTTAACGCGGCACCCGACGGTTGATTTCTTCCTGCAAAGCTCGACTGCTTTCCTGAACCTCTCTCAACGCTCGCTCCCCGCGCGCTGAACTTGCACGAGACTCCGCGACGCGGGCGTCGACTTCTGCCTGTTCCGCCATTCGACGAGCAAGCACGTAGTCTTTCTCGGTCATGGCGCGCTGTGCGCGATCAAGTTTTTCTCTGGCTTTCTGCAGCTCGACGGGCGCGGCCTCAACCGCATTGGGCGATGATGATGCGCGGTCAACCGCTACTTTGCTCACGGCCATCTGTTCGACCGGCGCAGGAATGGTGGAGCATGCAGTGAGCGCAAACGCCAGAAGCAGCGAAATGGTTCTCCACCGCGCGATCGATTTTTCGGAGACGGACAATTTCAGCTTGCTGTTCATTGGGAATACTCCTGAAAATCCCACCGCTCATTTAGCGACCGGGAGACTCTTGATTTATTGTCGTGAAAATAGTTGTGAACTTGCCACCATTGCATCACACAAACGCGTTGGCTACACACAATTACGATGCTATTCAGCCAACCGTTCATGTCGATCGGTTTAAACCGATGATGACTGTAGGAGGCAGCTTACATAAGGAGGCGCGCCATTTCCGACGTTGATCTCCGCGCGGATCATGCATCCGGGCGTGATGAGATCATGAGTAGCGGCGTTGCCGCGCGATGGAAGGGGCGCCGAGCGATGTACCAGTGTTCTATGGGCGGACGAAAGTGCTAGAGCATCGGAACTTTAAGTGTCTGCGGGAGCGCTACGCGGGGCACGTCCAGCACGAAGCTGCTTGTCGAGCCACGCGGCACAGCGGTCGTATCTCAGCGGGCGATCCGCAGACTAAAACGCCCGTGTCGCACAGCGGCTTCGCGCCGCTACACTGTGCGCTATGTCGACAGCAAAACCTACAAAAGGACAACAGCATATTGCCGCTGAGATAGCGTTTTTGCGCGCTGCGCCGCAGGGTCAGAGTGTGGCTTCGCTGGAGCGCGGAGAGGCGTTGCTCGATGAGCATGCCGAGCGCTTTTCGACGGACGAATTGCTGCTCGTTCTGCGCGCATGCGCGTCCGGTTGTCAGGCGGCGGGGCGCTGGCTTGACGCACTGCAATTTGGTCAGCGCGGGCTGGAGGTCTGTCACCGCAACGGAAAGTCGGTTGACCGAATTCCGTTCCTGGCGGTCAACGGCGACGTTCATTCGTCTTTACACAACTACCCTCTGGCTGTTCGTTCTTTGCGTGAGGCGATCCACGTTGCTGAGCAGGAACAATGCATGATTGATGTTGCGAAGTTGGCGTCGAGACTGGGGGCGGTGTATTCGCTGCTGGGCGAACACGACATTGCTCTATCGCTGTTCGAGCGCTCGGAAACATTGTCGATCGAATTGAAGCTTGTCGCTGCCCAATCGGCGGCATTGAACAACATTGCGCGCGAGTACCGATTCGTCGGCAAGCTTGCCGAAGCGCAGGAAAAAATCGACGTCGCGATCAACAGTCTTAACGATCAAACGAACCGCGAGTGCTTGCCATACCTCCTGCATACGCGCGCCGAGATTGCCACTTCCAGCGGTGATGGCGACGCTGCACTGATCGATTTGCAAACTGCCGTACCGCTCTTGAAGAAGTCACAAAACACGCGGGTGCTGCTGCATGTTCTGGTCGATATCGCGGAGCTTTTGGTGAGGCGCGGCGAGGTTGCGCTGGCTGGCGAAACGCTGACCGAAGCGAACGAGTTGTCGCATAACGGATCGTTGCAAGACTTGCATGCCACGGTGTCACTGGCGCGCGCGCGATTGGCGCAGCAACAGGGGGATGCGACGGCCGCGCTTGCAATGATCGATGACTTCCTCGTTGCTCAGGCGGACGCGAAAAAGATCGAGATGGAGGGGCAGCGAATCGCCACTCGTTGTGTCGAAGACGTGGAGCGCACCGAATCGCGCGGTCGCCGCGAATCGGAGGCCGTCAGCGCACTCACTTTGCGTCTGCTGGAATCACGGGTTGACGCCGAAAAGGTAGCGAAGCAGGCATCGCGCGATTCACTGACTGGTGCGCTCAATCGCCAGGCGTTTGAAACCGCCGTCATGCGCGTCGCGTCGGGCGAGCAACAGCCAGTAACGCTCGTGATGCTCGACGTTGATGACTTCAAGGCAGTCAACGAGCAGTTCGGTCACGCGGCGGGCGATGGGGTGCTCTCGATGCTGGTGGATCGCATGCGGCAAAGTTTGCGCGCCAACGATTTGCTGGGTCGTTACGGCGGCGACCAATTTTTGGTGCTGTGTCCTGGCGTTGGCCCGCGCATTGCGCTCGCTATCGTCAACCGCATGCTGGCAAAAATTTCGATGGAACCGATGCGCCACGGCAGTCACGACATTGCCGTCACCGTGAGCCTCGGCGCAGCATGCGCGCAAACCAGGGCGCTGCCAGCTCTTGGTTATTTGATCAAGCGGGCGGATGCGGCGCTCCGACGCGCCAAATTGTTGGGAAAAAACCGCGCGATTGTGGTTCGTGTGAACGTGTAGGCGGGTCGCGGAGGCCAACCGTTAGCCGACCGTGTAGGCTTAGGGCGCTGCTAATTTCCCCGGTTGCTTTCGCTGCATGACTGATACGCCGACATCGCCTTCAAACGCCACCGCTGCACGACCGCTGGTCGTCGATCTCGATGGCACCTTGTGCCGGACCGATACGCTGTGGGAATGCTTTTTTGCGGCGTGGCGCGTGCGCTGGTGGCTGCCGTTGGCGAGTGCGTTCTGGATGCTCTCGGGGCGCAGCACACTTAAAGATCAGTTAGCCGCGATTGCGCTCCCTGATGTCTCCGAACTGCCCTGGAATCCTGCGGTTATTGACGCGTTGCGGATTGCCCGTGCGGCAGGACAACGTACCGTGCTCGCCACCGCCGCGAACGTTCGAATCGCTCAGTCGTGCGCGGACGAATTGGGCTTGTTTGACGAAGTGCTGGCGTCGGATGGCGCCGTCAATCTCAAAGGCCAGACGAAGGCAGCCCAACTGGTGACCCGCTTTGGGCCAAGCGGATTTGACTACGTGGGCGACTCGAAGGCGGACCTGCCCGTGTGGGCGGTTGCGTCGCGCAAACTAACCGTTTCGAGCGTGATGCCCGCTGACGGAGAGCGGCTGGAACAGGGCGTGGCGACAGGGACGTTTTCGCGTTGGGTGAAACTTTTACGCGTTCGTCACTGGGTCAAAAACGTGCTCGTATTTGTGGCGCCTGTCGCTGCCCACCAGTGGGCTGCGGGCGCGACGTGGCTGCCGGTTTTACTCACGTTCGCAGCGTTCTGCGCGGTGTGTTCCGGCGTTTATGTGGTCAACGATTTGTTTGATCTTGCTTCGGATCGTGCGCATCCCACCAAGCGGCGCAGGCCACTCGCCGCCGGGGAATTGTCGCTCGCGACGGCGGCGCTGGTTTCGCTGGTGCTGCTAATCGGCGGCCTTGCTTTGGCGTTGTGGATCGGTCCGCTGGTGGGGGCTGTCATTGCGTTCTACGTGATCGCTAACGCGATCTACACCGTGCGACTCAAGCGCGTGGCCGTGTTCGACGTGTTCTGCCTGGCCGGGTTGTACACGCTACGAATCGTTGCTGGCGCAGCGGCGGTCGCCGTGCCTTTGTCGACGTGGCTGGTCGCGTTTTCGGTGTTTGCTTTTTTGAGTCTCGCGCTCTTGAAGCGTGCGGCTGACATTGATCGGCTGGCCCTTGATGAAGTGCTGCCAGGGCGCGACTACAGCGGCAAGGACGCGGCGTTCGTCAACGGATTTGGCATCAGCACGGCGATCGCGGCCTGTCTCGTGCTCACGCTCTACATTGCCAGTGAACAGGTCGCAGCGATGTATGCCGAGCCGCTATGGTTGTGGGGCGTGGCGGTGGTCGTACTGGTGTGGCTGGCGCGCATGTGGCGCATGGCGATGAATGGCACGATGGATGATGATCCGGTGATATTTGCCGTGCGTGACAGCGTGTCGATTGGATGTGCTCTAGCCGTCGCCGTGTTCACCGCATTGGCGCTTTAGGAGCGGCGAAAGACACGAGCAGTCAACATCCGGAATTCGCGGCTTTCGCCGCTCCCACACGCTACAGCTTTTACGTAAAAGAACGTCAATGTCGGGGCAAGAACGCAATTGGATCGTAAGTCAACTTTAGGTAAAACGCGCACGCAGCCCTCATACAAAGGCGATTTCACGAAAAAGCTGTACTGCTACGCTCGCCCTTTCCACGGCACCAGCATCGACTCGACTTTGCGCATTAACAGATCGAAAAGATACGCCACGACGCCGATCACGATGATGCCCATGATCACGATGTCGGTGCGCAAAAAGTTCGATGCATTGAGTACCATCTGACCCAGCCCTTCGGTCGCCGCGACCATTTCCGCCGCGACCAGCGTCGTCCAGCCGAAGCCAATGGCGATGCGCATACCGGTCAAAATTTCCGGCAGCGCGGCGGGCACGATCACATGCCACACCACTTGCGCCTTCGACGCACCCATCGAATACGCGGCGTTGATCTGTTCAATCGTTACTGATTTCACGCCAGCGCGCGCAGCCATGGCCAGTGGGGCAAAGCAGGCGAGATAAATCAGGATGATTTTCGCTGTTTCGTCGATACCAAACCAGATCACGATCAGCGGCAGATAAGCGAGCGGCGGCAGCGGACGGTAGAACTCAATCGGCGGATCGAAGATTCCGCGCATGGTGCGCGACACACCCATCAAAATACCCACTGGAACCGCCGTCAGCACGGCGAGGAAGAACGCCGAGAAGACGCGAATCAGGCTCCACGTCAAGTGTTCAGGCAGCGCCTTGCCGCCCTGAATGTCGCCCTTCATCGCGCTGATGAATGCGTTGTAGATTCGCTCCGGCGTGGGCAGGAACAAATCCTTGATCCAGCCCAGATGCGTGGCGGCCCACCACAGCACAAATAGCGCCACGACCGTAATCGCGCTAATGAGCACGCTCGAACCTTCGCCCGGAATGCTGTAGCCCTTGACCGTTTTCACCTCAGATTTATTCGCCATGATCAGGCCTCGCCTTCGGCCTGGCCATCGTGAATCAGCGACAACACTTTCTCACGCATTGAAATGAACTCCGGCGATGCTTTCACCTTGCGCGAATCTTTGCATTCGATGAATTGGTGCGAAAAATCGAGCTTGAACCGATGCTCGATCCGGCCCGGCGACGGCGTCATGACGATGAGATCGGTCGCAAGAAACAGCGCTTCTTCTACGCTGTGTGTGATGAAGAAAAACATCTTTTTCGTCTGCCACCAAAGCTCAACAATCAGATCCTGAATGTGCGCACGCGTCAGCGCGTCGAGCGCACCGAGTGGCTCGTCCATAAGCATGACCGCCGGGTCGCTCGCGAGCGCTCGCGCCACACCTGCGCGTTGCTGCATGCCCCCGGAAATTTGATAAATCGGGTAATGCGCGTACTTTTCGAGCTCGACCAGTTTGAGTTTGTCGAGCGCAATCGAGTGCCGCTCGGCCTTGCTCACGCCCCGCATCTTCAGGCCGAATTCAACGTTCTCAACGACCGACAACCAGGGCATCAGCGCATGTTTCTGGAACACAACACCGCGCTCGGCGCCGGGGCCGTGCACGGGCTTGCCGTCCAGCGTGATGGTACCTTCGGATGGTTGCATGAAGCCTGCGATGCACGAGAGCAGCGTCGTTTTACCGCACCCAGACGCACCCAAAGCGACCACAAAATCGCCCGTATTCATGATGAGGTTGACGTTCGACAGCGCGAGTGTGTTCTGTCCGTTTGATCCCGCGTAGTTAACGCTGAGATTCTTGATTTCGAGTGTCGACAAAATGTGTCCTTGTAGGAGCGGCTTGCCGCGACCAATCATTGCACAACGAACGCAGGTCGCGGCAAGCCGCTCTTACAAAAAAGGGGGCGCGAAGCCCCCGATTCAGTCGCTACGCACGCGTCGTACGCGCAATTACTTCGCAACTTCAGTCGCGTAACTCCCATTCACTACGGCTGAATAATCCGGCAGCACTTTCTCAATCTGCTTCTGTGACAACTGAAATTCCGCCGTAGCCGCGAGCGCTTTCGCAGCGATGCTGCCTTTGCCTCCGCCCAACCACGCAGACGCCTGATCTTTAGCGCTGGGAAATTTGTAAAGCGCAACGGCCGCAGGTACATCCTCAGGCTTCGAGCCCGACCATTTTGCAATCGCTGCAACCTCAGCGCCGCCTGCTTTCCAGTTTTTGCCATCGGCGCGATATTTCGCGTCGGAATCAGCCATGACTTTTACGAACTTCACCATGAAGTCGCGATTGGCTTTAGCCCAGTCTTTGTTGGCGACATAACCGTCAAACGTAGCTTTGCCGGTCGAGGCGGTGATCTGCCCCGAGGTGATGACGATGGTGCCATCCTTCTTCGCTTCGGCCAGCACTGGATCCCAGATGAACGTTGCATCGATATCGCCACGTTGCCAGGCGGCACGCACCTCTGGCGGACGCATATTCAGGATCTTCACGTCCGCCGGATTGATCTTGGCCTGTTCCAGTGCAACCATCGTGTGGAAGTGCGTCGTGGAATTAAATGGCATCGCGATGCGCTTCCCCTTCAAGTCGGAAACTTTCGTGATGCCCGAACCCTTCCTCGCAATCAACGCTTCGGCGTCACCGATATCATCGAGAATCCAGAACAGTTCTAACGGTTCGCCGCGCGACACTGCGGCCGAGATGCCTGCCGAGCCGACTTCACCGACCTGCACAGCGCCCGAAGCCATCGCCTTGATCACTTCGCCGCCGCCGCCAAACTGCTTCCAGTTCACCTTGTAGCCAGTGGCGGTTTCAAGCGCCTTGGCCTCCTGCGCCATGCGGTACGGCACCACCATGTCCTGATAACCAATGGTGACTTCTTTTGTCTGCGCGAATGCAGCAGTGGATGCGAGCGCAGCAAGAGCGCCAATCAGCGTGGCACGGTTCATGAGCAGTTCCTTTTAGTGGTGGTGGGTGTTACTGGTCAATCTAGTTCAGTTTTCAGATACCGCTGAGCAATTTATTCGCCTAACGATATTCGCGCACGTTATTTACACCAATTTCGAAACTACGGCTTCGACAACACTTCGCGCAAGACGCTGACAATGTGATCAATGTGCGACTTTTCGCTGATAAACGGGGGCGCGATGATGAGACTGTCACCCGTGCTCTTCAGATTGATGCCTGCGTCGAACAGGCGCTTCTGCAACTCATGGCCGCGGGCGCCGGGTGATCCTTCCACCGCGACCTCGACTGCGGCCATCATGCCAATCGCACGAATGTCGACGACCACCGGCAAGTCGGCGAGTGAAAAGACAGCGTCGATGAAATACGGAGCCATCGCAGCAGCGCGATCAATCAGTTTTTCCTCACGGAAAATCTTCATCATCGCGAGGCCCGCTGCCACACAAGCGGGATGCGCGCTGTAGGTATAGCCGTGGAAAAACTCGATGCCTTTGGCCGGGCCCGCGTTGGTAATCGTGTCGTAAATATCGGTGCGGGCTGCGACTGCGCCCATTGGCTGCGCGCCATTGGTGATCGCCTTTGCCATGCACATCAAATCGGGCGTCACACCAAAGGCCTGTGCGCCAAAGTTCGCGCCCATGCGGCCCCAGCCGGTGATCACTTCGTCGAACACGAGCAGTATTCCGTGTTGGTCGCAAATTTCACGCAGCCGATTCAAATAGCCCTTTGGCGGCGGCAAGCAACCGAACGACCCTGCCGTCGGTTCGATGAATACCGCAGCAATGTTGTCGCCACCGTACATCGCACAATACCGCTGCAAATCTTCCGCCAGATCGGCACCGGTTTCCGGCTGGCCTTTGACGAATTTGTTCTGCGGCAAGGCGGTGTGGCGCATGTGATAGACGCCCGGCAGGCCGACACCAAACGCTTTGCGGTTGTTGATCATGCCGGAGAGCGCGACGCCGCCCATGTTCACGCCGTGATAAGCGCGCTCGCGACTGATGAAAAGCTGGCGCTGACCTTGCCCGCGTGCGCGGTGGTAAGCGAGCGCCATCTTCATCGCGCTATCAATGGACTCTGAGCCCGAGCCGACGAAGAAAATGCGGTCCAGTCCGGTCGGTGTGAACTCAGTCACTTCGCGCGCTAGCTGAAAACTTTTTGGATGACCGCGCGCGAATGGCGCAGCGTAGTCGAGCGTCTTTAGCTGTGAATAAACCGCCTCTGCAATTTCTGGGCGGCAGTGACCGGCTGCGACACAGAACAAGCCGGACGACGCATCAAGCACCTTCTTTCCTGCGGCCGTCCACACGTACATACCTTCGCCTTTGACCAACAGGCGCGGCTCGGCCTTGAACTCCTTGTTGGGTGAAAACGGCATCCAGAAGTTGTCGAGCGCGTGTGAATCTGACGCGACTGCGGTAGTTGAAAGTTGAGGATCGGCGTGGCCCATAAGAATTCCTTTGATGCGGTGTTGCGAAACCAGGTATAGCGTAGGGACTGGGAGGCTGCGACAATAGAGCCAGATATGCGACAACGATTAGGCCAGTTGTGGCAAACCCGGTTTGCCCAGAGTGATTCCACCGAAACGCTGCAACAGCGGATCGCCGGAATGTTGCGCCGCGCCGTTCTGGAGCGCGCGGTGCCACTCGATGCTCCGCTGCCGTCCACACGCGAGCTCGCGGCAGAGTTGGGTGTAGCGCGGGCGACTGTGGCGCTCGCCTATGAGCGCTTGCAAATTGAAGGGGCAATTGAGTCGCGTGAACGGCGCGGTTTTTTTGTTACGACATCTTTTTCGCAGCGACGTGCCGAATTTCACGAAAGCGATCAGCTTTCGCTATTACCGCCACCGGATTGGGCGCGACATTTTCGTTCGCTCGATGTGGCGTATCAGCCTGTAAAAAACCCGACCGACTGGTATCGCTACCGTTACCCGTTTGTGTACGGGCAGATCGACCCGAAACTTTTTCCGCTGGCGGATTGGCGTGATTGTTTCGAGCGCGCGATGAAGCTTGAAAGCGTGGAGGCGTGGACGGTGGATCGCGGCGATCTCGATGATCGCGACTTGCTGGAACAGCTACGAACCCGAGTGCTGCCCAGACGCGGCGTGTGGGCAGCAGCGGACGAAATTCTGGTGACCGTTGGCGCGCAGCAGGCGCTGTATCTGATCGGGCAATTGCTTGGTGGGAGCGGTCGCCGCGTTGTTGTTGAAGAGCCTTGTTATCCCGATGTGCGCGCGATTTTTTCGATGACGGGGGCGGCGATATCGTCGGTGCCGGTTGATGCGGAAGGTGTCAATGTTTCGCAAGTCGCAGCGCTGCGACCGGACGTGGCCGTATTGACACCATCGCATCATTGTCCGACGGGCGTACGGATGAGCGACGAGCGTCGGCGTGCGTTGCTTTCGCAGGCGGCGGATCAGGATTTTTTGATTGTTGAGGACGACTATGAGCCGCAACTGGCCGGGGCTTCCGCGCTGACGGGTGCAACGTCCGCGCTCAAAAGTCTCGATATGAACGGGCGCGTGCTCTACGTCGGAAGTTTGTCAAAAACTTTGGCTCCCGGACTGCGTCTTGGCTACATCGTGGCGCCGCGCGAAGTGATCGCCGCGCTGCGCCGTTTGCGTCGGCTCATGCTGCGTCACGTCGCGAGCAATAACGAACGTGCGTTGGCCCTATTTTTGTCGCAGGGCCATTTTGAATCTTTACAACGCAGGCTGGGTCATGCCTATCAGGCGCGGTTGAAAATTTTGCGTGAAGCGCTCTCGACGCATTTACCTGATTGGCAAATTCAAAGTCCCGAAGGCGCTGGTTCGGCGCTGTGGGTGCGTTTGCCCGACGGAGTAGCCGCCACCAGGCTGGTTGCGGCTGCCCGCGAGTCAGACGTCGTGATTGAACCGGGCGTTGGCTTCTTCGGGCAGCCGACGACGGGTGAATTTATTCGCATGGGAATTTCGGCAATTCCTACGCATTTGATTGGTGAGGGTGTGGTCGCCTTGGCAGGCGTGGCGGCTGGCATGATCCGCTCTCCCTTTGCGGGAGAGGGCTAAGGTGAGGGGTTCGGTGACTTGGCAAAGCCGTCTGTTCTCCAATCCAGCACCCCTCACTGCAACCCTCTGCCGCGGGAGGAGAGAGGTAGATCGCCACTTCCGGAGAACTAACTCCTCGATCCGCGCCCTATGGATTCGATGCGCACAATGCCATGTCCCTCCGCCGTCTTCTTTGGCGCCACTTTCCAAGCGTGACCGTAAATCACTTCGACGCTCATGCGAATCGGGCCGCTGTCGCGGCGACTGGCGTCTAACGCCGCTTCGATTGAGCGAAGCTTGCGCCGCGTCATCAGACCTCGTGCACGCCTCTCCATCGCATTGTTCGCACCTTGCGCCTTGAGGTCACGCCACAGCGCGTCGGTCGTTGCGTATTCCAGCGTGATCACCTCCATGTCCATCACCGGATCGGCGAACCCCGCGTGAACGAGCATGTCGCCAATGTCGTGCAGATCGGTGAAGCGCTGTACATGCTTGTCGGCGTCTATTTCATCGCGCGAAATCGCTCGTCGCAACTCGATCAAAGTGTCCGGCCCCGGCGCGGTGAACATCATCACGCCGCCCACTTTGAGCACGCGGTTCCATTCGGCAAACAGCGCGGGTAAATCGTTCGCCCACTGCAACGCGAAATTGCTCCACAGCACATCGGCATGCTCGCGTGGCAACGGCAGCGCGTTCATGTCGGCCATCAGTCCACGTGTTTCGCCTTTCCCAGCGTCGCTACTGCGGGTCGTAAGCCGCGCGAGCCAGCCCTTTTTCGGAACTGGAGGCACAGCGCGCGCCACCATCGCCGGTGACTGATCGATCGCGATGACGGTCGCGTCGCGGAAACGTTCTGCGAGCGCCTTCGTGTGCGTCCCCGGCCCGCAGCCAACATCAAGCACGACCGACGGTGCAATCCGCATCACATCAAATCGCTCTAGCAGGCGATAGCCGACTTCGCGCTGCACGACCGCCGCGTCGGCGTAGGTCGCCGCAGCGCGGTCAAATCGCTTCCGCAACAGGGCGACGTCAATCGGCGCGGGCGCACTCACAACAAACGCTCAATCACACTACGTGGGAAAATTGGCACAGCATTCGATCAAAGACAGGTTCCCCAATTTTATTGCGTACGCTTTACGCTGATGGCTTGGCCGCGCTGGCTCATGTACGCGAACGTTCGTTACCGCAGACGTGTTTTTTCTGTGGGGATAGCGAGCGGGAGACTGTTTGCGAGCCGTGCGCCGCAACGCTGCCTCGACCGGGCCGCGAAATCTGTCCGCGCTGCCAGCTTCCTGCTGCGAATGGCGAAGTCTGCGGCCGATGCCTCAAAAAGCCGCCCGTCTGGACACATCTGGTCGCCGAGTGGCAATACGAATTCCCGATCACCGCCGCCATCACCTCCGCAAAATATCATCATGCATTCCCTATCTTTCGATGGGTTGCTGCCCAGCGTGGCGACTGGCCCTACGACGCTTCTGCGACCTTGATCCCTGTGCCGCTCGCCGAGCTGCGCCTGCAATCGCGCGGCTACAACCAGGCGCAATTGATTGCTAATGAAGTGGCGAAACGGTTTGCATTGCGCGTTGACGCAGATGCCGTGATCCGCATTCGCGAGACCGATATTCAGCAGCGATTGAACTGGGTCGAACGTCGCCGTAACGTTCGCCACGCGTTTGCTGCAACGCGCTCGTTCGCGGGCGAATCGGTCGTGCTCGTTGACGACGTGCTGACCACGGGTTCCACGTTAAATGAGCTGGCGCGGGCCGTCTACGACGCCGGAGCGAGCTGCGTCGACGCCTATGTGCTGGCGCGCGTGCAGCCGATCCGCCGACGTGATCGCGTCGTGAAATTTGGACACGCGATCACATGAGCTGCGCCGCATGATTCACGTCGTTCTGGTCGAGCCAGAAATCCCACCGAATACCGGTAACGTCATCCGCTTGTGTGCCAACACCGGCGCAATGTTGCATCTGGTCAAGCCGCTGGGTTTTCCGCTCGACGATGCACGGATGCGCCGCGCCGGGCTTGATTATCACGAGTACGCCACGATGCAGGTGCATGAGGATTGGGCGGCGTGCAAGACCGCACTAGCGGGTCACCGCATGTTTGCGATTGAAACTTGCGGCACGAAATCGCCGCACGAAACGGCGCTGCAATCCGGCGATGTTTTTGTCTTTGGTTCGGAGACAAAGGGCTTGTCGGCAGCCGTGCTCGCAGACTTTCCTGCGGATCGTCAGCTGCGCCTTCCGATGCGCCCAGCGATTCGAAGTTTGAATCTGTCGAATTCAGTCGCGGTGACGGTTTACGAGGCCTGGCGGCAGTTGGGATTTGCTGGGTCTGGGAAGTAGTTTTTGACGAAACGTGTTGACTCAAAACTAATCGTACCGAAGGGTCTATCGTTGACTCATAAGTCAGCTAACCGTGCGTTGTTAACGATTCGGGCAAGAGGATCTTCGATTTCGCGCTTCAATTTGAAACGGTTTAAGGTGCGGGAATGCAGCCGTAATTGGCGTTTGGCTTCAGTGTCGATAGAAAGAAGTTGACATAATCGCGCCTGAATCCGGAGAAGAAACGTCGGGCTCGAGTCAAACCATAAATATCAACGGAGGACACCGTTGCCGTCCAGATTTCCTCCCTCGCGGCAAGGATAAATGGAATTTGAGCGATTGATATGCGCATTGTCAGGACTCAAAGGAAGGTGCGCTACATTGCGCGAATGGACTCAACACTGCCCTCAAAACCCGCTACTTTGACACCGCTCCTGACATCCGGCTGCACGCTAGGGTGTGCGGGCCAGAAGAAAACGCACCGACGCGGCTCTTCATCCGCGCCTTTCCGGAGTTCTGGTACGCGTGCCGGGCAGAGTTGCCGACGTTTTCGCGTGGCTATCGCTGTGTGGCCATCGATCTGCGCCTGCATCGAGTTGACGGGGCGGGACACTGGCTGGCGCGTGAAAATGCCTTTGGGGTCAATGCTGTGATTCGCGAATTTCGCAGCGCCACATGATCCCCGGCGCCACGATGCAAACGGCGACACATCCAAAGACGGGCGAGCGCCTTCGCGTACTCGACCTCTCGTTCAACTACCCGCATATTGCCGAGAGCTACATCGATGCCGAGATTCGCCAGCTCTGTGCGCTTGGTGCTGAGGTAGTTGCCTGGTCGCATGTCCCCGCGCCGGCGCCTGGCCCCACGCCGCCCGGCGTGCGCAGCTTTGTTGGCGTGCCCATTGCACCCATCGTTGCCCAGTTCAAACCGCACGTCATGCACTTTCACTGGATGCTGTGGGGCGAAGACATTCTCGATTCCGCGCAGGAAATGGGTATGCCGGTAACCGTGCGCGTACACACGGACACCTCGCGCGAGCGCCTGCAAATGTACTGCGCGCATCCTGCGGTGCGCCGCGTGTATACCTATCCGATGGATGATGTGCGTTTTGATTTCACGCATGAAAAATGTACGCCGATGCCCGTGGTGATTGAGCGTCCCGTCCCGCTGCCACACGTTGTGCGTGACCGTCGTCTGGTGTTGCGTGCCGCGAGCCTGTCGCCGCGCGATCAACATGCGTTCGTCGAGGTCGCGCGGCGACTGCCAGATTTCAACTTCGTGATCTGCCTTGCAGAAAATCGCCACATCGGCGCGCAGGACACCATTGACTCGGTGTTCAACGCCAACTCGCCACCTGTGCCGAACCTCCAGGTGCTGTGGAATGTGTCGCCTGGCGAGATGTCCGAGTGGTACGCCCGGGCGGGAATTTATCTGCATACTTTCCCGGAGAACAAAACCGCCGCGATGCCGGTGTCGATTGGTCAATCGCTGGCTGCAGGCTGCTACACGATTGTGCGCAACCAGCCGCGACTGGCCGCGATGATCGGCAACGCGGGCTCGACGTACGAAAACTATGACGAAGTCGTCGCCTTTATTGCGAAAACCCGCGAATGGGGCGACGCGCAGTGGCTCGCGCAGACGGATGCCGCACGCGCAGAAGGTGAACGTTATTGCGCCGATCATGCGATTCGCGGCATGGTTGCCGACTGGCAGGATTTCTTGCGCACCTAGCGCCCCTGCGAAGTCGCGCAATGAAAAAGCCGGACGCGTCCGGCTTTTTCAAACTACAGCAAGCGATCTACAACCGTCGGCGCCGAATCGACGCAAAGCCCGTCGCCAGCAGACCCAGCATGCTGCCGAGCAACGCGCCCAGACCGCCGACTGGTACAGGCGTTGCAGGCGGGATAACCACGACTGGCGCTGCGGCAACTTCAAAGGCGCCGATGTCGGCGGCCGCGCCCGACACACGAGGAAAGCCCCCGCCACGCTGGTCAGTGGCCAACGCGCCGGGGTTTGACCCGGCATTGATTGCCGGGCTGCCCACGAGCAACGCGTGCGTCAGCGTGTTGCCGCCGTTATTGGCGAGCGAACCCAGTAGCGGGTTGCTGCTGAGCGTGCCGGTGAGACCTTGAGTCCCAAATGACCCGAACGCACCGACGAGGTTGTTGCTGCCGGTCATGGTCGTTGCGGTACAGGCCCAGGGCTGTACGTCTATGGCAGCCCCGTTGCCGAAGGCGATCGTGCTGTTAAGTATGATGCTGCCGCCGGTACATCGAAGTATTGCACCGCCATAAGCACCACCCGTATTGGACACGATGGTCGAATTGCGAATCTGCACGGTACGCGCCCCGCCGTTGCTAGTCGCAAACACCAGCAGCCCCGGCGCTCCGTTCGGCCCTGCTGTGGTTGAAGTGTTGCCACTCACTGTTGTGTTGGATATCAAGCCATCACCGTACCACGCCGACAAATAAGCACCACCGCCACCGTTAGCGGTGCTGTTAGCGGAAAAAGTGCTTCCGGAAATATTAAAACTTCCTTGAGCGAATACGCCCCCGCCACCGCCGGTCGCCGAGTTGCCGGTGACGGACGAATTGCTGATCGTAATGCTTCCGCCGTAGTTTGCGTATACCCCACCGCCTAAACCCGCCGACACGTTGTTACGGATGATGCTGTTGTTGATGGTGATGTTGCCGCCGTAGTTGAGCGCCTTGACGCCTCCGCCGTCGCCGGTCGAATTGCCACCTTCGATGGTCAGGCCGTCGAGCGTCAGCAGGGAGCCACTGCCTTGGCTCGTAAATTGAATGACCGAGAAATTGGTCGCAGCAGCAGCAGTGCGCTGCAACGTCACACCGCCAAACCCCGTACCCTGAATCGTCCTTGCCTTGTTCCCGACATAAATGCCGCCGCCGTACGAATCAAAGTTGATTAGCGTGACGGCTGGGGCAAAGGTGATTGTGTCGTTAGTGCCAAACACTCCAGTAGCGGTGGTGCAGGCGGCGTTGACGGCACCACTATCGAGTGCGTAGCCGGCTGATCGCAGCGTGCAGACGCCAGCAGCCCCAATGCCGTTGCCATTTGAGGTCACCTGAATGGTCGCTGCCGACGCCATCAGCGGCGCGGCCAGCAAGGCGGCGGCCAGCGCGCGAATCAGTGGGCGCTGATTAAAGTGCAAGCTGGACGCAGTCGGAACATCGAGAAATTGCGCGGATACGGTCATTACATTGCCCATTCATCTATTGACCAAGCCACATTCGGCTTGACAGGAGTCATCGCAGAGAATGTAGCGTGCATAGGCACGGAACACAACGACCATTTACCGACCAGTCAGGTGCTCGCCGCCAGCGGCAGACAAGTGTTGATCATTTGCAACGCTTTTGCTTCGTTTGCGCCTGCAAACGAGGCGTTGAGCAAGGCGGCAGATCTCGCGCCATCGCGCATGGCGTCGTTGTGCAAGGCGCGCTGCAGCGCCTGTGCGACTGCGTCCATGGTTTGCTGACCCCACAAAAGCTGCCCGGCACGGACGTTTTCCAGAAGGCGTCCAGTGAGAAATTGTTCGGCCATTTGCGGCAGCAACAACTGCGGCACGCCTGCGAGCAATGCCTGCGAAGTCGCACCAGCACCGCCGTGATGAATAAGCAGATCGACCGACGACAACATGGCTTTCAGCGGCAACGGCGTTTCGTGCACCACCAGATTTTTGGCGAGGTTGTTCATGTTTCGCACGTTGGCGATGTAGGCGTGCACGAACACATCCGGGCGACCGGCAAGCGCCTGCATGATCGGCACTGCCAGCGGGTCGTCCGCCTTGATATAGGCGAGCACGCGTTTAGGTTGCACAGCACCCGGGGTCGGCGTCGGCCACGCTGGCACGGTCGCCACCGCATTGTCCGACATTACCTCCAGCGGCCCGCAGTAAAGCGCACCTTCCGGCCGATCAGGATAGTGATCGAGACAGGGCAGCGTGCGCAACACGGCGGGCGCGCGATAGATGGCCGCAGCCGATTGCGGTAGTCGCGGCAAATCGAGCGCGCGACTGACGGCGGCGAGCGCCTGCGACACGTTGATTTCGGCACGCGTCAACGCCAGACCATCCGGCTTTTCCCAAGTGCGAAAGCTCGGCAGCCTCGCTTTGTCAGCCGGAGGAATGGCGAAACCAGTGCCTAGCTGCACCACCGGCACGCCCAGCGCCGGCGCCACTGCCAGCGCACCAGGCGCGTGATCAACGATCACTGCATCTGGTTTCAACAGCGTGATGAGATCACGCCACATACGCAGCATGGGCAACAACGTGCGCTCAGAGGCAAATCCGTGGCTGGCGAGCAACTCGGTCATTGAACTGGTGCCACCCGCTGCAGTGCCCGTGTTGACCAGCGGCGGACAAGCGATCAGACGGACACCCTCGGGTGCACGGAGCCCGGATGGCGCAAGCGTAGGCACCACCATGATCGGCTCGATGCCCCGAGCGAGCGCCTGTGTAGCCATCGCCGTCAACCCCGCCCAATGACCAAGGCCCGAGCCCATCTCCCAAGCCAGCAACCATCGTTTGCCCGAATTTCCTGCGCTCATTCCTCCGTCCGCCGTCTCTTTTCGTTGACCGAGCAATGCTAAGCGTATCGCCAACACCGCCTTCGAACTGCGCGCCGCCAGTATTTTCGGCAAGGCTCAGCTTTGCTCGACGACACCCAATCAATAAGGATGGGCGCCCTATAGACGACATTTCGATGAAGTGATACGCAGCCCATATCTAGCCGCCTTACACAAAAGAGCTGAACATCACGGTCAGCGCTTTCTAGCCCACAGTTGAAGCGGGCGACGAAATCTCACCGAGCAAACGTATCGTGCGTCCCGTCGCGCCTCGATGTGCGGTAACAAATGCTTTGGCTGAAACGCCCGCCGCAGCGCGAGACGGCTCATCGTCCAGCCACGCCATCACCGCGTCCAGCGCCGCGACTGAGTGCGGAACACTTAGCGCCGCGCCCGCGGCTACGGCTTCATCGGCGGCTTGCTGAAAATTAAATACCGACGGTCCGAGCACGACCGGAACGCCCATCGCGCAAGGTTCGATCAAATTTTGCCCACCTGTACCCGACAGCGTGCCACCCATCACCACAACGCTTGCCACGCCGCAGTAAGCGAGCATTTCTCCCATGCTGTCGCCGACGATCACCTCGGTATCGGCGGCAATGTTTGCATCGGTACGACGTGCCACCCGAAAGCCGCGCGCGCGGGCCGCTTCAACGGTCGAATCCCAGCGCTCGGGGTGACGCGGCACAATGACGGCGACGGCCTTCTGGCGCAGCGAATGATCGCGCAGCGCTTCGAGCAGCAGCAATTCTTCGCCCTCGCGCGTTGAGCCTGCGACCCAGAATGGACTTGCGAGCGCGCCGTGAGGCAACGAGCCCGCAAGGTGCGTCGCAAGCGCGGCCACACACTCGCCGACATCTTCGGGCAAAGTCATATCGAACTTCATGTTGCCGGTGACATGCACATTGGCCGCACCTAACGAGCGAAAGCGCGAGGCGTGATCCTCCGATTGCGCGGCAATTCCCGAGAGACAGGCCAACATCGCACGCGTCAACGCGCCGCCCTTCGCGTAACCCCTGGCCGAACGCTGGGAAAGTCGCGCATTCACCAGCCACAGCGACACGCCTGTGCGCTTCGCCGCGTCACAGACGCCGGGCCACAACTCGGTTTCAATCAACAGCGCCAGCTTCGGTTTCGTTGCGCGCAGAAATCGCGAGATTAGCCAGGGCGCATCGAACGGTAAATACGCGACGGTCGCTCGCCCTTTAAGTAATTCCTGCGCGGTGGCTCGTCCTGTGGGTGTCGTGCAGGTGACCAGAATGCTCGGATATGCGCTGAGCAGAGAATCCACAAGCGGCATCATCGCACGCGCCTCACCGACCGACACCGCATGGATCCATAGATCGAACGATCCCTGCGCCGATTTCGGAAGGTCAAGTGCGCGTCGTTCACGCCAATGCTGACGGTAGCCCAGATTGAGCGCGCCTTTCCGCCACAGTCTGATCAATGCGAACGGCAATGCTGCAAACCACAGGACACAATAAAAGAGGCGGAACCAGACGGGCATAGCCGCTGATTATCGCTGTCCTTCGCAGGCCCCGTAAAATGCGGATTGACGGGGCGCAGAGTGCCCACTAACAGGGACACTGCATGATTCTGGTTACGGGCGGCTGCGGCTTCATCGGCAGCAATTTCATTCTCGACTGGTTGGCAACTCGCGCTGAGCCGGTCGTCAACGTCGATGTGCTTACTTACGCGGCTAATCCCGCGACGCTGGCATCGGTAAATGATGATTCGCGATACGCGTTTGAACGTGCCGACATTTGTGATCGCGACGCAATGGATGTGGTGATTGCCAAACACAAGCCGCGTGCGATTGTGCATTTTGCCGCTGAGAGCCATGTCGATCGTTCGATCCACGGGCCAATGGATTTCGTGCGCACCAATGTGATGGGCACGGCCACGCTGCTGGAGGCAAGCCGTGCGTACTGGAAGGCGCTGCCGGAGGCGCAGGCAACCGCGTTCCGCTTCGTTCATGTCTCGACCGACGAAGTGTTCGGCACGCTGGGCGCGAATGATCCGAAGTTCAACGAGTTGTCGCAGTATCAGCCGAACAGCCCGTATAGCGCGTCGAAAGCGGGCTCTGACCACGTGGCGCGCGCCTACTTTCACACCTACGGCATGCCCGTGATGGTGACCAATTGCTCCAACAATTACGGCCCGCGCCAGTTCCCCGAGAAGCTGATTCCGTTGATGATTGTGAATGCGCTCGCGGGCAAATCGCTGCCGATTTACGGTGACGGCCAACAGATTCGTGATTGGCTCTATGTCGGCGATCATTGCAGCGCCATTGCGCGCGTGCTGGAGGCGGGCCGTCCCGGTGAGCTGTATTTGATTGGCGGCGACGCTGAGAAGGCGAATCTTGACGTGGTGCACACCCTTTGCGCATTGCTCGCGAAGCATGCGCCCGGCAAGGATTACACGAAGCAGATCACCTACGTGACCGATCGTCCTGGCCATGATCGCCGTTACGCGATTGATTTTTCAAAACTGCAGAGCGAGCTGGGCTGGCGTCCGACCGAGAGTTTCGCGACCGGCTTGGAGAAGACGGTGCGCTGGTATCTTGACAACAGTGCCTGGGTCGCCGATGTGCAATCGGGTGAGTACAAAACCTGGGTCGAGAAAAACTACGGAGCGCGTGCATGACCGCCACAACGGGCGTCTCGCCGATTCGGCGCAAAGGGATCATTCTCGCGGGCGGCTCAGGCACCCGTCTGCATCCAGTCACGCAGGCGGTGTCGAAACAGTTGATGCCGATCTACGACAAGCCCATGATTTATTACCCGCTCTCAGCCCTCATGCTGGCGGGGTTGCGTGAAATTTTGATTATCTCGACGCCTCAGGATACGCCGCGTTTTCAGGAACTGTTGGGCGACGGCAGCAAGTGGGGCATGAACCTGCAATACGCAGTGCAGCCGTCGCCGGATGGCCTCGCTCAAGCTTTCATTATCGGTCGCGAGTTCATCGGTGACGATCACGCAGCGCTAGTGCTGGGCGATAACGTGTTTTATGGTCACGAGTTACAGCAATTGCTGGAAAGCGCAAACAATCGCCGCGATGGTGCAACGGTGTTCGCTTATCCGGTGAGTGACCCGGAACGCTACGGCGTCGTAGAGTTTGACACGGATGGTCAGGCGATCAGCCTCGAAGAAAAACCAAAACAACCGCGTTCACGATACGCCGTGACAGGTATCTATTTCTACGACAACAGCGTGATCGAGATTGCGGCCAACCTAAAGCCTTCTCCGCGCGGCGAACTGGAAATCACCGACCTTAATCGCATCTATCTTGAACGGAAACTTTTAAGCGTTGAGATCATGGGGCGCGGAATGGCATGGCTCGATACCGGAACCCATGATTCGCTGCTGGAAGCCGCGCAGTTCGTGCAAACCATTGAGCGTCGGCAAGGGCTCAAGGTGTGTTGTCCCGAGGAGATCGCCTATCGTCAGGGTTTCATCGACGCCACACAACTCGAAAAGCTTGCGTTGCCGTTGGCTAAGAGTGGCTACGGCAAATACTTGCAGGATGTGTTGAAAGATCAGGTTTTTTAATGAAAGTCGTCAAGACCTCGGTTCAGGGCTGCCTGATCCTCGAGCCGCAAGTATTTGCCGATGAACGCGGGCATTTTTTTGAGAGCTTCAGTCTCCAGAGATTCCGGAATGCAACGGGTGTTCTCGACAATTTTGTACAGGACAACCACAGCTATTCGCACGCTAATGTATTGCGGGGTTTGCACTATCAAATTGAGCAGGCGCAAGGCAAACTGGTGCGCGTAGTTTCGGGCAAAGTGTGGGATGTTGCCGTGGACTTGCGTCGCTCGTCGCCCACGTTTGCGCAATGGTTTGGCGTCGAACTGTCAGCAGAAAATCGGCGCATGCTCTGGGTGCCACCCGGCTGCGCGCATGGATTCGTAGTCACTGGTGAGCACGCAGTATTTCTATACAAAACGACCGACTACTACGCACCGGCACATGAGCGAACGATTGTCTGGGATGATCCGTCTTTGGCGATTACGTGGCCGGTCGCGACACCGATCGTCAATGCGAAGGATGCTGCCGGAGCGTCGTTCAAGCAATCGCCAAGCTTCAAATGAAGCTGCTCATTACGGGGGGTGGTGGCCAACTAGGTTTGGCGCTGGCGCGTCGCCTGTCGCCGCGGCATGAGGTCACAACCCTCGCTCGCGGCCAACTCGATATTTCCGATGCCAAAACGTGTCGCGAAACGCTCGAAGCTGTACGCCCCGACGTGCTGCTCAACTGCGCAGCCTATACCGCCGTGGATCGTGCCGAAACATACCGCGATGCGGCATTTGCGATCAACGCTGATGGGCCGCGAAACCTCGGACGCGCCTGCGGTGAACTCGGCATTTTTCCGATTCATTTTTCGACCGACTATGTGTTCGACGGCACGGCGACAAAGCCGTACGCTGAAGACGCAGCAACGAACCCGACCAGCGTTTATGGTGAATCAAAACTGGCGGGCGAAATTGCGCTTGCGGACGCGAACCCGGCACATTTTATTTTTCGATTGAGCTGGGTCTACAGCAATGACGGTGCAAATTTTTATAAGACCATGCTGCGGCTGGGCGGCGAGCGAACACAGCTTCGTGTGGTCGCGGATCAGATTGGTGTGCCAAATTACACCGCAGATATCGCCGCATCGATTGCACTCGTGTTGGAACGGAATACTGCGGAGCTTGTCTCCTGTTCCGGGCTATATCACCTGAGTAGCGCTGGGCCGACGAGTTGGTGCGATTTTGCGCGAGCGATTTTTGACGGAGCGCAGATGTCTGATCGTGTCGCGGTAGGTGCAATTTCTACGTCTGAGTACAAAACTGCCGCTGTTAGGCCAGCGTATAGTGTGCTTGATGCGCGTCGCTTTGCGGCGACATTCGGCGGGACAATTCCGGATTGGCGAGATGGGTTGCAGCGCTGCCTTGCAGAGCGCACAATGTCGGCGTAAAAACGTTTCGGCGAAGCGGATCAAGTGATTCGTGGGCTTATTTGAGGACACAAAATGATGTTGCGACGAATTTTCTTTACGTGTTTGCTGTTTGGTGCCGTCAACTCTGCGGCGTTGGCCGTGGACATTCCGAGTGAAGGGCGCAGCATGCCGCAAGCCATTGTTGAGGCCAACAAAGCAGCGGTGGCGGAACAATTTCTGGGTGTTTCTGACGGTGCTTATCGCATTGAAGCTGCCCCGTGGACGCGAACTGTTGCGGCTGCATCGTCACAAAAATCCCTTTCGGTCGACGGTGAACGTGCGAAGCCTGTGCAGGTGGGTTATCCACGTGAAATTCCCGCTTCGCTACGCACGTTACCCTTAGCAGCTTTGCCTTGGCAAGCTCTGGGTGATGGAAGCCGTACGCTGCAGGTTCAAGTGGCCGCTTCAGACGCGGTCGGCATGCGTATCGCCTATCGGGTAGACGGTCCAGCCAATGGCCTGGAGCTGCGCTTCTCAGGCAGTGGGCGTGACCAGGTCTTCCGCTCTGCTGCAGTTCCGAGCACCGAAATTGCCTGGTCGCCAGTGCTTGAAGGCAGTACCGGGACAGTGGAGCTGCATGTGCTGCCAGGGTTTAATCCAGCCCAGTTCAGCGTTACGTTTGATCAGTTGTCACACTTGGTCAAGGTGGGTGCAGATTTAAACAAGACCGTTCGCGAAATCGGCGCGGCGGGCTCGTGCAATATCGATATTGCCTGCGTTAGCAATCCAAGCACAGCGCTGCTCAATATCGCTAAAGCGACCGCACAAATGGTTTTTTCAGACACATCGGGCACCTACTTGTGCACAGGCACACTGCTCAATTCAACATCGCGTGCCGATTACTTCTATTCTGCTGCGCATTGCATCAGCAATCAGGCAACTGCGTCTACGCTCAATACTTACTGGTTCTTTGACGCCGTCGCCTGCAACAGCACGGCCATTCCGCCTTATCAACTGGTCGGTGGTGGCGCAACGTTGGTGATGACCGATCCTACGATGGACGTCACCTTGCTGCAATTGAATCTATCACCGCCAATCGGTGCGGTCCGCGCGGCATGGAATGCCACGGTTATTCCTGCGGGCACAGTGACCGTCGACGTTCACCATCCGAGCGGTGACCTCAAGAAATTTTCGCAAGGAACGATGCAGGGTTACGTTCAAGGCCCGCTGGCGTACGACGGCGTACCGCGGTTTCAGGCAGGCAAAGACAGCTTTATTTCCATTCGATGGACGCAAGGCACGACAGAAGGCGGGTCAAGTGGTTCCGGTGTTTTCACGTTTAATTCCACGGGCGGGTTCTACGAGCTTCGAGGAGGCCTCGAAGGCGGCGCGGCATCGTGCGACAACCCTAGCGGTCTGGATCGCTTCTCACGCATGGATCTGCTGTACACGAAGTTAGCGCCATTTCTTCAGCCAGGCGCTGTGACCCCACCGACAACCAGCGCTCAGGCAAGTATGGTGGAGTACTGGAATCCGCAACTGGATTTCTACTTTATAACCTCGCGAGAAAATGAAAAATCGTTGCTTGACAATACGGTGGACGGCAGCGCCAATCACCTGTGGTATCGCTCTGGCTACTGGTTCAAAACTGACCCATTTTCATCCTCCGGCACGTCCTCCATCACGCGTTATTTCATCGCCGGTGCGGCAAAAGCCGGGACGCGGGGATCGCACTTTTATACGGCGCTAAATTCGGATCGCGCTTTCATTTCCTCAAGCGGACTGGAGCGCTTTGGTTCCGGTTGCACCGGACAGCGCAATACGTTCTGCAACGAAGGGATAGATTCTTATGTGGCCCCCCCGATTGGCACGGGGGCTAGCGCAACCTGCCTTAGCACCGAGCAGCCGGTGTATCGCGCTTTCCGCGGCGAGCCGCGCTATGTTGATGACGGCAACCACCGCTACCTTACGAATTTTGCTATGTATGGCTACATGGTCAATGAACTCGGCTGGAATGGGGAGGGCATTGCCTTCTGCGCGAAACCGTAGAAACGCGTTGAAGCGCTCGTCGTTACTGACGAGCGCATCGTTGCTAAATCGCTAAAAGCGATAAGCCGCACTCACCTGATCGCTGACAGAAATGTTTCCTGGTGTCAGCACGACTGCGTTCCAGCCGAATGTCACACCACCGAAGTCCGGATTATTCCGGAAGCGCGCAAGCGTGTTGAGCGGCTCGTCCGACGTTCGCATTCCGGTGGTTTGATCTGTGGTCGTTACTACGCAGCGAACGCAGGGCTTAACCAGCTTAAGCACCACCTCGCCAATCGTCAGGGTATCGACATGATCTTCGTCCCATGGGGGAAGACCGTCGACCACGAGGTTAGGGCGAAACCGGTTCATCGGTACCGCGCTGTCCGCGCCAGCATCGATGCGAAGGTTCAAGTCAGCAAGAGAAGAAGTGTTCGTCACCAACAGCGGATAACCGTCGGCAAAATAAGTGTGCGCGCCCGAATCTCTGGCATACAAACGACTGCAATCGCGACGCATATCGCGATTGAACCGCACCAGCCGAACGGCATGATCAAGACCGAGCTTGCTTTCCAGCCACTTGGCAGCGGTATCACCCGCGTCGAACGCTATGGTCTCGTGGTTCCAGACTTTGACTTTGATCAGCGAGTTGCGTGATGGTGCCCCGACGAGCAGCGCCTCACCGTCTTCGGTCGACAGTGTCAAACTACCATCAACGTTTACGTCGGCGCGAAGGATCGCCATTGCAGGACGTTGCCGCTGGGTAATGAATTGTGCATGCGATGATCGTCCATCAACGACCATCCATTCGCGGTCGTTGGTCAGCCCCGTTATCAAGACTGACGCAGTCGCGTGGGGTATCCCGCGACCGCCTTTGACCGGGTAAGAAAAAAGCCCGGTAACGGTAACGTTATCCGGGCTTTCTGCGCTTTGCACGAAGCTAGGCCTAGTTCGCTTTAAGCCCCGATGTGTACTCGGCCAACGCCTTCATCTCACCATCGGTCAGGCGGCTGGCAATCGTCATCATGATCTTGCCGTTGGCATTGGTGTCATCCTTGGTCGCGCCACCGCGAACACCGCCTTTGAATGCGGTCAATTGCGCCAGTGTGTATTCGGCATGCTGGCCACCGACGCGAGGATACTGCGCCGGAATGCCAGCGCCACTAGGCGAATGACAGCCAGCACAAGCAGGGATTCCACGAGTCGCATCCCCTGCGCGATAAAGGTGCTCCGCGCTCCTGGCGAGCTTTTCGTCTTTGGTGCCAATCGGACGGCCCTTTTGCGCCGAGAAATACACGCCGAGAGACTTCATATCGGCATCGCTGAGTGTCGCCGAAAAGCCTTTCATGATTGCATTGTCGCGCTGCCCTGATTTGAAGTGGCGCAGTTGCTTGGCGATGTACTGCCAGCTCATCCCTGCCAGATTCGGTTGCGTCGGAATCGGGCTCACTCCGTCGACACCGTGGCAGCCCGCGCAAACACCGGCGAGCGCCTGACCTTTCGTGTATTCGGGGTCTTTGTCGGCTTGTGCAAACGCACCCATCGACAAGACGGAGGCGAAAACTGAAACGGCGGCAATAAAGGGACGACGGCTGAAAGTCATGGCGAATGGCTTTTGAAAGTGGATTTCGCCGCGCTGACTCAGAGAAAGCCAACGAAATCAAGTGAAGAGGGGGGCTACAACCTAAAATTATAACTTTGACGAACCGGCCACCTATGGATACTCCTGCCCACACTGCGCGCGCCGCCGCGACCGAGCGACTGGAGCGTATCCCGGAATTTGCAGGGGTGACGTTCGACAAGTCGGTTGTTGACGTTGAAGGTCTACCCTTTGTCACGGGGCCAGAAATCGCCTTCGCGGGTCGCTCTAACGCTGGAAAATCCAGCAGCATCAACAAATTTGCCGGGCAAACGCGGCTTGCTTATGCCAGCAAAATGCCCGGCCGCACCCGCGAGTTGAACTTTTTTCCACTTCGCAATGGCGGGCATCTCGTCGATTTGCCGGGGTACGGTTTCGCCCGCACGCCAAAAGACAAGCAACGCGTCTGGACTGGCGTAATTGAGCATTATTTTCGCGAACGTGAGGCTTTGCGTGGCATCGTATTGGTGCTCGATGTGCGTCATGCGCCAACGCCGCTTGACCTGCAATTCGTGGAATGGCTGGACGGGCTGGGGCGCGGGCGTCCTCCGATGATGTGGTTACTTAACAAAGCCGACAAACTCACGCAGAGCGAACGCATGAAGATTCGCAATGCGTTTCGCGAGAGCGAAGCGAAGCCGCTGATTGCCGAGCGTGACGAGATCATTCTGTTCTCGGCGCATACGGGGATGGGCATGAAGGAATGTGCTGCAACGTTCAATCTTTGGTTGAACAAAGAGACATTGCCTGAGGAAGCGTCGGACACCTGACAGGCAAAGAAAAAGCCCCTGAGTGACAATCAAACAGGGGCTCAATGCCATACGGAGTCCCGCAAAGCACCCGCTCAGGGAGGACGAGCTGGAGACGAATCGTCTAGGACGAACTCTACTTGTCCTGCCAATCCATGTCAATAGAGAGCAACGATCAATTGGCGCGGTTTCGGTACCGTTTGACTGTAGATGTGTCGTCAAGTGTCCATTCTGCGATACCCAACAGCCTCCGCAACGTGCGCCAATGAAATTCGTTCCGCTCCGGCAAGATCAGAAATCGTTCGCGCGACCCGCAAAATTCGATGTTGGGCGCGGGCTGACAGCCCAAGTCGCGTGGCTGCCTGTTGCAACAAGTTCGAGCCATGCTCATCAAGCGAGCAGTGAACATCCAATTCGGTCGACGAGAGATCGGCATTCGCCTTTTTCTGGCGCTGTTGCTGGCGCTCGGCCGCCGCAATCACCCGGACACGAACCGTAGCGGAGGACTCGCCATCTGCTGCCGCGCGTAGCGATTCCGTGGCAACGGTCGGCACTGTAATTTGCAGGTCAATCCGGTCAAGCAACGGGCCAGAAATTTTGCTGCGATAGCGAGAGATCTGATCGGGTGTACAGCGACACGGACGCGCCGCAATGTTGCTACCAAAGTAGCCATCGGGACAAGGGTTCATTGCGGCAACCAGCATGAAATTGCTCGGGTAGGTGACCTGCCGTGTAGCGCGCGAAATGTGAATAACGCGGCTCTCCATGGGTTCTCTCAACACTTCTAACACGCGCCTGTCGAACTCGGGCAATTCGTCAAGAAACAAGACGCCGTGGTGAGCGAGCGATATTTCGCCGGGTCGGGGGTCACTGCCGCCGCCGACGAGGGCGACCGCACTGGCCGTATGGTGCGGCGAGCGTACTTGCCGCTGCCCAAACAACTCCGCTTTGAACTTGCCAACCAACGACAGAATGGCCGCGCTTTCGGTCGCTTCGTTCTCACTCATCGGCGGCAAGATACCCGGCAACCGCTGTGCGAGCATACTTTTGCCCGTTCCTGGCGGACCCATCATCAATAAACTGTGACGCCCTGCCGCCGCTATTTCAAGCGCCCGCTTGGCCTGACTCTGCCCCTTCACATCAAGCAGATCGGGATAAACCATGACCTCGGCGTCTGTGTCGATTAACGGTGTCGGCAGTTCGTGACGACCGGTCATGTAGGCCGCCACCTCAAGCAGCGTTTTGGCAGCGAGCACAGTCGCGCTTTTAGCGCGTGAAGCCTCCTGTGCAGAGGCTTCTGGCAGCACTAGAGTGTTGCCCGTCCGCGCCGCTGCTAATGCCATTGCGAGCGCGCCGCGTACTGGGCGCAGATCGCCATTCAGCCCCAATTCCCCTGCAAACTCTACCCCCTTCAATCGCGCCGCTGGAAGCTGACCGCTGGCCACCAAAATGCCAATCGCGATAGGTAAGTCGAAGCGCCCAGATTCCTTGGGGAATTCAGCTGGAGCCAAATTGACTGTGAGCTTGCGCACCGGAAATTCGAAGCCAGCTGTCTGAATCGCTGCGCGCACACGATCCCTGCTTTCGCGAACTTCCGTGTCAGCTAGGCCCACGAGGTTGAACGCGGGCAGGCCATTGGCGAGATGAACCTCTACCGTGACGAGTTCGGCGTGCAATCCTGAGAGCGCGCGGCTGTAGGTGATGGCGAGCGACAAAGATGAGAGATATTTGAAGAAAACTGTTTTAATATACAGTAATTCGTTGAGTGTTCATCGTAGTGGGTGACGCCGCTGGGGTCGCCACGGTCAACGGCGGCTTATCGCGAGACGTTGGTTACCTTGTATCGATGGTCTTTGGCCAACGCCACCTGGAGCACAACCGCGATGAACACGATGAAAATTTTCAACGTTAGCTGGCGACGTCTGACCGCTGCCACATTTGCCATGCTGGTTACGCTGACTGCGGCTTTTGCCGATGCGCCCGGACGTGTCGCCCGGTTGTCAGAATTCGCTGGCGACGTTCAACTCGCCAATGAGCGCGAGGACTGGCGACCCATTTCGCGCAATTACGCGATCACGGCGGGTGACAATTTGAATGTGAGTGAAGGCGGTCGGGCTGAGCTGGACGTCGGCTCGGTTCAGTTGTGGCTTGCCAGCGGAACCAATGTTTACTTTGAGCGTTTTGACGATCAGAGTGTTGTCGCGCGGATTTCGCAGGGTGCGATGGCGGTGCGCATTCGCGCTTGGGAGCAGCAGGATTCGATGCGTATTCTCACGCAATCCGGTGAGATTTCGTTGCTGCAGCCGGGCTTTTACGTCGTTTCCGCCGCGTCGAACTATGCGCCCGCAGCGGTGACCGTACGGGCGGGTCAAGCCGAAGTATTGGCCAACGGCACCTCCGTGATCGTCAATCGCGGCAATAATCTGGTGCTCGACGACAACGGCGCACGTTTTGACCAATACGCCGCAGGTTCTGGCGGCGGATTCGAGGCGTGGACCATTGCGCGCGATCGCCGCTATGACCGCTACGCCAACAGCAGCGGCGGAGGCGTTAATCAATGGATGGTTGGCGCATCGGAGCTCGATCAATACGGCAATTGGGACAACGACAACGAGTACGGCCGTATCTGGTACCCGACCACCGAAGCTGCGGGCTGGGCACCCTACCGCTATGGCCGATGGAGTTGGGTGCAGCCGTGGGGCTGGACGTGGGTGGACGACGCGCCGTGGGGGTTCGCGCCATCGCACTACGGGCGCTGGGTACGCGTCAGCAACCGTTGGGCATGGAGCCCCGGCAGCTACGCTGGCCGCGCGGTCTATGCGCCAGCGCTGGTGACATTTTTCGGCGGCGACGGCTGGAGCGTGAGCGGCAGTGTCGGCCCGACTTATTCGTGGGTACCGCTCGGCTGGAACGAGCCGTTTGTGCCGTGGTACAGCTACACGCCCAACTATTGGCGTCAAGTCAATCGCCCTTACGTGAGAAACATTGCCGAGGAGCCGTGGCGTCCGCGGAACTATATGCATGCGGCGATTCCCGGTGCGATCACCGCCGTTGGCGGTGTCGCATTCATCGCTGGACGTCCTGTCGCGCAAAATTTGGTGCGCAACATAGCTGAGCGCGATATACGCAGTGCGCCGTCCGCAAGAATGGGTGAAGTCTTGCCGCAGTTTCAGGCGCAGCCGGTGCGGTCGATGGGGCCGGCCGTGGATTCACCCAACGTCACCACGCAGCCACAAGGGCGTCGTGTTGACCCTAATCCCGTTGTTTCGATGCCGCAAATTATCCGCGAGCGGGCAGCCGGTGCCGCCGTCTCGCCCGCTGGATCAGGCGCGCCTTTCAGCTCATTCACCCCGAACACGAATGTTGTGCAGCCGCGCGTGTGGCAGGATCCGAATCCTGTCGTGCCGCGCCAGCAGGTGCAACCACAACGTCCTGCGCCGGTGGTGACGCAAAATCCCGGTCTTGGTGAACCTGCCGTACCCATGCCAAAAGATCGTGGCGAGCGCCCACTACCCCGTGCTGAGCCGCAACGCGGTCAAGCACCGGTGGAGTACCGCGCGCCGCCGCAGCCCGTTCAGCCGCAGCTGGCGATGCCACCTGCGAAGCCCGCACAAGTCGAGCGCCGCGCGCCCGTCGCGCCGCAGGCATCTATTGTTCAACGACCCGCACAACCCCTAGTCGAGCAACGCTCGGTTGCACCTGCGCCGGTGCCGCCCGCCCCAGCAACAGAGCAACGCCGTGTTCAGGAAGTTCGACCCGCAGTTGAACCAGCGCAACGGGAAAAGGGTCGCGCCCCCGTACAGCCACAAACGCAGCCGCAGTAATTCTTAGCGCTATTTCAGGCGAACCGTCAGCATGGGATCGAGTTGTCCCATGCATGACAGGCGATCCGTGGACGTTTTCGCGAGTCCCGGCGCGAACGTCGCGTTTGGATCGTAGACGGCTTGTGCCGCTAGTCGTTTGTCCTCGCCCGTGTTCAGCGTCCAGATCGCTCGTAGCCTCGCAGGATCTAACAGCGACGCCGTTTCGATGAGCCGAACTTTTTCGTAAAGTATGCGCAGCGACTGATCGTGCAACTGGTTTTGTCCGCTTGTGACGGTATCGAGATAGCCGTCAGGAAACGCACGTTCAAAGTGACCCGGATAGGACGGCTTCTTCGACGGCAAGCGCGATAAAAATCCGTCCCCAATCGCCAGCGGATCGACAACACGTACCGTCGGCCCTGCGTTAAATCCGTAGAGTCCCACCGCACACTTCGCCACCACTTGGTGTCTCTCGGCGCGCGCCCGAAGGCCCTGTTCGCCCCACGGCATATTGCTGAAGTCTGCGCGCCGCGTCTCCGCTAGCCACCCGGTGAACGGATACATCCACGCATGCTGGCTCATCATGCGAAGCTCTGCGTGCGGATGCACATCTTTCACGATCCAGCCGCGATGCAAACCGAGTGCGAGCGTCACAACAATCCACGCAGGCGCATTCCACCACCAGCGCAAGCGGACGTTCAATGCCAGCATCGCGATGGCCATCACAAACGGCGTCGAGAATAACCGCCCGCCCATGTAATCGCCTCCCGCGCTACCAATGTAGAGCGCATAAAGCACGAGACCGAACGCTAGTGGCCGCACGCGCCAAGAGCTTTGCAGCAGGCCACGAATCGCGGCGGCAGCGATCACTAGCGCCGACACCGCGTCGTACTTGATCAGATCGCGAAAGTAAGGTTCTGCGGCACTGAAAGACTCTGCCATCGACAGGCCGTTGTTGAGTTTGGCATACGCGCTGTTCGGCCACAGACTGCCGTAGTACACGAGCGAAAATGCGCTCCAGACAACGAGCGGCAACGCAGCCGCGAGCAACGCCAGCCAGCGCTCCGATCTCTTGGCGCGAATCAGCAAACTGATCACGACCGGCCCGACCAGCAGCGCAAAATCGTGCCGCGTGACCACTAGCAAACCCGCACATAGCGCGACCACCCAAGCGCGCCGCCCCGTCTCTACACGAAAGTGTACCCACGTCACCACCAGTGCTGCCACCAGCGCGTGGGCTAACGCGTTCTCCAGCGCAGCGCTCGAATATTCAACGAACGCCTCGGAAAACAGCAACGCCAATATTGCCCATATCGCTGTCCACCGGCCTGCCGCATGGCGCGCGATCAGCGCAACGCAAATCAGCGTGAGCGCAAGCGATAACGCCAACGCTGTCTGAAAAATATTTCCTGTGATCGCGCTGAAGGCAAGCAGCAATAACGCCCATAACGGATGCGTATAAACCTGCACCCGCTCACCCGCGTTCCACACTGGCCCGTAGCCGTGCAGGGCATTGTCAATTACGCGAAACGTTATGAACGCGTCTTCCGTCACCGCCGCCGTGCGCACATAGGCCCAGGCGACGACCGCACAGAGCAGCAACACCCAAAACGCCCCCACCAATGTGCGCGACTGTTCGTTCGGATCAGCGTGAAATAAGGCGCGCATCAGTGAAAGTGGTTGGCGGAAGCTAGGTATTATCAACGTGCATGTTCAGCGCGCTCACAAAACTCCCGCGTACCGTCTGGTTTCTCGCTGCCATCCGCTTCCTGAATGACGCCGCGTCTGACGCGGTGTATCTGCTGTTGCCGCAAAACTCGGCGACCGCCATCGCTCTCTTCGCAGGCTATGCGATTTTCATCGCCTCGACCGACGGTGCCGAAAAAGCATTAATTGCCGAACTCGCGCCGAAAGCGCGACTGGGCGCTGCGTTCGGCTGGCTGTGGACGCGCATTCATCCGACGGCAGCTTCACGGTCAGCGGCGTGATTTCACTCGCTGCCTCCGGATTATTGTGGCGGACGGACGGCGATCGCGGCCATCCGCAGAATCACTGAACGCGGTTAAAGTCCCGCTGCGGCGCGAAGCGTCGCCGCCTTGTCCGTATTTTCCCACGTGAATTCGGGCTCATCGCGACCGAAGTGACCGTAGGCGGCCGTCTTTTGATAGATCGGGCGCAACAGGTTCAGCATGTTGATGATGCCCTTCGGACGCAGGTCGAAATGCTCGCTGATCAGGTGCGCGATTTTGTCGTCGCTGATCACGCCGGTGCCCTCGGTGTAGACCGTCACATTCATCGGTTTCGCCACGCCAATCGCATACGCAACCTGAATTTGACATTGCTTGGCGATGCCGGCCGCGACGATGTTTTTCGCAACATAGCGCGCCGCATAAGCCGCAGAGCGATCCACCTTGGATGGGTCTTTGCCGGAGAACGCGCCTCCTCCGTGCGGGCAGGCGCCGCCGTAGGTGTCAACGATGATTTTTCGACCGGTCAGTCCACAATCGCCTTGCGGCCCGCCGACCACGAAACGCCCCGTCGGATTGACGAGGTAGCGCGTGTTGACGAGCATCTCTTTTGGCAACACCGGCTTGATGATTTCTTCGATGATGGCGTCGATGAACGACTGCTTCATCTTGGTCGGCGTTTCGCTCTGATCGGGGCTGTGTTGCGTCGAAAGCACCACGGTGTCAATCGATACCGGCTTGCCATCAACGTAGCGCATCGTGACCTGCGATTTCGCGTCGGGGCGCAGGAACGGCAGGCGGCCATCTTTGCGCAGCATCGCCTGACGCTCAACCAGACGGTGCGCGTAATAAATCGGCGCTGGCATCAGGGTCGGTGTTTCGTCGCAGGCATAGCCAAACATCAGGCCCTGGTCGCCAGCGCCGGTGTTCATGTGGTCATCGGACGCGTGGTCGACGCCCTGCGCGATGTCGTTGCTTTGCTTGTCGTAGCAAACCATGACTGCGCAACCTTTGTAGTCGATGCCGTATTCTGTGTTGTCGTAGCCGATGCGCTGGATCGTGTCGCGCGCGACCTGAATGTAGTCAACATGAGCGTTGGTGGTGATCTCACCCGCAAGTACCACGAGGCCGGTATTGGTCAGCGTTTCAGCAGCGACGCGGGACTTCGGGTCCTGCTTGAAAATGGCGTCGAGAATGGCGTCCGAGATTTGATCGGCGACCTTGTCGGGGTGGCCTTCGGAGACGGATTCGGAGGTGAAAAGAAAGTCGCTCATGAGTAAAACCTTTTAAAAGACGATTCGGATGGACTCTAGCGAGCCGATACGCAATCAAAGGATTTACGGGCGGCGACGCTTTAGCGGAACGACGCTCAACGAATCACGAATGATCGTTGCCAGTGCCCGCCCCGCAAGTTGTCGAATAACTCAGCGAACACCACCTAAAATTGTAGTGCAAACCTAATCTTTTCGCCATTTTCCACCGTTCTTGTCGTCCTTCTTTTCCTCCATCGCTTCCGCGCTCGCCAATTGGTTGAGTAGGCGCTCGCTCGCGTCGCAAGCCTTTATTGGCGAGTTGCTCGGCCGTTTGATGCTGATTTCCAGTGGCATGAGAAATCGCCTCCGCGAGAACCTGAAGCTAGCGGCGTACACCGATCAGGTGTCGCTACGACAAGCTTCCACCGGGATTGGGCGCATGGCGATAGAGACGGCGGGACTATGGCGAACCCCGGACCCCGTTGTTCTGGCACGCGTGAAAATCGTTGATGGCTGGGACGCGGTCCTCGCCGCGAAGGATCAAGGGAGCGGGATCATTTTTCTCACACCTCATTTGGGTACCTTCGAAATCGTGTCGCTTTTCATCGGCTCGCAGATGCCGTTGACCGTGATGTTCCGCGCACCGCGTGTAGCCTGGGCAGAGCCGATGATGCGTGCAGGTCGAGACCGCATGCAAATTCGTTCGGAGCCCGCCGAAATGAGTGGTATTCGCGCGATGCTCAAAGCGCTGCGTCGAGGTGCAGCGATTGGTCTGTTGCCAGATCAGGTGCCGGATCCGGGTAGAGGCGGCGAGGGCACGTGGTCCCCGTTTTTTGGGCGACCCGCATACACCATCACGCTAGTTCAGAAGTTAGCCAAAACGACCCAGGCGCTGGTGGTGATGGCAGTGTGCGTGCGGTTACCCAATGCGCAGGGCTACCGTTTGACGTTTGCGCCGCTGGAACCGTTCTCCGAGACTGCTGAAACGGCGGCGTGCGAGTTGAACGCCGCCGTTGAGGCGGCCATTGCGCTAGCGCCCGATCAGTATTTGTGGAGTTACAACCGGTACAAAGTGCCGCGTGGCCTGACACCTCCCGGCGCTCCGTCACCATGACCTTCGCGGGCATCGCCGCCCTCGTCGGCAGCAAACTCCTCGCGCTCATCCCCATGCGCGCAATCGCAGCGGCGAGCGGCCCGCTGTCAACCCTTGGCTGGTGGCTCGCAAAGTCGCGCCGCCGCGTCGCGCTCACCAATCTGCGCCTCTGTTTCCCGCAAATGTCGGAGGCGGAACGCGAAACCACCGCCCGGGCGCATTTCCGCGCCTACATGCAAGCCGCGCTTGAACATGGCTTTTTGTGGAACGCGTCCGGCGAAAAAATTCGCAGCTATGTCACGCTGCATGATGAGCACGAGTGGAAGCAATTCCAGCAAGGCGAAAACCGGAAGCCCGTGATCTGGCTCTGCCCGCATTTCATTGGGCTCGACGCGTGCGCCATCCGCATTTCGGTGGACACTTCGGGCTGCTCACTCTACAGCGAACAGAGCAATCCCGACCTCGACCAGATGATGCTCGCGGGGCGCACCCGTTTTAGTGAATCGAAGATCATTGCCCGTACCGAAGGGGTCAAGCCGATCATCCGCGCGATGAAATCGGGCCTGCCGTTCTACTATCTGCCAGATATGGACTTTGGTGCTCGCGATTCTGTGTTCGTTCCGTTCTTTGGCGTGAAGGCTGCGACCATCACGGGCGTCTCGCGGCTGGCGAAGCTCACGGGCGCAGCGGTCGTGCCCGTGATCGCCACGCAGCGATCTCATGGAAAAGGCTACGACGTGCGCTTTTACCCCGCGTGGGATAAATTTCCGTCCGGTAACGATGAGGCCGACGCGCGCCGCGTGAACGCATTCATCGAAGCGCGAGTGCTTGAAAACACCGCGCAATATTTGTGGACACACAAGCGTTTCAAAACGCGTCCGCCCAACGAAGCGAAGGTGTATTGATGAAGCGTCCGAATGTTCCGTGGATCGAACCACCGACCGAGGAAATCGTCACCCGCGCGGCGGAGTGGTTGCGCGCGGGCGAGCTGATCGGATTGCCGACGGAAACGGTGTATGGGCTCGCTGGCGACGCCAGCAACGCCGACGCCGTAGCGAAAATTTACGCGGCGAAAGGACGACCGGTTGATCATCCCTTAATCGTTCACGTCGCCTCCGCGGACGCCGCAAAAGCGTGGGCTTTGAGCTGGCCGGAAGCCGCTGAAAAACTCGCCGCTGCCTTCTGGCCCGGCCCGATGACCTTAATCGTCAAGCGCGCGAGCCATGTGCTTGACGCGGTCACCGGCGGGCAGGATACAGTCGGTTTGCGCGTGCCTTCGCACCCGGTGGCGCTGGCCGTCATGCGCGAATTCGCGACTGGAACAGCGGCGGCGTCAGCAGCATCAGGATTGGCCGCGCCATCCGCCAATCAGTTTGGCCAAGTCAGCGCGACGACCGCCGCGCACGTCGCCGCTGAGTTTCCTCATCTGCTGTTGCTGATTCTGGACGGCGGCGCGTGCGACGTCGGCGTCGAGTCCACCATCGTCGATGTCAGCGGTGACACCGTGCGCATCCTGCGCCCCGGTCGTGTGCGCGCCAACGAGATCGAACAAGTGCTCGGCGTTGCGCTTGCTAACGCCGCCGATGATGCAGGCGACGCGCCGCGCGTATCGGGCAGCCTCGCTTCGCACTATGCGCCGCGCACGCCCACCATCATGCTCGAAGAGCGCCGTTTGCGCACCCAGCTCCGCGCCTTTCGCCAGGCGCAGGATCGCGGGCCTTCTCGCTGCGTGATCACGCATTCGTTTGACGTCGAACCGTCCGCCAAATTGCGCGCCATTCGACTTGCGGCCGACGCACAAACGTGGGAATACGAGCTATACGCCTTGCTGCGTTCGCTCGACGGCGAACGCTACGGAACGCTCATCATCGAAGCCCCGCCGCAAGGTCCTGAATGGGACGCAGTGAATGATCGCGTGCAGCGGGCTACACAGCGCGACAACTTGGAAAATCCGGTGGAATGAAAATCGCGGCATGAAAATAATTTTGGCGCCCGATTCGTTCAAAGGCTCGCTCTCGGCGGAGGCGGTCTGCGCCGCACTTGAAATCGGATTGCGCCGGGTTCTGCCAGATTCCGAAATCGTCAAACGTCCGATGGCCGATGGTGGCGAAGGCACGCTGGACGCCGTCAGCCACGCCCTCGCAAGCACCGGCGCACGACGCAAACAAGCGCTCGTGAGGAACGCCGCCGGGCACTCAGCGGAAGCGGGCTACGCACTCATCAAACACGGTATCTACGAAGCAGCGATGATCGAAGTCGCGCAGATCGTCGGGATAGAGGACGCGCACAATATGGCCGTTCCGGTCGGTGACCGCTCCAGCTACGGCGTCGGCGAATTGATTCGACTTCTGGTCGGCGAAGGCATCCGCCACTTCTTCATCGGCCTTGGCGGCACCAGTACCAACGACGGCGGTGCGGGCCTGCTCGCTGCGCTTGGCGTCAAATTTACCGGCACTTTCCGGCGCGAAGTTGAACCCACGTCGAATGGGTTGGCCAAACTCATTTCCGTGGACGTGACGGCGCTCGACGCCCGACTTGCCGATTGCGAAATCACACTGCTTTCCGATGTCAACAACGCCCTCACCGGCGAGCACGGCGCCACCGCAATCTTCGGCCCGCAAAAGGGCGTTGCAACGAGCGAAGTCGCGCGCGTCGATGGCGTCATTGCCGCCTACGCCGAACGTCTGGAAGCCGCGCTACAACGCTCGGCCGTGAACAAAGCGGGCGCTGGCGCGGCAGGCGGCTTGGGCTACGCGCTGATTTTGCTGGGCGCAAAATTTGAATCCGGCGCGCAAACCGTCGCCCGCTTCATCGGCTTGGCCGACGCCTGCAAAGGTGCCGACTGGCTCATTACCGGCGAGGGCCGCACCGACGCCCAAACCCTACTCGGTAAAACCCCGTTCGCCGCCGCTGAAATCGCCCGCGAACACGGCAACCCCAATCTGAAAGCTACGCTCATCAGCGGAGGCGTAGATCCTGCCTCACTCGACGCGCTAAACGCCACCTTCAACGGAGGCTGCTTCTCTATCGTCCCCGGCCCGATGGCGCTGGATCAAGCGGTCATACGAGCGCCAGAATTATTGGCGAATGTGGCCGAGCAAATTGCGCGAATTGCGGTAATTGGGAAGTAGTAGCTTTTGGCTGAAATGACGACTGCTTCGGGGATATAGACCGATTTATTCGATTATCGATAAATGCTTTTTTTGTCGTCTAACGCCAGTGTACAGGTGATTCCACCGAAAAGTTGAGTATTTGAGCATGGCAATCTGAGTTACCAACAGGGGCAATCAGGTTCAGCGCATCATCAATTCTTATTTTATTTTTCGACCGTTTGCTTTAATAAGAACGAAGGGACGCGTTCTTATTAAAGCAAAGCGAAATTGTGCGATCCTCACATGCCGAGTTCTCGCGTCCCACGGCAATCTGGAAAGCGGCTGCATTCCAAAAAGCAGCCATCGTATGTGCTGCCCTTAGTAAGCGCAAGCAGTCGCCTAGGAAAATGTCATCGTCATGATAGAAATGAACGATGCTAATTAAGTCTGCCGACGACCAATCCCGCCGCCTCCAGTTGTTGGAGGCGCTACGCTCATCGCCAAGGCTTGACCGATGGCAAAAGGGCAGGCTGGACGAGTATCTACAGCGCAAAAAAACCGGACTGCAAGGCGAGCGCGACGCGGCTCACTTCATTGACACGCACCTGAGGGATGGTGAAAACCATGCCGTGTTGCACGATTTTCGTTTCGAAATCGATGGTTTCGTCGCGCAGATTGATCACCTCATCATCGGTCGGGGTTTCCATTTCTATCTGCTGGAATCCAAGAATTTCGGGGGAAACCTCCACATCAACGACGTGGGTGAGTTCACGGCAGAATACGGTCGCGAAAGATTTGGAATTTCTTCGCCGCTTGAGCAGAGCCGTCGGCACGAAGCGATGTTCGTGCGTCTCCTGGACGAACTCGGCATTTCCGGGCGATTCACTCGTCGGCCAACGGTGTTCCACGCCGTACTACTGCATCCCAGGGCCGTCATCACTAGGCCGGCCGCAGAAACGTTTGACACCAGCATGATTATCAAAGCGGATCAGTTCGATACTTGGCGTCAAAAGAAGGTTGATTCTTTGGGTGTCGCGACGGTGCTGTGGATGGCTGCAAACGTCGCGTCCGTCGACACCATCGCCGAATGGGGCAGAACGATTGCGGCACGGCACAAACCGGAAGATGCTCTGGCTTTGCCGGATTGGCTTAAACCGCAGCGAGAGAACGCACCGTCTCCTGCGCCTGTGCGTTTGGAAGTTCGTGTGCCAACTCCCAAGTCTTCTGCCGCTGTTGCGTCTAACCTCGTCGCGCCAAACCCGACCGTAAAGCCTGTTGCTCATGCCGAGCCGCGCAAACTTATTTGCGCGACGTGTGGCGAGAAAATCAGTTTTCCCGAGGGTAAGTTCTGTTGGAACAACGACAAGCGGTTCGGTGGAATGCAGTACTGCCGCGAGCATCAGAAGGCGTTCTAGCGAGCTCCTCCCTCAAGCCCGCAACTCCACCTGCTCCGACCGCTCACAAAGCGTCTCAATCACGTTTTCAACCAGATCGGTTTCCACGAGAAACGGGTTGAATCCTGATGCGTCGTGCCAGCGCGCGGACTCCGGCGCGGCGGTGGCGAGGTCGGCGGTGTAGCCCATACCCCACACCGGGAACAGCCGTCGCCAGGGCTCGGCGTAGCGCAGGAGCGTGACCTCGAAATGACGCTTGTCGGCGACCACGAGGTTGTACACGCCGTTGACGGCATCGCGCGGGCCTTCGAGGCATTGCAGCGCGTGTGTTGGCGACACGCAGAGATAGCCGGTGACGCCGAGCGCGTTGTTACGGCGCAGGCTGGTCTTCAGGATTTGCTTGGCGTCGCTTTTGGCGAGCGGGGCGATCAGGCGGCTGGCATAGATGAGGCGAACGAGTTTCACCGCGCGTTATGTTTTCTTCTCGATGCCGAACAGAATTCGCTTGGCGTCGTCGGTCATATTGTTGTTCGCAGGCACGTTCATGTCCTTCGCGATTTGATAGGCGCGAATCGTGGCCGGTCGCTCCTTGATTGCGTGAAACCAGCGCTTCAGATTCGGGAAATCGTCGAGATTCATCTGCTGCCGTTCGAACGGCACCACCCACGGATAGCTGGCCATGTCGGCGATGGAATAATTCCCTGCGAGGAACTCGCGATCTGCCAGACGCTTGTCCATCACGCCGTAAAGCCGCGCGGTTTCGTTCACGTAGCGGTTGATCGCGTAGGGTAATTTCTCAGGTGCATATGTGCCGAAATGATGATTCTGGCCCGCCATCGGACCGAGCCCGCCCATCTGCCAGAACAGCCACTGAATGGCCTCTTTGCGCCAGTACGCATTTTTGCGATCCAGAAATTTTTTCGATTTGTCGGCGAGGTAAAGGAGCATCGCACCGCTTTCAAAGAGGGTCATCGGCTCGTCGTTCGGCATGGGCTGCATCGGCTTGTAATCGACCATTGCCGGGATCCGGTTGTTCGGCGCGATCTGCAAAAACGTAGGATCGAATTGTTCGCCTTTGCCGATGTTCACCGCAATGAGGCGATATTTCATCTTCGCTTCTTCGAGAAACATCGTGATCTTGTGACCGTTCGGCGTGGTCCAGTAGTAGAGGTCGATCATGGTGGTACTTCTTGGATGAAGGTAGGGTGGGCACCCTATGCCCACGCGGGTGTCCAGTTGAGGAATGGTGGGCAGAGGCTGCCCACCCTACTAGTGACGCGCTAAAGTTTCACGGGCCCAGCGACGACCGTTCCCGTCGCCTCCCGCGCCTGCTGCTGCCGCACACGATCCACGTAGGTTTCGCTGCGGGCGATCTGGTCCTTGAGCATCATGTTGTTCTTGCCCATGACGTCAATGGCTTTGCTGCGGAAGGTGTCCATCGCGTCCATCGCCTTGAACGTCTGGTCGAACATTTCTTTGAGTTTGTCCATACCGAGGCCGGGGTTCTGCGCGAACTCGGTGGTCTTCTCGACGTGCGTGTTGAGCTGTTTGCCGGTCTCCGCGATCAGGCCTTCGATAGTGCTGTTCACGCCTTGCAGCATTTCCATCACCTGCAACTGATTGCCCGTTGCGCGTGCAACCGTCTGCGCGACGGCGAGCGCGCTCATGCCGGTGGTGGCGACGCGCGAACAACCATTGATCATTTCGCGACCGGTTTTCTTGAGCACATCGAGTGCGAGATAACCGTTGATGCACACGGATTGCTGCGTCAACATGTCCTGCAAATTCTGGCGCACGTAGAACAATACTTCCTGCTCCAGCGCATGCGCACGACGTGGATCGGTGGCCTTGAGTGCGGTCACACGTTCAGCGAGTTGGCCATCGAGTTTCTCTGAAAAATGAATGCCTGCTGCGAGCTTCTGCATCGCGTCCCACAGCTTGCCGCGTGTGCTCTCGATCTCCACAACGTCGCGCTGCATGTCGTCTTTGGCGGCGTAGAGCTGCTGCATGCTGGTTTGCAACTGCGCGCCCGCGCTCTGATATTTGCGGAAATAGTTCTGTAGCTTGTTGCCCCACGGAATCACGCCGAGGATTTTGTTCGGCTGAAACAAATCGCCCTGTTTCCCGGGATTCAAATCGTCGAGTTGTGCACGGATGTCGCCGATAGCTTTGTACGCCGGGCTTGATTCCACGCCAACAAAGTTTTGCTGCATGAAACGCCCCTGCATTAGCGACGAGGCGATGGAAATTTCCTCCCGACCCAGCGCAAACGCGCTGTCGAGCTTGCCTTTGAAAGCAGCGCTTTCCACGTCTTCCTTGAGCAATACGTCAACGTACTTTGCGACCTGTTCATCAACCGCTGTTTTGGTGGCCTCTGCCAGTGGTACAGCCGATTTCGAGGATTCGGGCACGACGGGCGTGATGACCTCGGGAGGCGTTAGCTGGAAGCCATTGGCGACAGACGTGATGGTTGGCTTGGACGGTTCTGCGTCAGACATGGGGTCTCCCGGTCATGAAATCGGTTTCGGTATCACGCAAATTATGCGCTGAAGGATGCGACGACGGTCGGTTTCTCAACGTCGAAACCGGGGTTTCCACGGGGTGACGGCGTGACGCATATTGGGGACATAATCCGTTGTTATCTTCAGGCAAATACTCGCCTCACAAGAATGAATCGTACGGTAAAGACGCTCATCACGGTTGCTCTTCTCGCGCTTTTGGGCGGCTCGGTATTTTGGGCGCTTAAGTCAACCCAGACCGAGCAATTGGCGAACGGCCAGTCGCCCACACTGAGCCTGCCGGGTTTGCGTGCCACGCAAACGGTCGAACTGACTGGCGTGATCGCATTGGACGTTGAACCTTTCTTCAAGGACGTGCGCGTGACCAAATGGCTGGCCGACAACGGGTTCAGGCTGAATGTGACACGCATCGGCTCACGGGACATGGCGCAGCGGGTGGCGGCGAGCGGCGGGCCGGACTTCATGTTTCCATCGGGCATCGTTGCCGCGAATCAGATTCTAGATGCGGCGAAACGAGCCAATCAGACGGCGACCCAGTACACGGTGTTTTTCACACCGATGGTGATCGCGTCGTGGCAGCCGATTGCCGGGATTTTTCAGGCCAATGGTCTCGCGACACCACTGCAACCGGGTGTGTATTCCGTTGATCTGGCGAAGCTCGTTGCGTTGATGCAGGCGAAGACGCGCTGGAAAGATTTGAAAGGCAGTCAGGCTTACGACGTCAATAAATCGGTACTCGTCTCCACGACGGATGTTCGTAAGAGCAATTCCGGAGCGATGTATCTGGCGCTGGCGGCGTACGCACTCAATAGCAACGAGTTACCCGCGGATCGCGCGACGGCCGAAAAAATAGCAAAGGTTGCGACGGATCTGTTCAAGCGTCAGGGTTACCAGGAAAACTACGTCAACGGCAACTTCGATGACTACATTTCCATCGGCATCGGGAAGACGCCACTCGCGTTCATCTACGAAAACCAGATGCTCGCGTTTGCACTCACGAAGCCACTGCCAAAGGATATGGCGATGCTCTACCCGCAGCCGACCATCGCCAACAAAGTGGTCTACGTTGCGATGAACGAACGTTCGAAGCGTCTGGGCGAACTGCTGTCGACTAACGCTGAAATACAGGGCATTGGGGTTGAGTATGGCTTTCGCATCGCAGATAGCGCTATGTTTCTGCAAAAAGCGCAGGGTGCAAAGCTGAACGTGGACGAGCGCTTGAGCAACCTGATCGACCCGCCGTCCTACGAAACCATGTCCACCATGATTGATGTGGTCACACGGGAGATGTCGCAATGAAACTAAAGTTTGTGTACGCGCCGCTGTTTGCGGTCGCTTTGTTGTTGGGTGGTTGTGGCAAAGATTCCAAGCCTCCAGCCCCGAAAGTAGCCGTCGCTGATATTGCGCCAATCTCAACTCAAGCGACGTTATCGGTATTGGCGACCAGCGATTTGCGGGATGCGCAACCGCTAGAGGAAATGGTCAAAAAGGCTACCGGTGTAGCGCTCAAGTTCACCTTCGGCGGCACGATGGAAAGCACCGAGCAAGTGTTGACCGGCAAGACCACGGCCGACGCCGCATGGTTCGCCAACGCCAAATATTTGCTGTCCGACCCGCAAGGACAGGTGCGCGTGAAATTACAGGAAAAGATCATGCTCTCGCCGATTGTGGTGGGCGTGAGCGAGTCTGATGTCGCGCGTCTCGGGCCCGCTTGGGCCGACGCTAGTAAAGTGACATGGAAGACGGTGACCGAGGCGGCGAAGTCAGGCAAACTCAAATACGCGCTGTCGAACCCCGCGACTTCCAATCAGGGCTACATGGCGCTGGTGGGCGTCGTTGCTGCGTCCACGCAAAAAGCGGAAGCGCTGACCGCTGCTGATATTGATCGCAAAGCTGTGGCGGATTTTCTGCGTGGCTACAAACTGGTGGGGGACAACTCAACCTACCTTGCAGAGAAATTCATCGAGCAACAGGGCATTTACGTCAACGCTTTCATCAATTATGAGAGCTGGTTGATGTCGATGAATCAGTCGGGAAAATTGAAGGAGCCGCTGAAACTTTTCTATCCGCGCGAAGGGATTGCGACAGCGGATTACCCGTTCATGTTGCTCTCGGATGCTAAGCGCACTGAGTACCAAAAGGTTGTGGATTATCTTAAAGGCGACGAGGCGCAAACGTGGCTTGCGCGCACCACGCTGCGCCGTCCGGTCAACGCCAACGCGGCTTCAGCGGTTACGTTCCCGACCGCTACTTTGATCGAACTGCCCTTCTCTCCGGATCGTGGTTTGGCCGATGGCCTGATCGACGCGTACCTTAACGAGTTTCGCAAACCGATTGCGTCCACTTTCGTGCTCGACGTAAGTGGCAGCATGAATGGCGGCACGCGGCGGTCGGACTTGATCAGCGCGTTGCATAGTGTCGCAGGGGCGGATGTTTCTTTGACCGGTCGACTGGCCCGGCTGTCCAGCCGCGAACGCATCTGGATGCTGCCGTTTTCTGATCGAACCGGCACCCCGACTTACTTTGAGTTGCCGCCCGCTACCACGGCTGCGAATGCGCAGAAAAAAACCGAGGTACTAGAGCAAGTTCGCGAATACGCAAGTGGCTTGACCATGAAAGGCGGCACTGCGTTGTATGACGCGATTCTTGATGCCTTGATTCAGATGAGCGCGGCCCAGGCAAAAGATCGCAACTACCAATATTCAGTGATTGCGTTCACCGATGGTGAAAACACACAGGGCCGAAACCTTACGCAATTTAAGGAGGCCTACGCCGCTCTGCCTGAAGACGTGAGGGCCATTCCGGTGTTCACCGTCGCTTTCGGTGAAGCGAGCGACGTGGCGCTAAAGGAAATCTCCAAGCTAACAGGCGGTCGCAGCTTTGACGCTCGCAAGACGCCATTGCCCGCCGTATTCAAAGAAATTCGAGCCTATCAATAGACTATGAGGCTATCGACATTCAGTGAAACCGCCACCCGATTTTTGTTCTCTCCGGCGAACTGGCTTGGCCTTGCTTTCGCGATTTCCGTATTAACGCTGGTCGGATTAGGTTGGGTGAGTCCGCGACTGTCAGGCCTTGCGCTGCTGGCGTACGGCGCTGGCTTCCTATGCGGGGGGCTTTGGTTAGGGTGGCCGCGTTTGGCAGGGCCGGACTGGGGAGAGTTAACCTTTGGCGACAGCGAAGACACGCGTGAAGCAACGCGCAGAGCATTGGCTGCGATTCGCCGCTTGGTGAACACCAATCCTGATCGCCGGTTATCTGCCGCGACCGGGACAAAGCTACTCAATCTCTGCGACGCCATCGAGGCGATGCTGGCGCAGTGGGAGCGCTCCAAAGTCACGCTGTCGATTGAGGACACCTTTCACGCTCGCTATATCGCGCTGCGCTACCTGCCCGATGCGCTGAAGTCGTTCTGGTCAATTCCTGCGCAGTTCGCCGCGACCAAAGCGCTGGCCAACGGCATGACGGCGGAGACCACGCTCGCACAAACGGTGGACGAATTGGGGCAGAAAGTGACGCAGCTAAATGATGCGTTGGCTGCACACGACGTACAGGCGTTTCTGGATAATTCGCAATTTTTGTCGGAAAAGTTTGGCCGCAACGGAGCGGAAGGTAGCGACGGCCTCGTAGTGCTCAAGTAAGCGCTTAAGTAGCCAGTTGTTGCGAATTCGTCATTTCAGTGCACCAAATGGGCTCTCGGCGCGTTAATTGCTTGAAACGCCTGTGTCCCGCCCCCACTATGGAGACCATGATGCATTCAATGACCACCAGCCTTTCCACCGCGACTGTGCCGCCGATGTTCGACACCCTCACGGTGGCGATGAACGAGGCTGCCTTTGTTCAGGTCGGAGACGAGGTGTTTACAGCGGACTATCTACATGCGCCGGACGAATTCACGCGGCCTGATGATGTATTGGTCGAGGGCACCCGTGAGGATCAGGAGTTGCTGCTGATCCAGCGCGATTTTGAGGGCGCAAGGCTCTCTGGCGAAGGTGAAATTTGCCTTCGCGACGGCACTTTGATTCGTTTCCTGCGGCCTGCTGCCGTTCACTGACGACGTAGGACTCCCCTCGCGTTGACATAGACGCCTGCCCCGCGTAAAACAATCGTCAATTCAGTCCTATTCGAAGGGCGAGGTGATGCGGTGGATGATTGCAGAGTGACGGGCCTTGAGGGGGCACACGGTGAGACAGCGAGCGCGCCGACGCAGGTTCCGCCAACTCGTTTAGTACGAGAGCCCAAGTCGAGAGCCTTAGCAGCTTCTGCTGCAAAGCCGAAACGCATGCGAAGCATGAATCTCCCCCTCGTATTGATGGGAACGGCTGCGTTAGGCGGCTTGACGGGTTGTGGCAATCTTGAAAGCAATAAAGGCACCAGCCGCGATGTTTACGCCAACATGGAAGCGTGCAAGGCTGATTGGGGCAGCCCGGGAGACTGCGAGGAGGTGGCGTCGTCCGCCACCACGAATCACACCGGCGTAGGCGGCTCGCGCATTTTTTATGGCCCGCGATATTCTTCCCGCTCCGGAAGCTCCGGCTTTAGCTCCGATGCACGCCCAGGCTCACGCTCCTCGGGCACGATTTCGTCGGCGTCAGTATCTCGCGGTGGCTTTGGCGCGTCAGCATCACGCCACGGCGGCGGCAGCAGTTCGTCGCATTCGTCGGGCGGCTAGACATGCGTCGTGAACATGTGCCCAAGCGCGACAACTGGCAAAAGCGCTGCGAAGACGCGGGCTTCAGCTTCCATTCGATTGACGGACTGTATTGGGAAGAGGGCATCTGCTATCACTTCTCGCGCCGCGAAATTGATGATCTTGAGCACGCGACGAAAGAGCTCTACGACATGTGCATGGCTGCGGCTGAGCACATCATTGAGAGAGAGCGCTTTGCGGAGTTGGCGATCCCTGAAACTGCATGGGCAATGATTCGCGAGAGCTGGGACAACGACCATCCGTCATTGTTCGGGCGCTTTGACCTGGCGTACGACGGCAGCGGCCCACCGAAACTTCTGGAGTTCAACGCCGACACGCCGACCTCATTGGTGGAAGCGAGTGTGGCGCAGTGGCATTGGGTGGAGGACACGAAGCCCGGTGTTGATCAGTTCAACAGCCTGCATGAAGCATTGATTGAGCAATGGAAATGGCTCAAGTCCGAGCATGGTTATGAACATGTGCATTTCACCTGCGCGGGTGGCAGCGAAGAGGATGACGGCAACCTCGACTACTTGCGCGATACGGCGATGCAGGCGGGCTTGCAGGCACCCTGGCTCACGGTTGAGGAAATCGGCTGGAGCGAAGCCGACTTGGCTTTTGTTGACACTGACAATGAGCGTATCGAGACGCTGTTCAAGCTCTATCCGTGGGAATGGCTGATCGCTGATGAGTTTGGTGACAACCTGCGCAAGACGACGATGCGCGTGATTGAACCGGCGTGGAAGATGGTGCTGGCGAATAAAGGCTTGCTGGTGATTTTGTGGGAGTTGTATCCCGATCATCCGCTACTGCTGCCCGCCTCATTCCAGCGCCACAAAGTGCTAGGTGATTACGTGAAAAAGCCACTGCTTTCGCGGGAAGGTGCCAACGTCGAAATTTATAAGGGTGGCGAAGTGATTCGCGCCGAAGGCACGTACGGCGAAGAGGGTTATGTCTATCAACAGTACACGCCGATCCCGAGCTTCGAGGGCAACTACGTGACGGTAGGCAGCTGGATCGTCGGCGACTCGCCCGCTGGCATTGGCCTGCGCGAGGACGCTACCGAAATCACAATGAATACATCGCGGTTTGTGCCGCATTATTTTGATTAATTCAAAGAGGTACCACCATGAGCTATTCCATCAACGAATCGATCCGCTACTTTGATGATTTCCTGATTTACTTTGCCGTTGCGCTGCTACTGTTCGTCGTGTTCACCGTGATTTACATGAAGGTGACGCCGTACGATGAAATCAATCTGATCCGCGAGGGTAATACGGCAGCCGCGATTTCGCTCTCGGGTGCGATGTTGGGCTTTGCACTGCCGCTGGCCAGTTCAGTCGCCAATGCCGTGAATTTGGTGGATCTGGTGTTGTTTGCAGTGCTTGCCACGGTGGTTCAACTCATCGTGTTTGTATTCGCACGAATGTTGATGCCGGGTTTGTCGGGTGCAATTGAAAAAGGCAATATCGCCGAGGCGATTTTTCTGGCCGCTACGTCCATCTCCGTCGGCGTGCTCAACGCGGCGGCTCTCGTTTACTGAAGCTCGAATGCGAAGTCGTTACGCTCGCTTGGGGTCGAGTCTTGGTTGTGATTTAGTTCGGTAACATCGGCCTGCCCGTTGCCTATGCGCATCACCGTTGACGCGCGAGTGCCGTAACCCTCGCGCCGAACTGAAATCGAACTCAACTTTCGTTCCCAGTCAAGCGGCACGCCGGTTTGCGGTAGGTCGCGATCAGCGACTTGGGTGGTGTTTCCTAACAAACGGAATAGACGCTCGTTTTGTGCCGTCAGGTCATGTTCCGCAAGCGCATGACGGAAACCCGCCTTGATGCGCGTGATCTTGGGCCACGGCGTGTCTAGTGACGCGTTTGATAGGGCATAGAGACCCGCATTGAGCAATCGTGGTGTAGCGTCCGACGAGTTGAGAAACCACAATTCACGCTCTTTTGCGCGGATCGAGCCGCAGAGCAGATTGAAGCCCTCGTAGTGATCGGTAATCGCTGCAAGCGCGGCAACAAACTCGCTCGCCGATTGCGTCCCTTCAAGATATCGACGCACGATCTCTCCGCGAGACGGCGCCACCGACTTACGCAACGCAGGATTGCGGACGTTGGTGATGAGCGCAAAGCTTCCCTGTCGGGTGACACCCAGCCACGCGCCGTCCGCTTTGAGGTCGCGCCCCGCTAAAACCTTCGCTTGGGGCCACCAGTGCATCGACCGCGTGGGGCGCGCAAAGTGTTCGTCCCGGTTTGCCGCAAGCAGGAGCGGAGATTCGACGTCTGGGTTCCATTGGAAAACGGCGATGCACATCGTGTTCAGTCAGTTGGTTGTGCGCGACTAGTCAAGCAGTTTTAACCTTTGAACTTTACCTGATGGGCCTTTGGGCAAGTCGTCAACAAAGCGAAAGGTCTTTGGCGTTTTGTAGCGCCCGAGTACGCGCAGGCAGTGCTCGCGTAGCGCTTTTTCGTCGCACGCTACGCCCGGTTTGAGCACAATCGCCGCGAGGATATCCTGCCCGTAGTTGGCGTCGGAAATGCCTACTACTGCGGCTTCCAGGACGGCAGGATGCGACAACAAGGCTTCGTCAATCTCGCGTGGCGCGATGTTTTCGCCACCCTTGATGATGAGCTCCTTGATTCGCCCCGTCACGAAATAGAAACCACCCGCGTCGCGGTAGCCGAGATCGCCGGTACGCAACCAGCCGTCATTGGTCATCGCCTCCGCCGTTTTGTCTGGTGCGTTGTAGTAACCGAGCATCACATTGTCGCCGCGCAGTTGTAGCTCTCCGGTTACGTTGTCTTCAAGCGTCGCTCCGGTTTCCGTCGAAACGACGCGCGTGTCAACACCACAGGGCAGCCCTGGCGTTCCATATTTGCGGTCACTCGCATTCTGCGGATTACAGAACACCACAGAGGCGCATTCCGTCATGCCCATTGCTTCGATCACGCCGATACCGAATAATTTTTCGAACGCGCGATGCTGCTCCGGTGGCAGCGGTGCCGAGGCCGAGCGCGCGAAACGAATATTCGGCCATTGTCTCGTATCGCCCGCGTTTGCGGCGGCGTCATTGAGCAGGTAGGCAATGATCGTGGGCACCATGTTCAGCCACGTTGGCTGATAACGCTCTACCCACGACCACCACATGCGCGCAGAAAACTTGTGCGGCGCGACGATGCTGCCACCGCTCACAAACGGAGCAACCGTGGCGATGCACTGACCATTGATGTGATACAGCGGTAAGGAGGACAGCACGCGGTCATTCTCGGTCAAGCTGTGCCAGTCACATACTGAACGTCCTGCGTGCAATAAATTACTGTGCGTTAGCAACGCACCTTTGGGCTTCCCTGTGGTGCCGGACGTGTACATAAGCAACGCCGGCGTTGATCCATTTATGGCGGCATCTAACGCACGTTCACCGAACCCCGCATGAGCTTCTGCGGCATCCGACTCAATGACCACCAGCTGAATGCCGTCAGGGTGTTGTGGCGAAAGTTGCGAGATTGCATCTCGCAACTGCTGCTCGTAGTGCGCAGACGTAAACACAACGCGAACATTGCTGTGCTCAAGCACATAGGCAAGCGCCGCGCCTTGCGACAGCAGATTGAGCGGCGTTACGACATAACCCGCAGCCATCGTGCCGAGAAAAATCGTGGTCGTCTGGTAGCCGTTGTGCAGCAGAAACCCGACATGATCCCCAGCGTGGATTCCGAGCGCATTGAGTCGCGCAGAGAGTTGCCTTGCCTCCTTCGCAAATTGCCCGTAGGTCAATATTCGATCGGACTCTGGAGAAAGCAACAGCGCCGCTGTCGGCTGCGCTGCTTCATGCAGAAGCAGCACGTCGCGCAAGGTGGCCGCATCGGTCATTTTGCGACGTGAGCGAAGTAGTCCGCGAACAACTCCGCCTCGTTTGGCAGGCGCTCCGTGATGGGTCTTGCGATTCGCGTGATGTTCAGGAAGTTTCGGTAGGTCAGGTTATCGCTGAAATTGTTGCCGCCCCAGGTACCGCAGCCCATTGATAGGGAAAAAGGAAGGCCGTTGTCAAAGCTTCCACCGGTCGCGATGCTATGCGCCTGATTGACGATCACACGAGCGACGGGCAGCGTGAGCCCCAGTTGAAGAGCAAGCTCGTCAGCGCGGGCTGGCGATGCGTGAATACCGATTGAATGACCGGCACCTTGATAAGCGTAAATATCGCTAACGATCCCAGATGCCGCCGCGAAATCCGGCGCCCGATATACGCTAAGAACTGGCGAGAGTTTCTCGCCTGAGAACGGAAATTTATCGCCCGTGCCGGACTCGTTGACCATCAGCACTTGCGCGTTTGTGGCCCGATCTATCCCGGCTAGGCGGGCGATTTCCGAGGCGGATTTGGCGGTCACTAGTGGCGAGAGTTTGCCCTCAGGAAACATGATCTGCTGAAGCCGGGCTTTCTCGGTGCCATTGAGCAACACGCAGCCTTGCGCCTCCATTGCAGCGATCATCGCTGGATAGATGCTCTCAACGACGACCATGCTGTTTTCGCTCGAGCAACTGGTCGCGTTATCAAAAATTTTGGAGCGCACGATTCGCTCCGCCGCTGTCATGGCGTCTGCGCTCGCATCAACGATCACGGCGACGTTGCCCGCGCCTACACCGAATGCTGGAGTTCCGCTCGAGTAAGCCGCGTGAATATTTGCCTGCGAACCTGTTGCTACGACGAGATCAACCTGTCGCAGCAATTCGTAGGTGGATGCTTTGGTCACTGGTGAGGGCAGCAGTTGCACCAGATCATGCGGCGCACGGATGCGGTCAAACTCGGTGTGGACGTATCGCAGCAATAGCGCCGCCGTCGAATAACCTTTAGGTGAAGGTGCAAGGATGATGGCGTTGCGCCCCTTCATTGCGTTGATGATCATATTCGCCGGGGTTGCGCCGGGATTGGTTGACGGCGTGATCGCACCGACCACGCCAGCGGGCCGTGCAATTTCAGTGATACCCGCTTCAGCGTCCTCTGATATCACGCCTACCGACCGGGCACCGTGCAAATCACCGAACAGGCCTAACGTCTTTCGATAGTTCTTCTGAATCTTGTCAACAACGTTGCCGAGCCCCGTATCTTTAACTGCAAGCTCGGCCAGCGAGCGATTTCGCGCTGGCTCCATGATTGCCCAAGCCGCGGCAGCACAAATCCGATCAACCTGCGTCTGATCATAACGTTCGGCTATCGCTTGCGCGACACGTGCTTTCGCGACGAGCTGCGCGACTAACTCAATTTCATCCATCAATCAACGTGCTTTGCTATCAACTCAGTTATCAAGTTTCGCACCGGACGCTTTCGCCACCTTGGCCCAACGCTCCATTTCAGCGTGTGCAAATTTTGCAAATTCGGCCGGCGGCATGCCGCCCGCATCGGCCGCTGCTGCCGTCCAGTTCGCCTTGATGTTGGGCTCCTCCAGCGCTTTCACGACTTCACGATACATCTTGTCGACGATGTCGGGAGGCGTTCCTTTGATCGCCCAAAGCGCGTACCACTGCGACACTTCGTTGTTGGGAAAGCCTTGCTCGGCAAACGTGGGGATGTCCGGGTACTGTGGAGATCGAGTTGCCGACATTAAGCCGAGCGGACGCGCCCTTCCAGAGCGAATCTGCGCCGCTGTCGCACTCATGCCATCGATCAGCACATCCAGTGAGCCGCCGAGAAAGTCCTGCATCGCGGGGCCCATGCCTTTGTAGGGCACATGCACCATGTCGATGCCATTGGATAGCTTAAACAGCTCGCCCGTGAGGTGCTGCGATGTGCCCGAGCCGGGCGACCCGAAATTCAACTTGCCCGGATTGGCTTTGGCGTAGTCGACCAGATCTTTCAGGGTCTTCACCTGTGGCAGTTTGTTTGGCTGCACGGCCACCACGAATGGCATGATGGCCAACAGCGTCACCGGTACGAAGTCTTTTTCGATGTCGTACGAAAGCTTGGGGTAAATTGACGGCGCAATGGTGTGATGAACTGCGCCGATCAGGAACGTGTAGCCATCCGGCGCAGCACGCGCGGCTTGGGCGGCGCCCACAGTGCCACCGGCACCGCCGATGTTCTCTACGATGAATTGATGACCAGTTTGCTTTGACAGTTGAGCTGCAAGCGGCCGCGCGAAAGTGTCAGTACCACCACCTGCGGGAAACGGATTGATCAGACGAACCGGTTTTGTTGGCCACGCTTGCGCGTGACTTGCTGTAGATACGAGAAGCGTCGCGGCGGAAAATCCGAGCACGAAAATTCTGGACAGTGATCGCATGAATCCTCCTTATGCACACCTGTGACCTGTACGTTAACGGCAACGTACAGCGCTACACGATGGTAGCGAATTTAGCGCTTGATTTCGGTGTGTTTGTACTTATTGAGAAAGCGCGTTGGCAGCGCAAGAGCGTCGCGACGGAACGGGTCGCCCAGCTCTTTTGTCACCATTACTTCGAGAATCGTCGTCTTGCCGCGCTCCTGCGCCGCGCATGCGTCGGCCAGTGCAGGGCCAACATCGGACAGTTGATCGATACGCAAGCCCTCAGCACCCATCGCTTGCGCAACGTTGGCCCAATGCGGTTGATTGTCGAGCGCGACACCGAGATAGCGACGGTTGTAGAAATCGACGTGGTTCTTTTTCTCCGCCCCCCATTGGCCGTTGTTGAAGACGACCGCCGTGACCGGAATGTTCTCACGCACACAGGTTTGAATTTCGTTAAAGCTGATGCCCCATGCACCATCACCAACATAGGCGACAGCGGCACGATCTGGCGCAGCGAGCTTGGCTCCTATGATCGTCGGGAAGGCGTAGCCACAGTTGCCGAAGGCCATCGCGGCAAACATTGAGCGCGGCGCGTCAAAACGCAGATAACTGTTGGATACTGAGCAGATATTGCCAATGTCGGTGGAGACCATTGCGTGCTTCGGCATCGCCTTTTCCAGTTCTCGCAGCATTTGACGCGGGTGCATGTAGTTGGAGGTTTTGGCGATTTCGACCGAGTATGGATCGGTCTCGTGCGTCCAATCGTCCAACTCTTTTTCCCATGCCTTCTTCTCTTTAGCGACGGTCGCCAAACGGCTGTCACGATTGCCGTGACAGGCCAACGCCTTGCCTTTCAGTCGTGCAACCAGCGCCGCGGCTGCTGCTTTGGCGTCGCCGCAAATGCCGACCGAGATTTTCTTCACCAGCCCCAACATTTTCGGATCGGCGTCGACTTGAATAATCTTCGCGTTCTTCGGCCAGTAATCGATGCCGTGCTGCGGCAAAGTACCAAACGGGCCAAGCCTTGTGCCTAGTGCCAGCACGACGTCCGCCTTGCTGATCAGCTTCATCGCGGCCTTCGATCCTTGATAACCGAGCGGCCCGCACCACAGACGGTGACTCGCCGGAAAGCTGTCGTTATGCAGGTAGCTGTTGCATACCGGGGCATCGAGCAACTCCGCGAGCTTCACGGCTTCGACGCCGCCGTTGGCCATAATGACGCCGCCGCCCGCGAGAATCACCGGAAACTTTGCGCTTGCCAGTATCTCGGCGGCCGCGTCCAGCGCAGCCTCGCCACCGGCACCACGCTCAATCGTCATAGGTGCGGATATTTCAAAGTCGGCTTCGCCGTAGAACAAGTCGCGCGGAATGTTGAGTTGGGTCGGCCCCAGTTCTATGTGAGCGCGATCAAACGCGCGCGCTGTCAGTTCCGCCATTCGGGCTTTGTTGTTGACGTGGGCCTGATATTTAGTGATCTTCGAAAAGATGGGTAGTTGATCGGTTTCCTGAAATCCGCCGAGACCCAACGTCATGGTGCCCGTCTCGGGTGTGATGACTACCACCGGCGAGTGGGCCCAGAACGCGGCTGCGGTGGGCGTAACGAAATTGGTGACGCCGGGGCCGTTTTGACCAATGCAAACACCGTGGCGACCCGAGACGCGCGAGTAGCCGTCAGCCATATGGCCCGCGCCCTGCTCATGTGCAACCGAGATGAAGCGGATGCCCGCCGTTTCGAACAAGTCGAGCGCGTCCATGTACGCGGAGCCGACGATGCCGAAAACGTCGGTCACGCCCTGTGCGACAAGTGTTTCAACGAACGCTTCGGACGGCGTCATTCGGGTTGGGCCACGCGTTACCCGGCGATCGACTTTGATCTTGGCGGGTTTCGCGGCTGTTGCCGTGGCAGATTTCTTGTTCGGACGGGTCACCATAGCGCGCCTCATTATTTGTTCGTTGGGATGGGAACAAGTGTGCAAGTCATTGCTACTCGTGTCGTGCGTAAGTCACAAAAAATGAATCTTTGCGTTTCATTTTTTCTGAATAATGACAATTGTGCATAATGTGAAGGCGATTAACTTAGGAACATAAGATGTTGGCCGAGCACGATGATGCACACCGAGACAGCCGTGAAGCAGGATCGGCGGCGCTGCGTTCGCTAGCCGTCATGGAGTTCGTCGCCAATAGTGAGCGCTCTGTGAGTTTGACCGAAATCATGCTTGCCGTCCATTTGCCGAAGCCGACGGTGTTTCGTATCCTTACTACGCTGGAAGAGGCCGGTATGCTGCTGCGGGAGCCAGACGCGAAGCGCTACGTTCCTGGCGAGCGGCTGGCGATTCTGGCCGGAAACGTGCTGCTGCACTCCCCCCATCGCTCGGCGCGCCGGGCCATTCTTGAAGAGTTGGTGGAGCGGGTCGGCGAAACTTGCAATTTGACGATTCCTAACGGGCACTTGGTAATGTATCTGGACCGCGTGGAGTCGGCATGGCCGCTGCGCATTAACCTGCATGCGGGTTCCAAAGTTCCACTGTATGCCAGCGCTAGCGGAAAGCTTTTTCTTGCGCACTCACCCAAGCGCATGCGTGACCGGCTGCTCACCAATGCGCCACTGATTGCCCACACGAAAAACTCGTTGACGACGCTTCGTCAATTGGAGTTGGAGTTCACGTCGATTCGCCGCAGCGGATATGCCGTCGATAACGAAGAGTATTTGGCAGGGATCTGTTGTCTTGCCGTTCCCGTAACCAATGATCAGGATCGTGTAGTTGCCGCCGTTGCAGTGCACGGCCCCGTTTCGCGCATGAGCGTTTCACAGGCCATCGAATTTTTGCCAACGCTGCGCGAGGCCGCAGAGCAGATTAGCCAGACGCTGGACTGGTAGCGTCGTGGGAGTTGAGGCAGCTGCGGTTAGCGCCGCCCATCCGCGGCTGACGGCGTTAATCGCGGATGCGCGTCAGGTGCCGCCGACGGCGACGGCAATCGTGTACCCAGGAGACGCCACGGTTTTTGAAGCGGCTGTGGTCGCGGCCCGGCTGGGCATCATCGAACCCGTTTTTTACGGTCCTTCCAGTGCTCAGGGGCTGTTGAGAGCAGCGGGTGCGTCGTCAACGCAGTATCGGTGGATCGACACTGGAGATTCCGCGCGCGAGGCTGCGGCAATTGCGGTTGCCGACGCCGCTTCGGGGGCGGTGGCTTTGTTGATGAAGGGCAGCCTGCATACTGATGAATTGCTGGGAGCTGTTTTGGCACGCGACTCTGGCCTGCGCGGATCGGGCCGACTGACGCACACATTTGTCTTCGATTTGCCTCGGTATCACAAATTGCTCGCAGTGACTGATGCGGTAGTAAACATCGCGCCGGATTTGTTGACCAAAGCGGAGAGCCTGACTCACGCCATTGAACTGATGCAAAAGATGGGCGTCGCAGTTCCGAAGATAGCGATCCTCGCCGCAGTAGAAACTGTTAACGCAAATATTCCCGCCACGCTCGACGCGCGTACGCTTACTGAGTGGGGCCTGACAGGTCGGTTCGGCGCGGCAATCGTGGGCGGGCCGTTTGGATTCGACAATGCCATTTCTGTTCGAGCTGCTGCGACGAAGGGCATCGTTTCTGCGGTAGCGGGTGATCCCGATATTCTGTTGGTTCCCGATCTCAATTCCGGCAATATTCTTTACAAAAGCTTTGTCTACATAGGCGGGGGAGAGTGTGCGGGCGTTGTTCAAGGCGGGCGGGTGCCAATCGTGATTACCAGTCGCGCAGATTCGCTTTTTAGCCGGGTCGCTTCGTGCGCGCTAGCGCGAATTTCCCTTCGCTAGTTGGGGCGTAACGCGCCGATTTGCTAAACTTTCAGGGTTTTCCAGACGAACCGAAGTTGTTTTTAAGGTTGCCGTACAGCATGGAAGCGAAGACACTCGAATGGCGAAGGCGGTTTGCGACCGAACGTAAGCACAGGATTCTGATGTTTGCGACGATTGCAGGGCTTTCAGTTTCATTCGCGTTGTTCTGGTTGTTGTTTGCAGGGGTGTGGGTCATTCTTCCGTTTACCGCGATAGAGCTGACGTGCGTTACGGTCGCTTTTTTGTGGATTGAACTAGCGTCAGAAGATCGCGACAAGGTTGAAATCACGGACAATGGGGTGAACGTGATTAGTATTCGTCGGCGAAAAACTACCGAGTTCGTATTTACGCGAAATTGGCTGGCAATTGAGAGCGCTACGCACTTTCGAGGCATGCCGTACGGCGTTCGGTTGCGGCAGTCTGGACGAACGGTCGCATTGTTGGAATTTTTGTCAGGGCCTGAGCAAATGCGGGCACTGGGTGAGCTGCGTCACGCACTGTCGTTGCGCTAGTCGTCGATATTGAATTGGGATAAGTTGTTGTGCGTAACTGGATTGAGCAAAAGAATATGTCAAAGCTTTCTGTGCGCAACGCCGCGCCAACGTTGAAGTCGTTAGTCGCGGGTGCGGGTCGGTTGGGGGCGCTGACCGCGTTGCTGCCGATGGCTGCTTTTGCCGACTGGCGAATGAATTTGAAGCCGGCGAACTCGTCGGTTGCTCAGCAGATGTTTGATCTGCACACGTTAATCACCTGGATCTGTGTGGTGATCTTCGTCGGCGTGTTTGGCGTCATGTTTTATTCGCTCTACGCGCACCGTAAGAGCAAAGGGCACAAAGCGGCCCAATTCCACGAGAGCGCTACGGTCGAAGCACTGTGGACCATCATTCCGTTCTTCATCCTCCTGGCGATGGCATTCCCAGCGACCAAGGCGATTCTTGACATGCGCGACAGCTCTGCGCCCGAGATGACCATTAAAGTCACTGGTTATCAATGGAAATGGGGCTACGACTACATTCACGATGGTTTTGGCTATCTTTCAACATTGTCGACCCCGCTCGCGCAAATCAAAAACTCGGAATCCAAGGGCGAAAACTATCTGCTGGAAGTCGATAACCCGCTGGTGGTTCCGGTTGGCAAAAAAGTTCGCCTGCTGCTGACGGCCAACGACGTTATTCATTCATGGTGGGTTCAGGCGCTTGGCGTCAAGCAGGACGCGATTCCGGGCTTCATTCGTGACGCCTGGTTCCGTGCGGATCGCCCAGGTATTTATCGTGGTAACTGCGCCGAGCTTTGTGGCAAAGAACATGGCTTCATGCCGACGGTTGTCGAGGTTAAAACGCAGGCTGATTACGACGTTTGGCTCGCGGCGCAGAAAGAAAAGTATGGCGTAGGTAAAGCTGCCAACACCGCGGTCGCTGTCGACACCAAAACTTACACCCGCGACGAGCTGATTGCTCACGGCAAAACGGTCTATGAAGGTGTGGGCGGTTGTCAGGGCTGTCACCAGCCAACTGGCAAGGGCATCGCGGGCCAGTTCCCGGCACTTGATGGCTCGAAGGTTGTGAATGGCCCGAAAGACGGGCAAGTCGCGTTGTTGCTTAACGGCAAAGCGGGAACCGCGATGGCGTCGTTTAAGCATTTGACAGATAAAGATCTGGCGGGCGTGATGGCCTACACGCGTTCAAGCTGGTCTAACAAGGCAGCCGAATTTGCGCAGCCGATTGATTTCGCCAAAGCCCGTAACGGTGGCGTACTACCTGCTGGTGCCGCGCCGGCAACAGCCGCTGCTCCTTCGGAGGCCGCCCCGGCGTCGGCAACCGCCTCTGGAGCAATGCCCGCCAAAATCTACTTCGCAACCGGCAAGAAAGAAATGCCGGGCGACGCCAAAGAGTCCCTCGACGCAGCGCTTACTTTCCTCAAAGGCAAAGCGGACGCCAAGATCGACATCACCGGCTACACCGACAAGACGGGCAATCAAGCGACCAATCTGGAGCTTGCCAAAGAACGTGCGTTGGCCGTTCGGGCCGCGCTCGTGGCTGCGGGCATCGGATCAGATCGCATAAATATGAAACCGCCAGCCGAAATCACAGGCGGTGGAGACAACAAAGCAGCACGCCGCGTTGAAATCAACGCGGGCACTTAGGCAACTCAAAATCGCCAAAGCATCGCCGCGATTGCAGTAATTACAGTTATCTCGACCCATTCGAGCTAGATATTCAGGATCAGGAGCAGTAACCATGGCCAGCGTTCCACACGGCGCACCGCACACCACCCCCGCTCATGGCGATCATACCCATGACGGGCATGATGATCACCATCACCTCCCCACAGGGCTGATGCGTTATGTGACCACGACCAACCACAAAGACATCGGCTCGATGTACCTTTGGTTCAGCTTCGCAATGTTCATCTCGGGTGGCATTATGGCGCTGCTGATTCGTGCTGAATTGTTCCAGCCGGGTTTGCAAATTCTTGAGCCTGAGCGCTTTAACCAACTCACCACGCTGCATGGCATCGTGATGATTTTTGGCGCAATCATGCCGGCTTTTGTGGGCTTTGCGAACTGGATGCTGCCGCTACAACTTGGCGCGCCGGACATGGCTTTTGCTCGCATGAATAACTGGTCGTTCTGGCTGTTGCCACCAGCGGCGATTCTTCTGATTGGTTCGTTCTTTGTGCCGGGCGGCGCGGCGGCTGGTGGCTGGACGCTGTATCCACCGCTATCGATTCAGGCTGGCATGGGCATGGACATGATGATCTTCGCGGTGCACATCATGGGTGCTTCGTCGATCATGGGGTCGATCAACATCATCACCACGATTTTGAACTTGCGCACACCCGGTATGACCATGATGCGCTTGCCGATGTTCGCATGGACATGGCTTATCACAGCGTTCCTGCTGATCGCCTCGATGCCAGTGCTCGCCGGTGCTGTCACCATGCTGCTAACGGATCGGCACTTTGGGACGACTTTCTTCAATGCTGCGGGTGGGGGTGATCCCGTGATGTTCCAGCATATTTTCTGGTTCTTCGGGCATCCTGAGGTTTACATCATCGCGCTGCCCGCGTTCGGAGTGATTTCGCAAATCATCCCCGCGTTTTCGCGTAAGCCCCTGTTTGGTTACGCTTCGATGGTTTACGCCACGGCATCAATAGCGATTCTTTCGTTCATCGTCTGGGCGCACCACATGTATACAACAGGTCTGCCGATGGCGGGCCAGATTTATTTCATGTACGCCACGATGCTGATTGCGGTCCCTACCGCCTGCAAAATCTTCAACTGGCTCGCTACGATGTGGCGGGGCTCAATCACGCTCGAAACGCCGATGCTTTTCTGTCTCGGCTTCCTCTTCCTGTTCACCCTAGGTGGCTTCACCGGTCTCGTGCTGGCGCTGACCCCGGTGGATATTCAGTTGCAGGACACCTACTACGTAGTCGCTCACTTCCATTATGTGATGGTGGCCGGTGCGCTGTTCTCTGCCTTCGCTGCGGTTTATTATTGGAGCCCCAAGTGGACGGGCTGGATGTATGAAGAAAAGCTTGGCAAGATTCACTTCTGGTGGTCGTTGATTGCGTTCAACGTGACTTTCTTCCCAATGCATTTCCTTGGTTTGGCAGGGATGCCGCGTCGCATTCCAGACTACAACATGCAGTTCACCGAATGGAATATGGTTGCATCGATTGGCGCATTTGCTTTCGGCACCGCACAGATTTTCTTCCTCGTCATCGTGTTCCGCACAATCGCTGGCAAGAGTGGTATCCGTGCTCCCGCCAAACCGTGGGACGGTGCTGAGGGCTTGGAGTGGACGGTGCCGTCGCCCGCCCCGTATCACACCTTTGAAACGCCACCGGCGTTCAAATAGTGGCTCCTGCGATGGAACGCTCGGATCGTGCGCAAATGCTGCGTCGGCGCAATTTGCGCACAGGTTGGGTGTTGGCGGCAATCGCGTTGATTCTTGCGCTGTCCATCTGGTACGTGCGAGCTGGTTAGAGGACGCTAGCGCACCATGTTTTCCTTAGAGAATAAACAGATGTTTGGCAAATTGGCCGTATTCGTGGCGGTCATGTTTGCGTTCGGCTTTGCGCTGGTTCCGGTCTACAAGAAAATTTGCGAAGTGACGGGCGTGAACGATTTCATGCGTCCGGAACAGGTCAAAAACACTCAGGTTGATACCTCCCGCAGTGTGAAAATTGAGTTTGACGCCAACACGCGCAACTTGCCCTGGACCTTCAAGCCGGAGGTTTCTACGCTGACTGTGCATCCCGGCGAATTGACGACTGTGATTTATGACGTCACCAACACAACCAACCGCGACATGGTCGGTCAGGCAATCCCCAGCTACGGACCAACGCAGGCGGCCGAGCATTTCAAGAAACTGGAGTGTTTTTGTTTCGCGAAGCAGACATTTGTCGCGAACGAAAGCCGGAGGATGCCGGTGGTGTTCCTGGTCGATCCTGAGCTACCGAAAGACATCAATACCATCACTTTGTCGTACACATTCTTTGAAATGCCGGGCGGCGCTAGCCCCGCAGCTGCGCAAGCTCCTGCGGGCAACCTTGATTCGCCTTTGAGCGTCACGCCACCTGCCAAGTTGCCTGGTTAAGCACCGATAAGTGCGAACCTACACAATCATGAACACAACAAGCATAGAACCTAGCGAGACCTGCCCATGAGCGCCTCAACTTCAGCCAATAGTGGCAAATATTTTGTTCCACAGCCCTCGCACTGGCCCATTGTTGGCAGCGTGGCGTTGCTCACGCTGGCAACCGGTGCGGTCACCAGCTTGAATGAAGTGAGCTGGGGCCTGCCTGTACTTTATGCCGGCTTCGCCATCCTGATCTACATGCTGTTCGGCTGGTTCGGGGTAGTGATCAAAGAGAGCGAAGGCCGTCTCTACGGAAAAAATGTTGACGCCTCGTTCCGTTGGAGTATGAGCTGGTTCATCTTTTCCGAAGTGATGTTCTTCGCAGCCTTTTTTGGCGCATTGGGCTACGCGCGGATGCATTCCGTACCGGATCTAGGCAGTATCGACGCGAAACTTCTGTGGCCCGAATTTGCCGCGACCTGGCCGAGCTCAGGGCCGTATCTGAAGGAAGTTTTTTCGCCGATGGGCGCATGGGGCATCCCTGCGATCAACACGGCATTGCTGCTGACTTCCGGCGTCACGCTGACCATCGCTCACCATGCGATGCTCGAAAATCATCGCAGCAAACTGATCCTGTGGCTCGCCGCCACGATCATTCTAGGTATCACATTTTTGACGCTTCAGGTGTATGAGTACGTGCACGCCTACAGCGAGTTAAACCTCAAGCTCACGACGGGGATATTCGGTTCGACATTCTTCATGCTGACTGGTTTTCACGGCTTTCACGTGACCATCGGTGCCATCATGCTGACCGTGATTCTGTTCCGCTCGATGCGCGGCCATTTTGACGACAAGCACCATTTCGCGTTCGAAGCAGCAGCCTGGTACTGGCATTTCGTCGACGTCGTCTGGCTCGGTCTGTTCGTTATTGTTTACATGCTATAGCGGCGCGGCAGGCGAAAAAAAGGCGGCTCTAAGCCGCCTTTAGTTTTTCTGGCTTTAGTTTTTTAGCCAGATCAACTTCCCACGCCTTGCGCTCCGATGAATCCGAGTTTGTAGCTAAGCATCAGAATCACGAAGAGTCCCACTGACAGCCCGACACGAATCTGAAGCGCCCGCAGCATACGTTTAGAGCCACCCTCGCGACCCCGGTAGAGAAACACCAGTGCGGATGCCATCGACACCACAATTGCGACCAAACAGAAAATGACTAACCAACGCATGGGGTCATTGTAGTGAGACAGCCTGATCGAAACATTTTCATAGCTCCGCCACGATGATCCTGCAAGGCAGAAAATTTGAACCCAAACTCTGGGCGTTTGTGGTGACGGTGTTGTTTGCCGCCGTTACCATTCGGCTCGGCAATTGGCAAAGCGACCGCGCCGAATACAAAATCTCGCAGCAGGCGCAACTGGACACAGCCCTTTCCGCGCCAGCGCTCAATTTCGCTGACGTTGCGACAACGGCGAACGTCGCAATCGAATTGCGCTATCGCAGCATCGAGCTTGCCGGTACGTTCGTTGAAAATGAACGCTTCCTGCTGGACAACCGAATCGTCGAGGGTAAGGCGGGGTACGGCGTGTTGCAGAGTTTTCGTATCGATCCTGCATCTGGGAACAGAGACCGTACGGTGCTGGTTGACCGTGGTTGGGTCGTCGCAGCGGCGGATCGTTCGATCTTGCCCAAGCTCGAAACCCCCAACGGCATTGTCAAAATCGCGGGACGCATCAACCAGCCGCCTTCACGCAATCCGGGCACTTTTGACAACGGCCGCGAGACGCGCTTGAACTATGTAAACCTCGAAGAGCTCTCACAGCGTATCGGTCGCACGCTGGAGCCGATGATTGTCGAGCAGACGACGGGGCCAGGATTTACCGGAGTGGCCCGCCCCGCGCCCGGCGCGAATTTTGAGAGAAATCGCGGGTATCAGTTACAGTGGTACGCCTTCGCGGCTATGGCTGTGATTATTTTTTTCGTACTCAGTTTTCGCAAACAGGAAGTCGCTTGAAGTCCCCCAATAAGATGATTTTGCTGGTAGCGCTGGTGTGCGCTGCGCCCTTTGTTTCGGCGTGGGTGGCGTACTACTTCGTCAAACCTCAAGGCGGTGGCAGCTACGGCCAATTGCTGGAAACGCGCCCGCTCGCGCCGCTGGCTTTGTCTGCCGCAGATGCCGAAAAATGGGGGGGGAAATGGCGCTTGGTTATGGCCGTCGGCGGCGAATGCGACGCTGAATGCCGCGACGCTTTGCACGCCACACGGCAAGCGCGAACGATGCTGGGGCGTGAGCGTGAACGTTTGATTCGCGTTGTAATTGCTGCTAAAGGGCTCGATCCAGCGCTCCTTGCCGAGCATCCGGATTTGATCGTGCTTTCTGCGCCAGTATCGCTACCCGATGCGTGGCAACCGCTATTGAAACGAGGGGTTTTTCTAATTGATCCTCTGGGAAATCAGGTCATTTTGTGGCCAAAGAATCCGGATATTAAAAAGCTCAATAAAGACCTTGAGCGCCTACTACGCGCGTCGCGGATCGGTTAGCGGACGCCGTGGAAACCGGAGAATCCTTCCAGCGCCCCGCGCAAAAGCGATGGCGCGACTATTGGGCCGTCACCAAGCCGCGTGTGACCATGCTCGCAGTATTCACGGCCTTCATCGGCATGTTGCTGGTCGACAAATCGCTGCCACCGTGGATAGTCGTTGTCGGCGGTTGCATAGGTATCTGGTTGATCGCGGGCGCAAGCTTCGCGATGAACTGTCTGCTCGAAGCAGCGGTCGACGCGCGCATGAAGCGCACTAACTGGCGACCCTCGGCGCAGGGCCGGCTCACCACTACTCAGATCGTTGTCTTCGCCCTTGTACTTGGCGCGCTAGGTAGTATGGTGTTGATGATCACGACCAACGTGCTCACATGGGCGCTAACGCTCGGCACTTTCTTCGGCTATGCGTTTATTTACACCCTGTATCTGAAACCGAACACGCCGCAGAACATTGTGATTGGCGGAGCTGCGGGTGCCATGCCGCCGGTACTCGGCTGGGTGGCCGTTGCGAACGACGTTTCAGCCGCGCCGCTCCTGCTTTTCCTCATCATATTTGCGTGGACGCCGCCGCATTTCTGGGCTCTGGCGTTATACCGGCAGGAAGACTACGAAAAGTCGGGGCTTCCGATGCTGCCAGTGACGCATGGTCGCGATTTCACCCTGCTGCACATGCTGCTGTATACATTTTTATTGCTTGCCGTCTCGCTATTGCCGTTCGCCATCCGCATGAACGGCTGGCTGTACGGCGTTGCCGCGCTCGTGCTTGGCGGGCGCTTCATTCAACTGGTGTGGCAACTGAAAAAGCACTACACGGATCAGAAGTCGCGTGCGGTGTTCCGCTTCTCGCTAACGTACCTGACGGTGTTGTTCGCGGCGCTGCTGGCGGATCACTACCTCATCAGCTAGATTTCGACCATTTCGAAGTCGTCCTTGCGCGCACCACATTCCGGGCAGGTCCAGTTCATCGGCACGTCGTCCCATTTGGTGCCTGGCTTGATGTTGTCCTCGGGCCAGCCGGTCTCTTCGTCGTAGATCCAGCCGCAAATCAGGCACATGTACTTTTTCATAGAGATCGTGTCGCGCTTCTAACAATAAAACGGAGCGATTGTAGGTGAACCACTCGGGCTCATTAGAATCCAACATGAAATTGATAACAAAAGGTCAGCCGGGTGGAAACCATTGAGGAAAGTAATCCAGTGATTGCGCCCGAGAAGAACCTCGCGCACGCCAAGCTCGGTGCGATCCTGCTTTTCCGGGGCAAAATTATCGAGGCTGAGCTTGATCGCGTACTGCGCCTGCAAGCTGCGTCCGCCCGCCCGGAGCGACTCGGCAGCCTGTTGTCCACCCTCGGCGTCGTCTCGGCACGCGATATTGCTCAGGCGCTCGCTATTCAAGCCGACATGCCCTACGTCGAAGCCTCCGCCTTCCCGGACATTCCGATCCTCGAAGAGCGTATTTCCGCTCGATTTTTGCGTGATTCGCGAGCGTTGCCGATTGAAGAGGATGAGGACACGCTGACGCTGGCAGTTGCGGATCCCACCGATGACTATGTCCGTCATTCGTTCGAATTGGTGACTAATCGCAAAATTCATCGCGTTGTCGCTATCGGCACCGAAATTGATGGCGCAATTGAGCGGCTATACGGCGGCGGACGCAGTGCTTCCTCTCAGTTGACCGACGGCGATCTTGAGGCTCGCATCGACGCCGATGCACTCGGTGATGATGTGCAACAGCTCAAGGATTTGGCCTCCGAAGCGCCAGTGATTCGTCTCGTGAGCTTGCTCATTACCAATGCGCTTGAAGCGCGCGCTTCGGATATTCACATCGAGCCGTTTGAGAATCGCCTGATCATCAGGAACCGCATTGATGGCGTGCTGCACGAGATCGAATCGCCCCCGAAGCGCCTCGCCGCTGCGGTCATTTCACGCATCAAAATCATGGCGAATCTCGACATCGCAGAGCGCCGCTTGCCGCAGGACGGTCGTATTCGCTTGCGCATTCAGGGCAAAGACATCGACCTGCGCGTATCCACGGTGCCGACGATGCATGGCGAGAGCGTCGTGATGCGTATTTTGGACAAGAGCGGCGTCCAGCTTAACTTTGAGAAGCTCGGTTTCGCGCCCGACATCCTCGCCAAATTCAAGGAAGCGCTGGCGCAGCCGAACGGGATTCTGCTCGTCACCGGCCCGACCGGTAGCGGCAAGACGACCACGCTCTACACCGCGCTCGACGAGTTAAATCAGCCCGACGTGAAGATTTTGACGGTGGAAGACCCGGTCGAATATCAGATGGCCGGCATTAACCAGATTCAAGTCAAGCCGCAGATCGATTTGACCTTCGCCAGCGCGCTGCGCTCCATCGTGCGGCAAGACCCTGACATCATCATGATTGGCGAGATTCGCGATCTTGAGACCGCCGAAATCGCCGTGCAGGCCGCACTAACGGGCCATCTCGTGCTCTCGACGCTGCACACCAACGACGCTCCAGCTACGGTCAGTCGTCTGATGGATATGGGCGTGGACGATTACCTGCTCACCAGCACGCTGGTCGGCGTGTTGGCGCAACGCCTTGTGCGCACGCTGTGTACCCATTGCCGCGAGCCGCATGTGCTTGAGGCCGACGTGGCGCGCGAGATTGGTTTGCCGCGCGTCGGTGCGCCAGAGCGGCCCACCGTTTACAAAGCTGTGGGCTGCAAACAGTGCAGCGGCACCGGCTTCACGGGGCGGATGTGTATCGCCGAAATGATGCCGTTGTCGGAGCCGATCCGGCGTCTCATCATGCAAAAAGCGAACGCCAGCGATTTGCGCCGCGAAGCGCTCGCAGAGGGCATGCTGCCGATGTATGACGACGGCTTGCGCAAAGTGCTTGCGGGCACGACGACGCTCGAAGAAGTGCTCCGCGCGACTCGCGAAGGCTAACGGAAACCACGATGGCGCTTTTTGCATTCGATGCCGTTCGGCAATCCGGCGATCCGGTCTCGGCCCAGCTGGAAGCGGCTTCCGAGGCAGAGGCCGTCGAGCGCGTGCGAGAGCAGGGGCTCATCCTGCTGCGAATTCAGACCGCCGCCGCTGCTGCGATTACGTCGCATGAAAAAAAAATGGGCACCTTTGCGCGGCTGTTTGCCTCGCGCAAAGTCACGCGTGATCAGGTCGTCGCGTTCACCCGTGATCTGGCCAATCTGATCTCGGCGGGGCTGCCACTGGATCGCGCTTTTGAGCTCTTGGTTGGACTCGCCGATTCTGGGCCACAAGCCGCGTTGTTGCAGGAATTGCGGGATCGTGTGCGTAGCGGACAGGCGCTGTCGCAGGCGTTGACCGAGCATCCGAAGCAGTTTGACCGTCTCTTCGTGAACATGGTGCGCGCGGGCGAGGCGAGCGGCACGCTCGGGCCCGTGCTGGAGCGCATTTCCGAGTTTCAGGAGCGAAGCGCCGAACTACGCTCCAGCGTACAGTCGGCCTTGCTGTATCCAGTAGTTCTGGTCGCCGTGGCAATTGTGGCCGTGATGACCATGATCTTTTTCGTGGTGCCGAAGTTCGAAACGACCTTTCGCCAGTTCGGCAAAGCGCTGCCGCCCGCTACCGAGAATCTGCTCGCGATTTCGCACTGGTTTCGCGAGGACGGCTGGATGGTGTTGATTGCAGCGGCCGCGCTGTTTATCCTGATCCGGGGCCGTTTGCGCACACCGGTCGGGCGGCTTAATTGGGATCGACGCAAGCTCACATTGCCGATTCTGGGTGATCTGTTCGCAAAGATCGAGGTGGCGCGTTTGGCGCGTACGTTGGGCACGCTTTTGGGCAATGGCGTGAGCCTGCTGCCAGCGCTCACTATCGTTAAAGACACCGTGGATAATCGTGCGCTCGCAAATTCGCTCGAAGGCGTGCTGGTGCGGCTGAAGGCCGGGCAGGGGTTCGCGCGGCCCTTGATGGAAACCGGGCTTTACCCAAAGCTCGCGGTTCACATGGTGGCCGTGGGCGAAGAAACTGGCAAACTGGACTCGATGTTGCTCAAAGTCGCCGAGGTGTACGACGTCGAGGTCAACACCACGCTCAAACGCGCGCTGGGCTTGCTGGAGCCGGTTTTGATCCTGACCTTGGCGGTTGTCGTCGGCGGTATTATTTTTGCCCTGATGAGCGCTTTGCTTGGGCTCACGGAATTTAATGTGTAGGCAGCGGTCGTATGAAAGACGCTGAAGTTGAAACAACAGCTTTTCCCTGAAATGACGGCTTTATCGGGGCTGGCGGTCGATTTTTTTATAAGTCGACAATCGGTAAAATGAAGCACTAGCCCCTTTACAATAGTGCATTGATGGAAAAGCTATTAATGTGATGGCGCCGCCAAATGCCCCGAAAAATCGGTTGGCGGTGACTGCGAATTGAAGAGAAAACTATGAAAACAAAATTAATGACTCAGCGAGCGCAAAGCACGCAACGCGGCTTCACGCTGATGGAATTGCTCGCCGTGATCGTGATCATCGGCGTGCTCATGGCGACCATCGGCAGTCGTTTTATGGGGCAATCCGAAAAGGCTAAAGCTAATGCGACCAAAATCGAGATGGGTCAGATGCTGCAATCGCTTGACCTGTTCAAGCTTGAAATCGGTCGTTACCCGAGCGCGCAGGAAGGGCTCGATGCCCTGATCAAAAATCCCGGCAGTCTGCCCAACTGGAGCGGCCCGTACCTGCGCAAAGACAACATCAAAGATCCGTGGGGCAACGACTACAAATACTCCTCACCCGGTCCGAACAACACGCCGTTTGAGATCAAATCTCTGGGCGCTGATGGCAAAGAAGGTGGCGACGGCGAAAACGCCGACATCACCAAGAGCTAACGCGCTCGCGTCGCACCTGGCTCGTACCGATCATGCTGACCCCGAACTCCGCTCCGGCGCGCGTGCGGACTTTGGGGTACAGTGCGCGAATTGCGGGCTTCACCATGCTCGAATTGCTGGTGGTCATTGTGATCATTGGTGTGCTCGCCGCGTTGTCGCCGCCGATTTTTTCCTCAGGCGTCACATCGGCGCAGCACCGCGCGCTGGCCAGAGCGATTGCCCAGGAATTGCGTTTCGCGCGTAGCGAAGCTATCGCCACGCGTACTGATATCGGCGTTGAATTCAATCTCGCGGATCGTACTTATCAATTGCCGGGTGGCAAACGACGTGGCCAATGGCCCGAGGGCGTGGCGCTTGAACTCGTGACCACCGCCGCCGAAACGACCGACGAGAAGCACGCTTCGGTGCGTTTTTATCCGGATGGCGGCTCGACCGGCGGGCGGGTGACGGTCAAGTACAAAGAACGCGAATTTCGCATCGATATCGGCTGGCTCACAGGCCGTATCGCGATTGAAGAAGCCTGATGTCACGCGTTCAACAGCGTCGCCAGAGCGGCTTCACGCTGCTTGAGGTCATCGTCGCGGTGGTGATCGCTGCGCTTTGCCTGTCGGCGCTTTCGCAGGTGTTCGCCACCGGCGTTCGTTCCGCATCCGCGTCGAGCGATTACATGCGCGCGATGACATTAGCGCAGGGCTTGCTCGCGGGGGCCGGCATTGAAAAACCCCTGGTTGACGGCAGCGAATCCGGCGTATCGAGCGATGGTCGCTTGCAGTGGTCGTTAACGGTAGCGGCAGAGCCGGTTGAGGAGGGCGATGCGCTCATCAAACCGCCGCTCGACTTGAAGCGTCTCGTCGCTCGCGTCGCCGTCAGCAATCCCGGTGATTTGCCGGGTGCGAAGCAACGCAATGTTGAGCTAACCACGCTGCTCGCTGTGCCGCGTCAGATTCCATGATTCGCGCTCGACAGCAGCACGGCTTCACGCTGATCGAACTGATCGCGGCGATTACTCTGCTTGCCGTGCTGACCACGATTTTGATGGGTACGGTGCGCGGCGCGGAGCGCAGTACCAGCGCAGCCAATGACGTGGTTGAACGCACTGAGCAGTACGCCCGCACCCAGGCGTTTCTACGCGAACATATTTCCGGCGTGCTGCCGATGCGCTGGCGGCGAGAAGTCTCGCAGCCGCTCAAATTCAACGGCAAATCGTCGAACCTCACGTACTTCGCACCGGTGACATCGCAGATCGCGGAAGGGGGCGTCATGTGGTGGCAATTGGCGGTCGCGAAATCGCAACAAAAAAGCCAGCTCGTACTGCGCCGTCAAGCCGCTGATCCCGATGAAAAATCGGTTCCCGATTTGGCTGCCGCCGAACCCATCGTGCTCGCTGACAATATCGACGCGTTGTCGATCTCCTACTTCGATGCGGGCGACGATCCGCTCAACAATCCCGACGCCGGTACGTGGGTCGAGTCATGGGACGAGAACGCACGCATGCCCTCGATCATCGCTATTCGCGTGACCGAGACCGGCGACAAGCGTTGGCCTGATCTCTACATTCCGGTCAAGCTCTCACAAGCGCTGGGCTGCAACTTCGACTATCAGCGTCAGCGTTGCATCATTCAGACCGGTGCGAATCGATGATTGGCGTGCGCTACCACCGCGTGCGTGAGCAGCAGCAAAAGGGCATCGCGCTCATCATGGTGCTCGGGCTGGTGATTTTTCTCACCGTGATCGCCCTGTCGTTTTCTGATGCCCAGCGTGTAAGCACACAGGTCACCAGCAATTCGCTCGCCGCTGCCAATGCGCAAGCCGCTGCCGATGGCGCGGTCAATCGCATGGTGTTTGAACTGTCGCGTCCACGTTCAGCGGACGCTCAAATAGCGATCGCGCAGTGGAAAATTGATGGCGTTGTGCATCAATGGAACGAGAATGGCGCAGAAATTGCTGTTTCCGCCAAAAGTGAGACTGCTAAAATCGATTTGAACTTTGCGTCAGAGCCGCTGCTCAAACGGGTGTTTACGTCCGTTGGGGCAACAGAAGAAGAAGCGGACGGCATAGTGGCGTGCATCAAAGACTGGACGGACGCCGATAATCTCAAACGACCCAACGGCGCAGAAGCCGACGATTATCGTGCCGCCGGCAAGAAGGTTTTGCCGACCAACGATTTTTTCATCGCGATCGAGGAACTTCAAAACGTGATCGGCATCAGCCCGAAACTTTATAACGCCGTAGCGCCCCTGTTGACTGTGCAATCGCGCTCACCGGGGATTGATCCGCAAACCGCTTCGCTCACCGTACTAAGCCTCGTGCCGGGCATTGACGTTGGCCAAGCTCAGACCTGGATTGAGCAGCGCGATCAGGCGTTGCGCGACGGTCAACCGGTGCCGCCGCTGCCTTTCAGCAGTCCCTATTTCGCCGCCGGCACCAACGCCGTTCGCGTGCGCGCTGATGTCGTCATGGCCTCTGGTGCCCGTGCATCGCGTGAAGCGAGCCTGCGGTTGGGTGGCGTGCCACGCGGTCGACCACAGTATTTTTTATGGCAGCGCGGTTTCTCAACCGACGCACCGGCGGGCTTGACTCCGGCTCCGGCAGCAATAGGAGTCGTGAATGGCTGATTTGAACGCAACCCAATCTTCTGCGGGCCAGCAGTGGGGCCAATTTCTGGGTTGGTGGAAGCAACAGTTGTGGGAATGCATTCCCGCGAGCTGGCGCGCCAAAAGCATTCGGGCGCGGCGCCCGGCGATGTGGGCTCCGGTGACCGATCAGGTGTGGGCGCCCGGCGCATCGGCAATGGAGTCACAGACCTTCACCCGCTCCGCGCTGGCGCAACGAGGCGGCTCCGTCGCCCTGGTCGCGGGTGACGCCAACGGTTTTCGCCGCGTTGTTGAGTTACCCCTCGCTGTGGCGGGTCGTCTGCAACAGGTTTTAGGTTTTGAGCTGGATCGACTGACGCCGCTGCGCGCGAGTGATCTGTACTACGACTTTCGAGTGCTTGATCGCAACGCTGCGGCCGGCAGCTGCCGCGTTGAAGTCGTCGCCGTGCCTCGTTCAAGGGTCGCACCCTGGCTCGCCGACGCACAACAAAAAAACCTTGAAGTCACGCGATTGATCCTCGCGCCGACTGATATCGATTCATCGTTGAATCTGCTCACCTCGTCACAGACTGAAACTGACGCGCCATCGCGGTATCACTGGGTAAACACCGCGTTGATTGCGCTCTGTGTGTTGCTGGCCATCGCCCTGGCGGCATTTCCCCTGTGGCAGATGCGCCAGCGCGTGCTTGAGCTGCAGCCTGTTGAAGCGAGTGCCAAGACGGAGGCAGAAGCCGCGAGCATCTTGCAGCACCAACTCGAAAAGCAGATTGGTGAATACAACCTGCCGCTCGCTCGCAAACACGGTTCGCCGCTGATCGTTCAGATCATCGATGACTTGACCAAACGTTTGCCCGATGACACCTGGGCGCAATCGTTCGAGATCAAGACCACGCCGAATCCGAAAGACCCAAAGGACAAAGTACGCGAAGTCATCGTGCAAGGCGAAACCGGTAGTGGCGGCAAAATTTTGCAACTGTTTCAAGAGTCGCCTTTGTTGAAAGACCCGGTCTTTAAAGCCACCATGACCCGCGTCGCGCCGAACGCAGAGCGCTTCCACGTCTCTGGCGAACTGGTGGCGGCCGAGTTGCCGAAATCACTGTTGCTGTCGGATGCTTCGGCCGTCATGACCGTTCCCGGTATGACCGTCGTACCCGCCGCTCCCGCTGGCGCGCCAGCGTCGGCGAAAGCCGCGCCCAGCGCCGCTACGCCGGCACCATCGCCAGTAGCGACGACGACTCCGCCAGTTACGCCGCCACCTTCGATCGCGCCGAACCCGACACCGGAGCGGCGTCCATGAACCTGCCCGTGGGTCTTCGCGGACGTCTGCTCGCCGTTCTGTTGCTGTTGCTCGTGATCGCTGCGGGGATTGCGGCGGTCGCCGTGCCAGCGTATGTGCTCTACGATCGCTACGACGAAGCGCAGACCGTAGCCCAGGAGCGAATTGATCGCTATCGTCGCGTGTCGTCGCAGCGCGCAGATCATCAGCGTGCACTCGATCTGCTTAAAGCGCGCGAGAGCGCCCGTTTTTTCCTCAAAAATTCCGCGCCGAATCTGGGCGGCTCGGAGTTGACCGACCTCGTGCGACCGATGCTTGAGGCGAACGGTTCGCGTTTGACCTCAATCCAGCCGCCCACGGTCAAAGATGAAGCGGGATTCCGAGTTTATTCCCTGAGCGTAGGGTTCAATTCAACGCCGTCTGCATTGCAAAAAACGCTGTACGCGATTGAAACTTCGATCCCGTATCTTTTCATCGAAAATATAGCGTTGCGCGCTACCGTGCCGCGCGGCTACAAGCCGCCGCCCAATCAGGAGCCGGAAGTTTCGGCGACGATGGAAGTCCAGGCCTACGGCCCGAAAGACGCGACCCGTAATCCGCGCGCGCCCGCAGCAGGGGGCACTGGCACAACGACTGTTACTGGGGGTAAAGGATGAGTCCGCTTTTCACGCTTCGAAACGCGCTGATTCTGACCGCCGTTGCGCTAGCCGTAGCGCTGGGTTTTGAAACCGAATGGGGCAACGCCTTTAGCGCGTCGCCAGCGCCCGCCCGCACCGTAACCGGTAAGTTCGACACCGCTACGGTGTTGCCGGATTTCCGCCTCCAGTCCGAAACAGGAACTTACGCACAAATATCGGAGCGCCCGCTGCTCAACCCGACGCGCAGACCTGCTCCGACCCAGTTGGTGGTTGCTGCCACCGAACCGCCGAAGCCGCAGGTGCGCCGGGGCCTTTACCAATTAATCGGCGTCATGGACTTCGGTAACGGCAAGATCGCCCAGGTGCGAGAAATTGCATCGAATCGGACCCGAAGTGTCCGTGAGGGTGAGCTTCTTCAGGAAATGACAGTTAAGAAAGTGGATGAAACGCAGGTCACTCTGGCCTTTCAAGGCGAAACCGATGTGATTCAGATGGCGAAATACACAGCGTCGGGGCGCGTGCCGCAGCCGCCGCCTCCCCCTGCGCCTGCGCCGGTTCAGACGCCGGTGCAACAGCCCGCTCCTGTCCAGCCAATGGCTCCGGGGCAACCGCGAGCGCCGACCGCTCAGCCGCCCGTGGCAAGCGGCGTTGTGCCGTCGGTCGCTCCTGTGCCGCGGTCGTACCCTACCGGAGCAGCTGACACGCCACCGCAAGCGCAGCCGCGGGAGGTTATCAACGTAGTCGAAATGCTTGAGCGCCGTCGTCTTGCGCGTCAGCAGGCCGGTGGCCAATAGGATATCGAGATGAATGATCGGAACAATAAAATGACGGTGACACGATTGAGTAGGGGGATGGCGCTTGCGTCGCTTGTCTGGCTGACTGCCTGCGCGACGGGCCCCGGCGGATCGGCCAGTACAGATCGTGGAACGTCGGCACGTTCTGAAACGCTGTACCCACGAGCGGCCGCGAGTGCGCCCCAGTTGACCCAAGAGCCTTCGACGGAGGCTGCCGCTGCTTTTAAGGCGGCCGAGAGAGATCGCGTCAAGATGTCGCTTGGTAATGACCGTACTTTCCGTATACCGCAAGCGCGCCCGGCGGGCGATGATGAGCCGGGACCGATCACGCTTAACGTCGAGAACGGCGACATCCGCGAAATTGTGCGCAACCTGATTGGCGACGCGCTCGGTGAGGGCTTCGTCATCGACCCCGCCGTCAATGGAACGGTCACCGTACGTACGGCCAAGGGCATCAAGCGCTCGGATGTCATTCCGACGCTTGAAATGCTCTTGCGCACCGTCAAGGCAGTGCTGGTTAAAGACGGTAATTACTGGCGTATCCTTCCCGAGGGAGGGGTGAACCTTGGTACTACTGCACCTCGTCTTCAGGTGCGGCCGGCGGGCGGGAATAGTGTCGTGATCTTGCCGGTCAAGCACATCGGTGCGAAAGAGCTTGAGCGCGTGATGGCACCGTTTGCCAAGCCTCCTGCAGCGGCGTCCATCCGGGTCGACGAATTGCGGAACCTCCTTTTCCTGTCTGGTACCGAGACGGAAATTCGCAATTTGCTTGAAATTTCGGAAATGTTCGACGTGAATCTCATGGCGGGCATGTCGTTTCTCGTCTATCCGCTCGAATCGGCGGACGTGAAGTCAGTCGCCGCCGATTGGGAAAAAATATTTCCTGCGGCCAGTAATCCGTTCGCTGGATTGCTGCGCCTGGTCCCGATTGAACGCATGAATGCCGTCCTGCTCATTTCACCCCAAAGTGAAGTCATCCGTGAGGCGCGCCAATGGCTGGAGCGCCTCGATAAGGGTAGCGACGCGGGGGGCGGCGCGAGGTTGTACGTGTACACACTTCAGTTTACGCAAGCCGAAAAGCTCCAGACAATCCTTCAGCAGGCGATGTCAGGGCGAGTCGCACCGACAACGGCCACAGTCGCGCCGGGACAAATCGCGTCAACGTTGTCGTCGCCAATTTCTCCGCTTCCGGGGCAGGCGGTGGTGACCCCTGGGAATACGTTTAGTACCCCACAGCAGCCCGTGGCGCAGCGACCCGTTGTGACTTCCGGCGCTGCTGGCGCACCAGGACAACCCACTGGCCTCGCCCGGAATGCGACAGTTATTGCTGACAAAGATCGAAATGCGCTGCTGATCGTCGCTACCCCGGCTGAATACAGCGCGATTGAATCTGCGATCAAGAAATTGGACACCGCTCCAAAAATGATCGCGATTGAAGTACAACTTGCGCAAGTTGCACTGGTGGGTGACTTGCAGTTCGGATTGTCCAACGTTTTGTTCAAAGGGAAGCCGGAGTCGGCGATTAATCGGCTCACGTCGGCGGATGGAAGCGGAGCGCTGAATCCTGTTGGTGCTGCCGGTGCCGTCGTTCCAGGATTTAGCTACACGTGGCAGGGCGCTGCGGCGAGTGCCGTGCTCAGCACGCTACAGACCAAAGGGCAATCGCGAACCATTGCGTCGCCTACGCTGATCGCGCTCGACAACCAAAAAGTGAGCTTCACTAATGGAACGCAAATTTCCGTCCAGACGCAGGCCACTGTTGCGAACGGAACTACTTCAGCTACCAACTCATATCAGTACATAAATACTGGGCTGACGATCAACATCACGCCGCGCGTCAGCGGAGAAAACGTATTCCTCGACATTCAGCAGCAGAGTAGCTCTGCCGAGCCAAATCCTGACAAGAGCAATCCAAATCCCAATATCCGGCAAAATTCCCAACAGACAACCGTCATGGTGCCAAATGGAGACACGATGCTCTTCGGCGGCCTATATGAGGACACCGGATCCAACGGGACCAGTGGCTTGCCATTTGTCTCGACGATACCGGTCGTCGGCGGATTGTTTGGTACGCAAAGCTGGTCGTCCAGCCGGACAGAACTGGTCATGCTGGTTACGCCAAGAATTCTTGCCACTGCCGAGAACACCCGAAGTGTGATTGATGAACTTCGCGCCAATATGACGTCAATAGAATCGTTCGCTCCCTCGGCTAGCCGCAAAATGCTGCCGACCTCTGGCGAGGCTCGCCAGGAATTGCTGCAACGTCGCGCCGCCGAGGCGATTCCATCCGAGTTCAATCAATCATTAAAAGTGCAGCCCAACAATGCGCAGCAGTGACGTCATTGTTGTATTGACGCAACATGATTCAAGCGCCACTGACAGGCGCTCGCATACAACTTCCAAGCTATGAATATTCGATCCAAATTCCATCGCCGCATCGCCAACATTAGTGCTTTAACGGTCGCCGCTACGCTCTTGACCGCGTGCGCAACCACGGGTGCCGGGCTTACGCAGAACATGACCGGTGAGCAGATGCAAAAGCGCGCCGTAGAGCGCTCTTCTGCTCGCTGGAAAGCCTTGACAGACAAGCGTTACAGCGATTCTTTCGGATATTTGTCTGATGCCTCAAAGTTAGGCATAACCGCTAGCGAATACGGTGCGGGGATGCAGCGCATGGGCGTCGTTGCGGCAGTTGTAGAGGGCGCGACATGTGATGTCGATTCATGCGCGGTGAAGTCACATGTCACGCTTCCCATCTACATCAAGAACGTTGGCGCGCGTTTGCAGACCCTGGCCGCCGAAGAGCGCTGGGTATTGAATAACGGTGAGCTTTGGTTGATACGGCCATAAATCTTGGTGTAAACTTCTTGGAAGGGCATTTGTCCGACAAAACTAATATTGCTGTTGGTTCTAAAGTGATCACTCAAAAACTCAATGCAGAGGAGTCAAATCTAATTATGAAAACGTTTAAGCAAAAAGCGCTGTTCTCCGCCCTAGCCGGCGTAGGCGCTCTCGCTATGGCGGGTGCCGCCAATGCCGTGTACGTCAATCCAGACGGTCTCGGACAAGCGCTTGTCTATCCTTACTACACGGTTCGCGCCGGTAACACGACGCTGATTTCGGTTGTTAACACAACTGATCAAGCCAAAGCCGTTAAAGTTCGCTTCCTTGAAGGCAAGAACTCACGCGAAGTATTGGACTTTAACTTGTTCCTGTCTGCTAAAGACGTATGGACAGGTTCGATTCAAGCAACGGCTGATGGTGCCTCTATCGCTACTAGCGACAAGAGCTGCACGAATCCAAAAGTTACAACGACGGGTATCCCTTTCCGTAACTTCCTTTTCGTTGATGATGCCCCTGCACTTCAGACTCTTGACCGTACCCGTGAGGGCTACGCCGAGATTCTCGAAATGGCAACCATTGGTAACGGATCTGCCCTTGGTAAAGACGTTACTCACAATGCGGGCGTTCCTGCTTGTAAGTTGACGACCGATGCCTCGGCCACTGTTGCAACCGGAATCAGCGCTCCTACGGGCGGCTTGTTCGGTAACGGTACGCTGTTGAACTTCTTGGGTGGCGCGAGCACTGGTTACGATGCAGTCGCTATTGATGCATATAACGCCCCGCTTCGTCCTTCCATAACGCAGTCTGGTATCACAACGCCAAACTTGTCGACCGGTACTAGCACAGTTAGCGTCGTAACAAACGCTGGCAACCTGTACGTCACAAACTGGGTGTTGCCAATCGATGCGGTTTCTGCAACGATGATGCACGACAACGTGTACGGCGAATATGCGTATACGGCTGATGGCGTAATTGGCACTGACTGGGTAATCACCATGCCTACGAAGAACCAGTATGTCAACACTGTAACTGCACGTCAACCGTTCCAAAATGCCTGGAGCACAACAACTGGTGTTTCGTGCGACAGCGTAAGCTTGACCTCGACAGATCGTGAAGAATTCGTTGGTGTTACCAATGACGACTTCTCGCCACTGCCGCCAGCAGCTAAAGGTAATGCACTGTGCTACGAAGCCAACGTAATTTCGTTTGGTGCCGCACCATCAGCTAGTCTGGTGCTCGGCTCAACGAACTACGTAGGTATCAAGCCAGTTCAGAACCAAGGCTTGGATGTAGCGTCAGCAGGAAAAGAAGGCGGCTGGTTGGCTCTTAGCTTCACGTCTCCTACTGCGGTTCTGACCAGCTCGCTGGGTGGTTCCGTAACTTCCACGACTGGTGGAACTGCTACTACGGCTCCTGTTGCATCACAAACTTACTTCGGCTTGCCGGTAGTTGGTTTTGCGATCAGCTCAGCATCGTTCAAGACTGGTAACCCACAACAGAACTTTGCTAATAGCTACAGCTTGAAGTTCTCGCGTAAAATTCAGTAGTGATTTCAGGCTAGTTAATAGCCAGAAAATAAGACGGGCTCTTCGGAGCCCGTTTTTTTTGCCCGCATCGTTCGCCGCACACTGCGTGAACAGCAATGATCTACAATGTCTAACTACCGGGAAAGTAAAAGGGTTTTTATGATGAATGTTTTGATTCGTGCGATCGCCGCACTTTCTATAGGATTGTGCGCCGCGAACGTGAACGCGCAAACTGCAAACGGTACGTCTACAACATCGTGCACTCAGACTGGAACAACGCTGACTTGCACTACGGCGACCACCGTAAGCCTGCCTTCCGGCGTCAATCTCCAAGCTGGTGCAAATTTGACCCAGTTCGGCTTAACTGGCAGTGCCGTCGGCCCTGCGTGTACAGGTTTGTCGGCTAGCCCCTCTAGCGTCCCTGCTGGCGGATCTACTCAAGTGACGCTAATTGCATCGTGCCCCGCAGGTAGCTATATTTACACTTGGGCTAGTCCTGCTGATCCCGCTAGCGGTGCCGCAACTTCGGCTCTCCCGAACCTTTCTGTCGCGACGCCTTCAATCACATATAGCGTGACCGTGTGCTTGGCCGCCACGCCAACGGCGTGCAACACTTACTCGGCTGCAGTAAATCTCAGCGGATCAACGCCCGCACTATCAAATTGCAGCATAAGCGCGACGGCGACGAACGTCACGACTGGGGCGACACCCACGTTGACAGCTACTTGCGCGGCCGGTACCGGTGCAAACAGCGGCGTAAATTATTCATGGACACGAAACGGCAGCACTATTAGCGGCGCGACTGGTGCGAGCTACCAATTGACATCGACAGATACTGCAGCCGCTGGTTCGGTTGCGTATGCGGTGGCCATTAGTAACAACCTCCCTAGTACGGCCAATGCGTCGACAACTGTGACTGCAACCGCGCCCACTGGTGGTGCCACAGATTACTGCCCAAGCACATCAGTACGAACGACCTTAGCCGCATCGAGTCCATACTCACGATTTAAAACAAGCGACTATGGAAACTTTACCTCCGGCGACAACTTCATTATTCAACTCAATGTCACATCTGCGGATACGACTAATGGCAGACAGGTCGTATTGTTGAACTATTCGGATATCGGCTCAAATGCCGGCGCTCGCTATGTGACTGTCTCCAAGAGTAAATGCGACTTCACTTCTGCCGCCAAGTGGGTATCACCTTACTCGCAGGGAGTGCCCTATGCGACCAATGCAGGTGCACAGACGCTTTCCCTAAATGACGCTGGCGGACCTGGCCCGCTTCGATTGGATACTGGCACGTGGTACATAAATGTACGGAACGCTCCGGGCAATTGCCCGTCAAATTTGTCTTGTCACGTGGTTCTTGACTGGGCTAACTGACCAACGTTAATGATCTTAGGAAACGCCCGCTTCGGCGGGCGTTTGACATTGTATGAACCAGAAAAAAATTATATGGCTCGCGCTAACCGCCTTCACGCTGTTGGCAGAAAACGCATGGGCTGAAACGATTGCTCGCCGCGGTCAACTTGAATTTACTACCGAGGATTTTTTTGCGCTCCACTACATGAACGCACCAAGCAAGGTAGAGGCGCTAAAGGGTATCTCGCGGGAAGTGCAAAATAGCATTATTGAGGTGCTGGCTGCACGAAGCTACAAAGTTACGCCAGACGTTCGCGCGAAACTAGACGACGCCGAGCAGCGCTACTTCGCCTTGCAGCTAGAGCGCGCACCTCTGTCGGCCGAGCTCAACGTGCGCGAACGTCGTGCCCGAGCTGCCTTCAAACCCGATGATCCCATCGTGCTGGCGCGAGCAAAAGAAATATGGCTCGCCGACACGACACGATTTATGGCTGACGAAACAGCAGACATCACCCAAATGATGTTCGACCTATCCGGTCGGAAATTTGCCGAGGTTAGCGAGCGCATCAAATTGGCTCAATCTGATCTCGCGAAGGGCGAATCATTTGATGATGTCGTAAAAAAATACACCGATGACACCAATTACAAAGACACCTCAGGTAAATTGAAAGGACTTTCAATTGCCCGAGCTGACGGTCTGATGGGTCATTTGATTTTCAGCCAATTGAAGGAAGGTGAAGTGTCCGCGCCAACCCCCACCAGAACTGGCCTGCATATCGTTCGTCTCGACAAGAAGTATCTTAAGGCGAAAAAACCTTTTGACGAAGTCAAAGGGGCAATACTCGAGCAAATGCTTGAAGACTCGGCGAAGGCGGCACGGCTCGAATTGGTGGATCAACTTAATAAAGTTGAAACTGTAGTTGACGAAAAAGTATTTGATGAATTTGTCGGCAAAGCCGACCCAGCTCTGGAGGAACGCAGGCGAGAGGTTTATCGCAGTCTCGGTATCAACGTTTCAGAGCCATTGCCAAAGTCAAAACCTACCCCTTAACCCAAGAGAAGCGCCGCACTGCGTATTCGTTAATGTCAATTCAAGACATTTTTCGACAAAAGAAAATCTGCGGCGCTTCGAAATTGTGCGCTGACTTCGCTTACGTCGCGTTCTTGGCTAGTAGCTGCGCATCCGACTGTCTTGTCGCCCAGCAAGGATAACGCGCGCTCGACAAACGCGCGCGTATCTTGCGCGATATTCTCAGCTTGTCCGGCCGCACGCAAAATTGCGGCCGACTGACGTCCCCGCAAAAAACGACCTTCGAGACTCACGACGGGGATGCCCACCGAAACAGCGTCCAGTGTGCTCGCACCGCCAGAAAAGCCAAAAGTATCAAGGGCGAGGTCGGCACATTGATGTGCAGCGAGGTAGTTCTCTCGGGACAACATGGCCAGCGCAATGGCTCTGTCAGCGAACACCAAACCTGACGCTGTGAAACGATCCCGCAAGTAACAGTCAAATGCACGAACGCTGATGCCAGATGCAACGGAGAAGTACAAAAGTACGACCGACGGATCTCTGGACAAAATCTCTACTAGAGCCTCAACAAAAGTTGGCATCCATTTCTGAAGCTGCTGGCTGACGATGATTACTTTGCGATCAGGGGGAATGCCGAACGCCGCACGCGCATAGCTATTGGCAACAGGGGAAATTTCGTGCTTTGTGCCAAGTCCTGAAATCCTGACCACGCGCTCGCGATAAAACGGGTCGGGATCAACCACCTCCGCGTCGTCGGGGACGAAGAAGTAGTCAATGGTTTGCAGACCCGTAGTGAGGGGATTTCCGAATGCGGCGCACTGTACCGGCGCAAATCTTATGCCCGCGATAAGCTGCATAAGCTGAGAGCCCTGCGGTTCCGGAAAAATAATTGCGTCGTTTGCATCGCGGTGCAGACAATTTGCCAATGAGCGCCAATCCGTTACGTCGTCTACCGGGAACCGTCGCAACGGAAATCGGCGCTCAAGATCAGCCGTGACATGGTCGCTTGCGCCGATAGCGTACAGGCGAACCGTGAAATTCGCCGCATGCAAGCTGTCAATCCACGAGTTGAAGAATCTTCCCGCACTGCTGTCGGTCAGGCGATTCGAAACTATACCGACCGTTTTGATGTTGGTCGCATGGGTCGCTGCCGACAACGGATACTCAGACCGCAATGGAGCAACCAACGCCTCGACAAAGTCACCCCATGCAAACTGCAACGGAGTTACATCCGCATCGTGATAGGCCGCAAAAAACGGCGTCGTAGCCAGGCATCGTGCGCGCGAATCCCCCACCAAGTTCGAATGTCTCGCAGATTCCGCAAGACTTTTGACGTTGCGCTGCAACCGGGCACGCCATTCCGTTGCCGCAAATTCAGATTCGTAAAACGCAGGTAACCAGAGCAAAGCACGAACAAGCTCCGGTGAAATTGCGTCGCCTGCTGGTCGCCACGCGGTGCGTGCAAGCATCGCTGACGCCGACAGCGGAAACTCGCGCATCACGAATTCAGCAAACGCGGGACCTGCCACCGGGTGCCGTGGCCAACGCGATAGGATTCGCTCAAAGGCGATTAATGCTTCGTCAATTCGCCCAGCAGTGGCGAGCAGCGATGCGAATCGCATAGCCAGATCGACATCTGCCAAGAATCGCAAAGCGTGCACCTCGGCACCGCGCAACGCCCGTTCAGGCTCCTTTGCTGCAAAAGCTGCGTCCGCCAGCCACGCCCACACCGCAGTGTTGTCACGGTCAAGACTCACGGCCCGCTCGAAATGATCGACGCTGCGTCGAAATTCGCGAAGGTCAAACGCAACCCGCCCGGCGAGAACAAGCGTTGGCAGTTCGACCACGGAACGCGCTGCCAGCTCTGCCAAAAGTTCGTATGCTCTGGGTAAATGACCGCTTTGCGCCAAAGCGGCAGCGGCAACGCGCTTGGCCGCTTCAAATTCGCGAGCAACATCGTCTGCAGCTGACCACGTTGTAACGACGGCCTCAAAGCGCTTTGCTTTCAATAGTTCGACCAGAGATGCGGTGAGAGCCGTTGTCAAAGTATTTCCATTTGAGATTCAGGCTCGGACACGTTTCTTAGTGCCGCCAGCGGCAAACATTGAGATATCGCAAGTGTCGAGATATCCGCCCTACGCCGAGCCAGCATGTTGCGCCAGTTGAGCGAGGTGAGGCAGTCAAGTTGAGCCAGGCAGCGCGTCGCACTCATGCGATCTTTGATGTATGTCGCCACCCAGGGATTCGTTGGTTTCACGGCAGGAAAGCGCATGCCATGCTTGCGGTTGAACTTTTCGGCTTCCTCCTGCCAGCTTTCATCGTAAGCACCGGGCGATCGGTGACTGACAGGAAGCGCAGGCGCATGTTGTACGCGAAAGCCCGCATTGCTGGCACGGATACAAAAGTCTGCGTCATACATGTGAAAGTGCGTAAATGTGGCGTCGTCCCAGCGCAATTGGCGCGCAACATCGGCCCGGCATGCAATGAAACATCCATCGCCCGTTCGCAATGGACGACGCTCATCAGCTACGCCCACTATGCTGACTACGTAACGACCATCATCCACCGGCATGGCCATCGAACCTTGCATGCTTTCAACGGGTGAGTACGTCCAAGAAGGGCCGACGCACTCGTCGGCACCGACACAGCAAATGACGTCCGCAGATGCAAGCGCCTGAGTCAAACGCGCCGCGCCGCCGCCGAATAGAAACTCAATATCATCATGACAAAAGACCAGAATGTCCCCAATGGCATGCGCCATGCCACGGTTATATCCCTCGCACATGGAATGGGCATCGTTGATGCGGATGACCTCGTAAGAATCGCCCAAAAAGGCAGCCGCACAGTCCGTGCTAAATGCGTCAAATCGAGCGTCGTTAACACTGCAAACGATAAAACTGATTTTTGACACAGCATCGATAGTGACCGCAGCGACACACGCGGCTTCCGGCTTGGCAATGATAGGAGGGTCTCGTGTGGCCATTTCTAGCAGCGAGCTTAATGCCAACGCGCGGGCTGAAGCGTAACGACTGGCAGCGACAAGCGAAGCGCTGGCAAGGCCCCAGTTGCTGCGATTCACGTACATTCCTATCAGCGCTCTAATTGTGATGATCTGTGCGTCGCAAGCGGCTGGCAGCATGAGCGACGAGAGTGCGACGAATTCTGCAGCTTCAAACAAGTGTTGTCGTGACAATACCGCGAAAACATTGGCCAGACAAATACTGGCGTTGACTGACTGCTGCTCAACATACTGTTCGGTGGCCGCAATGAAAAGCGCCAACGCCACTTCGGAGGCGCCAAGTTGAAGATAACTTTGGGCGGCAATCTGCCGTAATTCCGCCGACAGATCGACCGATGATCGTGCCTCGAAGGCTTTCACAACGGCCAAAAAAATTACCGCTGCGGTAATTCGTTTGCCATTCGGTCAAAACATCAGTCGCGGCCGCCATCGTCACAGCGCGCTTCGGTCAGGCTCATGGGTTGCAGCCACGGCGGCAGCATCAATTTAGACGTGCATTACCGCAAGTACGCCAACCACTGCTCCCAGCGCGGCTACACCGTACATTCCATACTCAACCCAACGTTTCTTGGTGAGCAGCGCAATCGCAGCTAGGGCAATGGCAATCTGAAGCGCGGTCGTCGCTTGCGCCCAGCGATGATGCTGATGCATCTCGTCGTCGCTCTTCTTGTCCCACTCGGTCGACGCGGCTTCTAGCTTTTCGGCATCTTTCTTGATATCCGCTTTTTCTTTTTTGTAGCGGGCGATTTCTTCGGTGTAGAACGCCTGCTTCGTCGGCGGTGCCAACTCGATGGCCAGCTCGCTCAGGTTTTGCTTACTGCTCTTGGCCTGATAATAATTCCACTGGTTGGACGCTTCGGTCTTCTTGATGGCAGCGTTGTTTTTGTACAGCCCCGCATTGGCCTGCGTCGCGCCGCCCATGTAGGCGAAGATTGCGCCAATGGTGGCGATGATGGCGGTGACGACCGCAATCGCACCGGCATGCGTATCGCCATGCTGTCCGGCGTGCTCGAGTTCGTGATCGTGAGGGCCGTGTACGTGAAATCCACCGCTTGACATGATGTGACTTTCTAGTTCAATGTGACTTGTTGCGTGACATGGCCAGCGCGATCATGCTTCGCGGTGAGGGCAATCGTGCTGCCCGCTGTGGCGCGCACGATCCACGTAAATCGCTGTCGATCCTGCGTGGCGTTAGCACCGGGGAAAAAGCTTACCAGCGTGTGATTATTGTTTCTACCTTCGAGTTGCGTGCCTTCGATGCGCGATTTACCTTCCACCAGCGTTGCGCCTTCAGGCAAAGTGATCTCGCCCATCACGCCACGCACGAGTTTGGTTTTGCGAGTGAGTTTGCTCACATCGCTTGGCAGATAGCCCGTGTTGTGCACGCCAAAATCAATGCGCCACAAATCGTTGCCCAGCGCGGTGACTTTGGTCGAATGATGCTCCAGCTTCGGCGACATCAGTGCCTGAAAAATAATCCACTCCGGAAACTTATTGACCTCTTTTTCCATGAGGTGCGGCGGCGGATTGCTGAACGTGTAAATGCGGTTCCAGCCACCGAGTTCGACCTTGCCCAGCTCTGGGTGATCGTATGAATACCAGTCGACGTAGCCCTTGCCTTTATGTGTCTCGTCGGACCATTTGAGGAGCTTCATGTCATCCTCGACTGGATGATCGCGGAACCAGTCGATGTACTTGTAGCCCGTGATACCAGCTTCGCGCATCGGGCACCAGATCTCGACCACCCAAGCGTAGGAACCGAGCACGGTGTAGAGCCAATCCTGTGTGCCGGTGATGGTCTCTTTTGGATGGTATTTAAACTCGTGGAACACGCTGATCGCCGGGTAGCCGGTGAGCTCGGTGCCCTTGTCGCCCTGAGTCTTGAATACCCACAAATCCTCGGGCGGCATTTCATCATCAGCCTTGGTGCCGAAGGGCCGCAGTAGCACGCCGCTCCAGGTATGGAAGAAGAGGCCGCCGCAAATATTGCGATGGGTGTTGATGAACTCCACGCAAGCGCGCACTTCCGGCTCGCTGGTCGGGAAATCGCCGGCACCCAGCTGCTCGCCTTCGCCGCGCCATTCTTCCGGGAAATTGCGATTGAGATCGAGTCCAGTTTTCGGGCGTGCGACCGGCAGGCTGAAGCCGTCGTAATTCTTGATGCGACCTTCGGAGACGATGCGAAAATATTCGCCTCCGGTTTCCACCGGATCGCGGCGCACCATCAGGCGCGTTTCGGTCGCGTGCTTCTTCCACGGTCCGTTCACGTCCGGAATGCGCATCATCAGGATGCGGCCATCGCCGTCGATGTCCTCGGCCTCAAGGCCTTCAATTGCATCCTCGTTGTACGGGTAAGGGCGTGTGGACGAGCGGATGTACTTTGGCTTGTCGGCCATCGCCCATTCCGCGCCGTCCGGGTTCACGCGAGGAATCACGTAGATCGTACGCGTATCCAGCAAGCGGGTGATGTCGTCGCGTTTGCCGTAGTTGGACAGCAGCGTGTCGACGAGCTTCAAGGCGGCGACGGAGCCGGAAAGCTCGGTCGCGTGAATATTGGCGTCGACGTAGAACGCGGGCTTGGTCAGCGGCTCGCCAGTCGCGTAATTGGTGATGGTCACGCACCAGATCGAGCGGCCTTCGTGGCTCGCGCCAATGGAGGCGACTCGGGCTAAATTGGGGTGGGTATCGGCAGCGACGCGCAGCAGGGCGGTGAGTTCTTCAAATTTGACGAAGCGATCGTAAGGGAACATGTTGCGACGGTTTCAAAAGCGTAGTCGAGCATTGTGCCAAACGCGCGGGGTCGCAGCGCAGGATGCCTGCGATCACGATGCGGCTAAACCGATTTTGAATAAACAGCTTTATCGTGAAACGACGTATACACCGGGGCTAATTGCAAATAATGTCAAAAGTCGACTTTTGCCATAAATAAGCGTCAGCCCCGAATAAATATGGATTTCAGTGGAAAGCTTATGCGTTGAATCGCGCCTCAAGCGCTGCGACCGCTGGCAATGTTTTGCCTTCCAGAAACTCCAGAAACGCGCCGCCCGCCGTCGAGATGTAGCTCACGTGGTCGGCGATGCCGAATTTGTTGATTGCGGCAATTGTGTCGCCGCCGCCCGCGATGGAGAACGCCGGAGATGCCGTGATGGCCGCTGCGATGGCCTTGGTGCCGCCCGCGAACTGATCGAACTCGAACACACCGACCGGGCCGTTCCACACGATGGTGCCTGCGGTTTCGAGCGTGTGAGCGAGGGCTGCTGCACTCTGCGGGCCGATGTCGAGAATCATGTCGTCGGCGGTGACTTCTGCCAGCGATTTGGTGGTCGACGTTGCGGTTGGCGAAAATTCGGTGGCGCAGACGACGTCGGTTGGTAGCGGCACCGACGCACCGCGCGCGGCCATCTTGTCGATGATCGCTTTCGCCTCGTGAACCAAATCAGCTTCGGCTAACGACTTGCCGATTTTGAAGCCTTGCGCGGCAAGAAATGTGTTGGCGATGCCGCCGCCGACGATCAACTGATCCACCTTGTCGGCGAGCGACGCGAGGATCGTGAGCTTGGTTGACACTTTGGAACCGGCCACAATCGCCACCAATGGCCGTTTTGGCGCGAGTAACGCCGCGCCGAGGGCAGAGAGCTCGCCCGCCAACAACGGTCCCGCACAGGCCGTTTTGGCGAAGCGAGCGATGCCTTCTGTCGTCGCCTCCGCCCGATGCGCGGTGCCGAACGCGTCATTGGCGTAAACATCGCACAGCGCGGCCATCTTCCTGGCCAGCGCTTCGTCGTTCTTTTTCTCACCTTTGTTGCAGCGGCAGTTTTCTAAAAGCACGACTTCGCCCGGCGCAACCTTAAACCCACCGTCCACCCAATCGGCGATCAAGCGCACGGGCTGGCCCAGCAATTCGGAGAGACGTTTGGCAATCGGTGCCAGCGAATCTTCCGGCTTCACTTCGCCCTCAGTTGGACGACCCAGATGTGACGTCACCATCACCGCCGCCCCCGCCTTCACCGCAAAGGCAATCCCCGACACCGAAGCCCGAATTCGCGTGTCATCCGTGATGTTGCCCGCGTCATCCTGCGGCACATTGAGATCGGCGCGGATGAACACGCGCTGGTTTTTGAGGTTGAGATCGGTGAGTTTTTTGAAGTTCATGCTGTCTGCCTGGACCGATGTAGGAGCGGCGAGAGCCGCGGATAGGTAGCGTTCGCGGCGCTCGCCGCTCCTACAGAAAAATTGACATCGCGATGATGTCGGAGGTCACGCCGTCGAGCTTCCAAGCACCGATGCGACGACCATCTTCGATGAAGCCGCAGCGCAGATACAACTGGTGCGCGCGCTCGTTGTGACTGTAGACGTTGAGCTCGATGCGTTCCCAGCGACCCTTGCACGCGGCCAGCGTGGTACGCAACAGACGTTCACCCAGCCCACGACCTCGATAATCGGGCGAGAGCAACATACCAAGCGTTCCCACATGCGCCAGCGCCGCGATGCGCGGTGCCGCTGCGGGTACTGCGTCGCACAATCCCACCACACATTCGCCTTCGAGCGCTACGAAATGCGGATGCCCGGCCAAAATATGGGTGGCGTGATAGTTCAGCGCTTCGCCAACCGGAATCGCCTCGGTAATGGCCAGATACCGCCGCTCCAAAAAGACCGGATTCAAGCAATCAATGAGCGACGGTAGATCCGTGACCCGCGTACGGCGGATGACAATCGAATCGATGTTCATCCGAACAATGCCTTACTTCGCCGCCATCAACGCCACCGTCGTATCCAGCATGCGGTTCGAGAAGCCCCATTCGTTGTCATACCACGAGCACACCTTGACCAGACGTCCCGATACTTTGGTGCAGGTCGCGTCAAACACCGAGCTGTGCGGGTTGTGGTTGAAGTCGCTGGAGACGAGCGGGCCGTCGCTGTAGGCGAGCACGTTTTTGAGCGGGCCATCGGCTGCGGCTTTCATGATCTGGTTGACTTCTTCGACCGTCGTTTCGCGGTTGGCGATGAACGACAAATCAACGAACGATACGTTGATCGTGGGCACGCGAACCGAGAAGCCGTCAAGTTTGCCGTTGAGTTCTGGCAGGACGAGACCGACGGCGGCGGCGGCGCCCGTTTTCGTTGGAATCATGTTGTGCGCGGCGGCGCGCGCGCGACGTAAATCTTTGTGGAACACGTCGGTCAACACCTGATCGTTGGTGTAGCTGTGGATCGTGTTCATCAGCCCGTTGACGATGCCCACTTCCTTGTGCAAAACCATTGCCAGCGGTGCCAGGCAGTTGGTCGTGCAGCTCGCGTTCGAGATCACGGTGTCGCTTGCTTTGAGGACACTGTGGTTCACGCCGTAAACCACCGTTGCGTCCACGTCCTTTTCGCCCGGCGCCGAAATGATCACCTTCTTCGAGCCGCCGCTAAGGTGAGCGCTGGCGCGTGCTTTGCTGGTGAACAAGCCGGTGCATTCGAGCACCACATCCACACCACACTCGCCCCAAGGAATTTCAGCAGGATTCCTAATCGCGAACACCTTGATGTGATCGCCTTCGATCACAAGGTTGTCACCATCGACCGCAACAGTCTTGCCGAACGGGCCGTGCGCGGTGTCGTAGCGCGTCAGGTGTGCGTTGGTTTCGCTGTCGCCGAGATCATTGATCGCCACGATTTCGATATCGGTGCGGCCCGATTCATAAACTGCGCGAAGGATGTTGCGACCGATACGACCGTAACCGTTGATGCCTACTTTGACTGCCATTTTCTTCTCTCAATTACGTGGATGTGAATCAAATCGTGATGTGTCAGCGCTCAGATCCCGCGAACAATATGGGTATAACGACGTCGCAGTCCTTCGGTACACAAACGTTTTGCCTATAAACCCAACTCTTCACATATTCGATCGCTGCCGCATCGAAAACTGCGTTGCCGCTCGTTGTTTCAGTTGTTGCCGTCCGCACCTGACCGGTGTCCGAAAGCCGAATACGAATGCGAGTCTTTAAGCCACTGAACCCAATGTTGGCGCTGTTATCTGCCCACTCAAACCGATTGGGAATTGATTCAACGATTTGCGATATTCGCGTCGGCCTGCCACTGCTATCGGACGGTAAAACCCCAGCAGTGTAGAAATCCGAGCCAGTGGCGATGGCCGAAAAAATCACACAGAACGAAGCGAGGAAATTGCGAAGCATGAGTGTTCTTATTTCAGTTAGAGCAAAGATTTGGCGCGGTTCACCACGTTTTCCACTGTCAACCCAAACAGCTTCATCAGCACGCCCGCAGGTGCCGATTCGCCGAACGTATCGATGCCAATCACCGCTCCGTGAAGCCCAACATATTTCCACCAGCCATCGGTCACGCCCGCTTCAATTGCTAGCTTCGGCACATCCGGCGGCAAGACGGCCAGTTTGTAATCCACGCTTTGCTGATCGAACAATTGCGTGCAGGGCATCGAGACGACGCGCACTTGCACGTCGGCTTCCGCCAGCGCCTTTTGTGCAGAGAGCGCGAGGCCAATTTCCGAGCCGGTGGCGATGATCACCAACGCAGGTGCCAACACTTCAGAAACGATGTAACCGCCACGACGAATCAGCGCTTCATGTGTGGCATCACGTTTGATCACAGCCGTGTTTTGCCGCGACAGGCAGAGCATCGTCGGGCCATCTTTGCGCTCGATGCCGCTCGCGTACGCAATCGCGCTTTCCATTGAATCGGCCGGACGCCACACATGCAATCCGGGGATCAAACGCAGTGAGGCCACATGCTCCACCGGCTGATGCGTTGGGCCATCTTCACCGACGCCAATCGAGTCATGCGTGAAGATGTAGAGCACTCGAATTTTCATCAGCGCGGCCATGCGCACAGCGTTCCTCGCGTAGTCGCTAAACACGAGAAAGGTGCCAACGTAAGGAATGATGCCGCCGTGCAGCGCCATGCCGTTGGCAATCGCACACATACCGAATTCGCGCACGCCGTAGCTGATGTGGTTGCCCGAGCCGTCCGCCGTGACAGCGATTGATTGCTTGTGATTGGTGAGGTTGGACCCGGTGAGATCGGCTGAACCGCCAATCATTTCCGGCAAACCGGGGCCGAAGAATTCGAGCGCGTTCTGGGCGGACTTGCGGGTGGCGACTTCTTTGTCGACGGCTATGGCGGCATCGACCGCCTGCTTCAAAATATCCGCGTAGTTCGTTGGCAGATCGTTCGCGAGGCGGCGCTTCAATTCCGGGTCAGCACTGGCAAACATTTTGTTCCACGCGGCTTCGAGCGCAGCACCGCTGGCTTTGGCATCAAGCACCGCGTAGGCTTCCGGGGGCATCTCAAAAGGCGGCAAGATCCAGCCGATGTTGGCGCGCGTGGCGGCGATTTCATCGCCCATGACGGCGGTGCCGTGGGCTTCTGCGGTACCGTGTTTGTTGGGCGAGCCGTGACCGATGTCGGTTTTGCAGATGATGAGCGTGGGGCGCGATGTTTCGGTTTTTGCGGCGATGATCGCCGCGTCTACGGCGTCAATGCTCTGACCGTCAATCGGGCCGATCACATTCCAGCCGTAGGCGCGGAAGCGCGCTCCCGTGTCGTCACGGAACCAGCCTTCAACGTGGCCGTCAATCGAGATGCCGTTGTCGTCGTAAAACGCGATCAGTTTGTTCAGGCCGAGCACGCCAGCGAGCGAGGCAGCTTCGTGCGAAATGCCTTCCATCATGCAACCATCACCCATGAACACATAGGTACGGTGGTCGATTACGGAGCCAAATTTTTTCGCGAGCAATTTTTCAGAGAGCGCCATACCGACCGCGTTGGCGAAGCCCTGACCGAGCGGGCCGGTCGTCGTCTCAATGCCCGGCGTAATTCCTACTTCAGGGTGGCCCGGCGTTTTGCTGTGTAGTTGACGGAAATTCTCGATCTCCGACATCGGCAAGTCATACCCCGACAAATGCAACAGCGCGTACGGCAACATCGAGCCGTGACCGTTCGATACGACGAAACGATCACGATTCGGCCAATGCGGATTGGCCGGGTTATGCCGCATGTGGGGGTCGTTGGGCGAGTTGGTTTTCCAAAGGGCTACGGCGATTTCAGCCATGCCCATCGGCATGCCCTGATGCCCGGATTTGGCTTTCGCAACAGCATCGACCGCGAGCATGCGGATCGAGTTGGCGGCGGTGTGGAGATCGGAAGCGGAGGAGGTGGCCATGCAGATGCGCTAAAGGGTGGCGAAGAGGTGCACCGTTGGTGCAGGTTAGCCATCAATTATCGCTGAGCGGCGGCGTCGCTGCGGCGCAGATACCTGCGGCCTCGGGTGACGGGTAATTGGTTAACAGCTTTTCTATGAAACGACTGCTGAACCGGGGCTAAAGCTGAAATTAGCTAAATATCGACTATTAATTAAAATTCGCTTAAGCCCCTATGTAATATGCATTTCGCGAAAAAGCTGTTAGCTGCAAGCGGGCAGAAACCGCCTACATCTGCGCCCACGGCAAACCATCAAACCGCCATCCGCTCTTGTGTCCACGATGAAAGTCTTCGTCGAGATCGCCCTCGAAACCGTGCAGCACGTTGTACACGTCGGAAAAGCCTGCGTTTTCAAGCACTTTGCCGGCGTCAATCGAGCGCTTTCCGCTGCGACAGATGAGCACGACTGGGCGCGTTTTTACACCGGCAACGAGCGCCTTCACATGTTGCGAAAACTCGGGCTGCACGTCCCAGTCCGGCGGTTCCTGCCAGGCAACGTGCTCAGCGCCGACCGGGTGGCCGACGTAAAAATATTCAATTTCGGAACGCACATCGACAAAGACCGCGTCCGTATTTTTGTGCACGAAGTCGTGCGCTTCTTTCGGTGAGAGGTGTTTCATGATTTCGTCGCGATGGCGGTAACAGTACGGGGCATGCGCGATATTAAAGCGCCAACCATCGCCAGCAGAGTGATGAGTGCCAGAATAATTGGAGCGGCCGCAAACTGCGTCGGCAACCACCAGTCGCTACCGTCGCTCGACACCGTTTGCAGCGCAGCGGGCACGGCGACGTACATGAACAACAGGTAGAGCAGGATCACCGCCGAGCGTCGTCGCGGCGAGGTTGTGAAGGTGTCCGCCAACAGCGTGAACGCAAAATCACGCAGCAGCACGAGCGCCAGCCAGAGGAACGCTCCGACATGGCTTGCGACATCAAGCGTGCCCGATCCCGCTGTTTTCACGAAGAAACCGGCCGGCCGAACGCCCGCGACTTCGGCACCGCCGGACGTCACGGTTGTTGCCGCCACCAGCAACGCGCCAACGACGGCAAACGCCACCACGCTGGTAGCCGCGCTCACGCCGGTAATTGCGCGTGACCGCTCGCGCGCCGCCCAATGCATACGAATGCGCTGCCAAGTGAACAACGACTGGGGCTCCCACAACATCAGCACCCAGGCCGCAGCGGCCAGCGCCAGTGTCGCGCCGATCAAAACCCGGATGATCATTGACGTTTCGGATAAGCCGGTGTTGCCCGCCGCCCACACGCCGATGAACGCCAAAAATGCAGGCAGCGCCCACGGCAACTGTTGCACCTGCAGCGCCTGTCGCATCGCACGCCACGCGCCTAAAATGCCCCACGCGGCAAGACTCAGCGCAGTCCACATCGCCAGCAGTTGCGGCGTAGTCGTCATGCCAAACCATTCGGTGTGGACACTTTCGCCATTGCCCCCCGTCAGTCCCAATGGAGCCGCCTTAAACGCCACAAAAACCAGCGCGAACACCGCAATAGTCGGCACGCTGACGCGCGGCTCGCCACTGCCGCTTTGAAACGCAAGCGGTGCCATCAAAGCCACCGAATGTGCGAAGAGCCCCAACGCCAGAAGAAATACATACTCAACCGCTGGACTGTGCGAACCCAAAGCGCCGGCGTCCGCGCGTCCGCTGAATATCGCCACCAGCGCGCACAGCAGCGCCACGTACCAGACATAGCTCGTTGCGCCGAACAGCTTGCCCGACATCAATTGCCACGGCGTCAGGCGTGACATGCGCTGCTGGTTCCAGGTGCGACCGGTGATTTCGTCGCGAATGCTGGTGCCAACGACGCTCGTCCCCCAGAACAAAACCGCGAGCGATAGCGCGACCCAGGCGGTTCCGTGGATCGAGCTTGCCGTCGGTTCGGTGGATGCCAGTAGCGCGACGACAATGGCGATCACCACCGGCGCAAGAATCAATCGCGTGGCGCTAATTTGCAACCAGAGTTGCCGGCGAAATTCGGGGTTGAGTTGCATGCTCATTGTGGGCTCCTGCTGTCGGCTGCGGCGGGTGCGTCGGCAATCGACTGTTCGTAACTCGCAGCCAGCGTCTGCCGCGTTTCGCCAAAGCTGAGCACTTGCGCGCCGCCGCTGACCAATTGTTGCAACAACGCGATCTGCCCGGCGTCGTCGAATTCAGCTTCGATGTGTAGGTGCGTTGCGTCCGTAACCGCGACGCGATCGGGAGCAATCGCCTGAATCTGCTCGCCAGCCGTCGTCAGAGTCGCCCAATCACGCCACGGAACATGCAGTACAACATCAAGACTTCGCTTGCGGCGCTCCGAGCGAAGCGGCGCCGCGTCGGCAGCGACGGTGGACAGCGCACGATACTCAATCATCCGCCCCGCACGCAGCACCAGCATGTGCGTTGAATACGCCTCAAGCTCGGTCAGAATGTGCGATGAAACGAGCAGCGTGATGCCGTCGCCCTGCAAACGACGAAACAGACCGGCCAGACTAGCGCGCGCCTCGGGGTCAAGGCCAGAGGCGGGCTCGTCGAGCACTAGAAGCTTCGGCGCGCTGATGATCGCTTGACCAATCGCGACGCGCTGGCGCTGCCCGCGTGAGAGTTCGCGCACGCGTTTTGGCAGGCAATGTGTAATGTCAAGCTGCGCCGCGACGGCGTCCGTGCGAGCGTCGAGATTGGCATCCGTTACGCCACGTGCCGCTGCCGCGTAATGCAGACATTGGCTCGCGGTCAGCTCGTCGTAGAGGCCGAATTCGTCTTCGAGATAACCGATGTCGCGATGCGCTAGTCGCGGGTTGTCGGTGATGGCGACGCCGTCCAAATAGACCGCGCCCGAGAGCGGCTCGGCAAGCCCCGCGATGCAACGCATCAGCGTACTTTTGCCCGCACCGTTCGGTCCGACCAGTGCGGTGACGCTGCCCGCCGCCAGCGTGAACGAAATATCGCTCAGGGCGGGATGATTCGGGTAATCGAAGCGGAGAGAACGGACTTCAAGCAAAGGGGGACTCTTGCGTAGAACGGAAGCGTCCCATTGTAGGGAGCGCGGGCCGTTACGGACCGGTCCAGCCGCCACCCAACGCCTTGTACAGCGTGACCTGATTTTGCAGTTGCGCCAGTTGCACCTGAATCGCAGCCTGCTGCGCGACGAAGAGCGAGCGTTGCGCATCAAGCAGATCAAGATAGCTCGCGACACCACCGCTGTAGCGCAGATCGGAGAGCTTGTAGCTAGCCTGTGCGGCGTCAACTTGAGCTTGCGTCGCTCGATATTGCTCACCGAGCGTGCCGGAGCCCGCCAGCGCATCAGCCACTTCACGAAACGCGGTTTGAACCGCCTTTTCGTATTGCGCAACCGTGATCTGGCGCGTGATCTTTGCCGCATCTAGGTTCGCCTGATTGGCGCCCATGTTGAACAGCGGCAAGACTAGCTGCGGCGCGAACGCCCAGCCAGTGCCACCGCTCAACAGGTTGTCGAGATCAGAGCTGACCTTGCCCACGCTCGCCGTCAGCGAAATGCGCGGGAAGAAGGCCGCGCGCGCAGCGCCGATGTTGGCATTGGCCGACAGCAGTTGTTGCTCGGCAGCGCGAATGTCGGGGCGACGATTCAGCAGATCCGATGGCAGACCGGCGGGCACGTCTTTCAACATTTGCGCTTGCGTACCGAGCTGACCAGCGGCTGGCAAATCGCTAGGCAAGGGTTGACCAACCAACAGCACCAGCGCGTTTTCATCCTGCGCGCGTTGCCGTTGCAGCTGCGCCAGATTCGCGCGCGCACCTTCGACCAGACCTTGCGCCAGACGCAAATCCAGCTCGGAGGTTACGCCATTATCAAAGCGCAATTTCGAGAGCTTGAACGATTGCTCGCGCGTGTTCAGGGTGTCACGCGTCAGCGTCAACAATTGATCATCCGCCAGCATACTTAGGTAGGTATTTGCGACCGCAGCAATCAAACTGATTTGCACCGTCTTGCGTGATTCCTCGGTCGACAGATACTGCGCCAGCGTAGCGTCCTTTAAGCTTTGCAGTCGACCGAAGAAATCCAGTTCGAACGAGGTAATGCCCACGCCGAGCGTGTAAACATCAGCAGTCTTTGCCTGACGCTGCCCGGCGAATGCCGCGTTAACTGCGGGGAATTGCGCGGCACGCTGAATTTGATATTGCGCCTGAGCTTTGGAGATATTAAGCACCGCCACTTGCAGATCACGATTGTTAGTTAACGCAATTTCGACCAGCTTTTTAAGGCGAGCATCAGCAAAGAAATCCTGCCAGGCCAGATCGGCTGCGGCAACCGAACCGGTTGCTGCGGCAGCGCCCGGAAAGCTTGCTGAAACTGGCGCGGCGGGACGCTCATAGGTCGGCACGAACGAGCAGGCGCTCAACAGGCCAGCCACAACCATCAACGCTGTTGCACGAGTTAGCCGGGGCAAAGCGGTCACATTAAATTTAGTCATCACCTTCAACTCCTGCTTCCTTGGCGTGCGTAACAAAGCGTTGCCGCTGACGTTCGCTGCCCTTGAATATGCTTCGCACGACGACGAAGAAGACTGGAACAAAAAATACCGCGAGGAACGTGCCGATCATTGCGCCCGCCATCACGCCGGTGCCGAGCGCGCGCTGACTCGCCGATCCCGCACCGCTCGAGAGCACAAGTGGCAACACACCCAGAATGAACGCGAGCGAGGTCATCACGATCGGCCGGAAGCGCAGATGCGCGGCCGCCAGCGCCGATTCAAAGACGCTCTTGCCTTGTGCCTGCAAGTCTTTCGCAAACTCGATAATCAGAATGGCGTTTTTCGCCGATAGCCCGATAATCGTAATCAGAGCCACCTGGAAGTAAACGTCGTTGGACAGCCCACGCACGGTGACACCGAGCACCACACCGAGCACACCCATCGGCACCACCATGATGACCGCCAGCGGAATTGACCAGCTTTCATACAACGCGGCAAGCGCCAAAAACACCGCCATGATGGCGAATACGTAGAGGATGATTGCCTGCGATCCCGCCAGCTTTTCTTCACGCGTCTGACCAGTCCATTCGAAGCCAAAGCCTTCTGGCAATTGCTTGGCGAGGCGCTCCATTTCGGCAATCGCGTCACCCGTGCTGTAGCCAGGCGCTGCGTCGCCCGAGATACGCATGGCGGGATAGCCGTTGTAGCGAATGGTCTGCATCGGTCCATTGGCCCAACGTGTGGTGGCGAAGGCTGACAGCGGCACCAGTTTGCCCTGACCGTTCATCACGGTCAGCTTCAGGATGTCCTCGGGCTGCATCCGCGCCGGTGCGTCAGCTTGCACCACCACGCGTTGCAAACGACCCTGATTCGGGAAATCGTTGATATACGCCGAGCCAAGTGCCGTCGAGATTACGCCATTGATTGCGCCAAAGTTGATTCCCAGTGCGTTGGCCTGATCACGATTGATGTCAACCTGCAATTGCGGCGCGTCTTCGAGTCCGTCAGGCCGTACGCCCGCGAGGATCTTGCTCTGCGCGGCTCCGCCCAGCATCTGGTTACGGGCAGCGAGCAGCGCGTCATGGCCCGCACCACCACGATCCTGCAAGCGGAAAGTGAAGCCAGACGCCGTGCCCAATTCTGGAATCGGTGGCGGACTCAACGGGAAGATGAACGCATCACGAATGCCCGACAGTGCGCCGAACGCTCGACCGGCAATCGCTTGCGCAGAATGCTCCGGGCCTTTGCGCTCGTCCCAGCCCTTGAGCGTGACGAATGCGAGACCCGCGTTCTGACCCTGACCCGAGAAGCTGAAACCCATCACGCCGACCATGCTTTTGACCTCCGGCAGTTTCAGGATGTAGGCCTCAACCTGCTCCATCACCGCCTGGGTGCGTGCGAATGTTGCGCCCGGCGGCAACTGCACGTTGACCAGCATGGTGCCCTGATCTTCATTGGGCAGGAATGACGACGGCAGACGCACGTACAACAGGCCCGCTGCGAGAATGACCGCCAGATAAATGATCATCATGCGGCCGCCCCAGTGCAGAAAGCGCGATACGACGCCTTCGTAGCCGTGCGCGGTGCGCTTGAAAGAGCGGTTAAACCAGCCGAAGAATCCTTTCTTCTCAAGGTGGTGCCCAGCCTCAACTGGCTTCAGCAGCGTTGCGCACAATGCCGGTGTCAGCGACAGCGCCATGAACGCAGAGAATGCAATTGACACGCCCATCACCGCAGAGAACTGGCGGTAAATATTGCCAACGGAACCACTGAAGAACGCGAGCGGCACAAACACCGAGATCAGCACCACGGTCACACCGATGATCGCGCCCGAGATCTGGCCCATGGCTTTGCGTGTTGCATCAAGCGGCGACAAGCCTTCTTCGCTCATGATGCGCTCGACGTTTTCAACCACCACAATGGCGTCATCGACGACGATCCCGATCACCAGCACCATGCCGAACATCGTCAACACGTTGATCGAGAAACCGAGTGCCAGTAGCACGGAAAATGTGCCCAGTAGCGCCACCGGAACGACAATGGTCGGAATGATGGTGTAGCGGAAATTTTGCAGGAACAGGAACATTACGAGAAACACGAGTGCGATGGCCTCGACCAGTGTTTCTGCGACCTGCGAGATCGAAATTTTTACGAATTCCGAACTGTCGTACGGGATCGCATAGGTCACGCCAGCCGGAAAATATTTCGCCAGTTCATCCATCCGGACGCGGATCGCTTTGGCCGTGGCCAGCGCGTTTCCAGATGGCGCAAGTTGAATACCGATACCGGCCGCAGATTTGCCATTTAGACGCGCTGAAGTTGCATAGCCCTGTCCACCCAGTTCAATACGCGCGACATCTTTCAGGCGAACGGTGGAGCCGTCGGTGTTGGCGCGCAAGACGATGTCACCGAACTGCTCAACCGTGCTGAGCTGGCCCGGTACGACTACGGTCGCCGAGATGGTTTGACCGGAAACGATAGGCAAATCGCCGATGCTGCCACCGGAAATTTGCGCATTTTGCGCAGCAATCGCGCTGTTGACATCGGTTGCGCTGAGATTGAAACCAGTCAGTTTGGCCGGGTCAAGCCAGATACGCATCGCGCGCTCGGCACCGAACAACTGCGCAGTACCCACGCCCGAAATACGCTGCAACTCAGGCAACACGTTACGTGAAGCGTAGTCGCTCAAGCCGATCACATCAACGGCCGGATTGTCCGACGACAAAATCGTGAACATCAGGAAGTTCGAGCGCGACTTGTCCACGCGAACGCCTTGTTGCACCACAGCCGTAGGCAATCGCGGCGTAGCACGCGACAAACGGTTTTGCACGTCAACCTGCGCCAGATCGGCGTTGGTGCCGGGCTCGAAGCTCAGGTTAATCGTTCCGGACCCGTTCGCCTGACTGACGGATTCCATATAGGCGAGTCCTGGCGCGCCATTCATTTCGCGCTCGATGACGGCGAGCACGCTGTCCTCCAGCGTTTGTGCGGATGCGCCGGGATAGGCGGCGGATACTACGATGGTGGGTGGTGCTACCGGCGGGTATTGCGCGATCGGCAATTGCGTGATTGCCACCGCGCCCATCACGATGATGAACAGTGCGATCACCCACGCAAAAATGGGCCGATCAATAAAAAACTTTGCCATATATGTGCCCCTTACTGCTTGGCAGTTGCGGCGCTGGGGGCGGCGGAAGCTTTGGCATCGGCAGGTACAGCGGTTGCGGGTGCCTTTGCATCGGCTGCGGCGGCCGCGGCGGCTGGCTTCGTGCCAATCGGATTCCATGGCACTGCTTTTACTGGGGCGGTGCCACGCAATTTCTGGAAGCCGTCGACCATCACCTGTTCACCCTGCTTGAGACCGGAGAGCACGACCCACTGATTGTCTTTAGCGGCCGCTACTTTGACCGGACGCGGGCTGACTTTGCCATCTGCACTCACCACCATCACCGTGTCGCCTTGGTTGGTACGAGTCACGGCCTGTTGTGGCAGCGTGATTGCGTTATTGGCTTGCGCCTGTTCAACGCGAACGCGAACGTAAAGGCCAGGCAGCAGTTGACCCGTTGGATTCGGCACCTCTGCGCGCAGCGTGATCTGACCCGTCGTCGCGTCAACCGTGAGATCGGAAAACAGCAATTTACCGGGCTTCGAGTACGTCGAACCGTCTTCGAGAATGACGCTGACGCTCGCTGCGTCGGCACCCGCCGCTTTTTGCACCTGGCCCGCAGCCATCGCATTGCGCAGCTTCATGACTTCGCCCGCAGATTGCGTGAAGTTCACGTACATCGGATCAATTTGTTGCACGACCGCAAGTTGCGTCGCTTCGCCCTGACCGACCAGCGCGCCTTCGGTCACCAGTGCACGCCCGATGCGACCGGAGATCGGTGAGGTTACCGAGCCATAGCCCAATGTGATGCCGGCCGACGTGACCGCTGCCTTGGCTACTGCGACATCGGCTTGAGCGGTTTTCTGTGCGGCAACGGCGTTGACGAAATCCTGTTTACTGATTGCGTTGGCTTCAACCAGTGGCTTGAAGCGATCAGCCTGTGCCGTCGCCTGCGACAGATTGGCTTCTGCGCGTGCCTGCGAAGCCTGCGCGCTTTGCAGTGCCGCCTGATAAGGCGCGCTGTCAATCTGGAACAAGGCCTGACCGGCGCGGACATCGCTGCCTTCGCGGAAAAGGCGCTTCTGGAGAATGCCGGCTGTGCGTGCGCGAACCTGCGCGACGCGAGACGCTTCGAGGCGGCCCGGTAATTCGGTGATCAGTCCGACGTCGCGAGTGGCGACGGTGACGACGCCGACCTCTGCGGGTGGCGGCCCCCCGGCAGCGGGTGCGGCTGGTGCGTCAGCTTTTTTGCCGCAACCGGCGACAAGCAGCGCTACCAGTAGCGAACTGATAATGATTGACGCGCCTCGTGACGCGTTTCTTGATTTTGGAGAATAGGGGGCAGACATGAAAGTCCTCAGCGTATGAAAGGAGAAAGGAAATTGTTGAGATTGTTGTGTGGCGGAGCGTATATCGAGATAGCTCAAAGCGGTGGGCAGCAATGGGACGGGGTATGAATCGGAATTTGTAGTATTATACATACAGCCACGAATGTATGTGAGAGTCGCAACATTTATTCTTGAACTACGATTTACTAAAACGGAGGATTCCAGCCACATGGTTCGCAAAACCAAAGAGGAAGCGCTCGCTACCCGCAGTTGTCTTATTGACGCGGCTGAATTGGTGTTCCTTGACCGCGGCGTTTCACAAACGTCGCTGCATGAAGTAGCCAAGGCGGCCGGAACGTCGCGCGGTGCCATCTATTGGCACTTCAAAGACAAAGCGGCGCTGTTCGACGCCATGATGGAGCGCGTGACGCTGCCGATGGAGCAGTCGTTTGAACAACTGCCAAGCGAAGTTACGAACGATCCTCTGAATGCTTTGCGGCACCGGCTGCTGTCGGTTCTGCAGATCATGGTTAGCGATGATCGGACCTGCCGTGTGTTTGAGATCGCAACGCACAAAGTGGAATATGCAGGCGAGCTGCTGTCTCTGAAAGATCGCCACCGCACCGGTTGTAAAAAGTTTCTTGGTTTTGCCGAATCGAATCTGAAAGCGGCGGCCGAGATGCAGTCGGTTCGACTGCCGATTCCCGCTGACATGGCCGCGCGTGGATTGCACGCCGTTTTCAACGGGCTCATCCAGGACTGGTTTCTTGGCAATTTCGATTTCGACATTGTTGAAAATGGGTGCAAATTTATTGATACCTATTTGCGCGGATTGGGTTTGACGCCCGATGTGGTCAGCGCCGATTAGTGCGCGCCGCCCGCATCCACCGCTTTGCCGCGCTGTGGCCGCGATAGCCAGACGAGCGGAATGAGCAGCAAAAACAGAAAACTACAGATGTAGAAGATATCGTTGGCTGCCAGCATGAACGCCTGCTGGTCAATGATTCGGTTGATCTGAAACAACGCCTGCTCCGTGCTTAAACCCGCCGCGTTAAGACCGCCAATCGCCGCCGTTGCCGCGTCGTTGCCGCGATTGATCGATTCCGATAGCTGCGCATGGTGCAGCGTCGCACGACTTTCCCACCACGTCGTTGAAACAGACGTGCCAACCGCACCTGCCGTGATCCGCGCGAAGTTGCTAAGCCCTGATGCTGCGGCCATGCGATCCGGTGCAAGCCCTGACAGCGTGATGGTGACCAGCGGAATGAAGAAGAACGCCATCGCTATTCCCTGAATCAACGTCGGCGCGAGAATGGTCCACACGTCCGCCTGCGTATTGAAGTTTGATCGCATCCACAGCACCAGCGCGAACACGATGAAGGCGAACGTCACGTAGCGGCGCGGGTCAACGTTAGCAATCGTCTTGCCAACCACTGGCGACAGCAACAGCGCGAGCAGCCCCACGGGTGCGGTCACCATACCCGCCTGAGTGGCGGTGTAGCCCATGTATTGCTGCAACCACAGCGGCAGCAACACCACGTTACCAAAGAACGCGCCGTAGGCCAGCGCCGTCGATGACGCGCCTATCCAGAAGTTACGCCGTTTGAACAGCGACAGATCAACCACCGGATGTTCGTCAGTGAGCTCCCACGCGATGAAAAATGCCAACCCAATCACCGCCGTCAAGGCCAGTACGATGATGACATTCGATTCGAACCATCCCATCTCCTTGCCGAGGTCGAGCATGAGCTGCATCGAACCGACCCACAGCACCAGAAGCGCGAGGCCAATTGAATCGATGGGTACTTTACGCACGGGTGTTTCGCGTTTGCGATAGATCGTCCAGGTGGCAAATGCAGCGATCAGGCCGACCGGGATATTGATGTAGAAAATCCACGGCCAGGCGGCGTTGTCCGTGATCCAGCCGCCGAGCAGCGGGCCCGCCACGGGTGCGACCAGCGTGGTCATGGCCCACATCGCCATGGCCGTCCCCGCTTTTTCACGGGGGTAGCTGGACAACAGCAAAGTCTGCGACAACGGGATCATCGGCCCGGCGACGAAACCCTGCAACGCGCGCAATGCGATGAGTGACTCCATGCTCGGCGCCAGACCGCACAGCCACGATGTCAACACGAATAGCAGCACGCTGCTCAGGAATAACCGCACCTGCCCGAAGCGCTGCGTGAGCCAACCAGTCAAAGGCACCGCGATCGCGTTGGCCACCGCAAAGCTCGTGATCACCCAGGTGCCCTGATTGGGGCTGACGCCGAGATCGCCTGCAATCGCGGGCAGCGAGACATTCGCGATTGACGTGTCGAGCACGTTCATGAAGGTCGCGGCGGACAGCGCGATGGTGCCAATCACGCGCGCGCTGCCGGATAACGGCTGCAACACGGTTGCGGCCTTCGTCGCAGTCGGTAGCGCTGATTCTGCGGGGGACGCGGGTACGCCGACGCTTGCCACGTTAACGGCTCGTGGAAACGGGAGCCAAGGCACGATCTACGGCGGGCGCGACCGCAACACGGGGTTCCGCAGCCGATTGAGTGCTGGAGCGCTTGCCGTCCGCTATGGATCGAGCCGATGCCGCAGCACGAGCTGCCCTGTCTGCGCTCTGCAACGGAGTTGCCATCGGTCGACCAAGATTGCTATTGATGACGCGTTGCACAATGGCGTCTTCGGCATGCAAATCCGCCTGCGCCGCAGCCACACCAGCGGTACCTTGTGTCGCTACTGGCGTTGCCGGTGAATTGTTGTCGGCCAGTGTCTTGCCGTCCTGCTTGCTGATGTCCACAATGACGTCCATCGACAGGCCGACACGCAGTGGATGCTCAACAAGCTGCTTGCTGTCGAGCTTCACGCGAACGGGTACGCGTTGCACGACTTTTATCCAGTTGCCGGTAGCGTTCTGCGCGGGCAACAGGGAAAAGGCTGAACCCGTACCCGCCGCCAGACCAACGACTGATCCGTCATATTCAACTTTTTTGCCGTAAAGATCGGCCACCAGTTTCACCGGTTGCCCAATGCGGATATTGCGTAGTTGAACTTCTTTGAAATTGGCATCCACCCACAACTGGTCAAGTGCTATGACGGACATCAGCGGTGCGCCTGCCGCAACTCTTTGACCCAGCTGCACACTTCGTTTGGCAACAAAACCGTCCACGGGTGACGTTAATTCGGAGCGTTTCAACGCAAGATAAGCTTCGCGCACACGTGCGGCAGCCTGTTGCACCGAAGGATGCTGCTCAACGCTCACGCCGTCGGTCATTGCGCGATTCGATGCCAATTGTTCGCGCGCCGCAGATGCCGCAGCTTGTGCGGCTGCGACAGTCGTGCGCGCTGTCGTGACCTGACTCTGTGCGTGATTGAGTTCTTCTTTTGAAACGGCACCGTTAGCCACTAGTCCCTGCCGTCGGTTCAAGTCGTCTCCTGCTTTCGCAAGATCGCCCTGGGCGCGCACGATATCGGCTTCACGCAATGCGATTTGTGCGCTGAGCGCGCCATTGTTGGTGTAGAGCGTTCGAACCTGACGTACCGTTTGGCCGAGTGCCGCTTCTGCCTGATCCAGCGCGACCTGTGCATCCGCCGTGTCAAGTTTCACGAGTGACTGTCCGGCCTTCACAAAATTCGTGTCCTCGGCATTGATGGCGAGCACCGTGCCGCCGATTTGCGGCGTGATCTGCACGACGTTGCCCTGAACGTAGGCATTGTCGGTCGTCTCAAAATGATTCAGCACCAGCGCGTAGTAGATGCCGTAAGCAATTGCGCCGATCGCGACTATGCCCGCGATGGTGAGTAGCGCGGTTTTACGTTGCGCTTTTTTGGGCGTGGCGATGACTGCCGCTTCCGCTGCGGCGGGTGCGGTGGCTGGTTGACCGGGATTTGAGGTAGGAGATTGGCTCATGATGAAACTTCTTTTGGGCAATACGTCTGGCAGGCAACGACGGGTTACTTGCCATTTAACTAACGACTAACGCTATTGATTCGGGGATGTCGGCGCAGCGCTGGCAATTGGCTCGTTCACTTCGGAAAAGCCACCCCCCAGCGCACGGATAAGCAGCACCTGCGAATCAATGGCGCGAGCACGCAGATCCGCACCGGCACGACGTTGCGCGATGACCGCCGTTTCGGCGGAGAGCACATTCAGATACGTGCCAAGACCCGCGCGATACCGTTGCAATGACAGCTCGTAAGCGCTGTCTGCTGAGGCGAGTGCGCCTTGCTGTTCTGTCATCTGGCGCTCTATCGAATGCATAGAAACCAGCTGATCGCCAACCTCGTGAATCGCTTCAATCAGGGTCGCGTTGTACGTCTCGACCGCCGCATCGAAATCCACCGTCTTCGACTTGAGATTGATGCGCAACTTGTCCGCGTCAAAAATCGGCAAACGTAGCGTGGGGCCAATACCGTATTGCAGGCTGTGACCCTGAAACAGCCGGTCTAGCCCGATGCTTGAAAGCCCGGCGAAGCCGACCAGATTGATGCTTGGATAAAACTGTGTCTTGGCGACTGCAATCTCGCTCAACGCCGCTTCTACGCGCCATCTGGCGGCGGCGAGGTCGGCGCGTCGGGCCACCAGCTCTGACGGTACAGCGGCTGGAAGCGATTGCAATTGCAGCGCGGTCAACTGCGGCTGCATCGCGTTGATTGCTTCTGCCGGACGCGCGGTTAACGCGGTCAGCGCGTTGCGAGTCAAGGATATTTGTTCGTTCAAAGCTTCGATTTGTCCGCGCGTTTCGGGAATCGCGCCTTCGCCTTGCCGCAAGTCCACATTGGTATCGAGGCCCGCATCGACGCGTTGACGAATCAGGGACACCACCTGCTCACGCTGCTGCAATGTTGTCCTAGCAAGGCGCTGCTGCTCCAGCAAACGTGCGAGCTGCACATATTGGCGGGCGACACTGTTCGCCAGCAACACGCGGGCCGCCTGCAAGTCAATCTCCGCAGCTCGCGCTGTTCCGAGCGCCGCTTGCACCGTTCGCTGGTTCCTGCCGAAGAAATCAATTTCCCAGGATGCGGTTGCCTGAATCGTCGCCGTCGTCGCGTCTGCGCCCGCGAGTGGCGGCGGAATCATGCCGTTGGCCGTGTAGCGCTGGCGCGTCAAATCAACGCCACCGCCGACTTGCGGCATTGCGGTCGCACGCACGAGGGCGACACCCAGTGCCGCCTTGTCTGCGCGCGTTTTTGCGATCGCAAGCGTCGGACTACCCGTCAGCGCTGCGTCAATCAGCGAAGTCAGTGCCGGATCGTTGAACTTGAGCCACCACTGATCGGACGGGAATTCGGTCTGAACAGAGGCCGCTCCCGTAGCCGAAGGAGAGCGCAACACGGACGTAGTTTCTATGCCAGAAAAGTTGGCGCAACCGGCAACCGTCAGTGCGAGCAACGAGGCCGCGACCAATGTTCGCCGCGTTGAAAGTTCAGCGCGGTTGATAGTCAGGTTCGGGAACATCAGTTTTGCTTTGTATTTATTGGCGTGTCTTATCACGATGATCGCGGCGAACTATCGGTGGCGTCCGCCTGAGCGCGCAGCATTTCGCCGTTTGCCAGCATTCGGCTCAGATAGCTTTTCATCGTCTCCCACTCGGTTTTCGAGAACCCGGACAGGTGAGCGTTTAGCACGTCCGCCAACACAGCGGGCACATCGCGAATCGCATGCTCGCCTTCGGTGGTCAATTCCAGTTTCACGACCCGCCGGTCTTCGGTCGAGCGCACGCGTTTGAGCAGCCCTTTCGCCTCCAGACGATCGAGAAGGCGTGTCATTGCGCCCGCGTCCGAATTCGACCAGCGGGCAAGTTCGGCTACCGTGTCGGCGCGGCCCTGCTGAATCATCAACAGCGGCCCCCATTGCGCATTGGTCAAACCGTGCTCAGTCAGGCGGCGGTTGACAGCGGCGGTGAGGGACAGCATCACAGTCTTCATCAAAAAGCCCACCGAATCCTCGGTGCGATAGCTAGCGGTGTAAAAGTCAGCCGATTTGATTTTTTGCTGATTCATCGAGGAAGGTGGCTTCGTTGCGGCTGCATGAGAGTAAAGGACACCCTAAAGAGTCGAAGTGGCTGTCGTTGAATTTTTAAGACGGCAAACAATAACTGCCTAGGCAATCATTGTCAAGGCATGTTCGACCGTTGAGGTGGAAATTAGAGCGATCTTTCTGAAGTTCACGACGGAAAGATCCATCGAATCACGCCTGTGGTCAGAAATGAGAAAATGCACTCCGATCTAACCGCCGCAATGCAGCCACCCACCATGAATCGCCGCCAACGTGTCTCTGAACTGCTTCGCAAACGCATCCTCGTACTCGACGGCGGCATGGGCACGATGGTGCAGCAATACAAACTGGGCGAGGCGGACTATCGCGGGCATTTGTGCCGCGATCACAGTTGCGACGTCAAGGGCAACAACGACCTGCTCGCGCTCACCAAGCCGGAAGTGATTCGCGAAATTCACAACGGCTATCTGGCGGCTGGCGCTGACATTATTGAGACCAATACGTTTAATGCCACTTCGATTGCGATGGCGGATTACAAGCTGGAGCACATCGTCAAAGTCCTGAATCGCGAAGCGGCGAAACTCGCGCGGGAGTGCTGCGCCGAGTGGACGAAGAAAACACCTGACAAGCCGCGCTTGGTTGCGGGCGCGCTCGGTCCCACCAATCGCACTGCCAGCATCTCTCCGGACGTCAACGATGCGTCGAAACGCAACGTGTCGTTTGATGAATTGGTAACGGCCTATGTCGAGCAACTCGAAGGTCTGAACGAAGGCGGAATCGATCTCGTGCTCGTCGAAACAATCTTTGACACACTGAACGCCAAAGCCGCATTGTTCGCCTATCAAACGGTATTCGAAAACGATCGCGACCCGCCGCCACTCATGATCTCCGGCACCATCACCGACGCTTCGGGGCGTACGCTGTCCGGGCAAACGGTGGCTGCGTTCTGGATCAGCGTGAAGCATGCAAAACCACTGTCGGTTGGCATCAATTGCGCGCTAGGCGCAGTCGCCATGAGACCGCATATCGAAGAGCTCGCGAAGCTTGCGCCCGAAACATTTATCAGCGTGTATCCGAACGCTGGATTGCCTAATCCTCTGTCCGAAACTGGCTATGACGAAACACCGGAAATGACTTCGGGGTTTTTGAGAGATTTTGCGCAGAGTGGATTGGTGAATATTGTGGGTGGATGTTGCGGGACGACACCGGGGCATATTGGGGCGATTGGTGATGCTGTGGCTAAGATTTCGCCGAGAGTGGTGACCGCCTAGCCAAGTTATCGAATTGTCCCCTCGCCCCTTGCGGGAGAGGGTTAGGGTGAGGGGTTGGTGGCGTTGCGCCGCCTTGCGCTTGAAGTTCGATCTTCCCGTTCGTGGTGAGCTTGTCGAACCATGAACGCCAGTTCACGAGCTGCTCATGCCGCAGGGCAGTTACCTTTTTTGCTTCGCCAAAAAAGGTAACCCAAAAAAGGCGACCCCGACATTCGCCCTGATCCGAGATTTGAAGCGAAAACGTCGCGCGGTCCGGAACTCGCTGCGCTCAAACAACGGACCGCTTCATCGACGTTTTCGCTTCAAATCTCGGGGGCGAATACACGGGGGCCCCTCCGAACCACTCGAGCTACGCAAATTCAGAATACGTCTTGTAAGTCTGCACAAAGATTTCGGCTTCTACGAACGTTTTAGGGTACTCAACCAACTCATATGCTGCGCTCTGCCCACGTCGCTTATGTACGGAATAAAACAAAAATCCGCGAGACACAAGCAATTGAACTTTCTTCCACTGCACTACATCCTTTACCTTTGGTGCGGAAAATTTGCGACTTAGTCTCGCCAACTCACCACCGCATTGCGGGCACAGCCGAGGTTGAATACGCATCGGTTGCTTGAACGACTTTCGGCATTTAAAACAGACGTGCGGAAATCGAAACTTCTGGGTTGTCTTCGCTTTGTCGAAGTAACTGTGATGTCTAAAAGATCCCATATCCTACCCAGCGAATCACGGGTGTTCGCACCCGAGTTTTCGTAATCACCATCGCACAGCGATCAAATTTCGGTTCGAGAGGTCCCCGTGTATTCGACCCCGAGATTTGGAGTGAAAACGTGGATGAAGCGGTCGGCTGTTTGAGCGTAGCGAGTTTCCGACCGCGCCACGTTTTCGCTTCAAATCTCGGATCAGGGCGAATGTCGGGGTCGCCTTTTCTTTGGTAACTTTCTTTTGGCGACGCAAAAGAAAGTTACCGCCCCGCGCGGCATGAGCGCGCTCGTGGCTAACGAATCTGCTCATTCGACGAAACCCCTCACCCTAACCCTCTCCCACAAGGGGAGAGGGGCCTGAAGTGCGCCCATCGTTCCACGGGCTCAGGGCGAACGGTGAGTTGCTCTTCACGCACAAAGCGGCGCAACTCCACCCTACCCCTCACCCTAACCCTCTCCCGCAAGGGGAGAGGCGACAAAGACCACTCATTGATTAACCGGTGACGCCGGATCAAGCAGCAGCGCCATCACATCTTTAATCTGCGCTTCCGTCAAAATTCCCGCATCCCCAAATCGTGGCATATTCGCGCAGGCATTGAACGAATGACTGTTCCAGATGCGCGCCCAGGTGTACTTGACGATGGGCTCAGTTTGGCCGCGCAGCTTGCCGTAGCCGGTCAACGACGGGCCAATATTCCCGTACGCGATTTCCTTCTTGTCGATCTGGTGACAGGCGTAGCAGTTGCCGCCGGCAACGTCGCCCACCTTGTCGCTGAATTGCAGTCCGCGGCCGTTTTGCGCGATGGTTTCGCCACGCTTCCAGTCGCCGAAATATTTACCGTCTGATGGGTATTTCACCGACGCCAGCGCGGCGGCTTGCAACTCGCTGCGCAGATTGTCATCCAGCGGTTTGCCGCTGCGCGAGGCTTCGGTGCACGCCTTCTGCAATGGCGTCTGCGTGAGACGATCAAGCTTGGCGGACTCTGAATTCTTGAAAGAGACGCGCATCGCGTCGGCCACAGCGTCGTCGCTCACGAGCTTCGGATCAAACGGAGATGGAAAACGGCGCGCCAGCGCTTCGACTTCACGGCTGTTGTCCACAGCAGAGGGGCCGGGCTGCATTGTGGCGCAGCCAGCGACGGTCAGGATTAGCGCAACCGCTGCGACGCTTTGAGAAAAGTATTTGAGTTTCATGCTGGCTCCTTACCGTTTGATCGCCGGAGCGTCCATGATGCCGTCTTTGCCCTTGACACCCATGTAGGTGATGAGATCAATCGACGCAGGCGACAGGAACACCATCTCGGGCATGCGTTGCTGACGGAAGCAGTCCAGCAGACGCCACTGCATCGTGCGAACCGCGCCCTGGCTCACGCGATAGGCCGGCCAGGTGGTGAATGCGCGTTGTGCGTTGTCGGCTTTCTGGAAATTCGGCAAATCCTGAAGGCGAATGCGCTGACCATCGACGCCGTGACAGGTGGCGCACGCGAAGTCATACGGACCGCCTTTGAAGAAGAACATTTTCTCGCCGCGCAGATACGATTCGCGCTCTTTCGGATGGCTCTGCGACAAATTCACTTTAGCGCCACGTGATTGGCCCACCACATAGACAGTCAACGCCTCGTGATCGGTTTGACGCTCGGACGGGTTGAGCGAATGCGGCCGCTTGGTCAGCTCATCCATCGTGAAACCCTGGAGCGTGATCTCACAGTAAATGATGCGCGATTCGAGATCCATCACACGATCCACATCGGGGAAATAGCGGGGCAGAACTGCGTTGACGCCAGCCACTTTGCCAGCCCCCAAGCCAAGGTCACATGCTTCAAGCGAGGCATTTTTGGGGCCGCGCTTTTGTTTCCAGAGCGTCTCTCCGCGCGCTTCCACCAGCTCTGCCGGGTTGCCATCAGCGAGCAACTCGCGGTAACGCTCGATCTGTTTTTGCGAGTCCTCCTGAGCCTGCGCCAGCACGGGCTGCACGGACAGTGTCGTCAGCGCGGTCGCGGCCAGAAGCACGGCAATCAGCTTGTCTTTTTTCATGTCCCCTCCTAAAAAAGCAAAACGGCGGTCTCGCCGCCGTGAGTCAAACCCAACTACGAAATGACGGCTTCGTCGGTTCGCTTGTCGCCCTTGGTGTCGGTCCAGCTAACGACGACCTTGTCACCCTTGGCGCCGCCTTTAAAACTAAAGTTCATCACCGGGTTTTGCGACACCGCAGGGCCAAACTGTGCCGTTAGGACGGACTTGCCATTCCACGTTGCCGTCACCTCCTGAATATGAAACGCAGGCACCACGTTGCCAGCGGAATCTTTGCGCTGCCCGGTCTCCATCACGTGAGCCATCAAAACGCGAACTTCAGTCACGTCACCTTTGAGTTGAGCGCGAATGCGCATCGGATCTGCCATGATTAACCTCCACACCCACCAAGGGTGACTTTAATTTCTTTGGTCGCGACGTAGTATTTGCCGCCTGCTTTGACGACCGCGTGCACGTTCGAGCTCTGCCCCATTTTCACGCGCGTGCCCACGTTCGGCTCGGTGCCTGGTGGGATGTCAAATTGCGCGGCAAGACTGGACGGGTTTTTCTCTACGAGAATTGCGATCGACTGGGTATTGGCCAGTTTGCTCGCGACTGCGATCGGCACCACGGCACCGTTTTCAGCGATGTCTGGCGCGGTGATGGCGATATCGCCCGATTTTTCAGCGGCGCCCCCGCCCATAGCCTTCAGTACATCGTTCATGTTCTTGGCATCGAACGCGGCCTTGTTCCACTCCGCAAATGCAGACGCCGGCAACACCCCGGCGCTGATGGCAGCGGCGATAACGGCGAAAGAACTGCCCGCCTTGATCGTAAGTCTTCGAAGTTTTTCCATTGGTGCAACCTCCTGCTAATTGAATGCTGTAATTTTAAGAGCGCTCCGGGTGTGCGCTACCGTGGTAATCCCGAATATCGTTGTGCTGTTTTATCGCACGTCTAAAATTTTCCCGCTGCGAGCCACTCTGCAATCGCTTTGATCTCGGGCTCGGGCACATGAGCTTGCGGCGGCATCGCGATGCTGCCCCAGATGCCGCTGCCGCCAGCTTTGATCTTTGCGGCAAGCGTCGTCGCTGAATTGGCGCCGTATTTGTTGTGGATGTCCGTGAACGACGGCCCGATGAGTTTGTTGTTCACGCCGTGACAAGCGGTACATGCGTGCTTTTGCGCGAGTTTCAATGGGGCCGTGTTTGCTGCATTGGCTGCGGCAGCGGTTTCACCGCGACGCTCCGATGAAGATGCATTCGCCATAGAACCGTTCCCACTTGATGCGCCCTTCGTGAGCAACGCCAGTTCCGTGGCCGCAGACCGTGAAGTATCCGCGCCGCGTATGGCTCCGACAATCCGGTTCTGTTCAGCCAGATTGCCGTGCGCATTGCGGGCGTAATCTGGCATTCGGCTGATGATCGCCGCTGCTTTCTTGCAATCTTTCATGCATCCGGAGCCCTGCGCGTCCGGCTTGTCACCGACATTCCACATCCCGTGCTTTAACGTGATGCCATTACGGTTAGGCAGCTTGTTCTGCGTTTCCGCGATGTTTTTGTCTGACAGTACAAAGTCTGCCGGAACGATATCGCCGAGATTCAGGATGAACGCGGTGACGGCGTACACCTCATCCGTCGTCAAAGTCTTCGGAGCGTTCCACGGCATGGCGCGATTGATGTAATCCCACAACGTCGAAAGCTGCGAGAGCTTCATGAGCGTCGTGCGCTGGGGCACGGTCTCACCGCGCAGGGCGGCGACGTGCCCGGTCTTGATATCGGCCGCAGTGGTGTGTCCGATGACGGGCGTGAACACTTCGTTGGATTCACCAAACGCGCCGTGACAGCTTTCGCATTTCGCCTCCCACACGTCCTGCCCCTTGCTCACAGAGCCAGAGCCTGGCGGCAGGCCTTTGAAATCAGGGCGAACATCGATATCCCATGCGCGGATTTCGGCTGGTGTCGCTGCACGACCGAGGTTAGCCGCTATTGGTGCTGCGCTGACAAGAGTAACAGTGCTTAACGCACATAGCGCTGCGCGAGACGAGATGGATGCTAGGCGCGCGACGGCGACGTGTACTTGACGTACACGAGCTGTTGCGCAACGACGCAGACGCTCGTCGTAGCCAGTGCTATGTGCGTTAAGCAACCTGAACATTGCTGACCTCCCCGTTTGCCGAGACGAGCCAGCTCTGCACCGCGTTGTTGTGATAAATCGAGCGTGTGCCGCGCACTTTTCGCAGATCCATCGACGATGGCTGAATATGCCCCGTTGAATCGGTCGCACGCGATTGCAAAATCGCGTCCTTGCCGTCCCATGTCCAGTCAATATTGAAGCGCGTGAGGCATTTGTCGAGCAACGGTGTTTCGAGCCGCGCAGTGCGCCAGTTCTTTCCGCCGTCGACAGAAACATCCACCTTGCGAATCTTGCCGCGACCGCTCCAGGCGATGCCCGTGACGTTGAAGAAACCTTTGTCGAGCAACACCTGTCCGCCCGATGGCGAGGTGATGACGCTTTTAAGTTCCTGAATGCTTGTGTATTGCCGATGCTGACCATCGGGCATCAAATCGACGTAGTGCAGCGTCTCGTCTTTCGCGGCATACGGCATGTCGCCCACTTCGATGCGGCGCAGATATTTCACCCACGACACACCCTGCACGCCGGGCACGACGAGTCGCAGCGGATAACCATTTTCGGGGCGCAACATTTCGCCATTCATGCCGTACGCGACCATCACATCGTCAAGCGCGTTGGCGAGGTTGATAGTGCGCGTCATGCTGCTGCCGTCGGCACCTTCCGCGAGGACGAACTTTGCTTTTTTCAGATCAATGCCGCAGTCGTCGAGCAGCCACTTCAGCGGCACTCCGGTGAACTCGCAGCAGGACAGCATGCCGTGCGTGTATTGCACCGTCGGCACGGCGACATTGCCCCACTCCATGCCGGTGTTGGCCCCGCATTCGATGAAGTGCATTCGCGAGACGGATGGCATGCGCATCAGGTCATCCATCGTGTAAACCTTCGGGTTCTTCACGAGGCCGTTGATCATGAAACGATGCTGCGCTGGGTCAATATCCCACCAGCCCTGATGATGTCGCTCGAAGTGCAAACCGCTCGGTGTGATGATGCCGAAAAAGCCTTGCAGCGGCGCGAAGCTCACGCCCGCGGCACCCACGCGCGTGAGGCCCGGTGATTCGCGGCGCTGGAGGTTTTCTTCGTATTTCGATGGTAGCCCATACGGGCGCGCAGCGACGGGTTGGCCGAGACCTTTAGTGTGCGCTGGCAGATTGAGAATGGCGGGATCGCCTTCCGCGCTCATTTGGGCGAACGCTCGGGGTGCCGATGCGGCAACCGAGGCGGCACTTGCGGCCAGAAACGCTTTGCGCAAAAAACTGCGTCGATCATCGCGCGGGAGGGTCATGGCGTCGCGCGTCAGGAAGAATTGGGGGGCCTTTTGCAGCCGCCCCAGTCGGGTGGAACTCAAGCTGCAGCCGCCGCCGATTTCCTGGCGTCCCGTCGAGAGAACTCGGGGGCCGTCGTCTCGGTTGCCATGAATTGCGCGGCTTTTGCTTGCAACGCGGTAGCGGCCATCAGTTCGTTGCTCTCGCGCGAGACCAGGCTCACGCAGGCGGTACGGCAAATGTCCGTGAGCGTGCGGTCGGTGATCTGGTAGAGCGCCTGCGCGCCGACCTTGCGTCGTGACGCCACGGAGGACAAATGCAGGTTCGAGAGGTGACGCGAGACCGCGCTCTGGGTCAAACCGGTCGCGCTCATGACGTCGCTGACCGAGAGCTCCTGATTGCAGATCGCGTGAATGACTTTAAGTCGCGATGAGTCCGACAGCAGCGAAAAGTAGCGCGCCACCTTGTCGAAGACGGGTTCGAGTTCTTGCACGCTGATGCTCCTTCTATATTTTTATTAATTATGCGCATAAACGCATATTTGCAAATACGGGTTTTCCCGAGCCTTTACCAAATATCAGCTTTTCCTTGAAAGCGCCGCTACACATGGGCTAGTTAGACATAACAGAATAAGTCGACAATCGACGCGAAAATGAAAAAGCCCGGAACTAGCCGGGCCTCCAACGCGAAAAAGCCAAAAGCTGTTACTGGTGCTTGACGCTGCAACCGTAGGGTGCAGCCATTGCCACCGTGACCGGTTTACCGGCCAAAGTTTCATCCAGCGCGGCGCGAACGAAGTTTTTCGCCGTTTTCACGTCTGCCGGGTTGGCGCTGCGGTTGTCATCTATACCGCCTGCATAAACCAATTTACCGGTCGGGTCGATCACATACATGTGCGGCGTCGTTTTTGCGGTGTACGCCTGACCCACTTTGCCAGTTTCATCCATCAGCAGATAGGATGACGCGCCCTTCCATTCGCCGTTCATCTTGGCGTCCAGCTTGGCGGGCGCAAGGTAGTCCTGATGGTTTTTCTCGGTGCTATTCACCGCCAGCCAAACCACGCCTTTGCCGGTCGAATCTTTTTGCAGCGACTGCATATTGCTGGTGCTGTAATGCTTCTGCACAAACGGACAACCCGGATTGGTCCATTCGAGCACTACCGTTTTGCCTTTGAAATCGGAAAGCTTGACGGCTTTGCCGTGAACGTCAGTCAAGCTGAAATCCGGCGCGGGCTGACCAACGGTGACGGCGTGCGCGGCAAACACCGCAAAAGTCGCGAGTAAGGAAGCTAGAGGACGGATCATGGGGACTCCTTGTAAAGAATGTAAGACGCGATGAACTGTGGGAGCGGTTTCACCGCGAATCAGCGGTCATTGGGCAAACCATCGCGGTAGAACCGCTCCCACAAAGAACTTGGCATTGGCAGAGCAGTCCTAATTACGGAAGAGTCGCTAGCGCATCCTTGACGATACCCGTGGTCAGCAATTCCGGCAAGAGTTGCGGCGATTTTCCGGGTGCATGCAACACGTAAACCGGCACGCCTGAGCGGTTCATGCTGGCCAGCGCCTGCGTGATGCGCTCGTCACGATTCGTCCAGTCGGCGCGCATCAGCGTCACTTTTTTTGCATCAAACAGTTGCTGTATTTCAGCGCGGGCGAGCACTAACCGCTTGTTGGCCTGACAGCTCACACACCAGGCCGCCGTGAAGTCCACAAACACCGGCTTGCCTTCAGCCGTTAGCCTGGCGACGGCCGCAGGATCCCACGCCAGCCAGCTCACATTGCCTGATTTCACAATGCCCGTCGCGGCCTGCACGGCTTCCGACGCCGGCCACGCCAGCGCCATCGCGATCAGCGCAGCCGCAACACCCGCCCAGCGCACGCCGCGTTTCATCGATCCGACGAGCCACGCCGCGAACGCCAAGCCAACGAGGCCAAGCAACACAATGGCAGCGCCATCTGCACCCGCCTGCAACGACAACACCCAAACCAGCCAGACGACCGTCGCAAACATCGGGAATGCCAGCAATTGCTTGAACGTCACCATCCACGGCCCCGGGCGCGGCAACTTATCGAGCCATTTCGGGAACCACGCGAGCAGCACGTACGGCAGCGCCATGCCGATTCCCAGCGCGGCAAACACGGCGAGCGCCGCAGCAGTGCTTTGTGTCAACGCGAAACCCAGCGCCGCGCCCATGAACGGTGCCGTGCACGGACTCGCCGCGATCACCGCCAGCACGCCCGAGAAAAATGCATCGACACCGGGATGCTGTGCCCGCATCGAGAGTAGCGATGACGGTGCCAGTTGGCCCACCTCGAACGCCCCCATCAGGTTGAGACCGATCAGGAAAAAAATCACTGCGAGCACCCAGACGACACCGGGGTTCTGAAGCTGAAAGCCCCAGCCAACGGCGCTTCCGGCGCTCTTGAATGCGAGCATGACACCCGCCAGCAACAAGAAAGAAAGAATAACACCGACCGCGTAAAAAATTCCATGCTGCCGCATCTCGCGCGAGCTTGCGGCCGCTTTACCGGAATGCTGCGCGAACGAAAGAATCTTGAGCGACAACACCGGGAATACGCAGGGCATCAGGTTCAGCACCATGCCGCCGACGAACGCCAGCAGCAGCGCCGACCACAACGTGAGCGCATCAGTCGTTGACGCGCCAGTCATACTTCCAGCAGCACCACCAGCTAGCGCAACAGCCGACGACGGCAACGAGTACGCCGTGTTGGCAACGGTGGCCAACGTCAATCCAGAAAATTCACCCTTTGCCGCAAGCGCACTCGATGCCGCCAGCACAATGGGCATGTTCTCAGGCAATTTCACGCCATCGACAAGCTTCAGCTTTACCGCGTATCCGTTGTCCGTGCGATAAACCTGCTGCACCGACGGGTCGCTCACCTGCTCCGGCACCGGAAACACATCCAGCGCGTTAAGTTTGGCTGCGTTCGCGGGTGCCACAACGTCCAGCCACACTTCCTTGGCGGCATTGGGCAGCGCATGCAACGTCGCTTTCCACGCACTCGCATCGCCCGGCGTAGCGACGCGCGCAGCGGCGAAGCGCGATGCCGACGGACCAACTGCGGCCTCCTTGCTGACGGGCAATGTCAACGAAACATCACCCTCTTCCGGGACACAAACGTCCTTACACACCAGCCATTCGGCTTTGCCGGTCAGCGTCACGGAATCACCCACAGCGGCGGTGGTCGGCACGCTGACCGTCAATGGCAGCAATACGTCGCCTTCAAAACCAAAATTGACGATGGGGCCGGTGGCGATCCTTTTTGGCGTTGGCCAGTCGATATCTGATATGCCGTAGCCCGCAGGTACTTGCCATGTGATCTTGGTCGGATAACCGGAGTCGCCCGGATTTTTCCAGTATGAATGCCACTGCGGCGCATGCTTGATCGACAGACCTACAATGTTCTTCTCGCCAACGACGAGCGCAGTCTTCTCGGCGATGAGTTCGACCTCGGCATGCTCCGTCTTGATCGGTGCGGCAAACGCTACGGACGCGCTCAGCAATGCCGCAGTGCAAGCAATGGCGGAAATCCAGTGTCTTTGAGTCGAAAGCTTGTTTTTTTGCACGAGTTGAAACAGATAGGCTCCGGCCTGTGCCGGAGCAACATAAAGGTAGAGTAAACCGGACGCGGTTTGGTTCCGCACCGCAGACTGCGCGGAACCTTACAATTCAACGGTTTACAGCCTATTTTAGACGCCGCTCACACGCTGTGCGTAGCGCCACGCAAAGTCCCCACGTCATGATCGAATCCACGTACAACCACAAGACCGCACCGGTCTACGACCACAAGCGCGTGGAGGCCGCCGCGCAGTCGCATTGGGCGGCCACCAATGCCTACACCGTCGTCGAGAACGACCCGCGCTTCCCGAAGGGCAAGTATTACGCCTGCTCGATGTTGCCGTATCCGTCCGGCAAGCTGCACATGGGCCACGTGCGCAATTACACGATCAACGACATGATGTATCGCCAGCTGCGCATGCGCGGCTACAACGTGTTGCAGCCGATGGGCTGGGACGCGTTCGGCCTGCCCGCCGAAAACGCGGCGATGAAAAACAACGTGCCGCCGGCGAAGTGGACGTACGAAAACATCGCGTACATGAAGAAGCAGATGCAGTCGATGGGGCTCGCCATCGACTGGTCGCGTGAGATGGCCGCCTGTTCGCCAGACTATTACAAGTGGAACCAGTGGCTGTTCTTGAAGATGCTCGAAAAGGGCATCGCGTACCGCAAAACGCAAATCGTGAACTGGGACCCGGTCGATCAGACTGTGCTCGCCAATGAGCAGGTGATCGATGGTCGCGGCTGGCGCACGGGTGCAATTGTTGAGAAGCGCGAGATTCCTGGCTATTACCTGAAGATCACGGACTACGCGCAGGAATTGCTTGACCCGGTCGCCAATCCCGATAGCCCGGATTTCCTCAAAGGTTGGCCCGACCGCGTGCGCGCGATGCAGGAAAACTGGATCGGTAAATCGGAAGGCGTTCGTTTCGCGTTTCCGCATGACATCACCGATGCCAACGGCAAGCTGATTCAGGACGGCAAGATGTACGTGTTCACCACGCGTGCCGACACCATCATGGGTGTTACGTTTGTAGCGGTTGCGCCAGAGCATCCGCTCGCAGTGCGCGCTGGCGAACGTGATCACGCGTTGGCTGCAAAAATCGAAGCGTTGAAGGCCGGTGGAACGACCGAGCTTGAGCTTGCGACGAAAGAAAAAGAAGGCGTCGCAACGGGTTTGTTCGTCACGCATCCGTTGACGGGCGACAAGCTCCCAGTGTGGGTAGGCAATTACGTGCTCATCAGCTACGGCGATGGCGCGGTCATGGGCGTGCCTGCGCATGATGAGCGGGATTTTGCGTTTGCGAAGAAATATGGGTTGACGATCAAGCAGGTCGTCGGTGTGGCCCACTCTCCCCTTGCGGGAGAGGGTGGGGATGAGGGGGCGGGTGGCGCGAAGAAATCATTTGATTCTTCAGGCAACATTACCCCTCACCCTAACCCTCTCCCGCAAGGGGAGAGGGGATTTAATTTGGATGCATGGCAAGACTGGTACGGCAACAAGCAGGTGGGCGCTTGCGTCAACTCAGGCAAGTACAACGGCCTCTCCTACAAAGACGCGGTCGATGCAGTAGCAACCGATCTCATCGCCAAAAACCTCGGCGAAAAGAAAACCACTTGGCGCTTGCGCGACTGGGGCATTTCGCGCCAACGCTACTGGGGCACGCCGATCCCTATCGTGCATTGCGACGAGCATGGCGCGCAGCCGGTGCCGGTCGATCAGTTGCCCGTGGTGTTGCCGGAAGATTGCATCCCGGACGGCTCAGGCAATCCGCTGGTCAAACACGAAAGCTTCCACAGGGGCGCGACCTGTCCTGTCTGCGGCAAAGCAGCGCGCCGCGAGACCGACACGATGGATACCTTCGTCGATTCGTCGTGGTATTTCATGCGCTATACCTCGCCCGGCAATAAAGAGGCGATGGTCGATGCCCGGAACGACTACTGGATGCCGATGGATCAATACATCGGCGGCATCGAGCACGCGATTTTGCATTTGCTTTATGCGCGCTTCTGGACGAAGGTCATGCGTGACGTCGGGCTCGTGAAATTCAGCGAGCCGTTCACTAAGCTGCTCTGTCAGGGCATGGTGTTGAACCACATCTATTACTCGCGCAACGAAAACGACGGCAAGGACTATTTCCCGCCGGATCAGGTTGCGCCGATGCTGGACGCGCAGGGCCACATCAGCGGCGGCAGGTTGGCCGATGGAACCGAGCTGCACTACGGCGGCGTTGGCAAGATGGGTAAATCCGAGCGAAACGGTGTCGATCCGCAGGACATGATCGAGAAGTACGGTGCCGACACGTCGCGCCTGTACATGATGTTCACGGCACCGCCCGAAGCGACACTGGAATGGAACGACGCCGCAGTTGAAGGTTCGTGGAAGTTTTTGCGGCGCGTGTGGAACTATGCGCACAGGCATGAGGCCGTGTTGCGCGCCGGTATCGCAGGCCCTCGTGATGAAGCGAAGTTCAACGACGCCGCGAAAAATCTGCGTCGCGAGATTCACACGACGCTCAAGCAGATCAATTTCGACTTCGAGCGCATTCAGTACAACACGGTGGTTTCGGGCTGCATGAAAGTGTTGAATGCGCTTGAGGGGGCTGACTCAAATGCGATCACGCCGCCCGCACTTGCGGAGTGCTTCTCTGTTCTTTTGCGCGTGCTGTATCCGTCCTGTCCGCATATTACCGAGACGCTGTGGCGTGAGCTCGGCTACGCCGAATGCTGCGGCGAATTGCTCAATGTTGCGTGGGCCGACGTCGACGAAAAAGCACTCGTTAGCGACACGGTCGAACTGGTACTGCAAATCAACGGTAAGACGCGCGGTACCGTAACGGTTGCATCAGGTGCCGACAAAGCAACCATCGAAGCGGCAGCCGCAACCACCCCCGAAGTCGCAAAATTCGGTGAAGGTCGAACGCCGAAGAAGATCATCGTCGTACCGGGAAGGCTCGTCAATGTGGTCGTTTAAACGCAGCCATGTTGTGCCGCTGGCTGTCGCCGTCGCGGTGCTGTTAAGCGCCTGCGGCTTTCAGCTGAAAGGCGCAGGGTCGTATCCGTTCACCAGTGTGTACGTGCAGCGGCCCACCTACTTCGGCGTCACCACGATCAACGTCGCGGGAACCGCCGCCCCCGTTGTGCCCGATGTCATTTTGGGTCTGACGACGAACGGGATCGCGATCAAGGAGAAGATCGAAGACGCCGACTTCGCGATTCGTTTTTTGCAGGTGTTTTTCGACAAGCGCGTGCTCTCGCTTTCGGGCGGTGGCCGTGCACGCGAGTTCGAGCTTGAGTATCGCGTCCGTTACGAATTCGTCGACGCGAAAGGACGCGCCTGGGGCGAGCCGGGAGAGATCACCATTCGACGCGACTTCTCATTTTCCGAATCGCAAGCGCTCGCGAAAGAGGCTGAAGAGACTCAACTCATTCGCGATATGCAGCTTGATGCGGCTGCGCAGATTTTACGGCGACTGCGTGCCGTGAAGCGACCTGCATAGTGCAAGTTTCCGCCGATCAACTGACGGCCCGTTTGAGCGAATCGCTCAAACCCGTCTATCTAATATACGGCGAAGAAATTCTCACCAAAATTGAAGCTGCCGACGCGGTTCGCGCCGCCGCAGGCAAGGCTGGCTACAGCGAGCGCGAGCACTTCATCGTCGAAGCTCATTTCGACTGGAGCCTGATCACGCAGTCGAGCGAAAACTTGTCGCTGTTCGCTACGCTGCGCATCGTTGAAATCAGTGTCAACACGGCAAAGCCATCTGCCGATGCAGGCGCATTTTTTGCGAATATTGCGAACAATCCACCGCCCGACACGCTGTTCATTTTGAATCTGCCGAAGCTTGATCGCACCGCGACCGATTCCGCGTGGTTCATGGCGTGTGATCGTGCGGGCGTGACGGTCGCCGCGCCACTGGTAGACCGTGATCAATTGCCGCGCTGGGTGAAGTCACGGCTCACGCTTGCGGGGTTCGACGGGAGCCGTGAAGTGATCGAATTGATCTGCGAACGCTGTGAAGGCAACCTGCTCGCCGCAAAGCAGGAAATCGAAAAACTAACGCTGTTAGCTCCTGCGGGAAAGCTGAGCGTTGAAGCCGTGTTCGACGCCGTGACCGACGTAGCGCGCTATGACGTCAGCGAGTTATCCGAAGCCTTCCTGCGTGGTGATCTCGCGCGCTACAGTCGCGTGCTCACAGGCTTGCAGGCGGAGGGCGAGCAGGCTCCGCGGCTCTCGTGGCAATTGGCGGAAGACGTGCATGCGTTGGGCACTATTTTTATGTCGCGCCGTGAAGGCGTGTCGATGACGCAGGCACTGCGCAATGCTCGGGTGTGGGGCAAGCGGCAGAAGGCGATGGAACTCGCCGCCACCCAGATCAATCCGCGACAGGTTGCGCCGCTCCTGAAGTCGTGCGCGACGCTTGATGCGCAGAGTAAAGGGCAGGCTGCGGGGGATGCGTGGTTGACGCTTGCAGGTCTGGCTGCGCTGGCGCATGGCGCGCTGGCCATGTAGGAGCGGCTTTAGCCATGTGCCGTCTCTGCAACGACCTGAATCAGGTCAGCGATGCAAGCGATGCCAACGCGGCAATCGCCGCCGTCTCCGCGCGCAAAACAGTGCGGCCAATCCGCAATTTGTGGTCACAACGATTTCGCAGCAATTCGAGTTCGTCCGGCGAGAATCCCCCCTCGGGGCCAACGAATATCGACACCGGGCCCGACGCGATTGACGGCGTTGCCGTATCGCCGTCAGCGTCCATCAAAAAAGTAGATTGATCCGTTAACGGCAACACCATTGCGGCCAGCGCGACCGGAGCATGAATTTCCGGGATTCGATTGCGGCCGCACTGTTCGCAGGCAGCGATCAGAACACCGCGCCAATGTTCAATGCGCTTGATCACGTCACCCGGAATGCGCTGCGAGCGCTCAGTAAACATCGGACAAATCGACGATACACCCAGTTCGCAAGCCTTCTGAATCATCCAGTCCATGCGGTCATTGGCGATCAGCGCCGCGTAAATCGTAATCTGCCGATCTGATTCACGCTCGACGGCGTGATGTTCGCTGGTCGTTACTTCTACACAGCGTTTGTCGATACGCATCAGCGTCGCCGGTGTTTCACCGCCGCTTCCGTCAAACAGTGTGATCGCTTCACCTTCACGCAAACGCAACACGCGAACGTGTTGCGCCGCGCTTACGTCAAGTTCAAATTGGGCATTTTGCTGAACCGGTTCAGCGCAGAAAAATCGCGGCATCAGTGAGCGTCTCCACCGCTACTGCGCATTCGCAAACTTCCACAGCGCGTCAAGCACCTGTCCCGGCGTTTCCGACAACATACTGTGCCCGGCCTCTGCCAACGTCGCAACACGAACATCAGGCAGCGCCGCAATCACGCCTTGCGCGCCCTTCGGCGAGGTCATCATGTCACGAGCGCCGATCACGACGAGCGCTGGAACGGAAACAGTTTGCGCGGCATTGAGACCTTCCGAATAGCCTTTGCAGGCAGCGAGGTCCGCGTGCAACACGCCCTTGTTCATACGGCGCATGAGCGCGAGCCCATTGCCCGGCAACCACATCCCCGGCACCGCATGGTTGTTGCCCAGCTGCGAGTCAGGTGCGAACGACCAATCGATAATCATGCGGCGCGCTTTGTCCTCGTCGTCTCTCGCCGCATCAAGCAGCACCTCACCAACCGCCATCGGAACTGCTATGCCAACAAGTGCCAATTTGCTAACCAGATCGGGCCTTAGTGCGGATAGTTCAAGCGCGGTGAGCGAGCCCATGCTGTGTCCGACCACCACTGCCGCCCTTACGCTCACAGCATCCAGAAGCGCTGCAACCCAGTTGGCGTAATCGCCAATCGTTGTGCACGGCGAGTCGTCGCTCTGGCCGTGCCCCGGCAAATCAAGCGCCAGCACGTTCCAGCCGTGAAACGCGAAGTAGCGCGATTGCAGCGACCACACGCTGTGATCGTTCGCCGCACCGTGGATGAATACGGCCGTTGGAAGCGCTGCGTTGAATTCGCGAGTGCCGGTGTAGGCGAAGGCCGATTTTCCGTTGACGGTGAGCTTCATTTGGCTTTCTCCGCCGCTTTCAGCGCCCGCGCCAAATCCTCAATCAAGTCCTTCGCGTCTTCAAGCCCAATCGACAGCCGGATCGTGCCTTCCGTGATGCCCGCAGATGCAAGCGCATCTACGCTCATGCGCGAATGCGTGGTGCTTGCTGGATGAATCACGAGCGATTTCGCGTCACCGACGTTGGCCAGATGCGAGAACAGTCGCAGGTTGTCGATGAAGGCTTTGCCCTGCGCACGTGTTCCCTTGAGATCAAACGAGAACACCGCTCCCGCGCCCTTTGGAAAATACTTCTTCGCAAGCTCATGGTCGCGATGCTCGGGTAATTCCGGATGGGCGATTGCACCAATAAACGGATGCGCGCGCAAAAAATCCAGTACTTTGCGCGTGTTACTGATGTGCCGATCCATGCGGACAGGCAGCGTCTCCATGCCCTGCAAAATTTGCCACGCCGTCATCGCGGCCATGCACGCACCGAAGTCCCGCAGGCCCTCGCGACGACAACGCAGCAGAAAGCCAGCGGTAGAAGACTCCTCCGCGAACACCATGTTGTGAAACCCGTGATACGGGCCGGACAGCGTGGGAAAGTTTTCGCGAGCCTTGTCCGAGAGCCAGTCGAATCGGCCGCTGTCGACGAGCAACCCGCCAATCACGACGCCGTGCCCTTGCAAAAACTTGGTAGCGGAATGAAACGCGATGTCCGCACCGTGTTCGAAGGGACGAATCAGGTAAGGCGTGGTCAGCGTCGAATCGAGCATTAGCGGGACGCCCGCGTCGTGAGCGATACCTGCGACTTTCTCAATATCAATCAGCAGATTGCCCGGATTGCCCAGCGTCTCACCGAAGAATAGCCGCGTGTTCGGGCGCACCGCTGCACGCCAAGCGTCCACGTCGCCCGGATCAACGAACGTCGTCTCAATGCCAAATCGAGGCAACGTGAAATCAAGCAAATTGTGCGAACCGCCATATAACGCGCGGCTGGCCACGATGTGACCGCCTGCGCCCATCAGCGTAACGATGGCCAAATGAAGCGCCGCTTGGCCAGAAGCGACAGCAATCGCACCAATACCACCCTCTAGCGCGGCGATGCGCTCCTCCAACACGGCATTGGTCGGGTTCGAGAGTCGCGAATAAACATGCCCCGCGCGCTCCATGTTGAAAAGCGCTGCGGCGTGATCGGAATCTTCGAACACGAACGACGAGGTCTGGTAGATCGGCGTGGCTCGTGCGCCGGTCGTCGGGTCCGGTCGCGCACCCGCATGCAGAGATAGTGTGTCGAACTCAAACATAAACAAAACCTGAACAAACTGACTCGTCAGAATCGAATGAGCGTCAGTTTACGTCCGACAACCCATTTGGCGTGATGACAGTCGAATTTTCCGCGAGGAATTAATTAATTCGGTCAAATTGAGATTGAGAAACCGACGAAATTGGGCGGCTCGTGACCAAAATTGGCATTTATATGTTGTAAAAATGCAACAAATTTCCATTGGCTTTTTTGCAAAAGCCTTACTGCACGGGGGCTAGAAGCACAAAATTTGGTTTGTCGGATAGTTAAAACTATCTGCTTTAGCCCCATTGCACAAAGGCTGCCAGGCTGAAAGCTGATGCCTCCAGAAAGCACTTTGAGAAAACCAAAAAGTACCTACAAAAGCTCACCCGGTAGTAACGGTTCCATCTCATTCAACATGCGATGCATTTCGTCGCGAGCCTGAATAAACGTCGAATGTTTGCCGCCTTCAGACAGGTAATCGTCGAACGCTTCACCGTGCGCGCGACGCAAATGATTCACTAATGAAATGAATCGGGTGACCATGCGCGGTTCGAAATGCGTGCCCGAAGTGCGCTCTATTTCGATCACCGCTTCGGCATGTGTCCACGCATGTTTGTACGAACGCACATGGGTCAGCGCGTCGTACACATCGGCAAGCGCTGCGATGCGCGCGACCTCGGGAATCTCGTCGCCTTTAAGGCCTTTGGGATACCCCGTGCCATCCCATTTTTCATGATGGTTCAGAGCGATTTGCTCGGCAAGCCGGAAGGCCGGATGCGTGCACTGCTGAAGGATTTGCGCGCCAATCGTCGTGTGCCGTTGCATGACGCTGAACTCGGCGTCGGTCAGCTTGCCGGGCTTCATCAACAGGCCGTCAGGAATGCCTAATTTGCCGATATCGTGCAGCCGCGCAGCAAGCTCAATTTCCTGCATGAATTTATTGCCGTAGCCCAACGAATTGGCGAGCAAACCTGTGAGCCTGCCGACACGGTAGGCGTGACGTCCGAGCGTGTCCTCGCGCAGCTCGGCAGACACGGCCAGACGCTCCATCGCATCACGATACAACGCCTCCGGAACATCAATTTCCTCACGATGCGCGCTGGGTGTTCGCTGGATCGCCTTGATCACTGCGCGGACGTCGTCCTTGCCCGGCATCGGCGTTTGAATGCGCTCGCGAATTACTTCAAGTTGGCGGGCGACTGCCGTCACTTGCGACTTGCCGAGGAACTCGACGAGTTCGCCGAGGTACAGCAGTGCACCAGCGTGATCGTTGCCTTTTTCATAGGCGCGCACAAGCAGGGCCAAGTTATCTCGATAGAGACCCGGTAACGCTTTCGAATGTTTCAACAATTCGAGCAGCTTTGCTACGGCTACCGTGAGGTTGCCGGAATAAATTTCGTACGCGGCCTCAGCGAGATCGCGATTCAACCGCAGGCGCGGCGATTTGTACGCGTCAGATAGCCCGCGAATTAGCTGCAAGCGCGCAGCAATTACTTCGTCATCCTCGAGACCAATCGCGCTCTTGAGCCAAATGCTCTCGGTGGCGACCCGGTTCACAACGCCATGCGCATCTCGGGGCAAACCCATCAACTCGCATGCCTCCTTGGCAGATTCGGCGCTCAGCGCAAAGTGCTGCAATGCCAATGCAGCATTCGCAAGATTAGCTCGCGCAATGGCGACAAAGGGCGTGCAATTCGGGTTTCCTTTGAAGCGTTTAATAACCCGCAACGCCACCGAGATCGCTTCGCGATACAGGCCCATTGAATAGAGGGCTGCAGCCATGTTGGCAAAGGCAGAAGCCACGCCTACCTGGTCATCGAGTTCGTGAGCAAGCGCAGCAGAACGCAAAGCAAATTCGACGCCTCTGGCTGGTACTCCGACGTCCGTGCTCATAGCGGAATAGAAGTTACATGCCCGCCGCAATTCCGGCTTCAAGTGATGATCATCCGCCAGATCCATCGCACGCTCTGCAAGCGAAATCGCCTCATGCGTGCGCGATTTCGCGATGTGCGCACCAGCTACGTCCAGCAGTATGCGAATGCACACAGCAACAGGTTTCGGATCGCGGCTAAATGCGATCAATCGTGCACCCTGTACCACTAGCTTAAAGCTCTCTTCGTCTTGCGATTTAAGTAGTGACGGCAAATCTGCGCTGAGCTGCGTGACCAAGTCTTCAAGACCATCACTGTCGAAACTCGTTACGCACGCGTCAATCAATCCAACCAGTGCTTGCGTCTCCACTTGCTTTTCTCCCGATGACAATGGCATAGTTCAGTCCAGATTCTCCTCTACCTCAACGCAAAAGCCAAGCCACCTAAGGATCATTATGGATAAGTCAATCGAAACCTCCGTCGAACTCGCTCAAGATCAAGTCGATTTCCGCGCCCTGCTCGACATCGAAATTCTGTCGATTGGCGGCGGTGACGTCATCGTCGGTCTCTACTAGTCCAGCCTCTCAGCTAAAGGAAATCATCATGGAAAAGCAAATCGAAACCACGGTTGAACTCGCTCAAGATCAAATCGACTTCCGCGCCCTGCTCGACATCGAAATTCTGTCGATTGGCGGCGGTGACGTCATCGTCGGTCTCTACTAGTCCCGTCCGCCCAGCTCCACGCGCTTTCCTGCCGTAGCCACCGTGGACTCACGGTGTGCGATGAGTAGCGTGGTGATGCCGAGGTTTTTGACTACCTGATTGACGGCCTGTTCGCGCTCGGTGTCGAGCGCACTGGTGGCCTCGTCTAGCAGCAGAAACTTTGGCTGGCGATAGAGCGCCCGAGCGAGGAGTAGCCGCTGGCGCTGCCCCCCGGACAAGGCACTGCCGGTGTTGCCCACCAGCGAGTCGCTGCCCATTGGCATGCGGGCTACCTCTTCCCACAACGCGGCTCCTTTGAGCGACTCGGTCACGCGGGCTGAGTCAGCCTCGGTATCGAACAAGCTCACGTTGTCCGAGATCGAGCCGGAGAACACGTAGTCGTCCTGCATCACGGCTGACAGCTGCGCTCGCAGTGACGTGGGCTCAATCTCTCGAATGTCCAGCCCGTCGATCAGCACACGGCCTTCTGTGGCCGGCAAAAGTCCAACAACCACCTTGGCCAAGGTGGTCTTTCCGGCTCCGGAGCGGCCCGTTAGCGCCACGCTGTCGCCCGGTTCGACGGTGAAGCTCACGTTTCTGAAGATAAACGGGTCGTGCGGGCCGTAGCGAAAACCGAGGTTCTCAACGATCCAGGTCGCCTTCGACAGGTCTGGAGCAGGCGCCTGACCTCGCGTTTCGGCACCAGCCAGCGCAACGTCGGCGACGCGTTCGGCGTGCAAATCAAGTAATTTGAACTCGGTGAACTTGTCGATCAGGTTGGACAAACGCGTCACGAACACCATTTTGTAAGCGATGAACGCGAGCAGCATGCCGACGCTAAACCCGCCGGAAATCACCTCGCGCGCGCCGAGCCATACGATCAAAACGTTTTCCAGCCCAAAAAGCGCGAAGCTGGCCGTTTTGTAAGTCAGCGTGAGGCTTTGCGCACGAATGCTGGCGTTCACGGTATCGACCACGGCGTTTTGCCAGCGCGACAGGCGATCCGCCTCGCCCATGTGCAGCTTGATCGCCTGCATGCCGCGCAGGCTTTCGATGAAGTGCGTTTGCTGCTGCGCGGCGAAGATGAGTTGCTCGTTCACTGCTTCACGCATGGGGCGGAAAAGCGCCCAGCGCAGCAGCGCGTACAGAGTGGCTACCGCGAGCACGACCAGCGTGAGCTGCACGCTGTAAATCGCCATGACGATAAACATGCTGATCGCGAGCACGCCATCTATCAGCACTTCGAGCGAGCTGCCGGTGAGCGTGCGCTGGATCGCGTCCATTGAGGCGAAACGAGACAACAGATCTCCAACGTGACGCTTCTCGAAAAACGCCAGCGGAAGGCGCAATAGATGCGAGAACAGTTGCGTCAAAACCTGAAGCGACAACGTGCTCGTAAGATGCAACAAGAGCCAGCCGCGCAACGCGGAAATCGCCGTCTGGATCAGGATCAGCAGCGCGAAGCCGAGCGCGAGCACCGTCATCAAATCGCGATCAGCAGACACGATGACTTCGTCGACCGTGAGCTGCGTAAGCCACGGCATCGCGAGCGCGAACACTTCAAACGCGAGCGCTAGCGCAATAAGCCGGAACAGCGCTCCGCGAAATCCGCGCGCGCTGCCGATGATCGACCAGATCGAAAAACGCTCGACGCTTTTGCGTTTGCTGAAACTCGGCGTTGGCGTAAGCTCCAGCACAATACCGGTGAAATGCTTCGAGAACTCGGCGAACGGCACCGTGCGCGCCCCGCGCGCCGGGTCGTGCAATGTCACAGCATCTTTTGCAACGCTCGTGACGACCACAAAGTGATTGAAATCCACATGCGCGACGGCGGGCAACCGAACCTGCGCGAGCGCGGGCAATTCGACGCGCAACGGACGCGCTGCGAGATTCATGCTGTCGGCAATATCAATCAGGCTCTTGAGCGTGGAGCCCTTGAGCGACACCGAATGGTCGCGCCGCATCGACTGTAAATCGGTTTCGATGCCGTGGTAGCCCGCGATCATCGTCAGGCAGGCGAGGCCGCACTCAGCGGCTTCCGTCTGCATGATCAGCGGCACGCTACGACGGAAAAAGTTGAGCTTGTTGAGATTGGGTTGCACGGTACTGGTACTCATAGCCGCCCCCGCAAGCGCAGCACCGGCTCAATCACCCATCGATACAGCGGCCGTTCGTCGAGCGCTATATCAGCCTGTGCGCTGAGCCCGCTTTTGAGCGGATAGGTTTCGCCATAAGCGGTGATCGCCGGTGATGCCAACGTGGCGCGCACACGAAAAACGGGCTCCTTGACAGACGGGGGCAGCAGCGAATCCCCGGGAGCGATCACGCTGCGGCCCACGTCATTCACGATTGCCGTGGCATGACCAAATCGCTCCATTGGAAACGCATCAATTGCAAGGCGCACCGTCTGACCTTCACGCAGAAAACCTGCCGAACGCGTTGGCACGTAAATATCGGCCATCAACACGCGCGGCCCGGTTTGCACTTGCATAAGAGGTGCCCCAATAATCACCGACTGTCCGGCGAGAGCGATTACGCGTTCGACCGTACCGTCGCTCGCAGCGGTGACTTCATAGGCGCGCCGTGCGAGGTTTTCACGAGAGGATTGAACGAGCGTTGCTTCATCGCGCGACAGCAGCGCAAGCTTGCCTTCCATCGTGGCGCGCAGCGTCGGCAATTCCGTGCGCGCAATCGCGAGATCGCGCTGGATGCCGGCTCGCGTGCGCTTAAGCGATTCAAGTCTCACCACCTGCTCGGCGAGATCGTCCTGCTTCTGCTGCACCTGAAGCTCTGGTGCGAATTTGTCGCGCGCGAGCTGACGATAGCGCTCCACTTGCACCTTGAGCTGAGTGACGCGATCCGCCTGCGCATCGATCTCACGACCCAGTTGCTTGTCCTCTTCCATGAACGCGTTGATGCGAGCCGTGAGCTGAGTTTGCTGCGCGCTGATCAACGCCTGAGCCTGCTTGCGTTCACCCGCGATGGCGGCACGTCGGGTGTCGGCGTCTCTGGCACCCGCAGCAAACACCGCTTCGCCACCGGCGGTACGCTCCGTTGAAATGGTTGCGAGGCGCTGCCCCGCTTTGACGCGGTCACCGCTTTTCACATCGACGCTGGTGACGGTTCCGGCTTCGTTGGCTGACAGCAGCACAGGATCGTTCGCGTAGGCGAGCACAGCAGGCGCGCGGGCCTTGCGCGTGTATTGCGCGGTGGCTAAAAACGCGATGAAAGCGGCAGCGAGAAACACGCCGACCCAAGCAAAAACGCGGGCGATGCGCGGCGTGGAAACGACCAGTTCGCCCCAGGCACGTTCGCGTTGATGCGCAATGGCTTCCTTGCGGTACAGGCTGCTTCGGGGTGTGGGGTCGCTCACTTACCGACCTTGAACGCTAGTCGCTTGTAGGGGCGGCGAAAGCCGCGAATGCTCGTCAACACAAATTCGCGGCTTTCGCCGCTCCTACAACGGGAAAACTCAACGTACGTAGCCTCGACATACGTGCTACATCACCGCGCCGATGTACCAGGGCACGAATTCGTCCGCGCCGTAGCCCCAGCGCTCGCTCTTGCTGGCCTTGCCTGAGGCGGTGGCCAGAATAATCTCGAAAATCTCGCGACCTTTGTCGGCAATCGATACGCCACCATCAACAATGTCGCCGCAGTTGATGTCGATGTCTTCTTCCTGACGATTCCACAGGATATTGTTGGTCGCCAACTTGAGCGATGGCGAAGGTTTGCAGCCGTACGCCGAGCCACGTCCAGTGGTGAAGCAGATCAGATTCGCGCCGCCCGCAACTTGACCGGTTGCGCTAACCGGGTCGTAGCCCGGCGTGTCCATGTAGACGAAGCCATGCTTGTCCACCTGCTGCGCGTATTCGTACACATCCACGAGTGGTGTCGTGCCGCCCTTTGCTACGGCGCCGAGTGATTTTTCAAGAATCGTGGTCAGTCCGCCCGCTTTGTTGCCCGGGCTCGGGTTATTGTTCATTTCGCCTTTGAGCCGCGCGGTGTATTCCTCCCACCACTTGATGCGGGTTACGATTTTTTCGCCCACTTCGCGAGTGACGGCGCGGCGCGTCAGCAGGTGTTCTGCGCCATAAATCTCCGGCGTTTCCGAAAGGATCGCGGTGCCGCCGTGGGCGACTAGCAAATCCACTGCCGCGCCGAGCGCCGGGTTCGCGCTGATGCCGCTGTAGCCATCGCTTCCGCCGCATTGCAGACCGATGGTGATGTGCGAGGCGGGCACTGACTCACGAACGGCTTTGTTCGCATCAGCCAGCATCGACTCCACCAGCGCGATACCTTTGGCGACTGCTTTGCCTGTGCCGCCGACGTCCTGCATATTGAAGCTGTGCAATTTTGGGCCGTCATCCAGACCTTCCGCCGCCTTGAACGAGCTGATCTGATTGGCTTCACAGCCGAGACCGATTACCAGAATCGAATGGAAATTCACGTGCCGCGCGTAACCTGCCAGCGTGCGACGCAACAGTGTCATGCCCTCGCCATGCACGTCCATACCGCAGCCGACGGAGTGCGTCACGGCGACCACGCCGTCAACATTTGGATAGTCCTTCAATGCGTCGCCACGAAAGTGATCTGCGATGAGTTTGCAAACCGTAGCCGAGCAGTTCACCGTGGACAACAGCCCGATGTAGTTGCGGGTAGCCACTCGACCATCGGCGCGCTTGATACCCATGAACGTCGCCTGCGGATTCGCTGGTGTGACAGGTCGCACATCCACGCCGAACGCATAGTCGCGCTCGAAGGTGTCGCCCATCGCGAGGTTGTTCACGTGCACATGCTCGCCCGGCGCGATGGCCTTGCTCGCGAATCCAATGATCTGGTTATAGCGCCGCACCGGCGCGCCCTGCGCGATGGCCTTCGTTGCGATCTTGTGGCCCGGTGGCACCATGCCTTTGACCGTGACGCCGTCGCTTTGCAATTGCGTGCCGGAGATGAGTTGCACGCGGGCGATAACCACATCGTCGTTCGGGTGCAGGCGGATCGTAAGTTGTGCAGCGGTGAGCATGAGCTGGCTTTGAAACGTAAAGGATTCCTAATGCTACGTCGTTCCTATAATGGGTCAAAGCTAAAGCGCACCGCGCAAAGGAAGAACATGGGAGAACGTCTTAAAGGCAAAATTTGCCTCATCACGGCGGCCGGTCAGGGCATCGGTCGCGCGACGGCCATTGCGATGGCGGCGGAGGGCGCAACGGTGTACGCGACCGACGTGAACCTGAAGCTGCTGGAGTCACTGAAAGCCTACCCCGGCATCATCACCCAAAAGCTTGATGTGCTGAATGATCTGGAGATCAAGTTCACATTGGAAGGCATGCCGCCGCTCAACGTGTTGTTCAACTGCGCGGGCTTCGTGCATCAGGGCACGATCATGGAGACGGGTGACGAGGACTGGGAGTTCTCGTTCAACCTGAATGTGCGTGCGCCGTTCAAAGTCATTCAGGCGGCGTTGCCGCGAATGATCGCGAACGGTGGTGGCTCGATCATCAACATGGCGAGCGTCTGCTCCAGCGTGAAAGGGTTGCCAAATCGTTTTGTTTACGGCGCAACCAAAGCGGCCGTGATCGGCATGACGAAGAGCGTCGCGGCCGACTATGTGAAGGGCGGCATTCGCTGCAACGCCGTGTGCCCCGGCACAGTGGACACGCCGTCGCTTCATGACCGTATGGCCGCGCTCGGCGACATCGACGAGGCACGCAAAATGTTTGTGTCGCGGCAGCCAATGGGCCGTTTGGCGAAGGCAGAAGAGATCGCGCCGACGGTGGTGTTTCTGGCGTCCGATGAATCAGCCTTTGCTACAGGCAACGCTTACATGATTGATGGCGGCATCACGATTTAACTCTCAAACTCCGATCAACCAGCAGAAAGCGAACTCATGAAACTCATCCGCTACGGCAAACCGGGCCAGGAAAAACCGGGCATCATCGACGCTGAAGGCAACGCCCGCTCCGTCGTCGATCTTATCGACGATTGGAACGGCGAGAACCTTACGGCCAAAGTGCTAGCGAAGATTGCGAAGATCAATCCGGCAAAACTGCCACTAGTCAAGCCAAAAACTCGCCTCGGCCCGCCGGTCGCGCGCCCGCAAAAATTCATCGCGATCGGGCTCAACTTCACCGATCACGCAATGGAAACGGGCAATCCGATTCCAAAAGAGCCGGTCGTCTTCAACAAGTGGACGAGTTGCATCGTCGGGCCGAATGATGATGTGATGTTGCCGAAGAATTCGGTGAAATCGGATTGGGAAGTCGAGCTGGGCGTCGTCATCGGCACACAGGCGCGCAACGTCAGCAAGAAGGACGCGCTCAATCACGTCGTCGGATATTGCCTGATCAATGACGTGTCCGAGCGCGAGTTTCAGATGGAGCGCGGTCAGACCTGGGACAAGGGCAAAGGCTTTGATACCTTTGGCCCGATTGGCCCGTGGCTCGTGACGGCGGACGAAGTCGGCAATCCCGGCAAGCTCGCCATGTGGCTCGATGTCAACGGCGTGCGCCAGCAAACCGGCAGCACCAAGACCATGATTTTCGACGTCGCGACCATCATGTCGTACTGCTCGATGCTCATGACGCTGGAACCGGGCGACATCATCACCACGGGCACGCCACCGGGCGTCGGGCTCGGCAAAAAACCGAATCCGGTGTTCCTGAAACCGGGCGACGTGATGACACTGGGCATCGAAAAGCTCGGTGAACAGAAGCAAACGGTCGTGAAATTCAAGACGACAAAAGCATAAACTTTCGGCTGTAACCGTTGTTTTATGGGGGCTAGCGTCCGGTATTGCAGGAAGTCGATATCCAGCCAAATTTAGCGCTAGCCCCGGTTTAGTCGCGCTTTCGACGAAAAGCTGAAAGTCGCTTTTCTCCGGAGCAGCGGAGCAAATTTGCTTACTGTTGGACGCTGTCGCGGATCGCAGCCACCCAATGCGCGACAGCGCGTTGATCAGCGTAAATCTCGGGTGCGGCGGTCGCGAGTTGTCGGCGTAAGGTGTGTCGCTCTTCGGCGCTCCCAAGCAGACGAGTCGTAATCACAGCATAATCGGCTTCGTTCGCTGCGACGGTTTCGGTAATACTGGCCGCAGCCAGCGCCGCTATTGCGAAGCGGCCGCGCAGGTGCTGGCCGGGCAATGTGACGATGGGGGTTCCCGTCGCTAGCGCGTCCCACGTTGTGATCCCGCCGCCCACGGGAAATGGGTCCAGCAATAGGTCGCACGCCGCGATCAGTTCAACAAATTCAGTACGCGACCGTCGCCTGAAAAAGCGCACCCGTTCTGCGGCAGCGCCGAGCGTTGTGGCGAAACGTGCTTTGAGGGCGGCCGTCTGTCCGGGAAAGGTTGCCTCGGGCAACAGCAGCGTCGCGTTTGGCGAAGCGTCAAGGATCGCGGCAAGCGTTGCGTCGAATCGCGGCATCAGTTTGAACAACGACTGCGGGCAGATCAGCCATTCGCCGTCACCGGCCAAACCCAGCGCACGGCGGTCGCGCATTTTGGTGGGTAATGCGGCAGCAGGATACGCGGGAAATGGCGAACCTTCGGGCAGGCGCAACAGCGTTTCCGAATAGAAACGCTCGCTGCCTTGCGGCTCCAGCGCCGCATAGCTCACGTATCTATCAATAGTCGTGAGGCCGCTGGTGCACGGGTGTCCAAGCGTATTCCACTGCGAGCGTGCGAGGCGTGCATGAGCGAGGTAATAAGTCAACGCCTCCATGCCGATTTCGGGATACAGCAACCAGTCAAGTTCGGTCGCCGCGATGCGATCACGCGCGGCGATCAGATCAAACGGAAGCCGATGCACTGTCGCGCCGCTAGCGATTTTTCGTGCGAGCGCATCGTCGAAAAACGGCGGGACTACGAATAAGTGCAACTCGAATTCATCGCGCGGTAACCCGGCGATCACTGCATGCAAAGCACGCCCGACGCTTTGATCGAACAGGAAATGCGAACATATTCCGAGACGCGGTTTGCCGGATTTGCGCGGACGAGCAAGGTGGTCGGCAGTGAACGTGAGCGCCGGAGCCGCCGCGTGCAATGTCGTAGCAAGATCGGCAAGCAGCGTCCGATCATCGTCACGACCGTGATACGAGAGATAAAACGGCGTGTCGCCAAAGTCATTGAGCGGATCGTCGAGCCGCAAATTCGCAGTGCGCAGATCTTTCAGCTGCGCTGAAAATTGTGTGCGTGCAACACTGATTTCCGCCTCGGACGCGGGAATAGGCGGTAGCAGCGTCGCAAGGCGCAGGCGCAATCCTGCGTGTTCATGAATGGCTAGCGCAGATTCGTAGGTGCGTCGGGCGGCGTCGACGGCAGCATTCTCACTCTGCAATAACGCGAGATTCATGGCGACAATTGAGTTGTCAGGTTCGCGCTTGAGGCCAGCCTGGAATGCCGCTTGCGCCTCGTCGATATTGCCCGCGGCCTGCTCCATCTGACCGAGTGCGTTCCAGAGCACGGCGGGCGCGGGTAAGCGCTTGCAGCTGGCGCGTGCGAGCGTCAGCGCTTCCACCCGTTCGCCCAGATCATTGAGCACATCCACCAGCGTGGCGCGAGCGTTCGCATGATCCGGATTGTGTTTGATGCATTCGTCGAGCCAGGCGCGCGCACGCCGCAAATCGCCGCTCTGCGTGGCGTTGAGCGCGCGGTTATAGCGCGCATCAACATGCGACGGATCAATCTGCAAGGCAGCGGCAAACGATGCGTCGGCCCCTGCAAAGTTGCGCTGCTTGCGCTGCAATTCACCAAGGTTGTTATGCGCGGCAATTAGCCCGGGTTTCAAGCGCAGCGCAGCTTGGTAGTCGACGGCGGCCTCCTGCTCGCGCCCGAGCGAGGTCAGCGCCAGCGCACGGTGGTAGTGCGCCTCCGCCACCGGTTGCGGGCTAGCCGCCAGCAAACGATTCAGGCGCTCCAGCGCGAGCGCGGCGTCGCCTGCCGTCCACGCTGCAACGCCGCCATAGAACAGCGCCGCTGCGTTGTCCGGCTGGTCAACGAGCACGTGCGCGTAGAGTGGCAAAGCGTCTACGGCCTGCCCCGACTGGTGCAATTGCAGCGCTGATTTCAGTTCCGGCGACACGGGATTTCTCAGGCTTCCTTTGTTTATGGCTTTTTATCGAAAGTCATACTGAGCATGGGCCCGGCAGATAAAGCGAACGAAATCGATAAATGCATTTTTGAGTGCTTAGCCCAATATAGATAAGCGCTGTAGCCAAAAGCTGCTACTCATGTCACGTATTCGAGCGCAGCAAAATAATCGTCGCCAGTCCGAGAAAAATAAAGAACCCGCCAGTATCTGTGACCGCCGTCAGCAGTACGCTGGAGCCAGCCGCCGGGTCTTTGCCTTGACGGTAACGCCACATGGGAATGACCACGCCCATGATCGTGGCGAGCATGAGGTTCAGCGTCATGGCGAGCATGAGCACCAGCCCGAGCGCAAGATTGCTCTCCATGAGTCCAATGACCACGCCGATCACACCGCCGAAAATCAGGCCATTGATGATCGCGACAGACATCTCTTTTTTCACGAGGCGGCGAAAGTGCTCGGTGCCAATTTGTCCGAGCGCAATGGCGCGCGCGATCATCGTCAGCGTCTGATTACCGGAATTGCCGCCGATTCCGGCGACAATGGTTTGCAACACCGCGAGCACGGCCAACTTGGCAATCGAACCCTGAAACAGGTCAGTCGCACGCGACGCAACGAACGCAGTAATCAGGTTCAAGCCCAGCCATTGCCAGCGGTTCTGCACGCTCTTCCACACGCTTGCAAAAATGTCTTCTTCGTCACGCAAACCGGCCTGCTGCCGCATGTCCTCTTCCGCGCTTTCACGCACGAAATCGAGCACTTCAGCAACCGTCACACGGCCCACAAGCACGCCTTTGGCATCCACCACGGGGGCCGACACAAGATCGTACCGTTCAAACGCGGCGGCGGCGGCATCGGCTTGATCCGTCGGCTCGAACACGATGTTCGGTTCGACCATCACGTCCTTCACCAGCGCATCCTCGTGCGTCACCAGAATCACGTTGGTCGGCAGCACACCGAGCAACTTATCGTCGCGATCCACCACGAACACCTTGTCCGTGTTGGCTGGCAATTCTTCGAAACGTCGCAAATAGCGCATTACGACGGCGAGCGTCACGTCGGAGCGCACCTCGATCATCTCGAAGTCCATCAACGCGCCAACCATGTCTTCTTCGTACGACATGGCCTGACGCAACTGTTCGCGCTCTTCCGGATCGAGCGTCCGTTTGACCGCTTCGACCACTTCGCTCGGCAAATCGGGAGCGAGGTCAGCAAGTTCATCGGTATCGAGCGTCGCTGCCGCAGCCATTAGCTCCGGCGCATCCATGCTCGCGATCAGGCTTTCGCGAACCGAATCCGACGCCTCCATGAGGATGTCGCCGTCGCGATCCGCTTTGACCAGATCCCAGACGAACATGCGCTCGTCGAGTGGCAACGCCTCAAGAATGTGTGCAACGTCGGCCGGGTGCAACTCTTCGAGTGTTTCGCGCAGGCGCGCAAGCACGCCTTGCACCACGGGGCTCTGCGAGGGATTATCGAGCGTGTCGGCCAGACTTTCGGCGAAACCGGAGAGAAGCCGGTACTGACGTACCAACGCCGTAACGTCGGCTAGCGCTTCGGTAAGGGCATCATCCACGCTCGCGCTATTCGCAACAAGCGACTCTTTTTCGAGGGCTTCGGGCATGGAGGAGGAGGTTCCAAGGAGGGATTTTGCCAAGGCAGAACCTCAATTCTAATGGCGCAACCGGGGCGACAGAGCGACACCCGATTTCACGTTGCAACGCGTGATGACGCGTTGCGTCCGGCAATTGCGTCTCTTCTTTCATCAGGAGGTGTTTATGAAGCATTTCAACGTCATCCGCCTAATATTCGCCAGCGTCGTGGCTCTGTCCACGCTGTTCGCGTCGGTCAGTGCACAAACGGTCACCGTCGTCGAATACCGCAACAAGACGCTCGACGCGTACTTCATCACCGGGCGCGTCGCGGAGCAACAGTTGCTCGACACCGTCGCTGATTTCTCGCGTACCGGCATGAGTTTTCAGGCGAGCGCTGCGGCAGCGGCCCCCTCTGCACTCACAAAAATTTGCCGCTTTTACGTGAGTCTGACGAGCCCCTTCGTCAATTCGCACTTCTACGGCAAAGAGGGCACCGACTGCGAATCGATCCTCGCCGCGAACCCGGCTGGATTTAGCTACGAAGGCTTTGACTTCGCCGTGCAATCGTCGACGCCGGGCATTGGCGCGGCCACCGATGATGGCGTCAAACTGACCGTCGAAGAAGTGTGCCCGAATGGAATGACCGCCGTGCGTCGGGGCTTTCGCGCACTCAACGCCAGTACCGGCAAAACGTCGAATCATCGCTACACGGTGAGCGCCGCGACTGCGACGAGCGCTGCGTCCGCTGGCTATGTGATTGAAGGAGTCCAGTTCTGTGTGACCTTGTTTACGGATGTGCTCATTCCACCGGTCGGCACAGCGCCCCAGACGTGGGTCGGCACGGGAGCGTCTTCCTCCTCAATCCTCTCGGCCAGCGCCCAAGTGACGTGGACGCTGGAAAGCTATATCGGCAACGTCGCGACCTATCGCCCCTCAGGCACGGCCGGCGTGATCGTGCACGGCTGCCTTACCTACTCGCCAGACAACGGCGTCATCAGTCCATCGTCCGGTGTGATGTTTATCGACTACAACAGCGTCCCACCCACTTATCACGGCTCGGGAATCACGCAGTGGCCGAGCATCGCCACGATCACTTGCCCGAATCCGCCGCCGCCATTTTCAACCTTCGCAAACGCCGCCTATTTTGGTGGCAGCAAGGGGACGTTGAACGTGGAGGCGCAAGGGATGGTCAGCGCGGACGGCATGACCATTGAGGGCGCTGATACCAACAGGTCAGGATCAGAACCCATCATGTTCAACTGGTATTTCGCGCGCAAATAGATGCGCGGAAGCTCGATCAGTCCGGCAGCTCCACTTGCGGCATGCGCGAGAGGATGATGCCGGTCTTTTTGCGCAGTCCCGGCGCGCCCAAATTGCGCTCATAAAAACGCGGATTCGGAGCCATTGCGGCGAGCTTTGCTGCCTGTTCTCCCGAAAGCTGTGCGGCCGAAACGCCGTAATAGCGACGCGCTGCAGCCTCCGCACCAAAGATCCCGTTGCCCCACTCAATCACGTTCAGATAAAGCTCAAGAATGCGCTCCTTATCAAGCATGCGTTCGAGCATGAGCGTAATGATGGCTTCCTGACCTTTGCGCAGATAGCTCTTCTCGGGCGACAGAAACAAATTCTTGGCGAGTTGTTGCGTGATAGTGGAACCACCCGCCACAGTCTTGCCTTTGGCGCGATTTTTTTCGAGCGCGAGCTGGATTCCGTCCCAGTCGAAACCTTCGTGGTCGACAAACGTTGAATCTTCGGCGGCAATCAATGCGCGCTTTAGATTGCGAGAGATTTTGGCGGACGGCACCCATTCATAGCGAATCGTGGCGTCAGGTTTTTTTTCGTGCAGCTCGCCCATGCGAAAGGACATGAATGCCGTGCTGCCGGGCGCATGATCGGCGTACCACCACACCTGCAACGCGAACCAGCACTGAACGACGATAAACAAACCGGCCATCGCGAGGAAGACCGCAGCCAGCATTCGCCCGAAGGAGCGTAACAAATTTTTTGGCACTACGTTGATGACTCGCTCGCCAATTCGGCGCGAAGTTGCGCGATGATTGGCGCGGCTTGCGGTAACACACCGCGCCATTGCACGTAGCTTTCGGCAGCCTGCTCAACCAGCATTCCAAGGCCATCGGCCACGCGCGACGCACCCTGACGCAGCGCCCAATTCATAAACGTTGTCGGCTGCTTCCCGTACATCATGTCGTATGCGAGCGCATCGGAAGCAAAAATATTTGCGCTGTCAGGCAGCGGCAATTCGCCACTCAAGCTCGACGACGTGGCGTTAATCACCACGTCAAATTTCATCGACTGCACGATCAAAGCGTCGACCGAAAGCGCGCTCGCTGCGTACTGCTTTTCGTAAGCTGACACCAATTCGATCGCACGCCCTGCCGTCCGGTTTACCACCACGATTTGCTTCGGTGCACGCAGCAATAGCGGCCCAATCACGCCACGCGCAGCCCCGCCAGCGCCGAGCAGTAAAACGCTCTTGTCCTTGAGACTCATCTGTAAATTCGTCTCGATATCGCGCACCAAGCCTGCGCCATCCGTGTTGTCGCAGTACCAATGATCGTCGCGCCACATTAAGAAGTTTGCAGCACCGGCCTGTGTTGCGCGCAATGACGCACTGCCAGCGAGCGCAAACGCATCGCGCTTGAACGGTACCGTCACATTCGCTCCGACACCGCCTTCATCAAAAAAACGTTGCAGCTCGCCCGCGAAATCGCCCAGTAGTGCGACGCGCTTTTCGTAGTCGATGTGCTGATTCACGCTTGCGGCGAAGAGCGCGTGAATGCGCGGGCTTTTGCTGTGCATGACGGGGTTGCCGAAGACGGCGTATTTGTCCGTACTTTTCATAGGAACTTCATGGCGCTTTAAGGTTTCCACCGACGGAGCTCTCAAGCTCTCCTGCCCGCGTGAAGCTCCATGTTCGGGTAATGTAGATGATGTCAGTATCGTTCCGGATATCGGCTGGAAACGGCGCATACGGCGATGCCAATTCGACGATTTTTAGCGCTGAAGCATCGAGGATTTTATTGCCTGATCCGCGATCTACTTCAATGGTTTCGATACGCCCGTCCGCTTTGATAGCGACGGTCAACACGAGCGAGCCGTAGAGCTTTTGCGCACGCGCGATAGCCGGGTAATTGGCGTTACCCACACGCTCTACTTTTTGCCGCCAGTCTTCAACATAACGGGCAAAACGATACTCGGTCGCACGAGCGCCAATATGCTTTTTCTTCGGGCGCTGCTGATACGAATCAAATTCGCGCGCGATTTGCGCTTCAAGCCGTTGCAACTCGAGCGCCTTGGCTGACAACTCCTGAAACGCGTTGGTCGAATCCGTGCGTTTCGACTCTTTAGCGTCGCGATCCGTTGGCGCCTGATTTTTCGAACGAAGTTGCTGCAGCAGTTCTCGCGTTTGCCGCTCCAGGGATTCCACCTGCTCTTTGGCGACCGCGATTTGAGTTTGCTGCGCGTCCATTGCAGCGCGCGGTAATGGCGAACTGAGTCGGCGTTTGGCGTCCGTGTTGCCGCCGCCGTCGAGATTAGCCTGCGCCAGAAAATCCGCTTTCGAAGGCCTTGATTGCGTTTTGGCATTCACCAGCGACACCTCAAGTGGAGGCGTTGGCGCGGACTGCTTGAACAGCTTCGGCAATTCGAAATGCAGCGACAGCAGGATCACATGCACGCCAATAGACGCCGCTAGCGTCCATTTGAGCAATGGACTCAAGCCCACCGCTATTGGCAGCGTGGCAGGAGCCTGAATGGCTTTTATCGTGCGCTTCACACGATGATTCTATGGCACGCTTTAGGCGGCGTTTGCTTCGTCTGGTGCGTTTGTCACGCCAACCGTTTCAATGAAACGCATATGCAACGCAGGTTCGAACAAATCGATCTCGGCGACCGACAAAATCACCTGCATCCCCGCAGGTTGATTGGGCATATCGTTGATCCGTTGCACCAGCGGCAGGCGATCAAAGCGGACCAGATTTTCTCGGATAACGTGCGCCGTGAGCTTGGCGATGCTTTCCTGCTGGATATAGCGCAGGCACCAGTAGAACTCCATTTGCTGTTGAAATTCGCCGTAACCTGAATAAGTGACGTCGAAGTCCGCGACCGCGGACAGAAGCTCGGCATCACCGTTGGCGTAGGGCGGAACACCGTCGGCGTTGGTCGCGCTCTCGTTCGCTACCGACGCCAACAATTGGCGCTGGTTCAACAGATCGGAGTAACGACGCAGGGGCGACGTTGCCCACAAATAATGAGGCACATTCAAGCCTTCATGCTGCCCCGCGATTGAACTCATGCGCGTCTTCCCACCTGCTTGCACGCGGAACATGCCGGGCCATTTGCGCTCGACCAATGCCCCCGCCCAGGTGACATTAGTGAAGATCATCAGTTCGGAAACCAGCGTGTCGACCGGTGATCCACGCTTGCGCGGCCATATATCTATGCGGCAGTCAGCGGCGTCGGGGTCGCCATGCACAGCAAAGCTGTAGTCAACGCGATTTTGCGGCTGCTCGCCACGCGCCTCGGCGCGAGCCTGCGCGAAGGCGTGGAGCGTGCGCATAGCAGGACCGTACCTGTGCTTGCTATCGTTTGCTGGATCCAACCATTCGAGCTCGTCAAGCGAACCGAGCCGTAAATTGCAGGCTATTGGCACGCGCTCAACGCGCGTCTCGGTGCTCGTCACTTGCATCGAGGCGTCGATCATCGCATAAAGAGAAAGTGCCACGGGCGATTTACCTTCGTCCAGCGAAAACTCGGCAATCACGGCATCGGGCAACATGGTGATCTTGTGGCCCGGCATGTAAACCGTCGACAAGCGGTCACGAGCCACGCGATCAAGCTCGCTGTGTGCAGTGATGGCTAGCGCGGGTGCTGCGATGTGAATGCCAAGGCGGAAGCAGCCATTGCCAAGCGGTTGCACAGAAAGGGCGTCGTCGATTTCGGTCGTCGTTGCGTCGTCGATGCTGAATGCCTGCACATCCGCAGTCGGTAAATCGGCAATCGCGGGCAACGCAACATACGACGGAAACGCGATCCCTTTTGGAAAGGTAGCGCGCAAAAAGCGTTGAAAGTGCAGTGCGTGCGTCGACGGAATTGCGCCGGCTTTCGCCAGCAAATGCACCGGTGCCATTCGCGCGCGATCCGCTGCGGCGACCAGCGCACGATAACCGAGGCTTTGTTTCTCCGGGTTATTTAAAAGTTGCACCCAATTCGATGAAATTTCGACCGGTGCTTTCCCCGCGAGCAGCGCCTGCACCCAGACTTCAATCTGCTCGGACTCCCGTGCCTTCCGTTCCACACCAGCGAGCGCCGCATTCAACGCATCTTCCGGAGCCCGCCTGTAGCGGCCTTTTCCGCGTTTGTAGAAGTACATCGGTGACTGCTGAAGCGCGAGCAGGGTTGCCGCCTGGTGCACGGCCGTCGCCGTTGCGCCGAAGTATTCCGTAGCCAGCTCACCGAAAGAAAACTCTTCCGTTCCCGCGGCCGACTCCCACAACAGCGCCATGTCAATATCGGCACGTTGAAGGGTTGCCGCCGCCATCAAATCCACTGCCGACGGCGAGGCAAAGTGCAGCAGCCCATTGGCGTTCTTGACCTTGATGCGCCGGCCACCGGCCAGCTCAACTTGTGCCGATGCGTCGGTCTCGGAAATGATGAGACCGGCCTTGATCTGGCCGTCGTCTTCGAAAAGTAGATTCATTTAATCGGATTAGAGATACCGTGCGGAACATGCCCGGCGGGGACGACTCGGCTGGCAGATTCAACATGCCGCCGCTGGTCGTCAAAGAAGATATCGGCCCCGAAGGCGCGAAGAAACTCCGCCTTGTCGAGACCACCTAAAAAAAGTGCTTCGTCGATGCGCACGCCCCAGGCGCGCAGCGTGCGGATCACACGTTCATGCGCCGGGGCTGAACGCGCCGTGACAAGCGCTGTGCGGATCGGTTGTCGATCACGCGGAAAATCAGTCTGGATGCGATGCAGCGCAGCGAGGAAATTTTTGAACGGCCCACCGCCGAGCGGCGTCTCGGCAGCCTTCGCTTCGGATGCCGTAAATGCATCCAAGCCTTGCGACTGAAACACGCGCTCAGCTTCGTCAGAGAACAGCACTGCGTCACCGTCGAAGGCGATGCGCAGCTCGTCGTCGTCCTGCGGCACGATTGCATCAACCACATTTGCCGCGCCCCGGTGCGGAACAATCGTCGCCGCCGCATGACCCGATTCCAGCGCGTGGCGCACGTCCTCGGGGTCGGCCGACAAAAACAAATGCGTACCCAACGCTGGAACGTAACGGGACGTGTCACGACCACTGGTAAAAACGGCCCGTGTGATGCCCAGTTTGTAATGGCTGATGGCGTTAAAAATCCGCAGGCCAGTATCGGCGCTATTGCGTGACAGCAGTACGATTTCAACGTGCTGCCGACTCGCCTCATTGAGGCGTAGCAGCTTGCGAGTCAACTCAAAGGCCACGCCCGGTTGCAGGAGGTCATCTTCATGATCAATCTGATGGCGTTGATAGGCCTCGACGCCACCGCTCTCGTAGACCGCGTGACTCTCGCTCAAGTCAAACAGCGCGCGCGACGAAATCGCAACGATGAGCCGGTCGTCAATTTGCACGGCCATATCGAGTGCTTATGCTGGTTTCTGCACTGAAACTAGAAAACCGGTGATCGCCTCGGTCTGCTCCATACGCAGGTCAAGCTCTTCGATCGCGGGTACAGCAAATCCGGTTGTTTTGAGCAGTCCCTTCACGTACTTTTGCGACTGCGCATAGCGCATAGATTTCCTCACAACGAAATCAGGGCCGTCATCGGGCGTGTTTTCGCACGAGAAAAACATCCATCCGCCCGGTCGCAACACTTTGAACGCGTTGGCAATAGCACCGTCAAGTGCGCCGAGATAAATGAACACGTCGCACGCCGCAATAACTTCGTACTCGTTGGCGTCGGTTGCTTCCAGCGCATCAAGTAAGTTCACATGATGCAGGCGCGAATAGACATGGTGCTTCGCTGCCTCTTCCAGCATCGCCATCGACAAATCTACGCCAACAAAGAAACCGTCGATTCGACCGAGCGATACGCCCAGCAAACCGGTGCCACAGCCGATATCAAGAATATTAAGCTTGCGATCAGGGAATCGCGAAAGGATTGCCGCTGATACTTTCTGTGGAACGCGATATTTCAACGCCCCGACCAAATGCGTATCGAATCGATTAGCGTACCGATCAAACAAGCCGCGAGTCATGGCCTCGGGCGGCTGCGATGGTGCTTCGCCCTTGAATACCGCATCCAGATAAAGATACCCGGTATCCGTGGGACGATGTTTGAGCGCGGTCGAGAGATAGTGTTGAGCGGTAGCACGGTCATCCTGCAGATAGGCCACCATGGCAAGCCCGTGCAGCGCTTCGACGTCGTCTGGATTGATCGCAAGCGCTTCTGACAACCACGTCTCTGCCTCGTCGAATTTCGACTGATAACGCAGTGCATTTCCGATCATCGTTTTGAGGCCGGGTATGTCTTGATTCTGCGCAAAAGCTGCCCGCAAATGGTTCTCCGCTGTCGCGTGGTCAGCCTGCGCATTGGCCAGATTGACCGCCAGTTCGCGGAACCGTAAATTGGTGGGTGCAAGCATCAGCGCCTGATCAATGCTGGTGCGCGCAGCGCCAACATTGCCCCGACCTTGTTGCGCTTCGCTCAGACAATAATGCGCGATGGCTGACATCGGCGCGAGAGCCACCGCACGCTCGGCTGATTGCAGCGCCGCAGCGGCATTCCCGGCCTTGCTCGCCAGCATCCAGCCTGTGACGTAAACGCGCACGTCATTGGGGTCGGCCAGCGCAAGCTCGTTCAACATCGAAGCAGCCTCTGACAAGCGACCGGCCTCAATGTCGGATTCAACCGCCTGTAGCTGACGGCTACGCGCCTCTGGATCCCCGCCAGTACGCTTGATCGGTGGTAGTGAAAATTTTGAACCTGCCATATCCGTAGCCCTAGCCCTGATGCGAGTGTGCACGACGTAACTGTTCGAGCACGCGTTGATGAATGCCGCCAAAAGCGCCATTACTCATGATTAAGATGTGATCGCCACGTCGTGCATTGGCAACCAGCGCGTTGGCGAGTGCGCCGATGTCGTTTGCATTAACTGCGCGATCACCTAGTGATTGCATGGCGGCGGCAACGTCCCAGTCGACGCCACCCGAGTACGAAAACACGCGATCCGCGCCCTCAAAACTCTCAGCCAATCGCGAACGCATCGCGCCCAGCTTCATCGTGTTGGAGCGCGGCTCGAATACCGCTAGGACACGTTCACCGGGCGCTGCGGCTTTGCGCATGGCGCTAACCGTGGCAGCGAACGCAGTCGGGTGATGCGCGAAGTCGTCGTAGACCTTAACACCCGCCACTTCACCCCGTAGCTCGATGCGTCGTTTAACGCCTTGAAAGGTGGCCAATGCCTGAATAGCTTCTGTTGGAGAGACACCCACATGATTTGCCGCTGCAATCGCAGCCAATGCATTCAGCCGATTGTGTTCGCCTGGCATCGCGAGCGCGAGATCACCAAAGCGCTGTCCACCGAAATCAACGCGCGCGTGATCGACAAAGTGCCAGCCCTGCTCGACGCCAAACAGCTCACGCTCGCTCCAGCACCCCATAGCGAGCGTCTCGGCCAGTTCTGCATCACGTCCATTGCTGACGATGCGGCCGCTCGACGGAACGGTGCGCACGACGTGATGAAACTGACGACGGATCGAGGCGACGTCAGGAAAGATGTCAGCATGGTCGTATTCGAGATTGTTGAGCACCAGCGTGCGAGGCCGGTAGTGCACAAACTTGCTGCGCTTGTCGAAAAACGCCGTGTCGTATTCATCGGCTTCGATCACGAAGGGCGACATCGGCTCCTTCAAATTGCCAGAACGCGCGGACACGCCAAAATCCTGCGCAACGCCACCAATCAAAAATCCTGGCGCACGACCGGCGTGCTCCAGAATCCACGCCAGCATGGACGTGGTCGTCGTCTTTCCGTGCGTGCCGGCGACCGCCAGCACCCAGCGCCCGTGCAACACGTTCGACGCCAACCACTGCGGGCCAGATACATACTCAGCGCCCGCGTTCAGGATCGCCTCGATCAGCGGATTGCCGCGCGTGATGACATTGCCGATGACAAAGCAGTCCGGGTTCAAATTGAGCTGATCGGCGGAATAGCCTTCGATCAGCTCAATGCCAAGGGCGGTGAGCTGATCGGACATCGGTGGATAGACATTGGCGTCACAGCCGGTAACGCGGTGCCCGGCCTCGCGAGCCAGCGCCGCAACACCGCCCATGAAGGTGCCGCAAATGCCCAGAATGTGAATGTGCATACGGGGACGTGAAATGCCAGTACTGGCAATCGGAAGGAGACAACCCTCGATTATCGACGACTGAGCGTATTCGCTCAGCAAACTTGATAACAGGAAACAATTGAGGCTTGAACGACACTGATGCTCCTGACGTGACCACGTTGCGAAACCTGTGCTTTTCAGCGCTTGCAGACGCCGACATTGACCACAAAGCAGCATCAGTGCGTGCCATTGATATCGATACCCTGCCAATCGGCAGTGAGTCTTCGCTCACTGAATTGCCCAGTGTTCCCGGGCGCCCAGCACAACCGTTGCTACTTCCGACCAAGGACGCACGACGGCGCTCGCTGGCCACGGTCGAAGGCCGCGCCGCACTGATTCACGCACTGGCTCACATCGAGTTCAACGCGATCAACATAGAACAGACCGATACGTCATCTCACAGTGTGAGCCGGATGTGCGCGTGCACTTGTTCTCCAGGCCAGAGGACTCGGCTTTAGCCAACCGGGAGTCCTGGTCCTTTTCGCAGGCACTGAAATGCGCGGAGCGTCCTCCCTACGCGGGTGAGGCTGCATCGAGGAGCAGAGAGAAACGATCCTTCTGGGCGGTGGCTCGTCCCCTGATTGGGCAAGGCGCCCAATCACTGAGAGGAAAGGGCCGAAGCAAGTCCAGACTGCGGCGAAGGAGCGATCTGGTTTGCAAACTCACACGTTCTCGTCTGTACCGTGTTGCGCACGGCGAGCGGCCGGGGTACTGTAGCGACATACGTAGCTTCGCGCCCCCCGAGGAAGTCCTCGAGCTGCCGAACACTGGCGTCCGCCTCGGCCATCAAAAAAATCGCACCGCCGCCCGGCGGCCGGGGTCGAGGCAGTCAGGTCGCTCCGCGCGCGAGCCGCTCGACCAGCGCCTCGAGTTCGTCGAGTTCGCAGGGCTTCCTCAGCGTATGAGCGGTAGGGCCGAGCGCCTCGGCGACGCCTCTCAAGTCATGCCCCGAGCAGACGATCACCGGCAGCCTCGGGTTCTGCCGAAGCGCCTCGCGCGCCACGTCGAGGCCCGAGCCGTCGGGCAGGTTGATGTCGGTCATCAGCAAGTTCACGCTCTGCTCGCGCAGCGCCTCGCGCGCGCCGGCGCCGTCAGCCACACACACGATACGGCGCCCGGCAGTGGCGAGCAACTCGGCGAACGACTGGCGGAGGTAGTCGTTGTCTTCGACGTAGAGGATGACGAAAGGGTTGGCGGTCATGGCTGGCGGGCTGCTCTATTCTGTGCGAGGTTGCAAGCGGGGCTCGGCGGGGCGCTGCACGCCTGCAGGGCGGGGGCGGCCCCCACACGTTGGGGTAGCAGGGCAGCCCGGAGCGGCGTGACCTCCGTCAAAATAGTATACCGCTCTACACGCTCGCGAAACACCGTGGCGCAACCAGGGCGGCCTCCGCGATGGAGCTATTTAGTTTCTGAGGACCAAGGGAAATTAATATAGTTTTCGCGCGTATCGAAACAGATATTGCCGTACATCGTCAGATAAGACGCGCGCCGCGACGGATCGGCGTATACCGCGCCGGGGTTGGCCGTGTCGCGTTCATAGTCCGCGATGTTGCTGCTGGTGAGCGCCTTGGGCAGAATATCCATTGCCTGCGGGATGGATTTTCCGTCCAGCCAATCAGCGGCCTGCTGGCCCATCGCATAACCGAATATGGATGAGGCAAGGCTTATGCTCGCCTTGTAGGGGCTGCCGCCTTTTTTAATCTCGACGATCGCTTCCTGCTCGCCGTCGATACCGCCCAGAAACTGATCCGCCCGCGCCTTGCCCGCTTCGCGCAATGCCGCCAGCGCTCCCAGCACGACCGTGTCCGCGCCAAGCACCACATCGATATTCGGTTGCGCCAGCAGGATCGTCTTCATCGTGCTATATCCGCCCTCCTTATCGACTGTGGCGGGCGAAATGTCGGCCACAATCGTCACGCCTGGCAGTTTCCGCAGGGTATCGCGCATCGCGGTGAAACGCGGTGCCAGAAATTGCAGGCTGTCATGCGTCAGCAGCACAACCTTGGCCTTTCCGCCAAGCCGCGTGCGGATGTAACTTGCCGCCGCATCTGTCAGAACTTTGCCGGTCAGATATTGCGGCGCGTTGAGCACCGTCGTCGCCGGCGGCGGCACGATGGCACCCACATAGGCGCCCGCGCCGAGCACCTTCTTCAAAGCCGGTGTCAGCGACGGCGGATCGATCGGCGCCACCACAATCGCGCCCGTTTTATCGGTCGCAATGTCGCCAACCTGTTTGATCATCAGCGCAGGATCATTATTAGCAAAGGCAACGCTATAGCCGAGGCCCCGCGCCCGCGCCGCGGCTTCCAGCCCGCGTCCCGCGCCTTGCATGAACTCACGTCGATTGTCCTGCACGAATACCAGCTTCTTATGCAAACCAGTTGGCGCTCTGCAGGAAGCCCGCGCCGCATCGTACGCAGGCAATTTGACCGGCGTGGTCAGCCCCTCCCCGCCCGCGGCAAACGAGGCGGCGCTGAGACACGCAAGTGAAGCAATCGCAGACAGTCGAAATTTCATCGCAGACCCCATTACGCATTCGCCGTCGTCAGCACCAGCCGCGCCGCCGTACCCGGCGTGCGGTTGATATATTCCACATGTGTCTGCAGCGCAGACGCCATCGTATGGATGATCTTGCTGCCCAGCCCCGTGCCCGCATGCGTGGCGTTCGGCGCAATCCCCACGCCATCATCCTCGACCGTCAGTTCGGCTTTGCCGTCCTCCAATCTCTTCAGCCGCACCCGCACCTCGCCGGGCTTGTCGGCGGGATAGGCATATTTGAAGGCGTTGGTGACCAGTTCCTGGACGGCCACGCCCAAGCTCACGCTGGCGTCAGTGCGTAGCGAAATCGGCTCCAGATAACATTTCAGGACGGCGGTATGGCCTTCCTTCTTCATCGCCGTTTCCATATTGCTCAGCATGGCGCCCAGATAATCATCCAGCGCCACGTTTGTCACATCGCCTGACGTATAAAGGCTCTTATGGATCAGCGAGATTGCATTGATCCGCGATTGCGTTTCAAGCAAGGCATCCTTGGCCGCCGTATCGGTGACGGAACGCATTTGCATCCGCACCAGCACCGCCACCAGCTGCAGACTGTTGGCCACGCGATGATTGACCTCGGTAAGCAGGACTTCTGCGCGTTCCCGCGCCATGGCCAGATCGGCCGTGCGGGTCTTCACACGTTCTTCCAGCGTCAGATTGATTGCCTGCACTTCATCGCGCGCCAGTTTCAGATCGTGCGCGTTGCGTTGGACAGTAAAGACCACCACGAACACCACCAGAATGATGACCACGGCGGCGCCCGCCGATATCCAGCGCAGCAGTGAAGCATTGCGTTGCTGTTCTGCGCTGTTGAGCGTGCTGTTCTCGTCGGCGATCAATATCGCGCCGTAGAGAAAGACATTGATTTCATCCATCAGCGTCTTGCCGCGATTTCTCTGCAGCAATGCCATGGCGTCGGCATCGCGGCCGGCACTTTTTAACGCAATGCTGTTGTCCATCTCGGCGATCTTTTCGCCCACCGATTCCGACAACCTGGGCAGCATGGCCCGGTTGGGGGCATCCGGCGCAATCATACGGCCCAGATCATCCAGCTCCTGCCGCGCCCGCGTCTTGGCCGTGTCGTAAGGGGCCAGATAAATCTGGTTGCCGGTCAGAAGAAATCCGCGCTGGCTCGACTCTGCGGTGCGCAAATGATCGCGCAGCTCCACCGCGGCGATGCGGATCGTGCGGTACAACGCCGACTGCTCCAGCTCGGTGTTACCGCGGTCCACCAGCCAGATGGTGGTTCCCACGATCACGATCAGCGCAAGAAAGCCGATCGTCAGGCCCGCGCCAATGCCTAGTGCCAACCGGCTTCGTCCAAACATCAATCAACTTTCAAAGGGCTGGTGGAAAAACAGAGCGCGCTCCTTCGCTCAGTGTTCAGCATCGAAAACTCGCTCATCACACGTTCGGCAATTTGTCACACATAGTACCAACTCATGTGATGTTCGACCCTTGCGACGACCCGTCTGAAGGATCCGGAGGGAGCGCCTGCTCAGTTTCGTAGGGGCTCGTTAAAACCGACGCCACGGATTTGGTAATTGTCACCGAATCAACGAGTCATTTATGCAATCAGTACTGAAACGAATTTTTAGCCACGAGTATCGAGCCGAGGCGGTCAAGCTTGTGCTCGCAGAGGGCTCAGGCGTTTCCGACGGCGCTCGAAGTCGTAATGGCATTCGCCGACTAGCACCGCGCTCGTTTCGGGGTCGAGCCGATCTGCAAGATCCTGCGGGTTGCTCCGTCGATGTACTGGCGCGAGTACGAGCGTCGAAGCGATCCGGCGCAGCGTCCGCCGCGGCGCAATCTCGATGCGCGATTGATGCCCGAGCTTGATCGCGTGTGGAACGCCAACATCCGCACCTACGGCGCCGACAAGGTCTGGAAGCAGTTCAATCGCGAGCGCATCGAGGTGATCCGCTGCCCCGTGGAGCGCCTGATGCGCCCGCTCGGACTGCGAGGCGTGGTGCGCGGCCAGAGCGTGCGAACGACAGTCCCTGACGCGAAGGTGCCGTGTCCACTCGATCGACTCAATCGGCCGTTCCACGCTGACAGGCCCGCCCAGCTGTGGGTCAGCGACTTCACCTACGTTTCGACTTGGCAGTTCTTCGTCTACGTGGCCTTCGTCGTCGGCGGGTTTGCTCGGCCTCAACCGCCAGCGCCGCCACACCGCCCATGAAGGGCCACAAATGCCCAAAATGTGAATGGGCAGATGGCAACGTGAAATGCCGACATTGGCAGTCACTAAGAAGACAAGCCTCAATTATCGACGACTGGCCGTATTCAGCGGCAAACTTGTTTAGTGGGTACCTAAATGGGCGCACAAGCAACAATTGGCATATGAACATCGCCGTCGCCGTTGACACGCCCACATTGCGTAGCCTTTGCCTCGCGGCACTTGCCGAGGCCGAAATTGACCACAAGACCGCTTTCGTGCGCGCCATCGATATTGCCGCCTTGCCCACGGGCAGTGAGTCATTGCTCATCGAATTGGCCAATCTTCCCGGTCGACCTGCCCTCCCGGCCCTAGTCTCTCCGAAAGAAGCGCCTCGGCGATCGCTAGGCAGCGTCGAGGGCCGCGCCGCTTTAATTCATGCGCTTTCGCATATCGAATTCAACGCAATCAATCTGGCACTGGACGTAACGTGGCGATTCTCAGGGTTGCCCGACGCGTTCTATCGCGAATGGGCCAATGTCGCGCAGGAAGAGGCGCATCACTTTATGTTGTTACGCGAACACCTGTCGAAGCACGATCATCAGTACGGTGACTTCCCGGCGCACGACGGTCTGTGGGAGATGGCCGAGAGAACCAAAGGCGATTTACTAGCCCGACTGGCGCTGGTGCCACGCACGCTGGAAGCGCGCGGGCTTGACGCATCACCGGCAATTCGCAGCAAACTCGCCGCCGCTGGTGACCACAAAGGCGCTGCGATTCTCGACACCATTCTGCGTGACGAAATCGGGCATGTTGCGGTGGGCAATCGCTGGTATCGCTATGTTTGCAGGGAACGGAGTCTTGATCCGATCGCCACGTACGCACGGCTCGCCGAGCAATATCGCGCGCCGAAGCTCAGGGGACCATTCAACCGCGAGGCACGGCTGGCGGCGGGGTTTGAGGCGGCGGAAATTGATGCGTTGTAACGTGTTACTGAGGTCGCAACAGTGACGCCAGCGCCGCATACGATTCTCGGCATTGATTTCACGTCTGCGCCCGGCCCGCGTAAGGCAATCACAGTGGCCCATGCGGAACTGCGTGGCGCGTGCCTGTCGATCAAGGCGATCACCCACCTCACCTCGTTTGCCGATTTCGAGGCGTTGCTGCAAACGCCCGGGCCGTGGGTCGGCGGCTTTGACTTTCCGTTCGGTTTGCCGCGTGAACTGATCGTCACACTTGGCTGGCCGCAAGCGTGGCCGCAGTTGGTTCGACACGTCCAGTTGCTCGGCAAAGACGCGTTCAAAGATGCGCTCAACGCAGTGCGCGAATCACGTCCGATGGGCGCGCGCTACATCGCACGGAAAGGTGATGCTACTGCCGGATCATCGAGCCCAATGAAGCTCGTCAATCCGCCGGTGGGTCTCATGTTTTTCGAAGGCGTGCCGCGCTTGCTGGAGGCAGGCGTATGTGTGTTGCCCTGCGCACCATCGCAAGATTCCCGCATCGCGCTGGAAGCTTATCCCGGCTACCTCGCACGAAAAATCATTCGCGGCAGCTACAAGAAAGACGGCAAGGAGGGCGCACGTCCGGATCGACGCGAAGCGCGCATGGAAATCATTGCAGCCATTACGTCCGGGCACACGAGCATTGCGCCGCTTGAATTGACCATGCCGGGAGCGCTGGAAAACCTCTGCGTCGAAGACGGTTCCGGCGATGCACTCGACGCGGTTTTGTGCGCGGTGCAAGCGGCGATGGCCTTCGTCCACACCCAGGTTCCGGGGGGTCACGGCTACAGCATTCCGGCCGAGGCTGATCCGCTGGAAGGATGGATTGCGACCGTATCAGCTTTTGTCTAAAAGCGCCACTACACGGGGGCTACCACCAATTTTATTTGTATGTCGCTATTCATGATTTTAAGCTGCGAGCCCCAATGCAGTGTGCGGTTCAGCGAAAAGCTGATAGTCGCTTTCCTTCGAAGATTACCCAGAAAATTTGATCTTTCCGGTTAGCAACTGAAACCACATCACCCAGTCGCCCATGAACGAGTACAGCGGCTGCTTGAAGCTGGCGGGCTTGTTTTTCTCGAATCCGAAATGCCCGACCCAGGCCCACGCGTAGCCCTGAATCACCGCCACCACGATCAGCCAGTATTGCCCGCTCCATAGGGCATAGAGCGTCAGCGTAAGTGCGATTGAGGTGCCGCAAAAATGCAGGATGCGGCAGGTCGAATTTCGATGTTCGCCAAGATAAAATGGGTAGAACTCGGCAAACGACGTGAAGCGTTGCGCGGGGGGCGCTACGGTTGAATTTGAAACATCTGACATGGTTTTCCTCACTGGTATGCGGCAGTATTTTCTGCCAGCTCATTTACGCATTGCGAATCAGAGCGAACCATAGCGCGATTTTGGCCGTGTTGCCAGCGCCGCTACTCTTGCGGGCGGAATTTGAGCGTCAACTCGCGCTTGAAAACGTCCGCCTGATCGGGTTTGGGTAGCGGGGAAGACTTGAGAATAGCGCGCTCCACGGCTTGATCGTAGGCGGCGTTGCCGCTTGGCTTGACAAGCGTTGCGGTCAGGATTTCGCCGGTGGGCAATTGCACCACTGCGAATACCGCCTCAGGATTACCAGTAACTTCAGCAATGATGTTGCCTCGAACTTTGGAGCGAATCTTCGCCACATAGTCGCCTTCAGCCTTCGCACGCGCACGAGCGGTTACTGCGTCACGCGCCGCCTTCTCCGCAGCCTCGGCACGATCAGCGGCTTGCTTTGCGGCCAACTTGTCGGCGGTTTCACGCGCGAGCTTGTCGGCGGCGGCCTGCGCCGCTTGCGACTCTTTCGCGGCTTTATCCTGCGCCACTTTCAAATCGCGCGCGCGCAGATCGTTCTGCTTTTTCAGTGCGTCCTTTTCGGCGTCGGCGCGCTGCTTCTCCAGTTTCGCCTTTTCTTTCTCGGCTGCCTGCGCTTTCTCGCGAGCAATATCTGCGGGATTCGGTGCGGGCGGAGGCGGCGGTGACTTAACAGCGGGCGGTGGAGGCGGCGCGGCCTTGGGCGGCGGTGGTGGAGGCGGCGTGACCGGCTCCGGGGTGGGTGCAGGTGGCGCAACGGCTTCGGGCGGCGCGACTGATGTGACTAACTCGACCGCCACTGGTTCATGCTCAACATGCTTCCAGCGAACGCTGAAGATCAGCATCGCCAACAACGCGATGTGAACAAGAATCGCGCCGATCCAGGCGGTAGTTTTTGAGCCTTCCATCGAAACGCTGACTAACCGCCCTCTTTAGCGACGAGCCCGACTCGTTTCACGCCCTGCGCATGCAACGCGCCGAGGAGGCCCACCACTTCGTCGTACTTGACGTTCTTGTCAGCGGCAATAACTACGGGGCGATCCTTCACTTTCTGTAGTTCAAGCACGCGTGTAACAACGGTCGCTCGCGTCAATTTTTCGCGCGAAGTGACATTGCCATCGCGCAGACTCAAAGCGCCGTCGGATTTGACTGTCACTTCAATCGGATCGCTCTGCGTCGCAGTGAGCGGCTGACCCACACTCGGCAATTCGATTTCGCCCGTGCGCAACGCGGGCGTCGCAATCATGAACACGATAAGCAGCACCAGCATCACGTCGATGAAGGGAACGACGTTGATCTGGCTGACGAGTTTGCGGCGTTGCATGGCCCGCGCCTAAGCCTGACGTTGCAGGATGTTGAGAAACTCTTCCATGAAGGTTTCCAGCTGCGTCTGAATGCGATCCAGTTGCGCCTGAAAACGGTTGTACGCCACGACCGCCGGGATGGCAGCGAACAGGCCAATCGCCGTCGCGATCAGCGCTTCAGCAATGCCCGGTGCGACCTGCGCGAGCGTTGCCTGCCCGACGCTCGCGAGACCGCGAAACGAATTCATGATGCCCCACACCGTGCCCAGCAGGCCGATGTACGGGCTCACGCTGGCGACCGTGGCGAGACCCGGAAGCTGATGCTCAAGCGCATCAATTTCGCGCTGCATCGCGGCTTTGAGCGCGCGACGCGTGCCATCGACCACCGCCTCTTTCGAAACTGTTGTCTGTCGTTTCTGCTTGATGAATTCGCGGAAGCCTGCAGCGAACACCTCCGCCTGCGGCCCTTGCTTTTCGCGCCCTTCGCTGACGCGTTGGTAGAGCTGATTCAAATCCGAGCCTTGCCAGAATGTGTCGTCGAACGCAGCGTTACGTTTGGCTGCTCGCTTCAGCGTCGCGCCCTTGTAAAAAATCAGCCACCACGACCACAGGGACAAGAGCACCAGCAGCAGCATGACGGCCTGCACGGGCAGGCTGGCCCCGGTAATCAGGTGAAGAAACGACAGATCGGCAGTTGGCTTCATTCGGCAATCGCAGGAATAGTTGATTTCATGGCAGCACGCAACAACGGCGGCATACGGATGGGGCCGGACAAATCGCTGGCAATGAATGCCAGTGTGACTGTAGCGGACAGTAACAGTTCATCACCGCCGTCGCTACTGTCGACATTACGGAGAACGCGTTGACGAATTACGAGCCTGCTCGCGCCGACTTCAATGGGTTCAGCGGTGACGGTGATCATATTGCCAAGCAATGCGGGCAAGTGATAATCCGCCTCGACACGACGCACGACAAACACCGCCTTCATGTCGCGCTGAATCACGTCAAGCTCGAACCCCGCAGCGCGTAACCATTCGGTGCGCGCACGCTCCAGATAGCGCAGATAGTTGGCGTAATACACAACTCCGCCGACGTCGGTGTCTTCGTAATAAATTCGGACTTGAATGGAGAACGGCTTCATTCTGTAAACAGCTCACCAGTCCCCATTGCAGCAGGCGGCACCAACCCAAAATGCCGATACGCCCGCGCCGTCGCCACACGCCCGCGACTGGTGCGCTGGATGTAGCCTTGTTGAATCAAAAACGGTTCGATCACATCCTCAATCGTTTCACGCTCTTCGCTGATGGCTGCGGCCAGATTGTCCACGCCGACTGGCCCGCCCGCAAATTTTTCGACAATAGTCTGAAGCAATTTGCGATCCATCACGTCGAGCCCGCTGGCATCAACATCCAGCATCACCAGCGCAGCATCCGCAACGGCATGCGTCACATGCCCGTTCGCCTTCACCTCCGCAAAATCTCGAACGCGACGCAACAGTCGATTGGCAATACGCGGCGTGCCGCGCGAGCGCTTTGCGATCTCAGTCGCGCCCGCGCTGTCCATGTTCACGCTCAGCAAATTTGCTGAACGCGTGACGATGCGCGACAGCTCCTCATCGCTATAAAACTCCAGCCGCGCCACGATACCAAAACGGTCGCGCAGCGGATTAGTCAGCATGCCCGCGCGCGTGGTCGCGCCGATCAGCGTGAACGGCGGCAAGTCCAGTTTCACCGAGCGCGCGCCCGGTCCCTCGCCGATCATGATATCGATGGCGTAATCCTCCATCGCGCTGTAGAGCGTCTCTTCCAGCACCGCGCTGATGCGATGAATCTCGTCGATAAAGAGCACATCGTTCGGCTCAAGATTGGTCAAGAGCGCCGCAAGATCGCCTTTTTTCTCGAGCACCGGGCCTGAAGTCTGATGCAGGTTCACGCGCATCTCGCGCGAGATGATGTGCGAAAGCGTGGTCTTGCCGAGCCCCGGCGGGCCAAACAACAACACGTGATCCAGCGGCTCTTTACGCGACCGCGCCGCCTCAATAAAAATCGAAAGCTGCCCGCGAATTTTTTCCTGACCGATGTATTCGTCCAGCTGCTTCGGCCGCAGCGCGCGCTCCAACGCCTCTTCCTGTTTGCTCTCGCTCTTCGGCGCGATCACACGATCAGACGGGACGTCGTCCTGTCGTGCGCGGGCGCTGCTGAGCGTGTCGTCGTGGATAGCCATACAGCTATTCTATTGGGGGATTGGCCTGATTCCCCTCTCCCCTTGCGGCAGAGGGTTAGGGTGAGGGGTCCGGTGGCATTGCGCCGCCTTCCGCTTCAAGAGCGATCTCTCCGTTCGTGGGGAGCCTGTCGAATCATGAACGCTGTGATGGACGCTTTGGCAACGCACACGGTCGTGAGCTAGCAGGCGCTGGGTTGGAGAAGTTGCGCACCGACACGAGGGATGCGCTGATGGGCGTGGGTGCGCTGTGGGAAGACTTGCGCGCCAAATCTACGAGGGTTGGATTGGCACTTTGAACCGAAATGAGTTGACCGACGTTACAACCCGGTCTCTGAGTCGCGCTTCCTTCACCGTCTGTTAAGGTTGTTGAAATCTTGACGAGGCGGCTGATATTTCATTCAGGGGACGTCGGCGGTAAAGTCCACGTCTGTTTCGGCATGGACGCGTACGAGGTCGGGCTCTGCTTCGGCAATTGTGACTCTAGAATCACCAGACGCAAGCGCAGGAGTGCAAACCAGCGCTCCTCGGACGGACGATCTGTAACAACATGCGCGCGCAGCCGTAATAGCGTAGCAAAGCCTTCTGCCGCATCACCCCGAGCGACGCAGCTACACAGGTGAAAGTAACTATGGGTGAGCTTGCGCATGGCTCCGAACGCCAAAGCGTCCTGTCCGATCGCGTGTTGCGCCGTGCCCCGCTCGAAGAGTTCTGCAAGCCGTTGCAGCGCATCACTGTCGCGCCTGTTCAGCAAATTCGACGCCCACACGTCCAGCTGATTCCAAATTGCCTGCGCGGCAGGCGCGCTACCGCCCAGCGATGGATCAGGATGTGCAGTCGCCTCTATGCACTTCAGCAAGCGCCCGATAGCACGATCCTCGCGACCTGACGTTGCGTCAAGGGCGATCAGTCTAAACATCGCTTGCCACGAAAACGCGGCCGCTTCGAGACCGCTTAATACCGTTAGCCCGCACAACTTTCTCGTTGACAACACTGCAAGCTCATACCAAACATATGCATCTGCATGGCGATGATCGAGGTGCTCCGAACAACAGCCAAACAGAAACGCCAGTTGCGGGAAACAGTAACGTGCAAACCCGCCGAAGGCAACCGGCCCAATATCCAGAGCTCGCAAAGGCTCCGCGAGTTCTTCTGCCGAGGTGACGTTCAAGTCTTTTCCAAAGACGCTCTCTGCCAGCAACATTTGCCGAAGCAGGGCAATTTCCTCGTGTTGTCCGCGCAAAAAACGCTCTTTAAACAAACGATACGCATAGCCGACTCGCAAGGATTTATGGTCCGACCCGGAAGCGTCCTTTAGGGCCGTCACCTTGAGCGACAGATAACGCAAAATCGTATCGACACAGGCCTCCGTCGGCGTGCGTTGTATCTCTGCGTTTGAGGCCCATGCAATCAGTCGTTCGCCATGCCGCTCCACTATGACGTGACCAAGGCCGCTGGAAACGAGGAGTCGCTCGAGCGCCGTGCGGGAAAACAAGAACCCATGGAATCCGGGCGCCAGAGCGGCCTCAGCTGTTGCCGGATCACTCGCAGGAACAATGTAATCAGCCGCCGGCGTCGTGAGCACCAGTATGCCATTCCGACTCAGGCGGCTGTTGAGGAGATTTACAAATGCGACCGGATCGGGCACATGCTCAATTACTTCGCTGGAATAGACCACGTCAAACGTCTCGCCGCGCAGCTCGGCAACATCGTCTAGTAGTGCGTGGTAAATGTGCTTACCGAGGAGCGCTCGGCCTGCCGCAGCGTAAGGTGCCGGATCGCAGCCGAACGCGCGCTCATTGACGACTGCTTTCCATGCGTCAGTGGTAAAGCCGAAACCGCAACCGACATCCAGCAGCGATTTCGCACTGGCGTTCTGAAGACAGGCGATAGGCCAGAACATTTCCCACGGCCCAGCAGTGCTTTCTACATATTGGCGCAGAAAAATTTCTGTATCGCATTCGTCGATACGATCAAAATCCGTGATCGCTTCGAGCGCTGTGATGCTTTCGCATTCACCACACTTGGCGAACCGGACTTCGTGATCGGCAAGCGTCGCGTGCCCCGCAGAAACCCAACGATTCAAGTCGCCTTGAAAGCCACAGACACCGCAGCGCGCGCTGCAAGGGCTCGAATCAAACCATGTAAGCATAGATTTTCATGGTGATCGACCGGGAGTATTGGGATTTGCAGCGCCAAAGAAAAGCGCGCTCTTCATATCCTGGAGTTCACTAAGCCAGCACGCCGCCATACGCGGAACAACCTATTTCTATGAGGTAACCCCTCGAGCCCAGCAGTCTGCGCGCATTTAAATTAAACGGGCGTGACGAACCTCGCCTTGATCAAGAAGACAGCGATAAAGTATACGCAATCCGTAGCCACTATTTTGTGCTTCGCTACCGTCGGGTTTAAAGAGCACAGCGAGATAGGATCCTGTCAATATTTCATTGTGTGATTAACCAACGCAATTATTAGCTGCGGAACTAAAAGGCTGTGTTTAAGGGGAGTGGCTCGCTACACTCGCTCTCCGATAAGGATTGTTTCTGCTGCTTTTGTGCAAGAAGCTTCCCATCAAATTGCCCCAGACACTCACGCCGTGATATCGAGTCAAGTGATGAAGGCATGCGCGCGGTGTTGTAAACACCTTCGATGTACGCAAACATGCAGCGATTCACCTCGTGGCGTGTCTTGAAGACTATGCCAGAAGCTCTCGATAGGCGCATTGTCATAGGAGTTTCCGGTGCCGCCCATTGATTGGCGGTGGCCGTAGTTTGGCAGGTGTGCACGCGGTGCCATAGGCGCGTATTGACTGCCTTTGTCGTAGTGAAAGATGAGTCCTTTCGTCCGTCCACGCCTCGGTTTTTGGTGGCCCAGCACGAAACTCTGCCACCTGTAGGCATCCATCACTAGACTCGTTGGCGGGTGCAAATCCACCACCAAGTGTTTGATCTATCGATTGAACAGGTCAAGCATGCAACAGATATACGCTCCGCGCTCTTCAGTCTGCGGGAAGGTGATGTCCGATAGCTGGAGCCGGTCAGGCGCAGTTGCGGTGGCTTCTCAGTCTTGGGCAAACAAATGCGATGCGAGCGTCGGGCTGTGCTTTGAGTCGGTCATGGCCTCGTATTTACGCCACACCTTGGCGTTCAAACCGAGCGCTTCTAGGAGCATCTACGTGCACGTGCAGCCACTGTACAGTTGCTTGCGACGCAAACCGCAAAACAAACCGACTTTTACTTGAGGCTCGTTTTGTGGGTAGATGGCCGCGATTCTTCTCTAAACCGCGTAAACCTTGGACTTCTGGCGGAAGCGGTGAGATTCGAACTCACGAACGGGTTGCCCCGTCGCCGGTTTTCAAGACCGGTGCCTTCAACCGCTCGGCCACGCTTCCATTGTTCAAATTGTAGACGGGAGTCGGATTTTGGCCGCCCGTTGTTGCATGTAGTTTTACTCCGCTATAAAACTACATAACTTATGCCGAAGCCCAAATCCCCTCTTAACGCCACAGTTCACGCCATCACGGAGCAAATCCGCTCGCGCAGCATTGAGCGCCGCGCCGCCTATCTCGCGACCGTTGAAATGCAGCGTGCCAATCGCGTCGCGCGTAAACGCTTGAGCGCGGCCAATCTGGCGCACGGTTTTGCGGCTCTGCCCAGTGGCGACAAACTTCGCGTTGTCAGCGAGCCGGTGCCGATGATAGGCATCGTATCGTCCTATAACGACGTGCTTTCCGCGCATCAGCCGTTGGCCGACTACCCAGCGATCATCAAGGATGAAGTTCGCAAACATGCGGCCGTGGCGCAGTTCGCGGGCGGCGTGCCAGCGATGTGCGACGGTGTGACGCAGGGGCAGCCTGGCATGGAGCTGTCGCTCTTTTCGCGTGACGTGATCGCGATGTCGACTGCGATTGCGCTGACGCATGATTTGTACGACGGCGCGATGATGCTCGGTGTCTGCGACAAGATCGTGCCGGGCTTGTTGATCGGTGCGCTTTCGTTCGGCCATTTGCCGACGATTTTTGTGCCAGCGGGGCCGATGCCGAGCGGTTTGTCGAACAAGGAGAAGGCCAACGTACGCAAGCTGCACGCACAGGGAAAAGTGACGCCAGACAAGCTGCTCGAAGCCGAAATGGCCGCGTACCACACCGAAGGCACCTGCACGTTTTACGGCACCGCGAACAGCAATCAGATGCTGCTCGAAGCGATGGGCCTGATGGTTCCCGGCGCGGCATTTGTGCAGCCGAACGATCCGCGCAGAACGCTGCTCACGCGCGCCGCAGCCGCCCGCATTGCAGCGCTCACCAAGGCACCACTCGGCATTGGCGAATGGGTCAACGAGCGCGTGCTGGTTAACGCAATCGTCGCGTTGTTAGCAACCGGTGGCTCGACGAATCACACGATGCACTGGGTCGCAATCGCTCGCGCGGCGGGTTTTGAAATGACGTGGCAAGACATTGATGCTCTGTCTCGCGTCACGCCGCTTCTTACCCGTTTGTATCCCAACGGCGAAGCCGATGTGAACGATTTCAATCGCGTTGGCAGCACCGCGTTTTTACTGCGTGAACTGCTCGATGCGGCGCTGATGCATGATGATGTTGAGACTGTGATGGGGCGAGGTTTATCGCTGTACACACAGGCGTTGAGTGCGGACACACATAAGCTCACCTACACCCCCGCAGTCGCAAAATCAGAAGACCTCACCGTGCTGCGCCCGGTCGCAGAACCATTCAGCGCAGAAGGCGGCCTGCGTTTGCTCAAAGGCAATCTCGGACATGCCATTCTCAAAATTTCCGCCGTCTCACCGGAGCATCGCGTGATCACGGCGCCTGCGCACGTGTTCGATGCACAAGGCGACGTGATCACTGCGTTCAAAGCCAATCGTTTCGTCGCAGATAGCGTGGTGATCGTGCGCAATCAGGGGCCGCGCGCCTGCGGCATGCCGGAGTTGCATCAGCTCACACCGGCGTTATCCGTGTTGCTGGATCGTGGATTGAAGGTGGCGTTGGTCACCGATGGTCGCATGTCCGGTGCTTCGGGCCGAGTGCCCGCCGCCATTCATGTCACACCAGAAGCCGCTGCCGGCGGTGCGTTGGCGCGCGTACAAGATGGTGACGTAGTAACCGTTGATTGCGAAGCGGGAACACTGCATGTTCATGTCGATGACGCGACGCTTGCATTGCGCGAAAATGCGTCAGTGCCGCTCGCAAAATCGGGATGGGGCCGCGAGCTTTTTGCGACGTTCCGGGACAATGTGTCCGATGCCGATTGCGGCGCGTCTATTTTTGGAAATTGACAGGAAACAACGAGGCAACCCATGGACTTGAATCTCACACTACGCAAACTCGGCTACGTGCCGGTAGCCATCATCGATGACGTCAACAACGCGGTACCGCTCGCTGAGGCACTAATCGCGGGCGGCATTGGCAGCATCGAAGTGACCCTGCGTACCGGTGCCGGGCTCGCCTCGATCAATGCCATCGTGAAATCGGGCCTGCCGATTTTGGTCGGCGTGGGCACCGTGACGCTGGCCGAGCAAGTGCGCCCGTGCGTTGATGCGGGTGCCAAATTCGCAGTCTGTCCGGGATTCACACATGCGGTCGGATCCGCCTGCCGCAACGCGCTGTTGCCGCTGTTACCCGGCGCCGTGACGCCATCGGAAGTGTTGAATTGCCTCGACGAGGGCTTTAACGTGCAGAAATTTTTTCCGGCATCGGTGTTTGGCGGTGCGGCGTGGCTCAAGATGATTGAAGCCCCGATTCCACAAGTCAACTTTTGCGCGACCGGCGTTTCCGCCAACGAAATACCTGCTGTGCTCGCATGTAAAAACATCGCCGCAATTGGCGGTTCTGCGGTCGCAACGCGCGAGATGGTTGCCGAAAAAAATTGGGCTCTGATTACCGAGAACGCGAAGCAGATGATGGCGTTGGTGCGGGCTTCGCGAACGTTGTAGGCGCGGTGCGAGCCGCGACTAAAGCTGCGTCGCTACCCAGCTCGAAATCGCGTTGCGAATCGAATCGACTTCGCCAATCGGCGAGGCAACCGTGAAGCGCACACCGGTGTAATTTTCCTGCGCTTGCTCAATAAGCGCCATGAGATCACGCCGGGTGTGGGCTCCAGTCGCAAGGAATAGCGGGATCACGCGAATCTGCTTCGCGTTCTGATCGACCAATGTCTTCACGCCAGAAGCAAAATTCGGCTCCATGAATTCGAGAAACGCGAGTTCGGCGAGCTTTGCCGCGTGCATGCCGCGAAAGTCGGCGACGATGGCGTCAAATGGCACACGCCATTGCGGGTCGCGCGAGCCGTGGGCAAAGAACAGGATCGCGGTCATGATTTTGGCGCTGGGCGGCGTGCCCGAGCGGCGAACAGAAGGGGCTTGATTATGCGACGCGCGTCACGGCGGTTGCGAGTTGGGCCGTTTCGGCGAGTGTTCTCGCTCGTTCCGCCATCGCTTCGCCAATCACCAAAACCGCCGGGCTTTTGAGCTGTTGTTCAGCGAAATCATTGACCATCGCCGCAACGGTCGAGCACACGTTACGCGTATCGGCGCGTGAGGCGCGCTCCACCGCGATCACCGGCGTGTCGCCGCGCAAACCGCCCGCCAGCAAGCTCGTCTGCAACGACGCAACACGCGCCACGCCCATATAAACCACGAGCGTCAGCGCGCTTTGCGCCAGCGCCTGCCACGGAATCTCGGCCCCCTCAGCGCCGTGCGCCGTGATGAACGCAACGCCGTGCGCGTGATCTCGGTGCGTGAGCGAGGCTTTGAGTTCGGCGGCGGCGGCGAGGCCAGCGGTTACCCCGGGGACGATTTCAAATTCGATGCCAGCCGCTTCCAGTGCAAAGATTTCTTCGCTGGCGCGACCAAACAGCGACACATCGCCGCCCTTGAGGCGCACGACGGCATGACCAGCCAGCGCTTCACGTACCAATAATTTTTCAATAAATGACTGTGGCGTGCTTTTGCAACCGCCACGCTTGCCAACATGAATGATGCGAGCTTGCGGACAAAGCGCCAGAACTTCGTCGCCTGCCAAATCGTCAATCAGCACGATGTCGGCCGAAGCCAGCAATCGTGCAGCTTTCAGGGTCAACAGTTCGATGTCGCCGGGGCCTGCACCAACTAAAAATACTTTGCCTGCTTTAGGCGGTTTCTGCATTGATTTCATGGGTCGCTTGAAGCACTTGCCGTGCCAGCCAGTCGATCCACGGCGGCATTTCGCGTTTGCCATGAATCACTGACTCGATGTAAGCGACCGTGGTCGCGATATCGCAAGTGTCAGGCAGGTCATGCTCGGGTACACCGCGCCATTCGCGCATAAACGACGCGCCATTCTGGAATATCTGCACTGGCACCGCGCGTTTGGGATGCAATACCGGCTCACCTTCGCAGCCACGGAAAACGGCTGCCGATGCGCCGGGCACGGATGCCAAGTGCGCCGACATTCGCTCAATGTAGTCACCGTGAGTCAACGCGACGACCCGCAAACTGCGGCCAACGATGGGTTGCAGCAGTTTGGTGACGGTGTGCGGCGTGGAACGCACGCCGATGCGCCAACGGTTAGCGATCAGCGTGGCCAGTTTCGGGTGAATCGCGTCGAGCGGCGCGTACGCAAAACCAGTCGATGTAAGCGCCCGCTCCGCCTCTGCGGCAGACTGAACAATGGCAAATCCCAACGCCTCGAACAACGCAAAGGTCGTGACTCGCGTCGGATCGGCTCTAACGCCGTGCAGCAACACTTTGCCACCGCGCTGCGTCAGGGCCCACGCCAACAGCGGTGTCAGATTCGGCAACTGCCGCGCGCCGTTGTAGCAGGGCAAAACGACGACGGGTTCGCTGCTGGCGACCTGGAACGCCACCGCAGCCTGCATCGCGTCAACAAACGCGGACAGTTCTTCAGCTGTTTCGCCTTTGATGCGCATTGCCAGCCACCAAGCGCCGAGTTGGACGTCGCTGATTTCGCCGTTGAGCAGCGCCGTGAAAGCTTCGCTGGCAATGTGCGGCTCCAGCCCCCGGGCACCGCGTGCGCCGCGGCCAACTTCTTTGATAATTCCATGGAAGTTCATAAATCAACAGCTTTTCGGTGAAAGTGGCACTGAATTGGGGCGTACGGCAGAAATACGCGATTACCGACTTATTAGATTTTTTGTGCTTAGCCCCTATCAAGCGGTCGTTTTGGCTGAAAGCTGTATAGACAGCGCGACACTGAAAACAGAACGGTCCACCAGAATTTGCGTAGTCGTCGCGAATCACGCCCGATCCCGCTCTCACCGACCGGACGGCGTCCTTAGCGCATCCCCGGAATGCGCCCTTTCATGCCCGGCATTCCGCTCAAACCGCGCATGAGTTTGCCCATACCGCCCGACGAAAACTTCTTCATCATGGTTTGCGTCTGCTCGAACTGGTTGAGCAGACGATTCACTTCCTGCACCTGAACGCCCGCACCGGCGGCGATACGCCGTTTGCGCGTGGCCTTGATGAGTTCTGGCTTTCGGCGCTCCAGCGGCGTCATTGAATTGATGATGCCTTCCATCCGACCGACCTGCTTTTCATCGACGTTGCCTGATTTCGCTGCGGCTTGCTGCAATTCGTGCGGCATTTTGTCGAGCAGGCCCTGCATGCCACCCATCTTTTTCATCTGGCCGATTTGCTGCTTGAAATCTTCGAGATCGAAGCCCTTGCCGCTCTTGACCTTGGCGGCGAGCTTTTGCGCGGCCTCCATGTCCACGGCCTTGGCCGTGGCTTCGACCAGCGAAAGCACGTCGCCCATACCGAGAATGCGGCTGGCCATGCGCTCGGCGTGAAAGGCTTCCAGCCCGTCGAGCTTCTCGCTGACACCAGCAAATTTGATCGGAACGCCGGTGATTTCGCGCACTGACAGCGCCGCGCCACCGCGGGAATCGCCGTCGAGCTTAGTGAGAATGACGCCCGTGAGCTTGAGCCGCTCGTTGAACGCTTTGGCCGTGTTAACCGCGTCCTGACCGAGCATGGCATCGACCACGAACAGCGTTTCGGCGGGCTTGACCGCTGCGCTGATCGCAGCCGCCTCGGCCATCATCGCCTCATCGATCGCCAACCGTCCGGCGGTATCGACGATCACCACGTCGAAGTAGCGAACCCGCGCCCATTCAATCGCAGCTCTGGCGATTTCCACAGGCTGCGTGCTGTTTGCGGTGTCCGGCGTGTAGAACTCCACCTCGACCTGCGCCGCCAGCGTTTTCAGCTGCTCGGTCGCAGCGGGACGGTAAACGTCGCACGGCACCAACAGAACTTTCTTCTTTTGCTCAAGCTTCAAAACGCGGGCCAGCTTGCCCGCCGTGGTTGTTTTGCCCGCACCCTGCAGGCCCGCGAGCAGGATCACAGCCGGTGGCGTGACGGCGAGGTTGAGCGTCGAGGTTTCGCCCGTTTGCGGGCTCATCAGCGAGACCAGCTCGCGATTAACGATACCAATGAACGCTTGGCCCGGCGACAGCGACGTGGCGACCTCGGCACCGACGGCGGCGGTTTTCACGCGCTCGATGAACGCCTTGACCACGGGCAGAGCAACGTCGGCCTCGATCAACGCGAGGCGAACTTCGCGCAGCGCGTCCTGCAAATTCGATTCGGTCAGACGCGCTTCGCCGCGCACTGTCTTGACGAGTCGGGCGAAGCGTTCAGTTAATTGATTAGCCATGAGATCTTTTTAAGCAGCACTAATTGCATTTTAGGCGGTCAGTAGATGTTGCAGACATCGCTTATGCTGACCCCGTAAATCGTAAAATCCGCTTTACAACCAAGTGCTTACGCGGCACACTGCTGAACTTACCTGAAACACAATCTACGAATTTGTAACCAGAGTGGCTATTTCGTCCGCCCCCGTTTTGCTTTCCGGCCTCGGCCGTGCGTTGGTTCAACACGCTGTCTTGCGCCAATCTGACGCCGAACAGACGCAGGTTCAGGCGAACGCCTCTTCGATGACGTTTGTCGAGCAATTGATCTCATCTAAGCGCGTGACATCGAGCCAGCTCGCGGAGTTTGCCTCGCAGACGTTTGGCGTGCCGCTGTTTGATCTGGCGACATTTGACACGACGCAAATCAATCAGGAATGGATTGACGTCAAGCTCATCATGGCGCGGCGCGCCCTGCCGCTACACAAACGTGGCAACCGGCTATTTGTCGCGGTATCCGATCCGACCAACCTGCAGGCGCTGGAAGAGTTTCGTTTTAAAACGAGTCTGATCGCCGAGCCGATCGTTGTTGAAGACGAGAAGCTTGCGCGAGCGATTGCGGCTGTCGCAGAACGCAACGACAAGACGCTGGCCTCGCTCGACGTCGGCGACGATTTTGATCTCGATATCAAGGTTGACGACGGCACGACGCAGGAGGATGACGGCGGAGGCGAGGTCGACGACGCACCCGTCGTGCGCTATATCCAGAAGATTTTGCTCGACGCGATCAATGCGGGCGTTTCCGATGTGCATTTCGAGCCGTATGAAAAGTTTTACCGCATCCGCTACCGCCTTGATGGCCAGCTCGTTGAGGTCGCAAAACCACCGCTGGTAATCAAAGACAAAATTTCATCGCGGATCAAGGTCATTTCGCGCCTCGATATTTCGGAAAAGCGCGTACCGCAAGACGGACGCATGAAGTTGCAACTCACTAAAAATCGCTCGATCGATTTTCGGGTGTCGACACTGCCTACGCTGTATGGCGAAAAAATCGTGATGCGTATTCTCGATTCGTCGAATGCTATGCTGGGCATCGACGCGCTTGGGTACGACCCCGATCAAAAAGCGATGCTGATGGCGGCGATCGGTCGCCCATACGGCATGATTCTGGTGACCGGCCCGACTGGTTCCGGCAAAACGATCTCGCTCTACACCTGCCTAGGCATTCTGAACAAGCCCGGCATCAATATTTCCACGGCTGAGGATCCGGCCGAGATCAACTTGCCGGGCGTCAATCAGGTCAACGTCAACGATAAACAGGGGCTGACTTTCGCGGTGGCGCTCAAGTCATTTTTGCGGCAAGATCCGGACATCATCATGGTCGGTGAGATTCGCGACCTGGAAACCGCAGAAATCGCAATCAAAGCTGCGCAGACCGGTCACTTGGTGCTATCTACGCTCCATACCAACGACGCACCCGCAACGCTGGTGCGACTATCGAACATGGGTGTGGCGGCGTTTAATATCGCGTCGAGCGTGCTGCTGATCACGGCGCAACGTTTGGCGCGCAAACTATGCACAGTGTGCAAGAAGCCGGCCGACATTCCAGTAGAAGCTCTGCTTGCATCCGGGTACAAGGAATCGGACATTGATGGCACCTGGGTTCCATATAAGCCGGTCGGTTGCGAGACCTGCAAAGACACGGGCTACAAAGGTCGTGTGGGTATCTACGAGGTGATGCCGATCACCGAGGACATGCAGCGCATCATCATGAGCAGTGGTACGACACTCGACATCGCTGCCCAGGCCAAGCGCGAAGGCGTACGGAACCTGCGAGAATCAGGGTTAATCAAGGTGAGGCAGGGCGTGACTTCACTCGAAGAAATTGAAGCAGTCACCAATGCCTGATCCGTCTGATCGTGCCCGACAGCAACCGCATTAACTGAAGAGGAATTCGATATGGCAAGCGCCGCACAAACGCAAAGACGGCCAGTCAGACCCGCGCGGCCTGAGGTGAAGGCGAACCTCTTCGTGTGGGAAGGCACCGACCGCGCTGGCAAAAAAGTGCGTGGCGAGATGCGGGCGGCCAGCGAAGCAGTGGTTAGCAATTCGCTGCGTCGTCAGAATGTCAAAGTCCTAAAGATCAAGAAGCAGACCTTCAAAGGTGGCGGCTCGATCAAAGAAAAAGAGATCGCATTGTTTACTCGTCAGCTTGCGACGATGACCCGGGCAGGCGTACCGCTACTGCAATCTTTCGACATTGCCGCTCGCAGTACCGGTAATAATCGTTTGTCGCGCTTGCTACTGGAAGTGAAAGGCGACATCGAATCCGGTAACAGCCTGGCGGCGTCTTTCAAACGGCATCCTCTCCAGTTCGACGAACTCTATTGCAATCTGGTGGGTGCCGGGGAGCAGGCCGGTATTCTCGATGCGATTCTGGATCGACTGGCGGTGTACAAAGAAAAGACGCTTGCGCTGAAAGGCAAGATCAAAGCGGCGATGTTCTATCCCATCACAGTGATCGTAGTGGCAGTGGTGGTGGTGGCTATCATTATGTGGTTCGTTATTCCGTCGTTCAAAACAGTATTTTCAAGTTTTGGGGCAGACTTGCCATGGCTGACCAACGTCATCGTCGCGATATCTGATTGGTTTGTGCAGTTTTGGTACGTTGTTGCCATCATTCCAATCATCGTATTCATGATCGTGGCTTACTGCTGGAAACGGTTTCCTGGGTTTAAGCATGTCATTGATCGCATGTCGTTGAAGATCCCCGTGCTTGGGCAGATTTTGGAGAAAGCCGCCGTAGCGCGCTGGACGCGAACACTGGCAACGATGTTCGCCGCCGGCGTCCCGCTGGTCGACGCACTCACAGCGGTGGGCGGCGCATCAGGTAATCAGATTTTTTATGACGCGACCAAACGCATTCAGACGAACGTTGCCACTGGTACGGCGTTGACCGTAGCAATGGAGGACACAAATGTTTTCCCTAATATGGCACTCCAGATGACTCGTATTGGTGAGGAAACGGGCGCACTCGACAGTATGCTTTCGAAGGTTGCCGATTTCTACGAACGTGAAGTTGACGACGCGGTTACGGCGCTCTCATCTTTGATCGAACCGATCATGATCGTGTTTCTTGGCATAGTCATCGGCACGATCGTGGTGGCCATGTATCTGCCGATCTTTAAGCTGGGTGGGGTTGTCTAGGACGATGACTCTTGTTTGACATCCTGGTTCAGGAGCGCTGGGCGCTGCTCCTGATCTCCTTTGTACTGGGCGCTCTGATCGGCAGCTTCCTGAACGTAGTGATTTACCGCATGCCGCTCATGATGGAGCGCGCATGGGAAGATGAGATCGCTGCCGCACAGGACAAAGCGCCGATCGAACGCGAGCGTTTCAATCTTGTGCTGCCGCGTTCGCGCTGCGGCAATTGCGGGCACGTTATTACTGCGCTGGAAAACATTCCCGTCTTTTCATGGCTCGCCTTGCGCGGCAAGTGCAGCGCATGCGGCACTCGCATTAGCGTCCGCTATCCTTTCGTTGAAATCGCTACGGCGCTTTTGTTTTTTGCCTGCGCATGGGTGTTTGGCCCGACGCTACATTGTGTCGCTGCCATGGCGCTCTGCGCGGTGCTTGTAGCGCTCACGGGCATCGACCTTGATACGCAATTGTTGCCCGACCAACTCACGCTGCCGCTGTTATGGATTGGCCTGTTACTGAATATTGGCGGGCTATTCGCACGATTGCCCGATGCCGTGATCGGGGCTGCGGCGGGCTACCTTGTCTTGTGGAGCGTCTATTGGTTGTTCAAGCTGATCACAGGTCGTGAAGGCATGGGTTACGGCGATTTCAAGCTGCTGGGTGCGCTGGGCGCATGGTTCGGCTGGCAGGCCGTGCCGATGCTGCTGTTGGTGTCTGCGGTGGTAGGTTCAGTGATCGGAATTGCGATTTTGGTGGTGCAGAAAAAAAGACGGCAAACCGCGATTGCATTTGGTCCCTACCTGGCTTTGGCGGGTCTCATCACCCTGTTTTTCGGCCCGCAGCTTCAGCAACTGCCACTCGCGCTGTGAGCGACATGAACACCATGCAGCGTCCGTGGATTGTTGGCCTGACTGGCGGCATTGGGTCCGGCAAATCAACGGTCGCCGACGGTTTTGCCGCACTTGGAGCGTACGTTGTCGATGCAGACGCGCTGTCACATCAGTTGACCGCACCGAATGGATTGGCGCTTGATGCGATCAGCGCTGCTTTCGAGGGCGTGGTCACGAACGGTGTGCTGGATCGCGCTGCCTTGCGCGAGCGGGTGTTCGTGGACGCGGAGGCGCGCAAGCGACTGGAAGCCATTTTGCATCCCATGATTCGCGTTGCCACCCGTAATGCGTTGACCTCTAACGCCGCGCTCGCTGGGCCCTATGTCATCCTGATGGTTCCATTATTGTTCGAGTCTGGCACCTACAATAAACGCATCGACTGCGCGGTCGTGGTGGATGTTGATGAGGCGACGCAAGTTGAGCGTGTTACTCGCACGCGCGGGCTTGCTGCCGATGAAGTCAAACGCATCGTAGGTACACAAATGCCGCGCACCGAGCGTCTGACTCACGCCCAATTCGTTATTGATAATCGCGGCAGTACAGAAGCGCTTGCAATTCAAATTGCGGCATTGCATTCGGTGTTTGTCGTCAATGCAGGTAGCGTCGTGCGCTCGCTGATGGCCCCTGTGGCTCAGGCGGCATGATGCATACAACTATCGCTGTACCCGCCTCCCCAGCCACGCCGACCGCGTCGGACCTGCTGATTTTTGAATGCCCGTTAAACGAGCGTGCCCGCACGTGGCTGCGTCTCGAAGAGCTATTTTCGGCGACGCGAACCTTCGCTGCGCGACGCGATGCGCTTGATCATCGACACGCGCTGCTTGGCCTGTTTCAGATTGTCGACACCGCAGGTCGCAGTGACCTGAAAACGGACTTGCTGCAAGAGCTGGATCGTCAGCGTACGCTGTGGGGCAACCAACTCGACAATCCGGACATCGCGCGTGAAGCGCTCACCGAATTCCTGAGCGACATGGATGCAGTGATCCAGGATTTGCACGGCCAGATCGGCAAAATCGGCCAGCATCTGCGCGAGAGCGAATGGCTGCAATCCGTGCGACAACGCGCAGCCAGCCCCGGGGGTGCCTGTGAATTTGAACTACCGATGCTGCACAGCTGGCTGCAACGCGATGAAGTTGAGCGTCGCAGTGAACTTAAAATCTGGCTTGAACCCATCGCGCCGCTTGAAGAAGCCATAGTGCTTGTGCTTCGCCTGCTGCGTGAGTCCAGTCAGGCGTCAGCAGAGATCGCTCTGCACGGCAACTACCAGCGCGCATTGACCGGCGCCCGCTCGCCATTGCTCGCGCGCATTGAGATCAATCCCGGTCACGCCGTGGTGCCTGAAGTCAGCGCCAACAAATACACGGTGAACATCCGATTTCTGGAGCACAGCGGCAATTTTCATGCGGCGGGTCGGGCCACGGTCACGGCGCGCAGCATCCCTTTTGGGCTCGCGCTGTGTTCGCTTTAACGTTTTGAAACCATGACAACTGTCGCCTGCCCACGCTGTCAAAAGCCCGTCATTTGGAGCGCGGAAAGCAAATTTCGCCCGTTCTGCTCGGAGCGCTGCAAGAACATGGATTTTGGTGCCTGGGCGAATGAGGAGTACCGCATTGCCAATGCCACGCCGCCCGATGGCGATCCGATGGCGTCGAGGGTTGACGACTAGCAGCTTTCAGCTGAAAACTAGTCTTTATTGGGGCTAGGCCCTGGATTTAACCATTGTCGACTACCAGAGTTTTATGGCGTTATCCCCCACGCAGACGTCGTTTCAGAGGAAAGTTGGTGGCTAAGGCGACGCGCGCAAATCTGCCAAAATACCGCTCTCCGGCGCGTGCAAAGCGGGCAGCAGCGGAGCCACACTGATCGCGTTTGGCGCTTGCCATGCAAACGCCTGCCCCTCGCGACCGTGCGGTTCGCCAGACCAGTCGTTGCTGCGGCAGAAGTTCAGTTCCACGTGCGCGTGCTCGTAGCTGAAACGCTCGGTTCGCCACGACTTCGCGCTCTGAATGCGGATGCCCAACTCTTCGTCGATCTCGCGAATGAGCGCTTCAACGACGGTCTCGCCTGCTTCGATTTTGCCGCCGGGAAATTCCCAGTAACCGGCGTAGGCTTTGCCGACCGGGCGCTGTGCAAAGAGAACTTGATATTGGCCGTCAACAACGCGCTCAATAATGGCGACGGCGACACGCGTTAACGGCCGCGCGTCGTTGACGTCGAATCTCGGAATATCGCGACTCATGCGCCTTTGGATTTGGCCGCGTTAGCGCCGCCACCCACACGCCCGGCAAAATCACGCGCAAACTGAAACGCAACGCGTCCCGAACGTGAGCCGCGCTGCAGCGCCCAGTTGAGCGCATCACGCTCAAAAACCTCGTGTTTCTTCACGTCCGACGGAATCGCCGCGCCCAGCTGTTGCGCCCACGACGTAACTGCCGCGAGATAGTCTTCCTGCGAGAACGGATAGAACGAAATCCACATGCCGAAGCGCTCGGAGAGCGACACTTTTTCCTCGACGCTTTCGCCGAAATGCACCTCTTCGCCGACGTACTTCGTCTCTTCGTTTTCGTGGAAATATTCGGGGAGCAAATGACGGCGATTCGACGTGGCGTAAATCAATACATTAGGAGTTGCCGCAGCGATTGAACCGTCGAGAATCGCTTTCAGCGCCTTGTAGCTCCCGTCGCCCGCATCAAACGATAGATCGTCGCAAAACAGCACAAAGCGATACGACTCATCGGCGATCTGATCGACGATGTCTGGCATGTCGTTGAGATGCTCTTTCTCGACCTCAATCAATCGTAGACCGCGTTTGGCGTAGCGTGCGAGCATCGCTTTCACCAGCGAGCTTTTGCCCGTGCCGCGCGAGCCGGTCAACAGCACATTGTTGGCTGGCTTGCCGGTGACAAATTGCTTCGTATTTCGATCAATTTGTGCGTGCTGCGCTTCAACACCTACCAGCCAATCCGCGTCCATATGATGCACATGCTGCACGGCTTCGAGGTATTTCAGTGTTCCCGAAACGCGCCAACGCGCGGCGACGCAATGCTTGAAGTCGGGCTTTGCACGCGACGCAGGGGCCATGCGCTCGAGCGCGTTGGCGATGCGCCCGAGCGTGTCTAGAAATTGCTGGCTGGATTGGCTCATAGTGCGGCCGAATCAGCTACGGTATTCCGCATTTATCTTCACGTAGTCGTATGAAAAGTCACAGGTGTAAATCGTTTGCGCGGCATCGCCACGGCCCAGATCAATCGCGACTGTGATGTCTTCGTTCTTCATGGTTCGCGCACCATCTTCTTCGCGATAGCTCGCAGCGCGTCCGCCTTTTTCTGCGACCAGAACTTCGTTCAAATGCACCGTGACAAGCGCTGGATCAAGATCCATCGGCGCGCCGTAGCCCACGGCAGCGAGGATGCGGCCGAGGTTCGGGTCGCTCGCGAAGAACGCCGTTTTCACGAGCGGCGAATGCGCGACGGCGCGCGCGATGCGATCACATTCAGCGACATTTTTGCCGCCGCTCACGGCGATGGTCATGAACTTGGTTGCGCCTTCGCCGTCACGCACGATGGCCTGCGCGAGCTCTAAACTGACTTTTTCTAGTGCCGCTACCAGCGCTTTGCCGTCGGCGGATTCGAGCGACGTAACGTCCGCGTTCCCCGCCTTGCCGGTCGCGGCGATGATGTAGCTGTCATTGGTTGAGGTGTCGCCGTCAACCGTCACGCGGTTGAAACTCACGTCGGCAACCTGCTTTGCGAGCGGTTGCAATAACGCAGGTGCAATGGCAGCGTCGGTGAACACGAACGAAAGCATCGTCGCCATGTTCGGTTGAATCATCCCGGCACCTTTAGCGATGCCAGTCACATTGACCGTTTTGCCTCCGATCACCGCTTGTGCACTTGCCAGCTTGTAGACCGTGTCGGTAGTCATGATCGTCTGCCCAACGCGATCCCATGCGGCGAATTTGTTCGCCTTGATCTCATCTGCGGCGGCTAAGATGCCTGCGCTGATGCGATCCATCGGAAGGTGTTCGAGGATCACGCCGGTCGAAAACGGAAGCACCTGATTAGCATTGCAAGCAAGCGCAGTCGCCGCTGTAGCGCAACTCGCACGCGCATTGATCAAACCGAGTTCACCGGTCGCTGCGTTAGCGATTCCGGTGTTGACAACGAGCGCGCGAATTGCCGTCGTTGCAGCCAGATGCTCACGACACACCTGCACCGGCGCTGCTGCAAACCGACTCTGCGTGAACACGCCACCAACGTTTGTGCCTTCAGCGAACTCAGCGACGAGCATGTCGTAGCGATTGGGTTTGCGCACACCCGCTTGCACCGATGCAAAGCGGACACCCGCGACTGCGTGGGCTTTAGCGGGATCGAGAGAGGAGTAGGAAACAGGCATGATCAGAAAATTCAAACGTTACTTGGACTGAATGTAGGAGCGGCTTGCCGCGACCTGTCTGACGTTACGAACGTTTCATGAATGAAGCGCCAATTCGACGTTGGATCGCGGCAAGCCGCTTCTACAAGAACATCAATGCTAGAAGTTAATCCAATCGCCCGTGACAGTTCTTGTACTTCTTGCCAGAACCGCAGAAACACGGGTCGTTGCGCCCAAGTTTCGAACCTTGGTTCACGGTCGGCTGATTGCTATTCGAATCCGAAGCGGCAACCACAGTTTCTTCGCCCGTCAGCCCATCAACATCCGCATGCTTGTACGCCACGTTCTGCATCGCGGGCGCGGGCTCAACGGCCTGCGCGTCCGCTTCGGAGCGAACTTGCACGGTCAACAAAATACGCACGACTTCGCCACGGAAACGATCCAGCATGCCGCCGAACATCTCGAACGATTCACGCTTGTATTCCTGCTTCGGATTCTTTTGCGCATAGCCGCGCAAATGGATGCCCTGACGCAGCAAGTCGAGGTTCGACAAATGCTCACGCCACTGCGTGTCCATAATCTGGAGCAGGATGTTGCGCTCGAACTGACTGAACACTTCTTCGCCAGCGACTTCGCGCTTGGCGTTGTAGGTGTCGAGCGCTTCTTTTTTACACCGCTCAAGAATGTCTGTGTCGTCCAAATCAGGCTGCGCTTTTTGCCAATCGGCAACATGCGCGTGCACCTGCACATCGTGCATCGCAGCCTCAAGGCCTGGTAGATCCCATTGCTCTTCCTGGCTCTCGGGTGGCACGTACAGTTTGACCGTATCGTCCACCCAGCCACCGATCATGTCGCGCACGGTGTCACTGACGTTCGCGTGTTCGAGCAGGTGATTTCGCTGTTCGTAAATCGCTTTGCGCTGGTCGTTGGCAACGTCGTCGTACTCAAGCAGTTGCTTGCGAATATCGAAGTTGCGCGACTCCACTTTGAGCTGCGCCTTTTCGATCTGGCGCGACATGATGCCCGCCTCGATCGGCTCGCCGTCCGGAATGCGCAGACGCGTCATGATGTTCTTCATGCGGTCACCGCCGAAGATGCGAATCAGTGGGTCTTCAGCAGACAAAAAGAAGCGACTAGAACCGGCGTCACCCTGACGACCGGCGCGACCGCGCAACTGATTGTCGATACGACGCGACTCGTGGCGCTCGGTGCCCACAATGCGCAAACCGCCCGCCGCGAGCACTTCATCATGGCGCGCTTGCCATGCCGTCTGTGTGGCTTCCATCTTGGCTTTGCGCTCATCAGTCGACAACGACTCATCTTCACGAATCGCGCGCAGTTCGGGCTCGAGCGCACCGCCGAGCACGATGTCGGTGCCGCGACCGGCCATGTTGGTCGCAATGGTCACGGCTTTGGGCATGCCCGCCTGTGCGACGATGCTCGCCTCGCGCTCATGCTGCTTCGCGTTCAATACCTGATGCGGCAATTTCTCTTTGGTGAGCATCGCCGAGATCAGCTCGGAGTTTTCAATCGAGGTCGTGCCCACCAGCACTGGCTGACCGCGGTTGTAGCAGTCGCGAATATCGATCACCGAAGCCGCATATTTCTCGGCGGAGGACTTGAAGAACAGATCGTTTTCGTCGCGACGCACCATGTCGCGATGGGTGGGAATGATGACGGTTTCGAGGTTATAAATCTGCTGGAATTCGTAGGCCTCTGTATCGGCCGTTCCGGTCATGCCGCCGAGCTTCGCGTACATGCGGAAATAGTTCTGGAACGTGATCGAGGCGAGCGTTTGATTCTCGCGCTGAATCGGCACACCCTCTTTCGCTTCGACGGCTTGGTGCAGCCCTTCGCTCCACCGGCGACCGGACATCAGGCGACCGGTAAATTCGTCAACGATGATGACTTCACCATCCTGCACGACGTAATGCTCGTCGCGGTTGTACAAGGTATGTGCGCGTAGGGTCGCGTACACATGGTGCATCAACGAAATGTTCGCGGCGTCGTACAGGCTTGCACCGGTAGGCAGCAAGCCCATTTGTTCAAGCAATTGTTCGGCATGCTCGTGGCCCTGTTCCGACAGATGAACCTGACGGCCCTTCTCGTCGACCCAGTAATCACCGGGCGAATCTTCTTTCTCTTGCCGTGTGAGCTTGGGCGACAAATCGTTGATTTTGTAATAAATCTCGATGTTGTCTTCGGCCTGACCCGAGATGATGAGTGGCGTCCGCGCCTCATCAATCAGGATCGAATCGACCTCATCGACGATTGCGTAGTTCTGTCCGCGCTGACGACGATCGGCGACCGCGTATTCCATGTTGTCGCGCAGATAGTCGAAGCCGAATTCGTTGTTAGTGCCGTAAGTGATGTCGGCAGCGTAAGCGGCAATCTTCGACGCGTTGTCCTGCTGCGACGTCACGGTGCCAACGCTCATGCCGAGAAAACGATAGATGCGTCCCATCCAGTCGGCATCGCGCGTTACGAGGTAATCGTTCACCGTCACCAGATGCACGCCTTTGCCGGACAGCGCATTCAGGTAAATCGGCAACGTCGCCATCAGCGTTTTGCCCTCGCCCGTACGCATCTCGGCAATCTTGCCTTCATGCAGCGCCATGCCGCCGATTAGCTGCACGTCAAAGTGACGCATTTCGAGCACGCGGCGACCGGCTTCGCGCACCACCGCGAATGCCTCAACCAGCAAATCGTCGAGCGTTTCACCATCAGTCACGCGTTTTTTGAACTCGGCAGTTTTGCCACGGAGCTGCTCGTCCGACAACGCCTTGAGACCGTCCTCAAGCGCGTTGATCTTGATCACATTGCCGCGAAATTGTTTGAGCAGGCGGTCGTTACGGCTGCCGAATATTGTTTTTAGAAATTTGTCGATCATGATCTTGAACTGCGCGTGAAGTGGACGCGGGAAATGTGGCCGCCTGCATAACGGTGGCCAACGTTGCGGATGTAGCAAGGCCCGCCGGACTCCGCAAGCACAAAATCATGCTGCGAAGGCGAAGCGGGCGAAACCCTAGATTCTATGTGGAGCGGCGGTCGCCGCTGTGCCCGCGGCGATTGCCGCAGGGGGCGCGGCACTAGCCGCAGCGAAGAGGCGTAGTCTGCGCTACTGAACCGCGAGGAAGCGACCGGGATTCTGTGCGACGCCGTTGAGGCGCACTTCGAAATGCAGATGCGGGCCGGTGGAGCGACCGGTGGTGCCAACGCGGGCGATGCGTTGGCCACGCACGACGAGATCGCCTTCTTTGACCAGAAGCTCGGAGCTGTGCGCGTAACGCGTGACGAGCCCGTTTCCGTGGTCAATTTCAATGCTTTTGCCGTAGGCGGGATGGGTATCTGCATAAATCACTTTGCCGCTGGCGGCTGCATTGATTGCGGTGCCGGTTTCGGCAGCGAAGTCCACGCCTTCGTGGAAGGTTTGATGCCCGGTAAACGGGTCAATCCTGTATCCGAAGTTCGAGGTGTAATTGATGTTTTCAACCGGGGGCAGCGTCGGTAAGAACTTGCGCTGCGCGCTGCCCTCAACCAGAAGCGCTTCCAGCACGGAGAGCTGGTCGGCCTTGACGTCGACGTTTTTATTCAATTCGCTTAACTGTTTTGCGAAATCGTCAATCGAGAGCGGCGCACCCACGGTGGCTGCACCGCCGCGGCCGCTGTTAGCCGTTGCACTCGGCAACTCGGCGGGCTTCAAGCCCGCGACCTTGGCGAGCTTCTCGCCCAGTCCGTCCAGCCGCATCATGTGCGCTTGAACTTCGCCCAGCTTGACGGCGAGATTGTTGATGTTGTCCTGAATTTGCTGCTGGCGCTCTTTCGCTTCGGCGTGCTGGTCGGCCAGCAGCACGCTGCGAATCAGCGGGTGATTGCTGGTGGCGGCGTATTTAAGCGAGAGGTAATTGGCGAGCGTGGCCGTCAAACCTAACGCGAGCAACGCAACAAACGTCAAGCCGACGACCTGCGGCACGCCAACATTCAGCGATTTCTTGGTTCTAAAGTCACTCGAAACAACGATAATTTGCAAGTGAGATTCCTCAATAATTCCGGCGTTGACAAAGCACTCTATCCGCGCGCTAAACAACTCTATCCTCGCCCAACAGGCTTGACCCAGTATCTGGATCGTCTGCCCGCTTTGAGCGCGGCGTTACTGCATGCCCGCGAAGGTTCGCGTCAATTCGATGTGTTGATTGAGGCAGTGCCGGAGCGTCTGAAGCGCTTTGTCGTGGCTATGTCGGCCTCAGGTTCAACGCTGAGTATCACCGTCGTATCCGCCGAGGCCGCACATCTGACGCGGCTCTTAAGCACCGAAATGCTCACGAATCTGGACCGTAAGGGACTGAAATTTAACGAAATTTCGTTAAAGACGCAATCTAACGGTGCGTCCGCGGCTCGGCCAAGAGTGCTGCCAGCGGTCGATTCTCAGCGGAAACTGAACGCCACCGCTGATCGCATCAACAGTGAGCGCCTGCAAACTAGTCTTAAGCGATTAGCGAAAACGGTGGCGAATCGTTAGCTGGATCGCCGGGAAATTTCGGGTTTCTGCGAATTCGGGCAGCAAATTTGGGATGGCGTCGTGCCGGGAAAAGTACAGCTTTTCCGATAAGATCGCTTTTTCAAAGGGGCTAGCAGTCGTTTGGTTTGATTGTCGACTATTGACGATTTCTGGCGTTAGCCCAGATAAAATAAAGCTTTTGACGAAAAGCTGTTATCCGTAAAACGCTGGCGCTACGTAGTAAATCGCCAAGCCTCAGGCTGCGCCTGCAACGCCAGACACAACCTGTTATTCAACTCATGCCCCGATTTGAACGCATGATATTTGGCTCGAACCCTGTGGCCGAGCAAAAAGAGATCGCCGACCGCGTCCAGCACTTTGTGTCGCGCCAGTTCGTCGGCGAAGCGTAGGCCTTCGCGATTGAGCACTTTATATTCATCGAGAACGATGGCGTTTTCCATGCTGCCACCCTGCGCCAGGCCGATGGAGCGCAGCGTCTCGACTTCATAGGCGAAACCGAAAGTGCGCGCGCGGCTGATGTGCGACAAAAAGTCCGCGTCATCGAGCTTCATCTTGACGTGACACTGATCATCCGGAATCGCTGGATGCGAAAAATCGATGGTGAAGTCCACTTCGAAATGCGGGTTCGGGAGCAACTCCGCAAACTTGTCGCCCATCTCGACGCGAACCGGCGTCAGCACTTCAATGTAGCGACGCGGCGCGTCCTGGGCGACCGCACCCGCCTGCTCGATCAAAAATACGAACGGCGCGGACGAACCGTCCATGATCGGCACTTCAAGGTTGTCGAGTTCGACGATGGCGTTATCGATACCGCAACCGACGCAGGCCGCGAGCAAATGCTCAACCGTGGCGACCTTGGCACCGCCCAAAACGAGCGTAGTGGCCAATCGCGTTTCCTTGACCAATTCCGCTTTGGCGGGAATGTCTTGCGGCGGATTGAGATCGACGCGGCGGAAGATGATTCCGGTGCCAGGTGGTGCGCTCTTGAGCGTGATCTGAACGCGAACGCCGGAGTGCAGCGCTACGCCAGTGGCCGATACCTCGCTCGCGAGGGTGTGTTGTTGTGGCATGGCGAGAAGTATAGATTTTGCGCGTTGGTTGCTCACTGTCGCTTCGTCACGACGCGTTGGAGAACTGCGCAGGGCGCGGCTGCGCAGTTCGTTGGACAGACTTTTTTGTCGCCTTGCGCAGCCCTCCTAGTCGGCCTGTTTGCGCAGGAACGTTGGGATTTCCAGCGAGCGACCGCCGGTCGCACGAGGGCGCGTCCAGGTCGGCGTGTCGATGTCGACTTCGGTCGTAGCTGTCACCGCCTCGACACTACCAACGTTTGTCACGACATGATTGTCGGTGCCCGTGCGAAGGCCGGAACTGACAAGTTCAGTACGCAATACATTCGCGAGTCCGCCCTGAACCGAAGTCATCTTTTTCTTCGCGCCGAGACCGGTCGCGACCATCGTGACGCGCATTTCGTCGCCCATTTCGTCGTCGATGACGTGGCCCCAGAGCACCGTCGCATCGGCAGAAACGAACTCCGCGACCGTGTCGGTCACGTCGTACAGCTCGCCCAATTCGACATTGCTCGACGAGGTAATGTTGAGCAACACACCGCGTGCGCCCTGCAAGTCCACATCTTCCAGCAACGGGCTCTTGATCGCGGCCATCGCTGCGACTTTGCCACGGTTTTCGCCGCTGGCGGTTGCAGTCCCCATCATCGCCATGCCGAGTTCCGACATGATGGTGCGAACGTCCGCGAAGTCGCGGTTTACGAGGCCACGCTTGTTGATGATTTCCGATATGCCAGCGACTGCGCCGTGCAGCACGTCGTTCGACGCGGCGAATGCAGCAGGCAACGAAATATTGCGGCCCAAAACCTGAATGAGTTTTTCATTCGGCACCACGATCAGCGAGTCAACGTGACGTTGCAGCTCATCGATGCCCGCCTGTGCTGCGCGCTCACGCTTTTGCATTTCAAATCGGAACGGTTTGGTCACCACGGCGACGACCAAAATGCCCATTTCTTTTGCCAATTGCGCAATGATCGGCGCAGCACCCGTGCCAGTTCCGCCGCCCATACCGGCGGTTATGAACAGCATGTCGGCACCGCGAATCGCTTCCTGCACCGCAAGCTTCGATTCCATCGCGGCATCACGACCGACTTCGGGTTTGGCACCTGCACCGAGCCCCTGCGTCAATTCAGCCCCGAGCGGAATCCGCTTCGGTGCCGGATTTTTGTCGAGCACCTGCGCATCGGTGTTAGCGGCGATAAATTCCACGCCGGCAACGCCTTTGTGAATCATGTGCTCCACGGCGTTTCCGCCGCAACCCCCAACGCCGATCACTTTGATGACCGCGCCGTCTCTTTTTTCATCAACGATCTCAAACATGTTTCCGCTCCTTCAAGGCAACACTAAAAATAAAAAACTGGAAATAACTACACACCAAACGCATCCCGTAACTTCGCAAACATCCCCGCCGCCGCCGAATCGCGCCGACGCATCACCGCCTGTTTCGCCTGCTGATCCCGACCGTGCATCAAAAGACCAATCGCCGTCGAATATTTCGGCGCGGCGAGCACATCCTTGAGCGCGCCACGATAGTCCGGAACCGCGATTCGCACAGGCATGTGGAAGACTTCTTCGCCGAGCTCGGTCATACCGGGGAGCACGCTGCTGCCGCCGGTGAGCGCGATGCCTGAGCGAAGTAGCGGCTCGAAACCTGAGCGCTTGATCTGTTCATGCACGAGCTGGAACAGCTCTTCAACGCGTGGTTCGACGACTTCCGCCAGCATGTGCCGGGCCATTGATTTCGCTGGTCGATCTGCGACGCTAGGCACTTCAATCAATTCGTCCGGCTCGACCAGCTTCGTCAACGCACAGGCGTAACGATGCTTGATATCCGAGGCCTCTTTGCTCGGCGTGCGCAGTGCCATTGCAATATCGTTGGTAATCTGATCACCCGCGACCGGAATGACGCCTGTGTGGCGAATCGCGCCGCCCGTGAAGAGCGCGAAATCAGTCGTACCACCACCGATATCGACGAGGCCAACGCCGATCTCCATCTCGTCTTTGGTCAGGCAAGCCGCCGCCGAGGCAAGTGGCTGCAACACCAATTCCAGCACGTTTAATCCGCACCGGCGCACGCACTTCTCGATGTTCTCCGCAGCCGATACGGCACCGGTCACGATATGTACCTTGACCTCAAGCCGGCGACCACTCATGCCGAGCGGACGACGCACACCTTCCTGTCCATCGATGATGTATTCCTGCGGCAAGGTATGCAGCACGACCTGATCATTAGGAATTGCGATGGCCTTCGCGGTTTCGACCACGCGCTCCATGTCCGCCTCGGTCACTTCGCTATCTTTCATCGCGACCATACCGCTTGAATTGAGGCTGCGAATGTGTGCGCCCGCGATACCAACATAAACGTTGGTGATCTTGCAATTAGCCATCGCTGCCGCCTCGCGCACAGCCGCGGCAACATTGTTGGTCGTCGCGTCGATATCGACGACCATGCCCTTACGCAAACCGATTGAAGGCTGCTCACCAAAGCCAATGACGTTGATGTTGTTGTCAGCATCAATCTCTGCGACTAAAGCGACGATTTTCGAAGTGCCAATGTCCAGCGCTGCGATCAATTCACTCACGATTGACCTTTCTGTATTTCGACGGCGGGCGCGCCGTTTCGCGCGACCGCGATGGCCGCTTTGTAACGAAGATCCACTCGCGCCAGTCCAATGCGATAAGACTGCGGCCAGGTGTTGTAAAGCGCCACAAAACGCGCAAGCCGCTCCGGGAAGTGTTCGCGACCAAACTCAAGCTGCATATCGTTACCTGTGGTGACGGTGATCGCGCCGCGTGGTGACATGGCGAACGCCTTGATATCGAGACCGTGTGAAGCCAGCGCCAACCGGGTTTCGCGATAGCGATTAAGAATGTCTTGCGACGAAGCTACGGGTCCGTCAAATCGTGGCATCGGCGCTTTGGAAGCGGCGCTAAACACTTCACCTTGATCGGACAATAAATCGTTGTCGCCCCAATACCCAACGGCGCGATGCTCGACTACGTCGACGTCAAGGGCAAACGGCCAGCGCCGCTTGATTGAGACGTCACGCACCCATGGCAATTTTTTGAGCGTCGCACGAGTGCGAGCGGGCGACACGGAGAAGAACGTGCCGCGTAAATCGGTGCGGATTGCAGACTCAAGCAACCCCGGATCAACCTCGGCTAATTGCGAGACCACTTTCACTTGCCGGATCGCAAAATAGCTTTTGCTGCTAGCCCAGGACATCAGGCACCAGGTCAACGCCAACGTCGCAATTGCCGCGATGAGCGCAGCAAAGCGATTGATTGATTGTGTGTCAGACCACATGTGCGCCTCCACTGCTTGCCTGCACGATCTTTTGCGCCGTAGTTCCGATGGAGCCTGCGCCCATCGTCATCACCACATCGCCGTCGCGCACGATGTGTAGAACGCTATCGGGTAGCTGCGCGATGTCTTCAACGAAAAGAGGTTCAGCGCGGCCACGAAGGCGGATTGCGCGAGCAAGCGCACGGCCATCCGCTGCCACAATCGGCGCTTCACCAGCGGCGTAGACTTCGGTCAGCAAGAGCACATCAACCTCGGACAACACCGCCGCGAAATCCTCAAATAGATCGCGGGTTCGCGTGTAGCGATGCGGCTGAAACGCGAGCACCAGTCGACGTCCCGGAAACGCAGCGCGTGCGGCGGCGAGCGTGGTTTTTAGCTCGACTGGATGATGCCCGTAGTCGTCGATCAATTCGAACTTGGCATCGCCATGCGTGACTTCACCGAAGCGCTGAAAGCGACGTCCTACACCGCCGAAATTTTTAAGTGCGCGCGCAATCGCGTCGTCGGCCACGCCCAAGTCCTGCGCGATGGCAATCGCCGCTAGCGTGTTTCTGACGTTATGCAATCCGGCCACCTGCACCGCCACGGGCAGGGCAGCGTGGCCCTCGCGGATGGCCGTGAAATGCATGGTCGCACCATGCGCTTCAATGTCAGTTGCACGAATATCGGCGTCGACTGAGAGGCCGTAGGTCACCACTGGCTTAACCACCCGTGGCAGGATACTGGCGACGCCCGCGTCATCAATACACGCGTACAGCGAACCGTAAAACGGAAGGCGGTGCGCGAAGTCCACAAACGCCTGATGCAAACGATCGAGACTGTGCTCGTACGTCTCCATGTGGTCGGCATCGATGTTAGTAATGACCGCAAGCGTCGGCGACAAATGCAGGAACGAGGCGTCCGACTCGTCGGCTTCCGCAACCAAAAATTCACCGGTGCCGAGCCGTGCGTTTGAACCCGCAGCGAGCAAGCGCCCGCCGATCACGAACGTCGGATCAAGGCCGCCTTCGGCAAGCACGCTTGCAACCAAAGAGGTTGTTGTCGTTTTGCCGTGGGTACCGGCAATCGCGATGCCGCGCTTCATGCGCATTAGCTCGGCGAGCATCAAAGCGCGGGGAACTACCGGCAATTTTTTCGCGCGTGCGGCGATGACTTCCGGGTTGGTCTCCTTGACTGCCGTCGAGACGACGACTGCTTGCGCAGTTCCGAGATTTTCCGCTTGATGACCAACCGTCACACGAATACCAAGCGATGCGAGTCGTTCCAGCACGGCGGAGTTCGCAGCGTCACTGCCGCTCACGATATAGCCCTGATTGTGTAGCACCTCAGCAATGCCGCTCATGCCGATGCCACCGATGCCAACGAAGTGCAGGTTTTGCAGGCGGAACTTCACGCGGCTACCCCGTTGTTCGCGGCGATCTGCTCAACCACGTCGCAAATTTCAGACGTTGCCATTGGCTTCGCGACAGCAATCGCTGCCTTTGCCATCGTCAGGCAGCTCTCGCGCGTGAGCGCGAGAATGTGCGCCGCGATCGCTTCCTTGGTCAAAGTGAGTTGATTGAACACTGTCGCCGCGCCTACGGCTTCTAAAACCTGGGCGTTGTGCAGTTGCTGCTGATCCTTGTGGTGCGGATAAGGAATCAGAATCGACGCGACGCCCAGCGCTGCCAGTTCGGACACGGTGCTTGCGCCACTGCGACCAATGAAGACATCGCATTCGGCCAGGGCGCGCGGCGAGTCATCGATGAACTCGACAATACTTGCGTTGACATGCGCACTTTCGTATAGCGCTAAAGTCGCGTCGCGGGAGCCTTTGCCCGCCTGATGCGTGACAACCGGGCGTTGGTCTTCGGGAATCAACGCTAGCGCTGCAGGCAGCAATTTGTTGATCGCGTCCGCGCCCCGGCTGCCGCCCATCAGCAACATGCGCAGTGGCCCCGTCCGAGCAGCAAAACGCGATGCGGGATCATCGTACTGCGCAAACTCGGGGCGAATCGGATTACCCGTGACAACGCGCTTCGAGCCGACATCTGCGAACACTGTGGCAAATCCAACCAGCACGCGATCTGCAAAATGCGCCAGGCATTTGTTTGCCAGTCCTGCGACTGCATCGCTCTGGTGAATTACCAGCGGAATGCCCTTATTCGATGCGGCAAGACCGCCCGGGACGGTGGGATAACCACCCATGCCCATCACCACATCGGGCCGTAGTTCGGCCAAAAGTTTTCGTGCTTGCCGATAAGCGAAAAACAGGCGAAACGGTAGCGCCAATTTTGGCTTGATCCCACGCCCGACAATCCCTTCAAACGCAACCGTATGCAGTGGAAATAAATCCTTTGGCACCAGCGTTTGCTCCATGCCGCTATGGGTGCCGAGCCACGTCACACGCCAGCCGCGTTCACGCAGCGCGCGCGCGACGGCAAGCCCCGGAAAAATGTGGCCACCCGTCCCGCCTGCCATCATGAGCAAGTGCGGGGTCATACCTTGAACCCCCGCGACAGGCGACGGTTTTCCCAGTCGATGCGTAGCAGTACGGAGAGCGTGATAAGACTGGCAACCATACCGCTGCCACCGTAGGACATGAGCGGCAGTGTGAGGCCCTTGGTCGGCGCGAAACCCATATTCACGGCGATATTGATGAGCGACTGAATTCCGAACAGCGTGCCGATGCCCTGTGCCACCAAAGCAGCGAAAGGCTGCTCAAGTTGTCGAGCTACGCGACCAATGGCAAACGCGCGCCATGTGAGCCAGGCGAATGCGCCGATGACGGCGCAAACGCCAACAAGACCCAGCTCTTCGGCAGTCACGGCAAGGATGAAATCGGTGTGTGCTTCGGGTAGGTAATAGTGCTTGGAAACGCCAGCGCCAAGGCCCAAGCCAAACAACCCGCCACGTCCAATCGCCATGAGTGATTGCGTCAATTGATAGCCCTTGCCAAACTCTTCTTTCCATGGATCAAGAAAGCCGAAGATGCGTTCAAGGCGATAAGGCTCCAACCACACCAACGCGATGGCAGCGATCAGACCCAGCACGACAACGGGCATGACCAAACGGTGATCAAGTCCCGCCATGAAAAGAATCAGCAAACCGGTGCTTAGCACTACGAGGGTTGCGCCGAAGTCCGGCTCGCGCAAAAGAGCCACGCTGACAAGTAGTGCAATAAGCAAGAACGGGCCCAAGCCTTTGAGCAGGCTTTGTTTCAACGGTTGCGCCGCATGCAATACATTGGCTTTGTTGACGGCATAGCGCGCCGCAAATAGCACCATCGCAAACTTCATCAGCTCCGACGGTTGCAAGCTAAACGGCCCCAGCGGAATCCAGCGACGTGCACCATTTACAACACGGCCGATTCCGGGAATTAGCACCAAAATCACCAGCACCAGCGCAACAATGAATACGTATGACGCAATGCGCTCCCAGGTGCGCACGGACGTGTCGAACACAAACAGCGCCAGCACCAAACCAATCAATACGAATAGGCACTGTCGAACAAAGAAATAGGTGGGAGAAAAGCGAGTGAACTTGCTCTCACTGGCGCTGGCAATCGACGACGAGTAGACCATCAGCAAACCAACTGCAACCAACATCGCGATCACCCACAGCATCGTGATGTCGAACTCGCCTGCACTCGCCGCCGGTGAGCGGGTGGAGGTTGTGCGCCCACCGTTACCCGAATCCTTACTCACACGCAGACGAAACCAATCGCCCATGCGCGTTGGCCATTGCGACACAGCGGAGGCAATGCTTGCGACACTCACTATGCGTGTCCTCCGCGCGCGACGAACGTTCGGCCATGCGCGCGCGCCCATTCGCGCGCCGCAGCAGCGAAGACTTCGGCACGGTGCCCGTAGTTGCGGAACATGTCCCAGCTAGCACATGCGGGCGATAACAACACCTGGTCGCCTGCCACTGCCCCATCGAGTGCGGCATACGTAGCATCGTCAAGTGTCGTGAAAATTCTGTGCGGGACACCGGTCGCTTGCAGAGCAGACGCGATCATCGCCGCATCGCGACCGATCAAATGCACTGCCCTGCAGGACTTTGATGCGATACGACCCAGCGCAGCAAACGCCTGACCCTTGCCGTCGCCCCCCGCAATCAACCAGGTAGGTGTCGCGTTGCCGGAAAGCGCCGCAGCCGTAGCGATAACCGTGGTCGCTTTGGAGTCGTCAATGATGTTGATTCCATCAATTGAACCAATCGACTGAAAGCGGTGCGGCATGCCGGAGAAGTTGCGCAACACTTCACGTTGCGCGGACAACTGCACATCGAGCGAACGCGTTAGCGCTAATGCAGCGAGGGCGTTCTGGGCATTGTGTGCGCCGCCGATGCCCATTTCGCCGACAGGGAGCACGGGTGTTTGTCCATGCATCAATGTTTGCGTGCCTCCAGTGGCTTTAACGCCAAAGTCGTCCGCATTTTCGGGGCAATCTGCGCCAAAGCTCACGGCGCTAACACCGGCACGACGCATGCTTATCGACCACAGATCAGTCCGATTGAGCACCTGCCGTTTTGCATGCGAAAAGATACGCTCCTTCGACGCTGCATAGCCAAAGAAACTCGGGTAGCGATCCAGGTGATTGTCAGTGACGTTGATTACTGCCGCCGATTCCAGTCGCAGTGATTCAGTAGATTCGAGCTGGAAACTGGACAGTTCCAGCACCCACGTTGAACACGTCGGCGTTTCGGCCAGTGCGTCGAGGATGGGGACGCCAATATTGCCAGCAACACGCGCGTCACTGCGCGCACGCGTTGCGAGTTGACCCGCTAACGCGGTGGTAGTCGTTTTGCCATTGGAGCCCGTCACAGCGAATACCGATGCGTCCGGGGAAACCTCGCGCGCAAACAGCTCAATGTCGCCGTACGCAGGTGTCCCCGACGCCAACGCTTGCGCCACTGATGTCGAGGCGCGTGGCACGCCCGGAGAAAGCGCGATGAAGTCAGACGCTGGCAACACATCGCGCGCCATATTCACTGACCGGAACGTAACCTCAGGAAAATCGCGTTGTAATTGTTCCAAAGCCGAAGGCGCTTCATTGCCGTCGACAACCGTCACGACAGCGCCGCGTTTCCGCAAAAAACGCACAAGCGACAGCCCCGTGGCACCGAGGCCCACGACTGTTGCTTTGGCATTTTCGCAATGAAACACTTCTGAGAATCTCTTCTAGCGCAATTTCAACGTTGAAAGACCGGCAAGCACAAGAAACATAGTGACGATCCAGAATCGGATCACCACGTGATTTTCTTGCCAGCCACTGAGCTCGAAATGATGATGCAGCGGCGCCATTCGGAACACGCGCTTGCCCTTGCTGTACTTGAAGTAACCGACTTGGATCATGACCGAGAGCGTCTCCGCGACAAACACGCCGCCCATCACCACGAGCACGATTTCCTGACGCACGATCACAGCAATCGTACCGAGCGACGCGCCGAGCGACAACGCGCCCACGTCCCCCATAAACACGCGAGCCGGATAAGCGTTAAACCACAAAAAGCCAAGCCCCGCGCCCGCCATCGCGCCGCAGAACACCATCAATTCGCCAGCGCCGGGAATGTACGGAAACAATAAGTAGCGTGAGTAGTCAACTCGCCCGACTACGTAAGCAAACACGGCGAGCGCGCTTCCGACCATCACCACGGGCATGATCGCGAGCCCATCGAGCCCGTCCGTCAGGTTGACTGCATTGCTGGTGCCAACAATCACTAACCACGTCAGAGAAATAAATCCGAACACGCCCAGCGGATAAGCTATGTTCTTGAAGAACGGAACGATCAAATCGGCCTTAGACGGCAGATCGTTCGTGAATCCGCTTTGTACCCACAGAAATATCAGGTTGAAAATCTTGCTGGTGCTCGGCGCGGAAACAGCGAATGCGAGGTAAGTCGACGCAATCAATCCAATCAGGGCTTGCCAGAATAATTTCTCTTTCGCAGACATCCCTTTAGGATTCTTGTGCACGACTTTGCGGTAGTCATCGACCCAGCCGATTGCGCCAAATCCGATCATCACGAAAAGAACTACCCATACAAAACGATTACTCAAATCGGCCCACAGCAGGGTTGATATCGCGATTGCTGTTAACACCATCGCGCCGCCCATCGTCGGCGTCCCTTGCTTGGACAAATGCGATTGCGGCCCATCACTTCTGACCGCCTGGCCAATCTTCATCGTGATCAACCAGCGAATCATGCGCGGACCAATCGCCAGCGCGATGGCCATCGCAGTGGCGCATGCAAGCACACTGCGCAACGTGATGTACGTCAGCGCGCTAAAGGCCCGCACCTCAGCGCTCAAAAGATTGGCAAGCCAAAGCAGCATCAGCCGCCTCCCTGTGACAGGTTTTCAAGTTTTTCGATCACGCGTTCCATGGCCATCGAGCGGGAGCCTTTCACTAATAGCGTTGCGCCTGGGCTCAACCGATTGAACAACGCATCGGAAAGCGATTCAACATTGTCGAAGGCCTGTCCACGCGAACCCAACGCACTTGCGGCGCGCTTCATGCGCGGGCCTAGCGTGAACACGCCGTCAAGCGGAAGCGTGCTCAAGTCGAACGCCAGCGCGTCATGCAATGCGTCGCTTGCATCGCCCAATTCACCCATGTCCCCGATTGCAAGGAAGCGCGGTGTTGCGTGCGATACCAACACTTGTGCCGCCGCGCGCATTGATGCGGGATTCGCGTTGTAGCTATCGTCAATCAGCGTGGAGCCTTTGACGAATGGCCGAGTCGTGAGTCGACCACCGACGTTGCCTGCGGATTCAAGACCGCGCTGGATGGTCGCCACTGGAATCGAAAGGGCGTGTCCGACGGCAGCGGCAGCGAGAGCGTTGGCGGCATTGTGAGCGCCTTCCTGGCGTAGTTGTACCGAACATTGAGCCGATTCAATTTGGAAATTCAGACGATTGGGCGGTGTGAACCGTCCATAAACGGTCGCCTTCGAGATGAGACCGAAACTCACGCAATTGCGGGTTTGTGTCAGCACTTGCCAATACGCCGCAAATGCGTCGTCTGCGTTGATTACCGCAAAGCCGTCATCACGCAATCCAGCGAAGATTTCACCCTTGGCCTCGGCCACGCCTTCCACGGATCCCACGCCTTCGAGATGTGCGGGCCCAGCATTGGTGATGACCGCAATCGTTGGCTCAGTCAGCTTCGTCAGCAGCGCAATTTCACCGAAATGATTCATCCCCATCTCAATCACGGCCACGCGATGAGATGGCTTGCGCGCCAGCAAAGTTAGAGGCACTCCGATGTGATTGTTCAGATTGCCAACCGTCGCAAGGACGGCGTGTTCGCCGTATTGCTCACGCAGCAGCGACGCGATCATTTCCTTCGTCGTCGTTTTCCCGTTACTACCGGTTACTGCGATCAGGGGGCCGTCAAACGCGAGGCGCGATGCGTGCGCCATGTCCTGCAATGCTTTGAGCGTGTCGCTGACTTGCAGCACAGTGACGTTGCTGTCGCATTCAACCGACTGTGAAACCAGAACACCGGTCGCACCCGCAGCAATCGCTTGCGCCACGAAGCGATGACCGTCAAAGTTCTCGCCCGAGAGCGCGACGTACAACGCACCTGCCTGAACGGTACGACTGTCGCAAGAAACCGAGGCGAAATTCTGCACCGGGCCGCTGGCTTTTGCGACGCAGGCTTCAGCGAGAAAAGCGCTAGACCACATGCTGGCTCCCGATGTTTTGAGGCGCGCCGGAATCCATTGCCCCACTGCGCAAACTTGTGCCCCATTGGGCCAGTGCGATTTGAGCTTCCGCGACGTCTGAAAATGGATGCCGTACTCCCGCAATTTCCTGAAAATTCTCGTGACCTTTTCCCGCGATCAATACCGCGTCATTGGCGCTCGCTTCGGTGATTGCGGTGTGGATCGCTTCTCGGCGCAATACGATACTCTGGCGCGCTGGCAGAACTGTGAAACCGTTGACGATTTCAGCGACGATACTTTCGGGTGATTCGGAGCGTGGATTGTCACTGGTCACATAAACACGATCCGCGCGATCTGCAGCGATTTTGCCCATGATGGGGCGCTTGCTACGATCACGATCACCACCGCACCCGAAGACAACGGCGAGCGATCGCGGTTTCGTTTCACGCACAGTATCGAGCGCTTTGGCCAGCGCGTCAGGTGTGTGCGCATAGTCGACGTAGACGCTTGGCAAATCAGCAGTTGACTCCGTGACAACACGCTGCATGCGGCCCGGTGCCGCCGTTAGCGTTTCGAGCACCGAAGCGACAGCATCAACTTCATTATTTTCAGCAAGTAATGTGGCAGCGACCGCCATAAGATTAGCGGCGTTGAAACGACCAATCAGTGCCGTGTTGACGCTTGCTGTCTTGCCTCTGAAGTGAAGCGTGAGTTGCATGCCGCTGGACGACATCGAGACGACGTCGGCACGCACGTCACCTCGATCCAGGCCATAAGACAAGGTATTGGGCAGACCACGAGCGATGAGCTCTGCACCAAATAGATCATCGGCATTCACGATACGGCATAGCACGGGATAGTCGGTGAAAAGCTTCGCCTTCGCCGCACCGTAAGCTTCCATGCTGCCGTGAAAGTCGAGATGATCTTGCGTTAGATTTGTGAAAATTGCCGTTGCGAATCGAACGCCTGCGACGCGGCCCAGTTCTAGCCCGTGCGAGCTGACTTCCATCGCGACAGCTTGTGCGCCAGCAACTTTCAAATCATGAAGAATTGTGTGCACCGATGCCGCGTCAGGTGTGGTGTTGTTCGTCGGCCATGACTGTTCGCCGAGAGTCACACCCAGAGTGCCAATCGCACCGCACGGTTGCCCGAGTAATGTGTAGGCCTGCGCAAGCCAGTTGACGATGGACGTCTTTCCGTTGGTGCCTGTGACGCCGTAAACACGAACGTGAGCGGATGGACGGCTGTAGAACGTGTCGGCAATAGCGCCGAGATTCGCCGCAAGATCGGGGACGTCAAGCACTGGAACGGCGAGACGGTGATCCGCCGCGCCTGAGGGTTCACGCAGAATTGCAGTTGCGCCGAGCGATGCCGCAGCAGCCATGTAGTGGCGACCATCCGCGCGCGCGCCAGGGATTGCAACAAACACGTCGCCAGGCACGATGCTGCGCGAGTCGACAGTCATGCGTTGACGCTTGACGCGATGCCGGTCAAGCGCCGCAACAACAGCGTCCGCCGTCAGCATCAATTGCCCTCCCGGACGATAGCAACGACCGTGTCGGAAGCAGCAGGCGTCGGTTGATTCGGCAGTGGTGCGTCATACGGCGCTTCCATCAGGCGCAGCGTCTGTCCCATGATGCTGGAAAACACCGGAGCTGCGACTTGCCCGCCGTAGAAAACGCCTCCAGCCGGCTCGTCAATCATCACAGCGACCACGTAGCGCGGATTGCTCACGGGAGCCAACCCCACAAATGACGCGACGTAGCGGCCTTCGGAATACACCGCACCGACCAACTTTTTTGCAGTGCCGGTTTTACCAGCGACGCGGTATCCGGGAATCTGTGACAGCGGCGCGGTGCCTTCCTTCGAAGTCGCCTTTTCGAGCATCGGAAGCACCATGGCAATCGTCTTCGGTGAATACACCTGCGTTTGTCGCGCAGCGCCGCCGTTCTTGAGCAAAGTTACATCGACGAGTGCGCCCTGATTGGCAAAGATCGTGTAGGCGCGAGCCAACTGAACGAGGTTGACGGAGAGACCATAGCCGTAGCTCATCGTCGCTTTTTCAATCGGACGCCACGATTGCGGTGCGCGCAAACGACCGTGTGCTTCACCCGGAACGCCCGTCTGCGGTGCGCGGCCAAATCCTGCACGCTGAAGCTGCCGCCACATCACTTCGTTAGGCAATCGCTCGGCGATTTTCGCGGTACCGACGTTGCTCGATTTCTGCAAGATTTCGGTGACTGAGGCGACGCCGTTGCTGCCAATCGTGTGGGCGTCGCGGATCGTTGCGCCATTCAACGTATAGGTGCTGGTCGGCATGGGTATCAGCGCATCGGGTTTCAACACACCGATTTCAATTGCCGTGGAGATCGTGAACGGTTTCATCGTCGAACCGGGCTCGAACAAATCGGCCACGGCGCGATTGCGCAACCCGCCAGTTGCAGCTGCTGAGCGATCCCCCGGCTTCGATGTCGGGTAGTTCACCAACGCGACGATCTCGCCGGAGTGCGCATCAAGCACTACCGCAGCGCCGCCTTTAGCGCGATGCGCGTCAACGCCCCGTTTGAGTTCACGGAACGCCAGATGTTGCAGACGACTATCAAGCGCGAGTTGCAAGTCTCGTCCCTGCTGCGGGGCGCGCACTGCACCCAGCTCTTCTACGACACTGCCACGACGATCAATCGTCACGCGACGAGCGCCGGGTCGTCCTGAGAGCCATTCGTTCTGCGCGAGTTCGAGCCCTTCCTGACCGACGTCATCGACGTTGGTGATGCCCAGTACCTGGCCCATCACTTCTTGCGAAGGATATTCACGTTTGTATTCCGTTTGCACGGCGACGCCGGGGATTTTCAGCGCCGTGATCGCCTGCCCTTGTTCCGGCGCAATGCCACGCGCGAGGAACACAAGATCGCGCTCGCTGTCGAGCTTGCGATCAAGGTCTGTCGTGCGTAAATTCAATGCTTTGGCAAGGCCGTCCCGCTGCGGCGTCGTGAGTTCAACTTGATCAGGAAACGCGAACACGCCGCGCGCCGGAACGCTCGATGCGAGTACCGCACCTTCGCGATCAAGCAATCGGCCACGATGCGCAGGCAATACGAGATCGCGCGTGGTGCGCGCATCGCCACGCTTGGTCAAATCATCGTGCTGCACGACCTGTAGGTAGAGACCACGACCCGCAAGTACGACGAAGCCGACGAGTAGACCGTACGCCACCGCGCGGACACGCCAAATGGCGTACTGCGGTGCACCTTTATTCGATGAGCTTTTGGCGGCTGACTTCATTGCGCGCTCGCGGCGTTTTCCGGTCCGCCGAGCTCAACGAGCTGCGTCCGTGCGCCTTCCGGCAAATCCATGCCCAGCCGCTCACGTGCGGTGCGCTCCACAATCGTTGGTGTCGATAGGCGCGACTGCACGAGCGTTGCGCGATTGCGATCTGATTCGAGTTGATAGGCGACGTCGCGCGCGCGATTGATTTCGATAGTGAGGTGACGCACACGATATTGGCTGCTCACCAGCGCAAATGCGCTTGCCCAGACCAGAATCGCCAGCACAATATTCACTTTTGTCAAAGCGATACCCCAAGCTTTTCTGCCACACGCAGACGAGCGCTACGAGAGCGTGGATTCGCGCTAATTTCTTCCTCCGATGGCGCGGCATCTTTGCCCACCAATTTAAGCCGCGCGGAAGCACTCGCGGTCCTGGGCAAATAACGCAAACGCGGATCTTCCGGTGTACGCCCCGCCTGATCGCGCATCCAAAGCTTGACGATGCGATCTTCAAGTGAATGAAACGAAATGACCGCGAGGCGGCCACCGGGCGCGAGCAGAGGCAGCGCCGCGCTCAGCGCCATTCGGAGTTCCTCGAGCTCTTGATTGATGTGAATCCGAATAGCCTGGAAGGTTTTCGTGGCCGGATGCTGCCCTGTCCACCGCGCTGGGACGGCTTTTTCGACAATCTGCGCAAGCTGAACGGTTCGCTCGACCGGTTGCCGCTGGCGTGCCTCAACAATCGCTGCTGCAATCCTCGAAGCAAACCGCTCTTCACCGTAGTCACGGATGACCTCCGTTATGTCGTTGATTGACGCTGTAGCAATCCACCCGGCAGCCGACTGGCCGACGGACTGGTCCATGCGCATATCGAGCGGCCCGTCACGCATGAAGCTGA
>JANXNI010000012.1 GCA_025354165.1 Burkholderiales bacterium | reverse complement strand
CACATGAGAGCAGGCGCTTTCCACATCGCAATATTTTGCAAAGCCCCGGTTGCGGGCAGCGTAAAGACGCGACTGATTCCGGCCTTTGACGCAGAGGGCGCGAAAGACATTTATGTGCAACTCGCCGAACGCACCATCGCCACGGTTCGTTCAACTTGCGAAGCGAACAACGCCAGTGCGTCGCTCTGGGTCGCGGACGACATCGCACACAAATCAGTACAAGCGTGGAGTCACACGTTCGATTTACCGATTTATCAGCAAGAGGGCGACGATCTCGGCGCGCGTATGTTCCATTGCCTCCAAACGATGCGCGTCGAACACAAGCGCGTGTTGCTAATCGGCACCGATTGTCCGGCATTCACCAGCGATGATCTCGTCGGTGCCGCAACCGCGCTCAGTGCAACTTGCCCGTGGGTGTTCACGCCCGCAGACGACGGCGGCTATGTGCTGGTCGGCAGCAATGCGCCGAGCGCTGAACCGTTTGTGAACATTGCGTGGAGCACCAGCGAAGTGATGGCGCAAACGCGATCTGCGCTCACTGCGGCAAGTCTTCGCTGGGCCGAAACGGCAAGTTTGTGGGACGTGGACGAGGCGAAGGACGTTGCTCGCGCGAAGTGGGAATCACTCATCGCTTGACCAATCAGCTTTTACGTACAACCTTTATTTCACTGGGGCTAAGCCGATATATTGCGCGATATCGACTTTAGCCATTTTATGGGCGTAACCCATATTTAATAAGGCTTTCACGAAATAGCTGCATGTCACAAAGCGCAAAGAATTGACCGTGCAGACCTTGTTGGCAACAATCGTCTACGCGCCCACGGCGAGGACTCGCGAGTGCCACAACTTTCACGATGGGACGGACCGGATGATGTCGACTTACTTGACGCAGGCGCGTCGATGCGCCTCTGGCAACATTGGGCTGCGCGCACGCCACTTCGTGCTCGCGGCGCTCACGCTCTTCGCGCTGTCGACGACCCCGTCCGTTCACGCCGCAATCACTGCGATCTCAGCAGGCAACAATTTCACTTGCATCGTGAAAGATGGCGGAGTGCAATGTTGGGGACGAGCGATCAACGGCGTTCTTGGCAACGCCACTGATGGCGGCTACTACGCCGCGCCGCAGCAGACGATTGCCGCAGGCAGTGGTGCCACTGCCGTTTCTGCGGGCTCCATGCACGCTTGTGCCGTAGTCAGCGGCGGTGTTCAGTGCTGGGGGGCGGGTGGCGACGGCAAGCTAGGTAATGGCGGCTTTGGCAACTATTCGACCCCCACGCAGGTCACCGATTTCGGGGCCGGCAGCGGTGCAACGCAGGTTGCAGCGGGCGGTGGTCATACGTGCGCCATCAAAAATGGCGCTGCCTATTGCTGGGGAAAAGACAGTGACGGTCAGCTGGGCATCGGCGCCGGCGCAGGCTCAGAATTCAACACACCCCAGCTCGTGGCCGCCTCCGCTGACGGCAAGCAATTCACCAGCGGCGTTACGGCCATCACGGCTGGTGCTTTCCACACCTGCGCCGTTGGCAACGCGAGCAATACGGACACCTATTGCTGGGGCTCAAACAGTTTTGGACAACTGTTTCGCACACCAGGCACGCCCGCCAAATCGACGGTGCCGCTACTGAGTGGGCTCGCTAGCGCCTACGACGGGATTAGCGCGGGAGCCGCTGGCCGATACACGTGTGCGCACAATCCGAATTCGGGCGGATATTCAAAGTGTTATGGTGAGAACACCAATGGTCAACTAGGCAACGGCACGCCGGGTTCCCCGAGTTTTGTGGAGATCTTGCCAACGGAGTCCATCTCTGCGGGCCAGAACCACACCTGCGCGGTGCAAAGCGGTGGTCTCCTGTGCTGGGGTAGTTTCGCCGCCGGCAAATTGGGCACCGGGCAAACCAGCGACAGTGCCACACCCACTGCGGTCACGCGCTATCCACCCAATACCGGTGCCGGTGTGACGGCTGTTACTACTGGGGACCTGCACACCTGTGCCATTGTCAATGGCGAAGTTCGCTGCTGGGGCAACAACGCATTCGCGCAACTTGGGATTTTTTATAACAATGTGTTGACGGTCAACGTGGCCGCTGGTGGGTCGGTGGCATCGTCGGTTGGTGGCATCGATTGCGGCGCGACGTGCCAGACCTTTTTGGTGCTCAATACGGTGGTCACGCTCGCCGCCGCGCCGAACCCCGGATATCTTTTCACCGGCTGGAGCGGCGTTACCTGCACTGAGGGCAGCAACAGCGGCAGCAATTGCAGCTTCGCGATGGCGTCGAACATCACTGCGACGGCGAACTTTGTGTTCAACCCGCAGCTCATCAACTTCGCCGCGCTGCCCGACAAGTTCACCACCGACGCGCCGTTCACCTTGTCCGCCATTGGCGGCGCGTCGGGCAACCCAGTGTTGTTTAGCTCGGGCACGCCGTCGATCTGCACGACGGGTGGCAACAATGGCGCGACCGTCACGCTGACCGGCAGCGCGGGCGACTGCACGATCATCGCCAGTCAGGGCGCGGGCTTTGGCTTTGGTACGGCTTATCCCGTGAGCCGCTCATTTAGCGTCAATCCGCCAGGCACCACGCGCACGATCAACGCGTCGTATCGGCTGGGTGAAGACGACGCGGGAGCAGTCATCGGTCAGCCTGCAGGCGCGACCACCACTGGCGCACCGGGCACTGCGCTCAGTCGCACCGGCGCCCCCGTGTATGCGGCAGGCGTGCGCGGCATCGGCAAAGCAATGTCGTTCGACGGCAACTCAAGGTTTGATACGCCGAGCGCGGCGCAAAGCGCGACCGATAACTTCGCCGTCGAAACATGGTTCAGGGCCAACAATACTCAAGACGGCCTTTTGGCGTACGTCGGCACCAGCACCGACAACGGCTACGGGCCGTTCGTCGGCGGCAACGACGTCGGTGCCACACTGGGTAACGTGGCCTATCTGACAGCGGGGCCGAACACTAGTACGGGCAGTTGGACGCATCTGGCGGGGGTGCGAAATAGCGGCTTAACGCAGGTGTACTTGAATGGCATCGTCGTGGCCTCGACGGGCAGCGCGCCGTTTGCGCCGTCCGCATCCACCCAGATTGGCGCGCGTGCCGACGGGACATCAGCCTTTAATGGCACCGTTGACGAAGCCCGCTACTTCACGTTCGCACCGGGGCAGTTCTCGCTCTTGATGTTGAACTATCGCACGCTGGTTACCAACCGCAGTGGAAGTGGAATCGGCAGCGTGAACCGGGCGCTTGAGGGACTGAGCTGCGCCGCGAACTGCTCGTCGGCGTATCCCGCCAACGCGGCAGTCACCGTCACCGCCGTTCCAGCGAGCGGTTCATTCTTTGCGGGCTGGGGCGGCGTGACTTGCAACGAAGGCAGCGCAAGCGCGATCTGCACGGTGTCGTTAGTCAATGATGTCACCGCAGTGGCGACATTTTCGACATCGGTCGTTGCCTGCAGCGCTGGCAGTTTCTCGGTTACGGGCAATTTGCCGTGCATGCTCGCTACGCCCGGCAACTTCGTCGCCACCGCTGGCGCGACTACACAAACGCTTTGCGCTGCTGGTTTCACGTCGGGCATCGGCGCGACGGCCTGCTCGCCGCTGCCGCAAGTACTCAACGCCGATGGCAGTGACGCTGCAACGCGATACAGCGCAGCGAACAACGGCACCATCATTCTGCGCTATATGTTGGGCCTGAGAGGCGCGGCGTTGACCGCTGGAACGGCCGGGAGCAATCCGACGCGAAATGCCACGCAAATTGCGAGCTATCCTGATAGCGTATTTTCGCAACTCGATGTCGATGGCGATGGTCATGTGTACGCGCTGACCGACGGCTTGATGATTCTGCGTCGCCTGCTGGGGCTGTCGGATAGCGCGCTGACTGCCGGTGCGAACCTTGGAACACGGCTTGACATTGACGTCGCTGCGGCCATTGACGGATTGAAGCCGTAGTTTGCGCGAGGACGAATCGAAAGGTTTACGAGGCACAGCTCATCTAAACTGACGACCATGTTCTCCAATCACTCGCTTCACCGCATTGCCGCCAACGGCATCACCATCAACGCCCGCGTCAGCGATGATCGCAGCAAACCGCCGTTGCTCCTGCTACATGGGCACCCACAAACGCATCTGATCTGGCACAAAGTTGAACCCGAGCTGAGCAAGCATTTCAGCATCGTAGCTGCCGATTTGCGTGGCTATGGTGACAGCGACAAGCCGCCTTCGGATGCGAGCATGAACCACGCGCCGTACAGCAAGCGCGAGATGGCGAAAGATATGGTCGCCGTGATGCAGAGTTTTGGCTTTACGCGCTTCAAAGTTATCGCACATGACCGCGGCGCACGGGTCACGCATCGCATGCTGGTAGATCACCCAAACTCCGTGGAGCGTGCGGCGCTGCTGGATATTGCGCCGACGCTTGCCATGTACGAACAGACCGACATGGAGTTCGCACGAGCGTATTTTCACTGGTTTTTTTTGATTCAACGGGAACCGATGCCTGAGACGATGATTCAGGCTGATCCGGAGTTTTTCATCGAAAAAATGATGGGCAACCGTCACGCCGGGCTCTCCGCATTTACCCCGGAAGTGCTGGCCGAATATCGTCGTTGCATTCGCTTGCCGGGGATCGCGCATTCGATCTGCGAAGACTATCGCGCGTCAGCCACTATTGATCTTGACCACGATCGCGCAGACCGCGACGCCGGTCGCAAAGTGACTCAACCGTTGCAGGTTTTGTGGGGTGCGAATGGTGTAATCGAAAAGTGTTTCAAGCCATTGACTGACTGGTCACGCGTTGCCGAGAATGTGCGCGGTGGCTCCGTGCCGTGCGGCCACTACCTACCCGAAGAAGCGCCAGATGCATTGCTTGCCGAAGCGCTACCATTTCTGCTCGAACGGTAGGGTGTGCACCAAAGTGCTCACCATCGTCCGTAATTTCCAGTTTTGATTTAACGCAACCGTGGTGCGCGCGCTGGTGCACGCCCTACACGCTAACCACCAGGAAAACCAAATACATGTCCGACGTCACAGAAATTCCCGAAGCAACCACGCCTTTCGAGCGTCGCGTTGCCGTCAGCATCGCGATTCTTGCAGCGGTACTCGCCTTCGTTTCGATGCGCGGCGACAACGCCAAAACAGACGCGGGACTCAAGACCACTGAGGCGGCAAATCAGTGGGCGCTGTTTCAAGCCAAGGCGATCCGTGAGCACACGTTAAATGTCGAGATCAACATCCTGAGCGCGATGAATCCTTCCGCGCTCAATGTTGAAGTGTCGGACAAGAGCAAAGCCGCCGCCAAAGAAGAAATCGTGCGCTACAAAACCGAGCGCGAAGACATCAAAAAAACGGCCGAAGGACTCGCCAAAGAAGCAACGACCGCCTCTGCCGTCAACGACCGCTGCGACTTGGGTGCACTATTCATGCAAATCGCGATTGTGATTTTGTCTGCGGCCATTTTGGCGCGACAAAATTTGATGTTCTACGTTGGTGTCGCGATGGGGCTGGGCGGCGCTCTGACAGGTCTATCGTCGCTCTTGATTTCTTAATTTTTGGATATTGGATATGACACACAGAATCGCAGTCATCGCTGGTGACGGCATCGGCAAGGAAACGATGCCTGAGGGCATTCGCGTAATGCAGGCTGCCGCCAAAAAATTCAACATTCCGCTGCAATTCGATTACTTCGATTTCGCATCGTGGGATTACTACGAGCAGCACGGCAAGATGATGCCGGACGACTGGAAAGCCCAGATCGGTAGACATGACGCGATCTATTTCGGGGCGGTCGGCTGGCCCGAAAAAATTCCGGATCATGTGTCGCTTTGGGGCTCGCTCATTCTGTTCCGCCGCGAGTTTGACCAGTACGTCAATCTGCGCCCCGCGCGGCTAATGCCGGGCGTCATCGCGCCGGTCGTGAAGAAGGATGGTTCGCCCTACAAGGCGGGCGAGATTGACTTTTATATCGTGCGTGAAAACACCGAAGGCGAATACTCCAGCGTCGGTGGCCGCATGTTCCCCGGCACGGACCGCGAGTTCGTGTTGCAGGAAAGCGTGTTCACGCGCACCGGTGTGGATCGCATCCTGAAATTCGCGTTCGATCTTGCGCAAAGCCGTCCGAAAAAACATCTCACCAGCGCCACTAAATCAAACGGCATTTCGATTTCTATGCCGTACTGGGATGAGCGCGTAGCCGAGATGACCAAAAATTATCCCGACCTCACGCAAGACAAATTTCACATAGACATTTTGAGCGCGCATTTTGTGCAGCGACCCGCTTTTTTCGACGTGGTCGTCGCCAGCAACTTATTTGGCGACATCCTCTCCGATCTTGGGCCTGCTTGCACCGGCACCATCGGCATCGCGCCTTCGGCCAATATCAATCCCGGGCGCAAGTTCCCAAGCTTGTTTGAACCCGTGCACGGCAGCGCGCCCGACATCGCGGGTAAAGGCGTTGCTAACCCTATCGGCCAGATCTGGTGCGGCGCGATGATGCTGGAATGGTTAGGCTACAAAGCCGCGCATGATGCGGTGTTGGCGGCATGTGAAGCGAGTACGGCAAGCAGCGTGAAGACGGGGGACTTGGGTGGTACGGCGACGACCGCCGACGTTGGCAAATTCATCGCGGCGCAATTGGCGTGAGTTCGTAGTTTGTATGTTGTAGGTGGGCAGCCCCTGCCCACCAAGCCGCGCCACCAACGAGCACGTGGGCACAGGGTGCCCACCCCGCGGTTGGCATCCTATTTGACGTGAGCCTCGCTTGCGAGCATAGTTGCACCCTCTCCCACGCACCACCCCGGAGCTCCCCATGACCGCCCGACCAGATACCTTCCCGTTTAATTCCGATCAATCCGCCGCGCTGCTGCGCAGAGTGGACAAGCAATGGGACGACGAAATCGTTCCGCAGTTGATCGACTATGTGAAATTGCCCGCGAAGTCGCCTTCGTTTGAGACCGACTGGAAACGTGCTGGGCAAATCCAATTGGCAATTGAACAGGCGCAAAAATTTGTCGCGGCGCAGCCCGTGAAAAACATGACGCTGGAAATCATTACGCTTGAAGGCCGCACACCGGTCCTCTTCTTTGATATTCCGGGAACCGGCACCAAGGCGAATGGCAAAACGGTGTTGCTGTACGGGCACCTCGACAAGCAGCCCGAAATGGCCGGCTGGCGTGATGATTCGGGTCCGTGGACACCGCTTGTTGAGGACGGCAAGCTTTATGGTCGCGGCAGCGCGGACGACGGTTATGCAGTTTTTGCAACGCTCGCCGCCGTGATTGCGCTTGACGCCGAAAATATTTCGCGTCCCCGTTGCCTTGGGCTGATCGAAACCTGCGAAGAATCAGGGTCATTCGATTTGCCGCCGTATCTCGACGCGCTCGCGCCTCGCATGGGCGACGTCGGTCTGGTGGTCGCGCTGGATTCGGGTGCTGGCAGCTATGACGAATTGTGGGCAACGACGTCGTTGCGCGGTCTGGTCAATGGCACGATGACCGTTCGCATGCTGACCGAGGGCGTGCATTCGGGTGACGCGGGCGGCGCTGTGCCGTCCACGTTCCGCATCGCGCGGCAGCTACTTGACCGGATCGACGACTCTGCGACCGGCATGACTCGTTCACCCGTGTTCAGCGCGCCGATTCCAGAGGAGCGCGTGATGCAGGCGGCGCAAGCGGCAACGATTCTCGGCGACGTCGTCTGGAAGCGTTTCCCGTGGCAAAGCTGCGGCGGTGCGCACGAATTCACGCTGCCGACGACGAAAGACCCGGTCGAACTGATCCTCAATCGTACCTGGCGCGCCGCGCTCTCAATTACTGGTGCCGACGGCCTGCCTTCGACCAAAGACGCGGGCAATGTCCTGCGGCCTTACACGGCGCTCAAACTCTCGCTGCGCATTCCGCCGACGGTCGACGGGGCTGAGGCTGCCGCCGAAGTAAAGCGACTGGTCGAGAACAACACGCCTTACAACGCAGACGTTACGTTCTCTGGCGGCGGCTCCAGCGGCTGGAACGCGCCCGCATTTGCGCCGTGGCTCACGGTGGCACTCGACGCCGCATCCATGCATTACTTCGGCAAACCCGCCGCCTACATGGGCGAAGGCGGTACGATTCCATTTATGGGAATGCTCGGCGAGAAATTTCCGCACGCGCAAATGCTGGTCACTGGCGTGCTCGGCCCCAAATCCAATGCGCACGGACCCAATGAGTTCTTGCACATTGCATACGCCAAGAAAGTCACTGCCGCCACGGCTCTGGTGATCTCGGCGGTGTAGTCTCGCTTACTGTTTGTTTTTACTGTTTTTTAAGGTAACACCATGTTGAGTACACGTTTTCTGCAAACTGCCGCAATCGCCGCGTCCGCTTTTGCAACCTTCGCGGCGACTAACGCATTCGCCGAAGCACCAATGGCGAAGGTGCAAGCGCCAGGGTTCTATCGCATGATGCTCGGCGATTTTGAAGTCACCGCGCTTTCTGACGGCACGGTTAAATTGCCGATGAAAGACTTGCTGCTCAAGACGACTCCCGCAAAGGTTGACGCTGCCTTGAAGCGCGCTCATCTTGGCTATCCAGTTGACACGTCGGTCAACGGCTATCTGGTTAACACGGGGTCCAAGCTTGTGCTCATCGACACCGGCGCGGCTGGCCTTTTCGGCCCAACGCTCGGCAACCTCGTCACAAATCTCAAAGCGTCTGGTTATTCACCCGAACAGGTCGACGAGATTTACATCACACACATGCATCCCGATCATGTCGGCGGACTGATGACGGGCGGCGCGATGGCGTTCCCGAATGCGGTGGTGCGGCTCGACAAAGCGGACGCAGATTTCTGGTTGAGCGAGGCCAACATGAATGCCGCGCCAAAAGATTCTCAGGGATTTTTTCAGGGCGCGATGGTCTCGTTGAAGCCCTATGTTGATGCGGGCAAACTCAAGACCTTCACCGGCAACACGCAACTCGTGCCCGGCGTGCGCTCCGTCGCAAGCCACGGCCACACGGCTGGCCACAGCACGTACTACGTCGAGAGCAAGGGCGAAACACTCGTGCTATGGGGCGATTTGATGCACGTGGCGGCCGTGCAATTTGCCAACCCCGAAGTCACCATCAAGTTTGACAGTGACACCAAAAACGCTGCCGCAGAGCGCTCCAAGGCCTACGCGGAAGTCGCAAAGAAAGGCTACCTCGTTGGCTCAGCGCACATCGCGTTTCCCGGCCTCGGTTATGTCGCCAAAGCGGCTGGCAAAGGCTACAGCTGGACGCCTGTGAATTATTCGTCAGGGAAATAGCGTTTCGCTTGCGCGCTTGTGGGGCGCGCAGCAAAAAACTACTCGCAATTCACCATCCAGCTGACGCCGTATTTGTCCACGGCCATGCCGAAGCCTTTCGCCCAGAACGTTGGGCCGAACGGCATGGTGACTTGACCGCCTGCAGCCAGGCCCTGATGTATGGTTTCGCTCGAAGCCATATCCTTGCCCGCGATAGATAGCGTGATTCCGCAGAAGCCAGTCGGACCGGGCATTCCGGGCGGACGATCACAGGCCATGATGGATGCGCCGTCAGCCGTGAAAGTCGCGTGCATCACCTTCTGATGCCAGTCAACAGGAACCTGATCTTTCATCGGCGACTCGCCGTGACGCATGATGAAGGTGATGTCGCCTCCGAGCACTGACTTGTAGAAATTGAGGGCTTCCTCGCAATTGCCGGTGTAGGCGAGGTAGGGTTGAATGACCATGATGAACTCTCTGCGTGTTTCGGGGAGTCATTTTATGAGCGAAACAAACGCCCGCGAAGCAAAGTTTTGTTCAGCCTGTCGTAACTGGTGGCGTACGTCTGGATCATCATCACCCCTGAATTCGGATACAACTTTTGTCAGTACTCCATGTTTTATGGGAGCTAATAGATCATTTGGCAACAAGTCGACTTTTTGATAAATATGTCAACATCAAGCGGCAACCCACGTGCAATGGCGATTGTTTCGTAAATTTTCAAAAAGCTGTTAACTGAAATGGCCCTGCTTCTACGTCAACGCCGCATGAAAAGGGCATCTATTCACCCAAGACGACATGCAAAGTGGCGACAATGTCATCGTGGGCACAGCGATTGCTCCTATCGATCATAAAAACGGCCCAACTTCTCACTCGTCTGCACTATGACCATTCACGTCGCGCTTAACCACGTTACCCATTACCGCTACGACCGGCCGATCAATCTGGGGCCGCAGATCGTTCGCCTGCGCCCGGCGCCGCATTGCCGCACGCGGATCATTTCGTACAGCCAGAAGATCGAACCAGCAGATCATTTTTGTAATTGGCAGCAGGATCCGTACGCCAACTACATGGCGCGGCTGGTTTTTGCCGAGCGCACGCGGGAGTTCAAGGTCACCGTTGATGTCGTTGCCGAGATGTCAGTATTGAATCCGTTCGATTTTTTTCTGGAGCCCTCGGCTGAGAAAGCGCCGTTTACTTATTCGAACGAATTGAAACTGGAACTCGCGCCGTATCTCGGCACCGTGCCGATGACGCCGATGGTGACCGAATATCTGAAAAAAGTGGACGTGAGCAAGCGGCGCACGATTGACTTTCTTGTCGATCTAAACGCGATGCTCTACAAAGACATCCGCTACCTGATCCGCATGGAGCCGGGCGTGCAAACGCCCGAGCAAACGTTGACGCTCAAGTCCGGCTCCTGCCGCGATTCGGGCTGGTTGCTGGTTCAACTGATGCGGCATCTGGGCTTGGCCGCGCGCTTTGTTTCGGGCTATCTGATTCAGTTGACGCCGGATGTGAAGTCCATCGACGGCCCAAGCGGCCCGGCGGCTGATTTCACCGATTTGCATGCGTGGTGCGAGGTGTATTTGCCGGGTGCCGGCTGGGTTGGGCTTGACCCAACGTCCGGCCTGTTCGCGGGTGAAGGCCACATCCCGCTTGCCTGCACGCCGCAGCCCTCGTCCGCCGCGCCGATTGAAGGCGCCGTGGATGAGAGCGAAGTGGAGTTCGATCACCAGATGTCGGTCATGCGCATCTTCGAATCGCCGCGCGTCACCAAACCGTACACCGAAGCCGCGTGGGAAACTGTGCTCGACCTTGGCGAGAAAGTGGATCGCGATCTGGTCGCGGGCGATGTGCGCCTGACGATGGGTGGCGAGCCGACCTTTGTTGCCGATAAAGATCGCGACGCGCCCGAATGGAATATCGCGGCGCTTGGCCCGACCAAGCGTGGTTATGCCAACGCACTCGTACAAAAGCTCCGCGCGCAATACGGCGAGGGCGGCTTCCTGCATTTCGGTCAGGGTAAGTGGTATCCCGGCGAGCAATTGCCGCGCTGGGCACTGTCGATTTTCTGGCGTAAAGACGGGCAAAGTATTTGGCAAAACCCGGAGCTGTTTGCCGATGAGCGCAAACCTTCGAAGTACACGAGTGCCGATGCGTTAAGGTTTACGAAAACGCTGACCGACAAACTCGGTATAGGCGAGGCCACCATCACGCCAGGCTACGAAGATTCGTTTTATTACTGGTGGCGTGAGCGCCGTTTGCCGGTGAACGTGGATGCGCTTGATGCACGGCTCGGCGATGAGTTGGAAGCGGCCCGGTTGCGCAAAGTGTTCGAGCAAGGCCTGACCGCGCCGGTTGGGTACGTATTGCCGCTGACGCCAAGCAGCGAGTCACCCGAAGCGACGGCAGGCATGGAGCTTGACGGCCCGCGCTGGACAACTAGTCCGTGGTTCTTCCGCGACAACCGCATGTTCCTGATCCCGGGTGATTCCGCAATGGGCTATCGCCTTCCGCTTGAATCATTGCCGTGGGCCAAGGCATCCGAGAAACCACAAGTGCTGGATCGGGATACGTTTGATCCGCGCGAAGAATTGCCTGAACCGCGCACCTTTGTGGAGCGGTACGGCGTGACGCGCGGCGCGTCGGATGTGACGCCAATTGCGATGCAGTCTCGCGTTTCTGATGCGAGCGCTGCATCGTCAGTGAAGGGCAACGCAACCCCGCTGTCGCCCGGAGGGTCTGCGCGCGACATTGGCTTAAGCGCGCTAAAAGCGACGCAAACTGTTCCAGCCACTGATGCTCCGGTTGCAGGGGAGGGAACAAAAGCCGCTCCCGCAGAGAAGCCCTACGAGCCCGCCACGTCGACCCTGATGCCAGCTCGCTTCGAATCAGCGCACTGGCTCTCACGCACGGCCCTCTGCATCGAAGCGCGCGGCGGCATTCTCTACGTCTTCATGCCGCCCGCAAAAATGCTGGAGGACTATCTCGACCTGCTCGCCGCGATTGAGGCGGCCGCTGAAGAATGCGAAGTCAAACTCGTGCTCGAAGGCTACCCACCGCCGCGCGACCCACGTTTGAAACTTCTGCAGGTCACGCCGGACCCTGGAGTTATCGAGGTGAATATTCACCCCGCGCACAACTGGAGTGAACTCGTCGAGCACACGGAATTTCTGTATCAGGCGGCGTTTGAAGAGCACCTCTGCGCAGAAAAATTTGCGCTTGATGGCAAGCACACAGGCACCGGCGGCGGTAACCACTTCGTCATGGGCGGCGCAACGCCTGCGGATTCGCCGTTCCTGCGCAAACCAGAATTGCTGGCAAGTCTGGTCGCGTATTGGCACAACCATCCAAGTTTGTCGTATCTGTTCAGCGGCCTCTTCATCGGCCCGACGAGCCAAGCCCCGCGCATCGACGAAGCGCGTAATGATCAACTCTACGAACTGGAAATTGCGCTCGAACAGATCGAGAAAAATCGCAAGGTTCACGGCGAAGCCATGCCGCCGTGGCTGGTTGATCGCACGTTGCGCAACATCCTCGTGGACGTCACCGGCAACACCCATCGCAGCGAATTCTGCATCGACAAACTCTACTCACCGGACGGCCCGACGGGGCGCCTGGGACTGCTCGAATTGCGCGCCTTTGAAATGCCGCCGCATGCGCGCATGAGCATCGTGCAGCAGCTCCTGCTGCGTGCGCTGGTTGCCCGTTTCTGGAAGCAACCGAAGCATCACAAACTCACGCGTTGGGGCACCGTGTTGCATGACCGCTTCATGCTGCCGACCTTCATCAAGATGGACTTCGAGGATGTGCTCGAGGACCTCTCGATGCCCGAGAACGGCGGCTACCAGTTCGATCCCGCGTGGTTCGCGCCGCACTTTGAATTCCGATTCCCGTTGTTCGGCGAGATCGCGATTTCCGGCATGGAAGTGGCCATTCGTGGTGCGCTGGAACCGTGGCATGTGATGGGAGAAGAAGGCGGCGCGGGCGGCATGGTGCGCTATGTTGATTCGTCGCTTGAGCGGTTAGAGGTCAGCGTCACCGGACACAACGATTCGCGTTACGTGATCACGGCAAACGGAGTAGCACTGCCGCTGCAACCTACAGGCACTGTCGGTCACTCTGTCGCCAGTGTGCGCTACAAAGCATGGAACCCGCCATCGGCCTTGCACCCAAGCATTCACCTGCATGCGCCGATCACGTTTGACATCGTCGACACATGGATGGAGCGCAGCCTCGGCGGCTGCCAGTACCACGTCCAGCATCCGGGCGGTGGCAACCCCAGCACGTTCCCGATCAACGCCTACGAGGCCGAATCACGCCGCCTGACGCGCTTCACGCGGATGGGACATACACCGGGGCGCATGCAGGTAGCGCCGGCGAATATCAGCCCTGAGTTTCCATTTACGCTTGATTTGCGGCGCGCATGATCACAACGGAGTTGATCGCGTGCATTAAGCATTGTCGTGCCCCAGTAAACTTGGCCAATGACCTCTTTGTTTGATACCGATACGGCTGGCGGCGGTGACCGCGTTGCGACAGTCATGAATGCGCTTGCCGCACTGGCGAAGCGCTCGCCCGCAGGGCATCTGGATGGCCTTCGCTCGGCCGGGGGCGACGGACTGACGCCCTCCTGGCGAATTTTTTTCGAGAAGGCGCTGGCGGCAATGCCAGCGAACGAGCGCTCGGTTGAGGCGTTGCTGGGTGAGCTGGAACAATCGCAGGCCAGCCTGACGCGAAAGATTGCCGATAACGGCATTACCTACAACCTTTATTCCGACGCGTTGGCCGGTCAGGCGCGCCCGTGGTCGCTGGACTTGCTCCCGATGATCATCGATCAGTCGCAATGGGCGCTGATTGAGCGTGGTGTGTCGCAGCGTGCGGAGTTACTCAATCACATTCTGGCCGACGTTTACGGCGAGCAGATGCTGGTGCGCGAGGGCATGTTGCCGACGGCGCTGGTACAGGGACATCCGGCTTATTTGCGTCCTGCGCACGGCATTAGCCCGCGTGGAAAAACTTTTTTGCACATCGTCGCCTTTGATCTGGCACGCGGGCCGGACGGCAACTGGTGGGTGATGTCACAGCGCACGCAGGCCCCATCGGGTTTGGGCTATGCGCTGGAAAATCGCATGATTGTGTCGCGGCTGTTCCCGGATGCATTCCGGGCATTGCATGTCGACAAGCTGGTTGCGAGCTATAAAACGCTGATCAATAGTTTGATGGCGCATTCACCTGCGGGCACCGATGCACGCGTGGTGTTGCTGACGCCGGGGCCGTACAGCGAGACCTATTTCGAACATGTTTATCTGGCGCGATATCTGGGTATCGGTTTGGTGGAAGGCGGCGACTTGATCGTTCGCGATGAGCGCGTATGGCTCAAAACGCTGAAGGGTCTTGAGCCGGTAGACGTGATTCTGCGTCGGCTCGATGACGACTTTCTTGATCCGCTGGAGCTGCGCGCCGATTCAGCGCTCGGGATTCCGGGGTTGTTGCAGGCTTATCGCGCGGGTAACGTGGTGCTGGCGAATGCGCCCGGCACGGGCTTTCTTGAGTCTGCGGCGATCCTTGGTTTTTTGCCGAAGATTTGTAAAGCGGTGATGGGGCAAACGCTCGCGATTCCGTCGATTGCGAGTTGGTGGTGTGGTGAGCGCAGTGCGCTGCGCACTTTGATGCCGCAGTTGAACGACTACGTGTTGAAACCGACGTTTAATGATCGCGGTCGCCGTTTTGTGCCGGCCATTGGCAAGTCACTTTCGGCGCGCGAGCGTGAGCAATGGACGGGGCGCATCGCGTTGCATCCAGAAGACTTTTCGGCGCAGGCGTTTTTGCCGCTTGCGCACAACCCGAGCTGGCAAGGTATCCGCGCCGCTACAGTAACGTCGCCTGTCGCTTCACCAATCGCCAGCCGTGCTGCGATGGTGCGCGTGTTTGCGCTCTCGAATGGCTCTGGGCAGTGGCATGTCATGCCCGGTGGACTCGCGCGCATTGCTCCCGAAGGTCGCGATGTAGTGTCGATGTATCGCGGTGGCAGCTCAGCGGACATCTGGGTGATCACCGGACACAGTACGGACGAAACGGTGCCACTCTCGTCCACTCTGACGCCGATTGCGACCCACCGTGCGACATTGGGCATTGCCAGTCGGGCGGCGGAAAATTTGTTCTGGTTTGGGCGCTACACCGAGCGGCTGGAGAACACCACGCGCCTTGCGCGCGTGACGCTTGAGGCACTGGCGAGCGAAGCTGAAGAGACGCCCGAGACACTGGACTGGTTGCACCGTTTAGCACTGAGTAACGGCCTCGTTAGCAAGGCCGTGCCATCGCCCAAAAAATCGGCGATGCTATTCGAGCGCGCGCTGATCGCGTCGCTCGCGGATCGCACAGGCAAGCTCGGTTCATATAGCGTTGCCGCAACGCTGGAGTCGTTGCGCTTTTCCGCGTTCGCCGTGCGCGAACGGTTGGCGCTTGAGCAGTGGACGTTGGTCGCGACCAGCGCTACCGAATTCGATGCAGCGATGGTGGGCGCGGTCGGAGATACGCGCAACACGCAGCAGGCGCTGCGTGCGCTGGAGCGCCTGACGACGAACGTGATGGCGATGACCGGCGCGCAGACCGATCGCATGACGCGTGACGACGGCTGGCGATTGTTGTCGATGGGGCGTCACATCGAGCGCACGAGCACACTGGCTGAAGCGTTGTCGGAGGCGTTTGCCACCGGCACGCTGAACAGCGACATCGGCTTTTCTCTGGTGCTCAGTTTCTTCGACAGCACCATCACCTATCGCTCACGTTATCTGCAACAGCGTGATCCGCAAGCCTTGATAGAATTGCTCGCGCTGGATCGTGATAACCCAAGATCACTTGCATGGATCTCGCAAACGCTGGCCAGCAGAATTGCGAAACTCAGCGAAACACCGAGCGGCACGGTGCCGTCGATGCTGACGTCTTTCGATTTGCCGCATCAATGGAAACACGAACAGGTGATCGCGCTGGCGAGCGCCGACGATTCCGACGCAATCGTCGCATTGCTACGCGGCGCACGATTGGACGCGTTCGCGATTTCCGACGCATTGTCACAGCGCTATTTCAGTCATGCTGAAGCGGCAGACACGGTGGTGGGCGCATGAGACTGACTGTCATTCACGAGACAAAATACGAGTACGAGCACGCGGTCGAGCAGGCTCATCACATCGCACATTTGCGGCCACTCGCATCGCCTTCGCAGCAACTGGTATCGCATGAGTTGACGATTGAACCGAAACCGGAGTCATTGGGTTACAGCCTCGACAGTTATGGGCAACAACGCGTCTATTTCGAGTTAGCGATGCCACACGATGAGCTCGTCGTAACGTCGCATTCCGAGGTCGTCACGCATGCGCTGCCGCCGGAGCTCACGGGCAAACTGGAGCGCGTTGTCGTGCCCGACAGCCTGCCCTGGGAGGCGGTTGCAGAGCACATGCAATATTTTGCGGGACAGGATTACGATGCGGCGCGCGAGTTTGCCCAACCTTCGCCGCTGGCCCCGATTCACGCGACGTTTGCAACCTACGCCTCCGCTGTGAGCGCAAAATCGCAACCGATTTATGACTTGGCCAAGGCGTTGTGCCAACGCATCCATAACGAATTCAAGTATTCGCCCGAAGCCACCGATGCCGCCACCGCTCCGCTCGAAGCACTCAAACTCAAAGAGGGCGTGTGTCAGGACTACGCGCAGGTAATGATCGCGGGCTTGCGTTCGTTGGGTCTGGCTGCGCGCTATGTCAGCGGCTATTTATTGACGCAACCGCCGCCGGGAAAACCGCGTCTGATCGGCGCTGATGCGTCGCACGCGTGGGTCAGCGTTTATTGCCCGAAATCAGGCTGGCTGGATTTTGATCCAACCAACAACTGCCTCGCGGGCGAAAGTCATGTGAAGCTGGCTTATGGTCGTGATTACAGTGACGTGCCACCGCTGCGCGGCATCATTCGCGGCGGTGGATCACACACGCTGGACGTTGCAGTTACGGTTTCACCAGTGAGTGACGGGTCCCCGTCGAGCCCGATACCGAGCCATTCCCAATTACCGGAACCGTCGCAGTCCGAACTGCGGTCGCAGTCCCAGTCGCAGGGCTAGCCACCAGCGGCAGGGTCGACGCGACGAAAGAGTCGCCCAGTTTCAGCTCACATCCCGGCGCATCAAACAGCGCTGCCATGCCGCACGGCGAGTTGAACATGCGGTCCGCATCATGCGCGACGCCGGGCACTTCGACGCGCGTATGACGCAGCACGACGCTCTGAAATTTCGCGCGCTTTTGCACGTGGGCGAAGTAATTCAAACCACGCTCAAACCGGTTCGCGCCTTGAGTCTCAGCCATACAGGATTTGTCGAGCGCGGAATGATTCGGATCGACATCGTTGCCGCCTGACAGGTAAATTACTCGGCGCGTCAGATAGCGCTGCTCCAACGCCCTGTTATCGCCACGAACGTAAGCAACAGGATCGATCAGCCCATATCGCCAGTGATCAAATTCGGCACACTTTTCAACCGGTTTCGGACGTGTCGAATCGAAGTAAAGATACGACGACGGATTTGCGATCACATAGCGCACGCGCATCACATTGTTCTTGCCCGCCGCCACCTCAATGCCATCGGCGTAGGGCTGCAATCCCGCGGCAGCGATCACCTGATCTGCGCGGCCAACGACCGCGTAGCGCTGCACAAACTGCGCACCGCCCGAGTGCGCCGCGACGACGATGCGCTCAAGGTTCGGGAAATGCTTGCGATCAGCCAACACCGCGATGATGCCGTCGATTACTTCGAACGAACTGATCGCGAACGGCGCTTTGCCAAGGTCACCGCCAAGCCACGCCTCACTCTTCCAGCGGGCAACGTTGGGCGCGAGATCATGCCTCGCAGTGTCAGCGGAAGTGAGAATTTGCGGTGCGATGATCAGTGTGTCCGACAGCGCGTCGCTCGACTTCGCTGCGTGCATGCTGAGATCGAAATATTTGTCGGCATCGCGAAGGCGACCATGCAAGACGATCACCGCTCGCTTGACCTGGGGTTGCACTTTGCTCACGTCGCAGCTCAGGTAGGCCGGAACCAACGCCTCGCCCAACGCCGTTTTAATTTTCAGGCGCTCCGGCGCAATCGTTCTGACCGGCCGGCGATGCGGCGCTGTTTCGTCCATCGCGGCTGCCTGACCAAGCCAGGAAGCGACCATCAAAGCCAACACCGCCTGCAACAGCCGCGATTGCCATGAGCGCGTTAAGCGCCCGATTCGCAAAGTCATTCGTCCAACCTCCAAATTGCTATTTACCGAAAAACGCTGCGATCTCTGTCGGCAGTCGGGTCGGGCGGCTGTTGCCGCGATCAAGTGGGCACCAGTACGTCACTGCTGTTGCCAGTATTTTCTGGTCACCCAATTCACTTATATGAATTATCTCTGTATGGCGCGGAAAACGCACGCCGCGTGCCGTTCCCGTCCATGTCCGGGCGATGATGGCGTCCCCCAGCACCGCTTCGGCCATGTAATCGATCTCATGGCGGAGCGCCACCCACGCATATTTCGCACGTTGCGCCGCTGTCGTCAAAAAATCCCAGTGAGCGATAGCAACGTCTTGCACCCACGAAAGGTAGACAACGTTATTGACATGACCCAATTCATCGATATCCGATGGCTTGATCGTAATCGCCAGCTCGAAGGCAGGGATCGGGGATTCGTGCGATTGCATCAGGCCATTTTGTTGCATTTCGTGCCAACGACATTCCTCGCTAATCAGCTTTACGCTAAACACGCCTTTTATAGCGGGATAGCGCCCATTTATGGCACAAGTCGACTTCTGATCCGCTGAATAGGCTCATCGTTGTGAGCGCGGAGCCTCTGTTGCATGGCGGCCAAATCGTGCAGACCGCGACCGACTTGTTCGACAAACCGTGTCATTCCTCGATATTTGGCAGAATGGATGAGGCCCACGTGTGGGATAAATTATTTACCTCATCACTTTGCCAAAGATAAATTCGTGAGCTTGTTCATCTCCCCGAAATTTTCCTCCCTGTTGAACGGACTGCGTCAATGCGTGTAGGTATCCTTGGAGCGGGCGCGGTCGCGTACGGTACGGCTGCCTATTTGGCGCAAGCGGGCCATGAGCCCATTCTGTGGTCGCCGTCGGGCAAGCGCACGGTCGAACTGGCAGCCGGCACGCCGCTCACTGCGACAAATGCCATCGAAGGGGTGTTTAAGCCTGGCGTGGCCTCCTGTTGTGCCGATGCCGTCGTCGATGCTGACGCGGTGGTGATCGCTTTGCCCGGTTACGCACACAAGATGGCTCTTGAAGCTGCCGCGCCTCATGTGCGCGAAGGACAACCGATCATCATCAGCTCGCACATGTCGTTCGGGGCGCTCTACCTGTCCAAGCTGCTCGCCGCGCGCGGCGTTCAAGCATCCATCATCGCGTGGGGAACCACCTTGACAACCGGACGCCAGTCAAGCCTGTCTGAAGTAAACGTGATGACGGTGCGGCAAAAGCTTGATCTGGCGACCGTTCCGGAAAGCGCCATCGATGCGGGGCAGGCCCTTTGTAGCAAAATCTTTGGCGACCGTTTTGTGAAACGTGACGGACTGCTCGCCATCGCCCTGAGCAACCTGAACCCGCAAAATCATCTGGGCATCGCCTTGCTGAATCTGACGCGCATGGAACGCGGTGAGGATTGGGGCCAGGGTGAAAACGTTACACCCACGGTCGGCCGACTGATCGAAGCGCTGGATCTGGAGCGTCTCGCCATCGCGAAAAGCTTCGGCCTGACGGTGAGAACCGTGCAGGAGCATTTTTCGCTGTCGTTCCACGTCCCGATGGGCGGCGTGTCGGAAATGAATCAGGAAATGCACCGTCAGGGCCGGGGCGGCATGGGGCCGAAAACGGTGGACAGCCGCTATGTGCTGGAAGATGTACCGTTCGGTTTGCTGCCAACCACGCTTCTTGGGCGCCTTGCGGGCGTCCCGGCGACCCTGCACGAGTCAGGCATTACGCTTCTCTCTGCGGCTTACGGGAGGGAGTTTTCTCTGGAAAACGATCTTCTGTCTGAACTTGATTTGAAAGACATGTCCGTCAGCGCGCTGCAACGGCTCACGCGAGCCGGTTACGCGCCTGCCTGATGGATTGCGGCTAGTGTTATTAACCATTCTCGGCAATCACGATAAACAAAATAGGAGACAGCGATGAAGCAATATCTAGCAAAGGCATTGGCTGCGGCAGGACTTGTACTAGGATTCTCGGCGGCGGCACAGGAGGTTGATAGCGTCATTAAAAAGCTGCAGGCCAGCAACACGATCACCGTGGGCTACCGCGAAACACTTTTGCCGACATCGTATCTGGGCGACGACAAAAAGCCGACCGGCTACGCGATCGACATGTGCTTGCGCATCATTGATGAGGTGAAAACCGAGCTGAAGCTCCCGCAAATCAAGATCAACTATGTGCCGGTCAACATTCAAAACCGCCAGGCGCTTGTAGCAAACGGAACCGTCGATCTCGAATGCGGTGGAACGGTCAACACCTTTGCCCGCAACAAGCAGGTCGATTTTTCACCGGTCAGCTATGTTGCCGCCAGTCAGATGCTGGTGCTGAAGAGTTCGCGCATTTCGAAGTTTGACGACCTTAACGGAAAGATCGTTGCCATCGCCACCGGCGGAAGCAGCGAGCCGGAGTTAAAACATATCATCGCAGCCAACAAACTGAACGTCCGCATTGTGAATGTCGACGATCACGCTGCTGGCCTGATCGCCGTGGAGAGTCGACGGGTAGACGCCTATTTCAATGACAACGCCGCTTTTTTTAGCCTGATCAAGCAATCGAAGAACCCGTCCGCACTAGTCGTTGTCGGCCCCGAATATGGTTACTCACCGCAAGGATTCATGGTGCCGAAGAACAATCCTGCATTTCTGTGGATCGTGACGCACGCCATGGGCAAGATGTTCAAATCTGGCGAGGCGGAGAAAATCTTTGACAAATGGTTCAAACCCTTTGGAGTCCAGATCGGACCCAAGCTGCGGGCGGCCTGGGAAACGTTTTCCTACCCAGAATAAATTTCTGGTGTGAACTACAACTGGGACTGGGGAGTCCTGCTTCAGCAACCTTACTGGGGTTGGCTCTGGTCCGGACTGGGATGGACTCTGCTGATTAGCCTTGGCAGCTGGGTCATCGCACTGAGTGTTGGGATTAGTGCCGGGATCGCCAGATGCATGCCCAATCGCGCCATACAAATCGTGGCCAGCGTTTACATCGAGGTTTTTCGCAACATACCGCCCCTAGTCCAGTTATTTCTCTGGTACTTCGTTTTCCCGGAACTGCTTCCCGACGCGCTGGGTCTGTGGATCAAGCGCGATTTACCCAACCCGGAGTACGTAACCGCCATCGTGGGCCTGGGTCTTTTTGCCGGTGCTCGCGTGGCCGAGCAGATCCGCGCTGGCATCGCTGCCGTTGGAATTCATCTCTTGCCCGCGGCGCTCGCGACAGGCCTGCGCCCGTTGCAGGCCTTCCGCCTGATTCTGCTGCCACTGGGCTTGCGCGCCGTGTTCGGCCCGCTAACCTCCGAGTTTCTGATTACAGTGAAGATGTCGTCGATCAGCCTGACCATTGGCATGCTTGAGCTAACGGCCCAAAGTCGGCATATCGAGAACTACACCTTTCATGGCCTGGAGGCATTTGCCGTTGCCACGGTGGTTTACCTCCTGCTCGGCCTGAGCGTGACTGGATTGATGCGCGTCATCGACCGTCGTTTCGGTGCCGCCAAATATCGACGCGCGTCGTCATGAACGATTTTGACTGGGGTGTCATCGCGCGATCGTGGCCCTTCCTGGCTGAAGGCATGGCGCTGAGCGCCCTGCTGGTGGTGGTCTCCACCGCAGGCGGCATATTGCTGGGCCTCGGACTCGCGTTGATGCGGCGCTCTGACCATGCATTCATCGCCGGGCCGGCGACGGTCTACGTCACGGTGATGCGTAGCGTGCCGCTGATATTGGTTCTGTTCTGGTTTTATTTCCTGGTACCGCTGGTGATTGGCCGCCCCGTCGGCGCGCTGGCCTCCGCGCTGGTCGCCTTCGTTCTGTTCGAGGCGGCTTTCTATTGCGAGATCATTCGGGCGGGCATCAACAGCGTGCGTGCCGGACAGACTGAAGCCGCCCTGGCGACGGGAATGCGACGATCACAGGTGATGCGACTCATCATCATGCCGCAAGGCTTGCGTGCGATGACACCTTTGCTCTTTAATCAGGTCATCATCGTGTTTCAGGATACATCCCTCGTCTATGTGGTGGCGCTTCGTGACTTCATGACGACCGCAAGCGTCGTGGCCTCACGCGATGGCAGGCCCACCGAGATGTACACACTGGTTGCCGTCGTTTATCTGGCGATCTGCTTTTCGCTTTCCAAAGCCATTGAACTCTACGGTAAAGGTCGGGCCAGATGATCGTGCTCAACGATATTCACAAATCCTACGGTCGCACGCAGGTTTTGCGCGGCTGCACAGCAGCCGTGAAGCTGGGTGAGGTCGTCGTCGTATGCGGCCCGTCGGGGTCGGGGAAAAGCACCCTGATCAAATGCGTCAACGGCCTGGTACCGATTGACCGCGGGAGTATTACGGTGGATGGGGTCTCGGTGACCGATAAGCACACGGATCTGCCCGCGCTACGCGCGCAAATCGGCATGGTGTTTCAGAATTTTGAACTTTATCCGCACATGACTGCGCTCCAGAATGTCAGCCTGGCACAGATTCACGTCCTGAAACGTTCTCGCGCCGAAGCCGACGCGCGCTCGGAACAGTTGCTGGCACGGGTTGGTTTGTCAAGCAAGCTGTCCAGCCGCCCAGACCAGCTTTCCGGCGGACAGCAGCAACGGGTTTCCATCGCTCGCGCTTTGTCAATGGATCCAAAAGCTATGCTTTTCGACGAACCGACATCGGCGCTAGACCCTGAAATGGTCAATGAGGTACTCGAGGTGATGCAAGCGCTGGCGCTTGACGGCATGACCATGATGGTGGTGACGCATGAAATGGGATTCGCGCAACGTGTAGCCGAGCGCGTGCTGTTTATGGACGGCGGCGAGATACTCGAGGACTCGCCTAAATCGCAGTTCTTTGCCAACCCGTCCACCGAACGCGCTCGCCAGTTTTTGACCAAAGTACTCAGTCATTAGCGTTAAATTGCAGTTATTTCATGCTCGATTCGTCCGTGCCTATTGCTCCTCCCGCACCTGCGGCACTGCAAGCGTTTGTTCCCTCTCGCCGCGCGCTCTTCCTCGCCTTTCTGCAAATCGGTGTCAGCGCCTTTGGCGGCGCGCTGCCCTGGGGTCGGCGCATTCTGGTGGAAGATCGCAAATGGCTGGATGAGCGCGAGTTTGCCGAGATCGTGACCGTCTGTCAGGCGATCCCCGGCCCCAACATGGTGAACATGGCCGTATTCGTGGGCACGCGATATCACGGCATCTTTGGCGCGTTGATCGCGTTCGTCGGCATCGTCGGCGTGCCGCTTGTCATTCTGTTGCTGCTCAACAGCGTGTATCACGCGTTTGCTCATGTGCCGCAAGTGCAGTCCGGTATGCATGGCATGGCCGCAGTGGCAACCGCCTACATGCTCTACATGTCAATCAAGATGGGCGGGCCGTTCTGGAAACGACCGTGGGGCCTTGTGTTGTGCGCGGCGGCAGCGGCGCTGGCTCTGTTTGCGCATTGGCACATGGCGCTGGTGCTTTTGGTCTGTGGCGCGGTGGGTGTGGCGCTCTCGAAGCGGGGTGATTTGTGAAGGGCAGTGATCAACTCGTCGATATGGCGTTGCTGTATTTTTCGCTTTCGTTCTTGTGCATCGGGGGCACCATTCCGTTAGTGCCCGACATGCACCGATTCTTCGTGGACACGCGCGGCCTGATGACCACGACTGAGTTCGCGGGCTACATTGCATTGGCGCAGGTCGCGCCGGGACCAAATATTCTCTACATCGCGTTGTTCGGCTACCACGTTGCCGGGATTGCCGGCGCGTTGACCGCGTTAACCGCGATCAGTTTTGCGCCGTTTGTGATGATGGTGATCACCACGCGCATGTTCACGCGCCTGCAGCAGAACCCGTGGCGCGAGGTGGTGCTGCGCGGACTGGCACCGGTGACGGTCGGTCTTATGTTTGCGGGCTGCATGGTGCTCACGCGTGGCTTCGCGGATTGGCGAGCGTGGGCACTCGCGGGCGTGGCGTTCGTTGTGTTTATGACGACGAAGCTTCATCCGTTGTGGATGATTGGTGCAGGCGCGGTCGTCGGCGTAGCGTTCGGGATGTAGGGTGCGTTTCAACGCACCCTACTCAAAACCCCAGCGACGCCGCAATCACCAACCCCGCTTCCAGCGTAAATTTTCCCGCCGCGACGCCCGCCATCATCGACTCACGCGACACTTTGGCGAAGCGCTCCACTTCACCATCTTTATTTTCGGGAACGCAGTTGGCTGGAACCGTCGCGCGATACCAGTCGATTCGTTCGCGAATGAAGCTGCCCGTCGCATGGCCACCCCCCAAATCTTCGGTCGGGCGATGAATCTGCACGAGCCCACCGTGCGTGAGGCCGAACAGAGAGTGAAGCTGCAAGCCCGCCTCTTCAAACGTCTCGCGCTCCAGCGCCGTCTCCACGGTATCCACCGCGCTGACCATGCCGCCCATCAGCGTGTCCCAGAGCCCCGGATCGTTTGACTTGCTCATCGCACGTTGCTGAATCCAGAATTGCCCGTCGGAGGTCTCGCCAACCAGATGCACTGCGCGCGTTGACAGGCCAAGCGGACGAACCGCCGAGCGCTCGATGGTGCCAAGCGCGCTGCTGCGACTGTCGAGTACCGGCAATTGTTCATTGCGCCACACATGCGTGAGCTTCAAGTCGCGCATGACCAACGCAATTCGCGCCATGCTCTCGGTCAGGTTGCCGTCGATGCGCCAACCGTGGGGTTCCTTGCGTAAAACGGTAGCGCGCTGATACGAAAACGCACGCTCAATTTGTTGCAACACGGCGGGCTCGGCATCCCCAATTTCAATGCCACCCCAGGTTATCGGCACGCGTTCACGCAACGGCGGCTGATCGGACAGCGCGCGAAGGCGGAGAACCCAGTCGGGCGTGTTTTGCATCATGGGAGTAACGCTTTAGCGCGGTCGTTTCGGCCACTGATCATAGAGCTTCACGGCCACGGCGTCACCCCACAATTCGATCTGCGCGGGCGTGCCGTCATGCGGAGCATTCGCGCCCGCACCGCGCACGTAACCCAGCGCGACGCAGGCGTTGGCGAGCGGGCTCCAGCCCACGGATGAAATTTCACCGACGGTTTCGCCTTTCAGCAGAATCGCCTCGCCGCCCCACGCGTACGGTTCTGTCGAATCGAACACGAGCGTGACTAATTTCTTGCGCAGCGGTTGACCCTGCGATTTGAGCAACGCCGCTTTGCCGATGAAATCGCAGGGTTTGTCGAGCTTCACCGAATAGCCCAGACCCGCTTGCCACGGCGTTTCATCAGGCCCAAGTTCTGCGCCCCATGCCCTGCGCCCCTGCTCGATGCGGAGTGCGTCCAGCGCGTAGTAGCCGGCATCGCGAATGCCCAAATCAGCGCCCGCTTCCATCAAAGCAAGATAGACGTGACGCGTCATTTCCACCGGCACATAAAGCTCGAATCCAGGCCCGCCGACGTAGCTCATGCGGGCGGCGCGAACGCGCGCAAAACCCAGATCAATCTCGCGTGTCCATGAAAATTTGAGTGCGTCCGGCGACAAATCGTCCGGACTCACGCGGGACATCAGTTCACGCGATTTCGGTCCCATGACAGAGAGCACGCAGAGCTGCGCGGTGACGTCGGTCAGCACCGCGTGCTCGTTAGGCGCGAAGTTTCGGCTGATCCAGTCGCTATCACGCACGGTCTGCGCAGAACCGGTGACGATCATAAATTTTTCGTGCGCCAGCCGGATGATCGTGAGATCACTCTCGAAACCGCCGCGCACGTTGAGCAGCGCGGTGTAGACCATTTTGTCGACAGGAATATCAATCTCGTTGGCGCACATTCGTTGCAACACGTTGAGCGCATCGCGACCTTGCAGCAAGAGCTTCGAGAAAGACGTTTGGTCATACAGCGCCACCGCTTCGCGCGTCGCGCGTTGCTCTTCAATCATCCACGTCAACCAGCCCGGTTTATCAAGCCCGAACTCAGGACGCGGCGCACCTTTCGGCTTGAAATAATTTGCGCGCTCCCAGCCGTTCTTGCTGCCGAATTCCGCGTTCTTTGCCGCGAGCAAATCGTAGAGCGGTGAGGTGCGCAGCGGACGCGCCGTCTCCAGCTCCTGCCTCGGCCAGCGCATGGCGTAATGCAAACCCAGCGTCTCGGCGGTGCGATCAAACAGCGCTTTGCGATTGCCGGTGAAGCTGCCAAAACGACGAATGTCCACGTCCCACAAATCGCTCGGTGCTTCGCCGCCAATAATCCATTCCGCCATCAATCGTCCAGCACCGCCCGAGTTCGCGATTCCCGAAGAATTGAAGCCCGCACACACGAAATAATTGGCGAGCTCAGGCGCTTCGCCGAGGATGAAATTACCGTCCGGCGTGAAGCTCTCGGGCCCGTTCAGCAGCATCTTGATTTCAGCCGTTTCAAGGCAGGGCGTGCGGTGAATCACGCTGGTCATCAGCGGCTCAAACTGATCCCAATCCTCGCCGAGGAGTTCAAACTGAAACGTCGAAGGAATCGGGTCCACCGTCCACGGCTTCGCCTTCGGCTCGAAGCCTCCCATCACGAGACCGCCGACCTCTTCCTTGTAGTAAATAAATCCGTCCGGATCGCGCACAACGGGCAGCATCGGATGCACACCGTCGATCTTGCCGGTCACCACATAAAAATGCTCGGCCGAATACAGCGGCACATTCACGCCAGCGAGCTTGCCAAACTGGCGCGCCCATTGCCCCGCGCAGTTCACCACAACCTCGCAGCGCACCTCGCCCTGCACCGTGCGCACGCCCACAGCGCGACCGTGCTCAATGATCACAGCGGTCACTTCAACGTCTTCAATCATGCGCACGCCGTTGTTGCGCGCGCCTTTCGCGAGCGACATCGCCAGATCAGCCGGATTCGCTTTGCCGTCGCCCGGAATCCAGATCGCGCCCTGCAAATCATCGGTGCGCATCATCGGAAAGAGCTCGCCCGCCTGCTGCGGCGAAATTTCTTCGACATCAACGCCAAAACTCCTCGCCAGTGCCACCTGTTTGCGCAACACTTTCAAGCGCTCCTTCGTCGCCGCCACGTTCACGCTACCGCATTGTTTCCAGCCCGTCGCGAGCCCGGTTTCGGCCTCAAGACTTGAATACAGCTCGATGCCGTATTTGCTCATGCTCGTCATGTTGCGGTTGGGCCGAATCTGCCCCACCAGCCCTGCCGCGTGCCAGGTGGTGCCGCAGGTGAGTTTGCCCTGCTCCAGTAGCAGCACGTCGCGCTTGCCCATTTTGGCGAGGTGATACGCGGTCGAGCAGCCGACGATGCCGCCGCCAACGATGATGATTTCTGCGTGTGTGGGGAGATTCATTTCAGCCATTTTTCGTAGATACCGTCTTGAAAGTCAAGTCTACAAAGGAAACGAATTGAAGTTTGGGTCATAAGGTTTCTGGGAATGGATCACACCGAAACACAGATGGGCAAGCTTTCGCATCGCGGCACCGATGGCTGACATCTTTGACTTGC
>JANXNI010000006.1 GCA_025354165.1 Burkholderiales bacterium | reverse complement strand
CGGCTTTTTGTGCAACGGGAATTGGCGGTGCAACCGCTCCCACAACTCCTCTACGAATGCGAATAACCTACTTCGCGGCCAACCCCAGCCGCTCAATCAGTACCTTGTCTTTCGCAAACGCTTCCTTCGCCCATTTCGCATAATCCTCGCCGCTGCGATACCAGAGATCCTGATTCAACTGATCAAGCACTTCGAGATGTTTCGGGTCGTCCATCGCTTTTTTGAACGCATCATGCAGCGTTTTCATGATCGCGGGATCCATGCCTTTGGGGCCGACGAGTCCATACGGCGAATTGCCGACGACGTTCAGGCCCAGATCCTTCGCAGTCGGCACATTGGGCCAGCGCTTGGTGCGCTTCTCGCCGAACGTTGCGAGCAGGCGCATCTGCCCACCGTCGACATATTTGTCCCAACCACTGGCGTCCGATCCCGCCTTGACATGTCCGCCGAGCACCGCCGTCATCAAATCGGCATTGCCTTTGAATGGCACATGATTGAACGTCACTTTGGCGACATCGCCGATCTCCTCCATCAGCAAGTGCGGCGACGTGCCAGTACCGGTCGAGCCGTAGTCGATCTTGCCCGGCTCCTTGCGCGCGGCTTCGACGTATTCGGTGAACGATTTGTACGGTGAGTCGCTCTTCACCACAAAACCAAATGTGTACCCCGAGACGCCGATGATGAAGCTGAAATCCGTGAGCGGATTCCACGCCGTTTTCTGCATGTGCGGAATGCGCAACATACCCATCGGAAACTGCGCAATCGTGTAGCCATCGGGCTTCGCCGCGAGTGCCATATTGCCAGGGCCAAGTGTGCCGCCGCCACCAGGTTGGTTCTGCACAACAATCGTTTGTCCTAAATGCTTGCTCGCGATGTCAGCAAGCGTGCGCAAGTGGCGATCCGTAGAACCACCTGCAGGCCACGGCACGATCATCGTGATGGGTTTGCTCGGATAGGCTTGCGCAAGCGCAGTAGCGCTGCCGAGCAAAAACGGTGCGCCAATTGCGAGCGCGGCTAGCGTTAACGCAACGCTACGTCGCCGTGAAAATTTTGCGGGTGAGGACGATTGGTGCACGTTAGCTTTCTCCTTGGAATGGCTTGATTATCCGATGCAAATTGTGTGGTGCGTGCAGGGACAATACTGATAAATAGCTAGGATGGATCATCCACGCCAGATTGGCGTGAGGCCGTTGGATTTGTGCGGCAGCATCCTCGGCGAAAGCCGAAGAATGAGTCCGCTATATCAGCACACCAAACCCCGTCACTTGACGGCACTGCCGACGACGAGCTGCAACAGCTCTGTGGCGTGCTGAATGACTGGGGCTGCGAGAGGTTCACGCTGCATTACGGACATCAAACCTTCGCCAAAGTAGAGGCCGTCGGAAACAACGAACGTTAGCCGGATTTTGCCTGTTGTCGGAGGTGGAAGACGTGATTTTTCCCAAGGGCCAATGCTGGCGACGATCGGCCCTGAGGCCTTGAGCAATCGGAAGGCGACCGGTTGTAGATTCGGTACACCTTCGAAGACAGAGAGTTTTCCTGTCTGATTGATGTACCGGACTCCTCCATCTGCGAAGACCGCGAGCACGTCGAGTCCACCAGCCAACGGCACTTCGACAATTACCCCGAGAAGCTGCTTCGCCGGGACAGTCTGTCCGTTCGTACGAAGCCAGTTGTAAGCTAATGCGCGAATGCGCCCTTCTACCGAAATATCACTTGCAAGCGCCGCAACTGCTTGAGGCGAAACTGGTTGATTGAAGAGAACTGCCTGCCACGGAGCGGCGATCTCGCCCGGTTTGGGTTTGAACGCGTCTGGCTCATCGCAAAACAGTAGGTTGTAGATTTGATTGGTGCCTGCTTGCGCATAGGGTGCGAAGGAATCGGAAGCATGCGCGGCTCCAGCGACCCCAATTCCAATCAGAGCGAATAGCCTGCGAAACATGATGCCCCTAACGTTTAACCATCTGCGCCAGCGCCCAAGCCTGCTCCGCGAGCGGTCGCGCACGACGGCCCGCCTCAAGCGCACGCGCGCTCGATGCATTGCCCTGCAGCGCGCGTGCCATGATGCCTTGCAGAATCCCGACGAGGCGAAACATGTTGAACACGAGGTAGTAGTTCCAATCTGCCGCGCTCACGCTACTCGCGATGAAACGACCGTTGTCGGCGGTGCCCCGCCCCGTGCGTTGCAAATAGCTTTGCAGATACTCAGATTCTGTCGGGATGCCGAGCGCAGCGATGTCCACTCCAGCCAATCCGCGTACGCCGTTGCCCGGCTTCATATGCCACACCATGCAGTGATAGGCAAAGTCCACGAGCGGATGGCCTAGCGTGGAGAGTTCCCAGTCGAGCACGGCCAGAATGCGCGCTTGGGTTGGGTGAAAAATCACATTGTCGATGCGGAAATCGCCATGCACGATGCGCGCTTCATCTCTCTCTGGGATGTACGCCGGTGCGTGCTCCGGTAGCCAGTCGATAAGCTGATTCGCAGCGTCGATGGTCTCGGTTTCTGCAGCGCGATATTGCTTGGTCCAGCGTGCGACCTGGCGCTCGATGTAGTTGCCCGGTTTTCCGTATTCACCCAGCCAAACCGCAACCGGATCAACGCGGTGCAGCTCGGAGATAACGCGGTTCATCTCTGCGTAATGCGCCCCTCGTTCATCGTTCGTCATACTCGGCAACGCCGGATCCCACAGGATACGGCCCTCGACGCAGTCCATGATGTAGAACATGGTGCCAATCACACTTACGTCTTCGCACAACGCATACGCGCGAGCCACGGGCACGTTGGTGTTGGCCAGCGCGCTGATCACGCGGAACTCGCGATCCACTGCGTGCGCAGACGGCAGCAAAACACCTGGTGGCTTGCGACGCAGCACGTAGTTTTTGCCACCCGCAGTCAGTCGGAATGTCGGGTTCGATTGCCCGCCCTTAAACTGCTCAACGGTCAACTCACCCGAGTAGCCGTCGACGTGGGCGCGCAGGTATTCGGCTAACCGGGCGATGTCGAATGCATGCTCGGCAGCGACCGGGCGGGTTCCGGAGAAGTTGTCAGTATCACTCATCGTTGAAGCATACCCAACTGCCCCATTTTCGTATCGTCAAATGGTCACGCCACCATCGACGACAATACTTTGCCCGGTGACAAACGAGCCCGCTTGTGATGCCAGAAAAATCGCGGCACCAGCGATTTCGTCTGGCTCACCGATGCGGCGTAGCGGCGTGGTGGCGGTACGCAGACTGAGCATCTCTGCGTCTTCCCACAATGCTCTGGCGAAATCAGTCTTGATCAAGCCCGGCGCGATGCAGTTGACGCGAACATTGTGTGGGCCGTACTCGACTGCCAGGTTACGTGCGAGCTGAAAATCGGCTGCTTTCGAGATGTTGTAAGCGCCGATCACGGATGATCCGCGCAGCCCGCCAATCGACGACACAATGATGATTGCGCCATCCTTGCGCGCAATCATTTGCGGCGCGACGAAATTGATTAGCCAGTGATTTGCAATCACGTTGTTCTCAAGGATTTTGCGGAACTGATCGTCGGCAATCCCGGCGAGCGGACCGTAGTACGGATTGCTCGCGGCATTGCATACCAGAATATCGATTTTTCCGAATTCTGCGTTAGTCTTCCCGACCAAATTCTGGAGATCGTCCTTCGAGGAAATATTTGCAGTAATGGAAATTGCTCTGCCTGCGCCAAACTTCGCGTTGAGCGCCGCCGCGACCTCAGCACAGGGCTCAGGTTTGCGCGACGAGATTACGACTCTGGCACCCGCCTCAGCCATGCGCTCTGCGATGGCCTTGCCAATGCCTTTGGACGAACCGGTAATGACGGCGACCTTGCCCGTGAGATCGAAAAGTGACATGGTGATGCTCCTTATAGCCTCGGCTGCGCGCGATCATAGACAGCTCGCTAGTGACGCGACTGCAATCTGATGTAAACCAAACTCTTTTTTCAAATTGCTGGATGTTAGTTTACAAATAACTGGGCTGCGAGCGTTCGCGCTTTTTCCGTTTACGCAACAGGGCAAACACCGAAGTGTGTTGGCAAATAGGCTCTAATCATGTTCTTTAGCACCCGACTTGGACATGTAAACGATGAGTATTCGATTTGAAGGCAAGGTAGCGATTGTCACGGGCGCGGGCGGCGGATTGGGCCGGTCGCACGCCCTGGCGTTAGCGGCGAGGGGCTGCAAAGTGGTCGTTAATGACTTTGGTCGCGCTGTGCCCGATGCCTCTGGAAACACGCTGAGCGCAGCCGATGCGGTAGTCGCAGAAATTCGCGCGGCTGGTGGAACCGCGATAGCCAATCACGCATCGGTCACCGACGAGGCTGCGGTTGCCAGCATGGTTAGAGACACGATGGATGCCTGGGGTCGCATCGACATTCTGGTCAACAACGCGGGCATCCTGCGCGACAAGAGTTTTGGCAAGATGGATATGAGCGACTTTCGGCTGGTAGTCGACGTTCATCTGATGGGCGCCGCGATTTGTACCAAAGCTGTGTGGGACATCATGCGCGCGCAGAAGTACGGGCGCATCGTGATGACGACTTCGTCGTCGGGTCTGTACGGAAATTTCGGACAAGCCAACTACGGCGCAGCGAAGATGGCGCTGGTGGGGCTCATGCAGACGCTCGCTATCGAAGGCGCAAAGGACAACATCCATGTCAATTGCCTCGCACCGACTGCTGCCACACGCATGACTGAAGGCCTGATGCCTGAGGAAGTGCTGGCCAAGTTAAAGCCGGAATCGGTCACGCCGGGATTGCTTTATCTCGGTTCTGACATTGCACCGACGCGAGCGATTTTGTGTGCGGGTGCGGGCACGTTTGAGCGGGCCTACATTACGATGACGGGTGGCGTGCACGTCGGTGATGGCGCAGAAGCGGCGGAGCAGGTGGCTGCGGAATTTACAGCGATTTCTGATCGCACGGAAGAGACGGTTCCGGAGAACGGTGGGGCTCAGGGACGCAATGAGATGAGTAAGGCGACGGCGGCGACCGCAGAAGCCATTAGCGATTCGCCTTAGAGGAACGCGCCTCTACTTCAAGGAGAGGAACCTCATCGCTTCCCCGTCAGAGCTGAAGATTATTTAAGAATCAACCGCTCTTCAGCGCATGCCGTCCATACTCCATGCGAGCAATCGTGCGGTTATGCACTTCATCGGGCCCGTCGGCGAAACGCATCGTTCGCATGCTGGCGTACTGCTTGGCGAGCCCCGCATCGGTCGAAACACCTGCCGCGCCGAACGCCTGAATCGCGTTATCAATAATACGAAGCGCCATTCTCGGCGCGGCGACCTTGATCATAGCGATCTGCAGGCGGGCGACTTTATTGCCCGCCTTGTCCATCATGTCCGCAGCCTGAAGACAGAGCAGACGCGTCATCTCGATGTCAATTCTCGCTTCCGCGACGCGTTCATCCCACACTGACTGCTCGGAGATTTTTTTGCCGAAAGCCACGCGTGATTGCAGGCGCTTGACCATCTTCTCAAGCGCCAATTCTGCGCTGCCGATTGAACGCATGCAATGGTGAATGCGGCCGGGTCCGAGGCGTCCCTGCGCGATCTCGAAACCGCGCCCTTCACCGAGCAGAATATTTTCGGCAGGGACACGCACATCGCGGAACACAACCTCTGCGTGGCCGTGCGGTGCGTCGTCAAAGCCAAATACCGGAAGCATGCGCACGATCTCGATGCCGGGTGTATCAAGCTCCACCAGTATCTGCGACTGCTGCGAATGTGAGGGCGCGGACGGGTCAGTCTTGCCCATCACAATCGCCAGCTTGCAGCGCGGATCGCCGACGCCGGAAGACCACCATTTGCGACCGTTAATGACATAGTGATCGCCGTCGCGCCGCATCGAGGTTTGAATGTTCGTCGCGTCGGACGAGGCAACGTCTGGTTCAGTCATGAGGAAGGCCGAGCGAATTTCACCCGCCAGCAAAGGCTGCAACCACTTTGCCTTGTGCTCGTCGGAGCCGTAGCGCGCGAGAACCTCCATGTTGCCGGTGTCGGGCGCAGAACAGTTGAAAACTTCAGACGCGAATCCGACGCGGCCCATCTGCTCCGCACAGAGCGCGTATTCCAGATTGGTGAGCCCGGCACCGCGAAACGGACTATCTGCCGGCAGCGAATCTACGGGCAGAAAAAGGTTCCACAACCCCTCCGTTTTGGCAATCGCTTTTAGCTCTTCAACCACCGGCACAACTTGCCAGCGGTTTTCCCCGAAACCCTTCATCTGCTCCGCATATTTTGGGATCGCTGGATAGATGTGCTGGTTCATGAAAGCGATCACGCGATCACGCCAATGAGTCTGCCGTTCGGACATCGAAAAGTTCATGGTGCTCCTCCCTGGAGTTTTACAAGAGTCGATTTTTTGCGCGCTACAACTTTAGCAGAGTCCTCCACATCAGCGCACTACTCTTTCTAATATCGGGCTAGTCCCCGTGAATGCATAATGAAATTGATCTACCATTCACCATACCTTATCTTCTATGAGCATGGCTGCGTGGTGAAAATTGACTCGCAAAACCTGACCATTGGTGAAGCCCAATGTCTCGCCATCGGCACTAGTCTCAGTCCTTCTTCACCCGTCGGCCCTCGCTTCCATCAATCGGCATAATTTGACCTGCTGACGCACCGGCGACAGCGCAGACACCTTGACCACTGCAATGGCCTCCCCTACTTCCCCATCTCCGCAAACTGCCCGCTTTCAGGAAAAGCGCGAAGCCATTCTGGGTGCCGCTGCGCTCCTGTTCAACGAACGCGGCGTCAAGGGCGCGACACTCTCCGACATCGCGGCCAGCGTCGGCCTCGTCACCAATAGCGTGACCTACTATTACCGCAAAAAAGAAGACCTCGCGAAAGCCTGTTTTCTGCGCGCAATTGCAGCGATTGATGTCATTACGCTGGCCGCCGCAACGCAGCCAACGATTCAGGCACGGCTGACCCATTTCTTCCAAAACTACGCGCTGCTGCTCTCGGGTATGGAGCTCGGTGAACAGCCGCCCTTGGTCTATTTCAATGACTTGCGCGCGCTGCCGAGCCCGCATCATGACGAAGTATTCAGCGCGTACACCGACCTCTTCCGGCACATGCGCGACCTGCTCAAGAGCGCGGAAACAGTGGGGCTGTCGCGCGACGATTTGAACGCACGCGCACACATCATCATGTCGGTGGCGAACTGGATGCGTGCTTGGTTCTGGCGCTACGAGGCGGACGAATACACGCGCATCGCAGGTCGCATCGTTGACGTATTGATGAACGGATTCAGCGGTGGGCAGTCGTCCTGGAATTCGGCTCAATCCGAGCCGGACTGGACGCTCGCTACCGGCAATCGCGAAACAGCGGATTCGTTCCTGCGCGCCGCCACCTTGCTGGTGAACGAACAGGGCTACCGCGGCGCATCCGTCGACAAAATCTCCGCGAAACTCAACGTCACCAAAGGCTCGTTCTACCACCATAACGACAATAAGCAGGATCTGATCAGCGAATGCTTCGAGCGCACCTTTTCGGTCGTGCGGCAAGCGCTGAGCCTCGCCGAGAATTCGACGGGCAGCGGTTGGGAGCGCGCCTGCGCGGCGGCACGAGTATTGGTGCGCTACCAGCTCTCGGAGAACGGCCCGCTGCTGCGATCCTCCGCCACCAGCGCCCTGCCCGATCAGGAGCACCGTGACCGCGTCCGCCGCACCCTGGCGCAACTCACCGAACGCATGGCAAACGTCGTCGTCGATGGCATGATGGATGGCTCGATCCGTCCGCTCGATCCATCGGTCGCGGCGCAGCTTTCTGTGGGGCTGGTCAACGCCGCCGCCGAGCTAACGCGTTGGGTGCCGAACGCGAACCCGGACAACGCACCTGAACTCTACGTGCGACCAATTTTTCTGGGCATTTTGTGCTCCCCGTCAGGGGCGTGACCCGCAGCGTGCCCTTATCAGCTTTTCGTTGAGAACGCCTTTTCAATGGGGCTAACGCCGCAAATCGTCGATGGTCGACTTTGGCTTAGAAGTCTCTCTAGCCCTTTATCCGAAGTGCTTCTGGCGTAAAGCTGCATATTAAAAGTGCGTGAGTCTTGCAACTGAGAAAATAGCGGAATGATGACTGCTGTTCCCACCGAAGGCGCGCGACACTCCCCGTGGCGCTTGACCACCGCTCCGATGATGGATTGGTCGGACCGCCACTGCCGCGTGCTGTTTCGCACGCTCTCGCCAAACGCACGCCTTTACACGGAAATGGTGACAACCGGGCCGTTGATTTATGGCGGAGAGGAACAGCACCGTCGCCATTTGCGCTTCAGCGATGTTGAGCATCCCGTCGCCCTACAACTCGGCGGCAGTGAGCGTGATGATCTCGCGCGCGCAGCGAAAATTGGCGTTGACTGGGGCTATGACGAAATCAACTTGAACTGCGGTTGTCCGTCCGAGCGCGTGCAACGCGGCGCGTTTGGCGCCTGCCTGATGGCAGAGCCGACGCTGGTGGCGGATTGCGTGAAGGCGATGCTTGACGTCGTTCCACCGCATGTGCCGGTGACCGTGAAACATCGCATCGGGCTCGACTACAACGAAAGCTACGATTTCGTGCGCGACTTCGTAGGAACGGTCGCAGCGGCGGGCTGCAACGTGTTCATCGTCCATGCGCGCAACGCAGTGCTTAAAGGCCTGAGCCCGAAAGCGAATCGCGAAATTCCACCATTACGTTACGACGTCGTAACGAAGCTACGTGAAGATTTTCCTGCGCTCACATTCGTGCTCAATGGCGGCATCACCACGCCTGCACAGAGCGCTGAACTGGCCGAGCAATTTCACGGCGTCATGCTCGGTCGCGTCGCTTATCACGACAGCTACACACTCGCGCAAACGGAGCAAGCGATGTTCGGCACGCCGCTACCGACCCGCGAAGAGATCGTTGAAAAAATGCTCGCGTACACAGCACGCGAAATCGCATTAACGCAAGGGCATCCGCACCCAACGCGCATGCGCGACGTGTCGCGTCACATGCTTGGGCTATTTACCGGACAAGTCGGTGGCAAGTCATGGCGTCGCATGCTCTCAGACGCCACCCTCCTCAATGAAAATGATCCGCAACTTTTTCTGAAAGCGCTGCCCTATCACGGTGACTACGACGATCATCGGCAGCCGGTGCTGGACGCGATGGCCGGGTAACACGGGTGGCTAGCCGCTAGTCGATCTTCAATCCCGTCTTCTCAATAATCCGCTTCCAGGTCGTCTGCTCTTTCTTGATAAACGCGGCGAACTGCTCCGGCGTACCGCCGCCCGCGCGCGCATCGTCCTTCGCAAATTTCGCAGTGATGCCGTTGCTCTTAAGCGCATTGTTGGCGGCAGCGTTCAACTTGTCGATGATCGCTTTCGGCGTTTTTGCGGGTACCAATATTCCGTACCACTGCGACGTTTCAAAGTCTTTGTAGCCACTCTCGGCGACGGTTGGCACGTTCGGAAGTGACAACATGCGCTCATGCGAGCCGACCGCAAGCGGGCGCAGTTTGCCTGCGTTGATTTGTCCCAAAAGCGCCGGCGCGCCGGTAAATGTCGCTTGCACGCGACCGCCCAAAATATCTTGCAACATCGGGCCCGTCCCTTTGTATGGGATGTGCAGCAGTTTGATTCCACTCTCCGCCATAAAGTATTCCATCGCCAGATGGCCGGAAGAGCCATTACCCGCAGAGCCGTAGCTGATCGAGTCGGGCTTTGCCTTCGCTAGCGCGACAAACTCATGAAGCGTTTTTGCAGGCACCTCCGGCGCTACAGCCAGCAGACTCGGCACCCGAGCCAAAAGAATGACCGGCGCAAACTCCTTGTTGACATCGTACGGATGCTTGGGCATCGCATACGGATTGACCGCCAGCGTGCCAACGTGACCCAATATGATTGTGTACCCGTCCGGCTCTGCCTTCGCCACTTCATTCATAGCGATCACGCCCGCGCCACCCGGCCTGTTGTCGACATACACCGTTTGTCCGAGCGTCGTGGACAACTCCTGCGCCACCGAACGAGCCACAATTTCACTGGTGCCGCCAGGCGCGAATGGCACGACGAAGCGGATAGCTTTTGTCGGCCATTGCTGTGCGTGTGCGAATGACGCCCCCAACAGAAGCGCGGCGAGTGTGAAATAGCGTGTGAACATGAATGCCTCCTTATGCGAAACTAATGTCACGGAGAATAACGTGAAACCCTAGCTAATCGCTGTCAACGCGGCTCGCGCCGGTCTCGACGTGAAGAGACAGCAACTGCACCTCGTGTTGATTCCAATCAAAGCTGTGGGCGCGGTCGGCGCATACTATTGCTTCATAACTGGAGTGCGTCGTGAAGATACTTATCCCTATTGATGGTTCGGAACTTTCGTTGGACGCAGTGCGCTACGCACTGCGCCTCGTTCATCACGGTCTGCACGCCAGCTTCGTACTCGCCACCGTGCTGGAGCCAAGCGGCATGTCGGAAATACTCATGATGCCTGATCCAAAAGAGCGCGAAGCGGTCAACCAGTCCGTTGGCACACAAACGCTTGACGCTGCTGCTGCGCTGCTGGAAACCGCCGGCGTTAAGTTTGAACGCGAAGTTCGCTCGGGCTATGTGGCCACGGAGATCATTGACGTCGCGGGATGTTTCGATTGCGACGCAGTCGTCATGGGGGCACGTGGCAAGGGAATGTTGCAAAGCGCCTTGCTCGGCTCCGTCTCACAGGCGGTGCTCCATGCGGCCAAGATGCCGGTCACCATCGTGCCGCACGCTAGCTGATAGCGCTGCGCGCTTTATCGGGCGCAGGAATCGGCGGCGACTGAAAAACGACTGGCGTTCCACCACGCCGTCGCCGCACAACCACCGTACCTGCCATCTTGTCGTGCCAGCCCTGCTTCCTTGGATCGAAGGCGACCCAGATGAGGCCAAGACCGAAGGGAATGGTGCTCACGTAGTAGCCGAGGTAGCGAATCACGCTTTGCCCCAGCGTAGGCGGGTTACCGGTTTTCGCATCAACAATCTTCGCCGATATCGCATCCTTGCCCGGTGTCGACCCACGCTTCAACCACAGCCACACGATCGCAGCCGCCGGCATCACGATTGAAATGAGCACATCGGCTGGGCCTTGAATCAGCTTCTCACTGCCAAAGTAAGCCCACCCATAAACCGCCACCAAAAGCGGATACATCACCATCATGATCAATACCGTATCGATCACGCTTGCCCACGCGCGTAGCCAGAAGCCTACGTATTCAAGGTCGTCGTTTGCCATGATCGCACCGCAATTGTTGATGTGGGAAGTTTAGAGCCGTCGGCCTGCGAAAGGCAGGCAGAACGCGATTACCTGATGCGCCGTGGTTGAAATGCCATCGACGGTGGCAAAAGTCGGAACCGTGAGCGTTCCGACCTAAGCGACTAGACGCCCGTTTGCCGTTAAAGTGCTTCCGTAAATTCTTCGGCGGACACTTCGGCCTGCCGCAAGACGCCAGCCAACGTGCCGACCTTGACTTCCGAACGCATGGGAACGACGCAGCCCTTGTTGCCGCGCCTAAGAATTACGTGGCTCCCGCTTTGACGAATTCTTATGAAACCGAGTCGTTCTAGCGCACGGATGACTTCCGCGCCCGAAACACGCGGAAGCTTAGGCATGCGCGATGTGCGAGGAATCCGGCGTTGACGGAATTGTGAACATCGTCACGAGCGGATGCCCCATGGAAGGCAGAGGAAATTCCGACAAATAGAGCGCGGTTGCTTCACGCAAATTGTCCACCGCTTCTTCTACTGTCTCGCCCTGCGTCGTCGTGCCGGTCTCCGGATTCAATGCAGTGAAACCACCCTCTTCGGCATGCGTGAGTACAGCGGTCATTTCCATCGTTGAATCTCCCAAAGCGAGCAACTGCGCGTTGTTGAAGATTGTAGGGCGGAACGCAAAGCGGTTCCGCCGAACGCGGTTGTGTGATGTGCCGTTGCTGCAATGCATTCGGCGGTGGCACGAGGCGTAGCCGCAAGCGATCCGACCTACGGGCTCAGTTCATCGCGTGAACAACTTTTATTGGAGGCACATTTAATACACCTTCAACGAGTTTTGAGAAGACTTCTTTTCGCAAACCATCAATCGACACGGTGGACGATCCCGAGCAACGATTGGCCATGTCTGAGTTGGCGACAAAGCCTGCCGAAGTGATACCCCCAAACACATTCTGAATCCGTGAGTTAATACAGCGGCGTGATTCACCACCCACTTTGCCTCGCACGACTTGTTCATAAATCTTCGCGCCATCGCGCATCGCGGTTACTACATAACCGTAGTCAATCTCGGCCCCGCCAGTAACAAGCTCGTACCGAAACGACGCGTTACGCGGCATAAGAAGCAACGCTTCGACCAAATTAACTTCGTACTGAGCATAAGTAATGGTCTGCGTTTGCTCGAGCAAGGTCTTTTCATCGTTGCGAACGCGTTCAATGATGAGCGTCGTAACGTTGGGACCGTGATTCGGCACCCATTCAACGCCAAGAACTTTCTCGCGAAGCACGGCCAGTACATCATCCGCAGCTAAGCGATCGGCATTCTTAACTACAAGGAAGACTCGCAAGGTCGCATCTTCGAGACGCTTTGCTGCAAATTCGGGGTATTGCTTTGCGACGTCCCTTAACTCAGAGCGCCGAAAATTCATGCGCGGTAGCAGCTCTTCAATTCTCCGACCATCCGTCGAATCCCTTCCAATCTTTGCTACGTATCGCATAAGTGCCGCAGTCTGCGTCTCGGAAGGACGATCTGCCTGCAGATTAGCCAAAGTACGCTCGACCAAAATAGCTTGATGTTCGGGTGTACTTAATTCTGGCAACAAGTCAACGTTTGCAGACAAATCGTACAAGATGGTGCCTGATCGGTTGCCCGCGACGACACGATCCCTTAACCTGGTTCGTAACCCGGCGAATTGCTCGGGCGACAATACGCTCGCTCCCGCCGCAAGATTGAACTTCGTAACAGCGAGCTCGGTACTTTGCGGGCTCTGAACTCCATCAACACGCTGCTCCAAATAGTCGCGAAATATGGCATTAGCACGGGGCACCGAGGCAAACATTTCGCGAACCAATGTTGGCCCCGTGGGTTGCGCAAGACTGTATTCGATGTCACTCCCGACCTGCTCTGTTTTGCCTTGTGCGATGGTTTCCTTTGCCCTGTTGACAAACCAAGCTGCTCTCTCTTCCTGATTGCGCGGTACTGACGCGCAGGAGGCCAAGAGCAGTCCTAGTAAAAGCATGACAGCAATTTTCAAATTTTCCTCGCTGATTAGTTCCGTAAGGCAGGCACTGCCAGCCTCGTTCAGTTCACAAGGCGGGCACTGCCCGCCCTACGCCAAACAAACTACCGATAAACCGGAAACCGCGCACAAAGCGCCGCAACTTCTCCACGCACTCGCGAAATCACCGTCTCATCCGTCGGCGCATCCAGCACGTCAGCAATAAAGTTGCCGACCATCTTCGCTTCAGCCTCCTTGAACCCACGCGTAGTAAACGCAGGCGAGCCCAAACGAATGCCGCTCGTGACCATCGGCTTTTCCGGGTCGTTCGGGATGGCGTTTTTGTTGCAGGTCATGTGGGCTTTGTGCAGCACATTTTCTGCTTCTTTGCCGGTGATTTTTTTGGCGCGCAGATCGACCAGCATGAGGTGTGATTCGGTGCCGCCGGAGACGATGCGCAAGCCGCGTTCGACGAGCGTTTTGGCGAGCACGTCGGCGTTCTTGATGACTTGCGCCTGATACGTTTTGAACTCTGGCTTCAGGGCTTCGCCAAAGGCGACGGCCTTGGCGGCGATGATGTGCATCAGCGGGCCGCCTTGCAGGCCGGGGAAGATGGCGCTGTTGAGTTTTTTAGCGAGGTCTTCGTCGTTGGTGAGGATGATGCCGCCGCGGGGGCCGCGCAGCGTTTTGTGCGTGGTGCTGGTGACGACGTGCGCGTGCGGCATCGGGTTCGGGTACACGCCCGCTGCGATCAGGCCCGCGTAGTGCGCCATGTCGACCCACAGTTTTGCGCCGACTTCATCGGCGATTTCGCGCATCTTGGCCCAGTCCCATTTGAGCGAATATGCGGAGCCGCCGCCGATGATCATTTTGGGTTTGACCTCGTGCGCTTTGGCGCGCATCTGGTCGTAGTCGATCACTTCGTCTTGGGTCAAACCGTACGCATGCGGCGTGAACCATTTGCCGCTCATGTT
>JANXNI010000004.1 GCA_025354165.1 Burkholderiales bacterium | reverse complement strand
AGCGGCTTGCCGCGACCCAAGGTTGCAGCATGTTCGCGGTGGGTCGCGGCAAGCCGCTCCTACAAGAACCTAAAACGGCAACAACAGCCTAACGACCAAACCGATTCCCGCGCACACCGCAATCGTCTCCATTGCGCCACGCTTGAATTTGACGAAGGCAATCAAGGCAACCGCTGCGATCAAAGCAGACAGCCAGTCCATCGTGCCGTTGAATCCGTTCGGCCAAAACGTATGCTGCGCAAAAAACACCGCGAGCGATGCGATCACGCCTACGACGGCAGCCGTGATGCCCGTGAGGGGCGCGTGTAGCTTGGGTGAACGCCGCGTGCTCTCGATGAACGGTGCGCCTGCGAAGATCATCATGAAACTTGGCAGAAACGTGAAGAACGTCACCACGCTAGCCGCAAGTACGCCACTTGCCAGTGGCGAATTTGCCACCGCGTTCTTGGCACCGCCGAGATAGCCAACGAACGTGAGAATCAGGATCAGCGGGCCCGGCGTTGTTTCACCGAGCGCGAGTCCGTCCATCATTTGCGCGGTTGTGAGCCACTGATAATTTTCGACGGCGGCCTGCGTCACGTAAGGCAGCACGGCATAGGCTCCGCCGAACGTGATTAGTGCGCTGGAGGTGAAAAACTCCGCCATTTCAGTGAGGGTTTTGTTGCCGATTTGCGCGAGTAACGCATACACACTCGCGCCAAGAGCAGCGAAGATGCCGATCAGCGCGAGCGAATGCCGCCATGAAAAACGTGCGTGCGACGGCGTCGGCGTGTCGTCGTCAATCACTGCGGGTGCATGCAATTTAGCTTTGCCATCGCCGTGACCGCCGCTGATCCAGTTGGGGTGCAGCTCACCGGTGATCCAGCCCACCAGTGCTGCCCCCGCGACGACCCACGGAAAGCCAATCTTCAGGAATGTCACAGCCACAAACGAGGAGACGGCCAGCACCCACCACACCGCGTGATTAAGCGATTTACTCGCAATGCGATACACGGCAAACAGCACCAGTGCGACCACCGCAGGCTTGATGCCCCAGAGCACGGCCTGCAGAATCGTGGTGTTGCCGAACGTGAGATAGCCCCACGCCAGCGCCATCATGATGATCGCACCGGGCAGCACGAATAGCCCGCCCGCGATCACGCCACCCCAGCTTCGGTGCATGAGCCAGCCGATGTAGGTGGCGAGCTGTTGCGCCTCGGGCCCCGGCAACAGCATGCAATAGTTGAGCGCATGCAGAAACCGCTTTTCGCTGATCCAGCGATAGCGCTCAACCAGCTCCTGCCGCATGATGGCGATCTGACCTGCAGGACCACCGAACGAGATCAGGCCGAGCTTGAACCAGAAGCGAAAAGCTTCGCCCAGCGTCGGCATCTTTGGCGCTGAAAGTTGTTTGTCGCTCACGCTGGTTTCCAGTTGTGTTTTTCATCCGTCGCGTCGAGTGCCCAACGATAAAGCGCGTCATACACGGGCATCATCGCATCAAGCATCGCGTGATCTTCGGCAATATTTTTTGAGAACCCGAGCGAGACGGCGAGCAGTCCCGCGCTTTGCGGCGCGAGGTTCAACGCGTCGGTGTCGGCACCGCGCACGATGCTGGCGAGACGATCCAGCGCAGCGCTTTTAAGCTCAAATGCATGCAGGAAACTGTCGAACGAACACAGTTCCCCGTCGTGCTCTAGTGGCGCGCCGGGGATGTCGTACGCCACCGCGTTGTTCGCTTTGGCGAAAGCGAACACTTCGTTCGTCGGCACGTAGAAAAACTGCGCTCGTGGATCGATGAAGCGGCGCACCAGCCACGGACAGGCGATGCGATCAATCTTCGGACGCGCGCGCGTGACCCAGCGGCTGACGGATTCACCCGTCACGCCGAGGTCGGGGCGCTTCCTGACGCTGATCGCACCGTTTTCCATCCATTGCCGCAATCCGCCTTCGAGGAAACTCGCATCGAGCGATTTTTCGCGAAGCTTTTCAGCGCCGGTGATGCCGACGTGTAGGCCTTTGACACAGTAAGCGACGGCAGTTGTTGCGTCCGCTAGTTCCGCTGGCGGCGCATCGCCTGCGTCGTAATTCCAGCGTATTGCGCCGGGAATGAAATATTCGCTCGCAGCGAAATCTTCAGCCTTTCGCACGTCGACAAATAGCGGTGCTTCGGGCGTGCCAATTAAGCGCGCGACGACGGGAGACGTAGAGGGTGTGGGTGTAGCGGTGTCCATCAAAAACCTTTCGATTGAAAGTGTTGCAGATTGGACGAGACACCGTCAGAACTACGCGAAGAACTCGCGCGGCCAATGGGTTCTGCTATTAACCCACGAACGAAGCTTACACCAGTTTCGCTAACGCATTGCGGGTCGCAAAACCGGCGCAGGCGTTACCGGTTTTACCCCGAACACGATCCCGATGGTGACCAAAGCGAGACCGAGCAGGAGATTCCAGTACAGTGGCTCGCCAAGGAAAAATACCGCTCCGAGTGCAGAAAGTCCCGGCACCACTGCGGTGATCATTGTTGAGCGGATCGGCCCGAAAGTCTCGACCATGCGCACGAAGGTGATGCCGGAAATCACCACCGAGCCAATGCCCTGCACCGCCATCTGAAACAGGATTTCGCTCCACGGTGCTTCGCGCAGATGGCTTACCAGCACGCCCGTCCACGCGAGCAGTGCGTACACCGGTACAAAAGTGAACAACGCGAATACACAAACGGCAATCGTTGCCGGGATCGCGCCCATCGCGTGCTTGCGTGTCATCACGGTGTAGCCGCTCCACACAAATGATGAGGCCAGAAACAGGATGTCGCCCTTCCACACGTCGCCGCCATCGAACGCCCGCAGCAGACTCGCGCCTCCGACCAGCAGGCCACCTGCAATGATGAGCGCAAGGCCAAGCCAGCGTCGGCTTGTGACCGGTGTGCCAATGACGGCCAGCGCGATCAGCGTTGTCCATAGCGGCAACATGCCCGGCATCAGCACTGAAGCATGCGCGGCGGGTGCAAACAGGAACCCGCTGTAAGCTAGGCTGGCGTAGAGCACCGCTGCCAGTGTACCGGCCGCAGCCGTGATGCGCCACGGATAGGGCGAAAGGCCGAGCCACATCTTGGCGGCGCCCGGTTCTGCGCGGGCCCGCGCTCGGTGCACCCACCACCACCCCCAAGGCACCATCACGATACCGGCGCCGATCATGCGTACAAACGCGATGTCGAGCGGCGTCAGCGTTTTGTGCGCCATCGCGCGGGCGATGATGATGAAGCCAGTCCAGATGGTGACGGTAACAATCGCCGCTGCGATACCAATGTTTTGTCTCGATTGCTGCATGGGTGCAATTATCGAGCGAGCCGCGCAGCACATGCGTGCAATATGCGCGGCCTAGAATGCAAGGGTGTCATCTATCAAATCGGCAGTCTCTGCGGGCGCGCTATTCGCCGCCGCCGCGCAGTTCGGCTTCGCTGCCAAAGCCATCTTTATCAAACTCGCCTACGCTGCGCATCCGGGGCTGGACGCGGTGACGCTGCTCGCGCTGCGCATGATTTTCTCGCTACCGTTTTTTTTGCTCATGGCGTGGTGGGCGCGACGCGAGAGTCGGGGAGCGACACCGGTGCCGATGGCGCGACGTGACTGGGGCATGATTTTGTTCCTCGGTTTTATCGGCTATTACCTGTCGAGTTTTCTCGATTTTTTCGGGTTGCAATTCATCAGTGCGGGGCTGGAGCGGCTGATTCTGTTTACCAATCCGACTATTGTGGTCGTGCTCTCCGCGCTGTTTCTGGCGAAGCCCATTTCGCGACGTGTGGCACTTGCCTTGCTCGTCTCGTACGTCGGCTTGGGCTTGGCTTATTGGCATGATCTGGTGATCACCAATGACACCGGCGCGCTCATTGCGGGCACAGCGCTGGTGCTAGCAAGCGCGCTTTGCTATGCGATTTATATGATGGTCGGCACCGGGCTCACCCGGCGCATCGGCAGCACGCGCTTTACGGCGTACATGATGCTCGTTGCGACCGGGTTTGTGATGGCGCAGTTTTTCATTGTGCGGCCGCTGTCCGCGCTTGATTTGCCGGTGAAGATTTACGCGTATAGCGTTTGTCTGGCGGTGTTTTCCACGGCGCTGCCAGTATGGATGATGGCCGAGGCGCTCAAGCGAATCGGTGCCAGTGACGCATCCATGATTGGCACGATTGGGCCGGTGGTCACGATTTTTCTGGGTGCGCTGTTCCTCGGTGAAGAAGTGTCGGCGTTGCAATTGATTGGCGCGGCGCTCGTGCTTGCCGGTGTCGCGATGATTTCGCTGGCGCGACCGAAAGCGGCACCACTGGTTTCAATGCCGGATATGCCGCCCATGCGATAGCCCTGTAATCGACGACCGCTTCTGCTTTAGTCGATTTTTATGCCGCGATCTTTGATCAGTCTTGACCACTTTGCGCGCTCACTGTCGATGAACGCAGCAAACTCAGCACTAGTGCCGCCACCGAATTCATTGCTCTGACCGACGATCCGCTCTTTAACGTCCGGATGCTCCATGGCCTTCGCGAATGCGGCCTGTAGCTTTGCGAGAATGGCGCTGGGTGTTCCCTTGGGCGCAACATAGCCCATCCAATTCGAGACCGTGACCAGCGGGTAGCCCGCTTCTGCGAATGTGGGTACGTCGGGAAACGACGGTAGACGCGTACTTGAGGTCACTGCAATCGGGCGAATCTTTCCGCTACGGATTGACGGCATGGCAGATCCCGTCTGCTCAAACATCATGTCCACTTGTCCAGCGAGTAAGGAGATCGATGCCGGTCCACCGCCCTTGAACGGTACGCCAATCATTTCGATACCAGCGATACCTTCGAAGAGTTCGGCGGCCATATGGGCCGCGCCACCGGGGCCTGCGTTGGCAACACTGAGCGCGTTGGGTTTTACCTTCGCCGCCTGCACTACGTCGGTCACTGTGCGGAAGGGTTTATCGCTGGGCACAACGAGGACAAGCGGACCCTTTTCGAGCAGGATGATCGGCGCGAAGCTACGTGGGTCGAACGGAAGCTTGGGATAGATGGACGGATTGACCGCGAGCGGACCAAAGCTGCCCATCGCAATGGTGTAGCCGTCCGGTGCGGCTTTGCTTGCCAAGTCCATGCCGATGTTCCCACTGGCACCCGGCCGGTTGTCGACCACCACCGGCTGCTTTAGTATGTCGGCGACTTGGCGCGCCACCAGACGCGTCTTGACATCGGTGTTGCCACCCGCTGCAAACGGCACGATGATGGTGATTGCCTTATTTGGAAATGACGCGGCTGGATCCTGCGCTGCGATGCAGCCAATGTGGGTCGTGAGCAGCGCAATGCTGGCGCGACAGATCAAAGCAGTCATTCGCGCGGTAAGCGCTGGTTTGAGATTACGCATGAGCGTGGTCTTTCGTTGAGAGAGGCTGATCCGGAGGGATGACGCAACTTATGCCGTTTCAATCGCGTTCATGGCACACAATTATTGCATTTTATGTATTCAATATGCAAAATTGCAAGCAATGAACGAATTTGACCTTTTCCCGCCTTCGACTCTGACAGTTAGCGGGCAGTGTCTGCGCTGCTTCGATTTGCAAGCGCTATTTGGTTCGCGACTTCAGCAGATGCCGGTGGTGTTGCGGCTGCTTCTGGAGAACGCGGTGCGCAATATGAAAGGCGCGGAGCGGACGGCGGCGGTGTCGGCCTTGTTCTCGTGGCTTGAGACTGGGAACAGCGAAGCCGAAGTCGCCTTTCAACCCGGTCGCGTGCTGATGCATGACACCACCAGCACGCCGGCGCTGGTCGACATCGCCGCGATGCGCGATGCGCTGGCTGAAGAAGGAGTTGATCCCGCTGCCCTCAATCCGGGGCTGCGGGTGGACGTATCGGTTGATCATTCCCTCGCGGTAGAGATTTATGGAACGCGTGACGCACCAACGCTCAATCTGCAACACGAAATTCGCCGCAACCGCGAGCGCTACAGCTTCCTGCGTTGGGCTTCCAAGGCACTGGACGGCGTGCATGTGCATCCGCCGGGCACGGGCATCATGCACACCATCAATCTGGAGCAACTGGCCACTGTCGTGACCACTGAGACGCGGGATGGCGAGCGCTGGGTGGTGCCTGACATGATGATCGGCACCGACAGTCACACGCCGATGATCAACGGCATTGGCGTGCTTGGCTGGGGCGTGGGCGGGCTGGAGGCGCAGACGGTGATGTTCGGCATGCCCACGATGTTGCGCATTCCCGATGTAATCGGCGTGCGACTCACGGGCGCGCTCCGCTCCGGTGTGCTGGCCACCGATCTGGCGCTGGTGGCGACGCAGCGACTGCGCGAAATCGACGTATCAGGCGAATTCGTCGAATATTTTGGACCGGGCGTATCCACCCTCACCGCTGGCGAGCGGGCCGTAGTTGCCAACATGGCGCCGGAGTACGGCGCGACGACCGGCTACTTTCCGGTGGATCAGTGCACGCTTGATTACCTGTGCGCCACCGGTCGCAGTGAAGCGCACATATTGCTGGTAGAGACCTATTGCCGCCATAACGCACTGTGGTTTGATCCCGATGCCTATCCGCGTTACACCCGCGTGATTGAAATCGATCTGACGCAGGTCGGCATGCACATCGCCGGGCCACGTCGCCCGCAAGATCTACTTGACTATGGCGACAGCGCTCGCGTCCTGCGCGAAATCGGTTTTGTGCCCACTGGTCACGGCCCACTGCCGCCGCATGCGGTTGCCATCGCTGCGATCACCAGTTGCACCAACACATCCGATCCGCGCCTGCTCATCGCGGCTGGTTTGGTCGCGCGCAAGGCACGCGCGCTGGGGCTTAACGTGCCGCATTGGGTGAAGACTTCGCTAGCGCCGGGCTCGCCCGCAGCCGCCAGCTATTTGCAGCGCGCCGGTCTGCTGGAGGATCTGGAGGCCGTTGGTTTCGCCATTGTGGGTTACGGCTGCACGACTTGCATCGGCAATCCTGGGCCGTTGACGGAGCCGATACGGGAGGCTCAACGCGAGCAACACTGCAAGGCGGTCGCGATCCTGTCAGGCAATCGCAATTTCCCTGGCCGCGTGCATCCGGACATCGAGTTAAGTTTCATCATGTCGCCGCCGCTTGTGGTGATCTTTGGGCTGGCGGGTGATGCCGCGCGCAACCTGCGAACCGAGCCCGTTGCCGTGACGGCAGACGGTCGCGGCATTCGGCTCGAAGAACTTTGGCCAACACGCGAAGAGATCACCGCTTTTGCGGCGCTGGCAGCTAACCCGCAGGACTATCGCCGCGACTTCGCCATTGCCAGCCGCAACCCGCAGTGGTTCGCGCTCTCCGCACCCGATTCGGCGCTGTTTCCGTGGGACCCGGCCTCGACTGCGTTGCGACGTCCACCCTTTGCCGCGTTAGGCGCGGACAGCCTGCTTGGGCAATACCGTGCGCATCCGCTGCTGGTGCTTGGCAACGACATCACCACCGATCACATCTCGCCAGCCAGTGCGATTCCGCCGGACAGCCTGGTCGCCGACTTTCTGGTGTCGCGTGGCGAAGATCGCGCAGATCTCAATGTGTTTGCGTCGCGTCGTGGCAACTGGGAAGTGATGATGCGTGCCGCATTTCACAGCAAGACACTGAAAAATCTGTTCTGTGACGCCGCACCGGTGGCGCACACGCTGCATGTGCCAAGCGGCGAGGTGCTGCCAATCTGGGAGGTTGCAGCGCGCTATCGTGAGGTGCAGCTTTCCGTCGTGCTGGTCGCGGGAGAACGCTACGGCACAGGCTCGTCGCGCGACTGGGCGGCAAAGGGCCAGCGCCTGCTCGGTATTCGCGCGGTGCTGGCAATGAGCTTCGAGAGAATCCACCGATCCAATTTGATCGGCATGGGCATCCTCCCCTTGCGCCTGCCGCGAGGCGTGGGGCCCGACACGCTGCAATTGGGCGCTGGCGATCAAATCGAGGTTTGCGCCTTGCCGAATCAGTTGGCACCGCGTTGCGGCATTGCTGTTCGCATTGTTCGAGCGAGCGGGGCGATCGAATCGCTCACAGCAGTCGCTGCCGTCGAAACCCAACTGGAAGTCGAACTGCTGAAGAACGGCGGCGTCATCCCGCTTATCCTGCGCCGAACTATCGCGAAGCATGCGAGCGCTAAATCTGGCGTTAGCGCCGCTGTCGTCCCGGTAGACGTTTGAGCTACGTTGAGGTCAGCTATCTCGGTCAGGTCAGTCACGGTGGGACAATTCTCGGCATGAAATCCGCCGTGTCTACACCCACCCAACTGGTAACTCTGATTGAAACCGAGGCGTGGCCCATCGGCACCCGCCTGCGCGCGCAAACGCTGGCGGATCGTCTCCGTGTATCGCGCACGCCGGTCAACGAGGCTTTGCAGTTACTCGAAGAAAAGGGCGTCGTGCGGCGGGAGCGCAACCGTGGCTACTTTCTCGCAAAGGCAACAGCTGACATTCCGGTCGCGCTGCTGGGCGAGCTTCGGCAGAGCGAGGACGACACCATTGCCGCGATTTACTTCCGGATTGCCGAAGACCGACTGCAGGGCCTCCTGCCTGATACCTTTTCCGAAGCCTTTCTCAGAACCCGTTACCGCCTCACACCGGGACAACTGAATGCCATCCTGAGCCGCATCGCATTGGAAGGCTGGGCGGAGCGGAAGCCGGGCTACGGCTGGTCGTTCTCCTCAATGCTGACTACGCCGGACAGTCTGCTGAAGTCCTACCGTCTGCGGCTGGCACTGGAGCCCGCAGCACTGCTGGAACCCGGCTACCGACTCGACCGACAAGTGCTCGCGCGTTGCCGTGCCGCCGAACAGCACTTACTTGACGGTGGCATCGAAACCGATTCAGCTGACCAGTTGCACGACCGCGGCGTGCATTTTCATGAGTCATTGGTGGAGGCCTCTGGAAACGCGTTCTTCATCGACGCCATACGCCGCGTCAACCGCGTGCGTCGTCTACTCTCCTACCGCTCGATGCGCGACCGCAAGCGCTACGGCGAGCATTGCCATCAGCATCTGGAATTGCTGCGCTTGCTGGAGCAAGAGAAGAACCTCGAGGCGGCCACCGCGATGCGTGAGCATCTTGGCAGCACCATCTGCAATCTGGAACGCATCAGCGAACTCTTGCAAGCAACGCTTGCCACTACCGCCGCGACGGCACATCCCGCTCAACGAAAAAAACGAAAGCTGCCTTAGTCGCTATGTCTGTGTCCGACACACTCACCGCCACACTCATGCCCACAGGAAAGCTTCGCGCTGCCGTCAATGTAGGCAATCCCATTCTCGCCAATCTTGATGCGGCCGGCGCGTCATACGGCGTTTCAGTGGACCTCGCCTGTGGCTTCGCGCAGCGGCTCGGTGTTGAGCTTGAACTCGTCATGTTTGACGCTGCCGGGAAATCGGTAGAAGCGGTGACACAGCAACAGGTGGACTTCGGTTTTTTCGCGATCGATCCGGTACGCGGTGCTGGTATTCTGTTTACCGCGCCTTACGTGCTGATCGAGGGCGCGTATCTTGTGCACGAGAATTCGCCACTCACCGCTAACCACGAAGTGGATCGGGAGGCTCATCGCGTGGTGGTGGGTGAGGGCAGCGCGTATGAGCTATTCCTCACGAGGGAACTGAAGCACGCGACCATCTTGCGTTCGTTAACCTCTCCCGCAGTCGTGGATAATTTCATCACGCAAAGTGCCGATGTTGCGGCAGGCGTGCGACAGCAACTCGAAGCAGACGCCAAACGACTCGGCGGGCTACGTCTGCTGCCAAAGCATTTTATGGTGATTGAGCAGGCAATGGGTATTCCGAAAGTGCGAGGCGAAGTCGTGGCTGAGTGCCTGCGGCGATACGTCGAAGACATGAAGGCAAGTGGATTCGTGGCCGATGCACTTGATCGACACGGGATCGAAGGCGCTGTGGTGGCGTCTGCATCGGCGTGAGCACCGACCTTGCGTATGGCGACTTTGCAGCGGTGCTAATCACTTTCAGACAGTCGCCAGTCACCGTCACGAGATTTGCTTGACCGATCGGCTTTCAACGCGCAGCGCAACACCGCCGTAATATGTATCCGAATTTGTCCTGATTCACGCGACAATGTAGACGTGTTGTTAATCGGAGTTTTTAGTCGAATCATGCGTTTATTGTTTGCTGCTCTATTTTTTTTGTGCCTTTTCGCGCGCGTCTCTTTCGCCGCTGGCAGTGCGGTGTCGACAGAACGCGCCCCTGGCGTCATCGACCATGCGTCGCGCGTAGCAATAATTTCTGCGTTCGAGCCTGAGTTAACAACGCTGCTGGCGAACGTGAAAAAGCCGAAAAAGTACGTTGCGAACGGTGTGGAATTCACCACGGGAACGCTCGGCGGCAAGCGCGTGGTGGTGTTCCTGAGCGGCATCAGCATGACCAACGCAGCGATGAACACACAGCTCGTGCTGGATCGTTTCAACGTGACGCACATCGTATTCAGCGGCATTGCGGGCGGTGTGAATCCCGCGTTGAGCGTGGGTGACGTGGTCGTTGCCGAACGCTGGGGGCAGTATCTGGAAATTCTCGCGGCGCGGGAAGTGTCACCCGACAAATTTGCCGCGCCCGCATGGATGGATGATGTGAAGTTGCCAAACTTCGGCATGATGCATCCACGTCCGGTGGGCGTGCGCTCGAAGGGACGCGAGAAGGAAGAGAAAAAATTCTGGTTTGACGCTGATCCGAAATTGCTCGCGATGGCGCGTGCGCTGGGCGATGTGCCGCTCGCTGATTGCGACGAGACGAAGGTGTGCCTCAGTACCAAGCCGAAACTGCTGGTCGGCGGCAACGGCGTTTCCGGTCAGGCTTTTATGGATAACTCGGCGTTTCGCGAATACACGTTCAAAACGTTCAGCGCCAATGTGGTCGATATGGAAACCGCCGCGACCGCAATGGTCGCCTACGCGAATGGCGTGCCCTACATCGCGTTTCGCAGCCTCTCCGATCTGGCGGGCGGCGGCAAGGGCGAGAACGAAATCGAGACGTTTTTCAAGCTCGCAGCGGACAATTCAGCGAAGGTGCTGATGGCGTTTTTGGCGACGTGGAAGTGAGTTTCAGGCGTAATTTTGCAGCCGCCTGAATCATCAGCTTTTCATTGAAAGCACGTTCACACACGGGCTGTCGAATGTTTAGGTCAATAGTCGACTTATGTCGTTATAAGGTTTTATCCCCAATGCATGCGGGCTTTTACGAAAAAACTGTTGCTAGTTTTGCGTCGCACGGAGTGCTGCGATCAAACCTTTTTCGCGCGCTGCCATTTCGTGATCGTGACTTGCTTGCCGCGCGCCACGGTGAGCGTCGCGGGCGGCGTGCTCTTCGTAATCGTGCTGCCGCCCGCTATTGTGCCGCCCGCGCCAATCGTGACCGGTGCAACGAGCACGCAGTTTGAGCCGACATGCACATCCGCCTCAATGACCGTGCGGTGTTTGTTCGCGCCGTCGTAGTTGGCGGTAATGCTGCCCGCGCCGTAGTTCACACGTTCGCCAACGGTTGTGTCGCCGAGATACGCCAAGTGATTGGCTTTTGCGCCCTTCGCGAGCGTTGAGTTTTTTACTTCGACGAAATTGCCGATGTGCACTTCGTCGCCCAGCACAGCGCCCGGACGCAAGCGCGCGAACGGGCCAATCAGCGCGCCCTCGCCGACCGTGCAACCTTCGAGATGGCTCATCGGATGAATCGTCGTGCCAGCGCCGATGGTCGCGTTTATCAGTACGCAGTTCGGGCCAACGGTGACGTTATCGCCGAGCGTGACGTCACCGATGAACACGCAACCGACGTCTATGAACACGTCGCTGCCCGTGGTGAGTTTGCCGCGCACGTCGATGCGTGCGGCGTCAGCGAGCGTAACGCCCGCTGTCATCAATCGTTGCGCCTCGCCACGTTGCACGTCTCGTTCCAGTGCAGCGAGCTGAACTTTGTCGTTGACGCCCACGATTTCCATTTCGCTCGAAGGTTGCGCCGTCGCGACACGTAAACCATCGACCGCCGCCATCGCGATCACGTCGGTCAGATAAAGCTCGCCTTGCGCGTTGTGCGGCTCTAGGCGTGACAGTGCACCGCGCAGCCACGCCGTGGGCGCAGCCATGATGCCGGTGTTCATTTCGGTGAGCGCAAGTACCGCCGCATCGTTCGCTGCCAGAGCGTCCTTGTGTTCCACAATTTTGACGACCTCCCCCGCCGCGTTGCGCACGATGCGGCCATAGCCCGTGGGATCGGCCACGTCGCAGGTGAGTAGCGCGAAGGTTTGGTCATTAACGAGCGCGATGAGCGTAGCCAGCGTCTCAGTGCGAATCAACGGTGTGTCGCCCGTCACCAACAACGTCACGCCGCCGTCGGCAACCGGTGCCAACCCAACCGCAGCCGCGTGCCCGGTGCCGTTCTGTGGCATTTGCAACGCCCACGTGAGAGGGCGATCATTGAACGCGGCTTTGACCTGCTCCGCGCCATGCCCCACCACCACCACAGTCAGCGTCGGTTTCAACGCGGCTACGCTGGCCAGCGAATGTGCCAGCAGCGAGCGCCCCGCCAGTGGTTGCAGCACTTTCGGCAGCGCCGATTTCATGCGCGTGCCTTTACCGGCAGCGAGCACAATGACCGAGAGCGAGGGATTCAGCGGATGTGGCGTTGTCATTGAGACGGCTAGATAACGTTCTTACAGGGATTCTACGGAGGCGGCGCGGCGCAAGGGTTTCTACAATGCGAAGTGTCAATTGACCCAGTTCAGGATGTGCCCGATGCAGCTTCGATCCCTCTACCACGCGCTTGCCGCTGTTTTCATGTTCGCGCCGCTCACGGCCTTCGCCGCCGACGATTGTCAGAATCGTGGTGAACTCGACACCAACTATTGCGACGAGGACAAAAATCTGGTCGCGGATGCGCCGAAAGACATGGCCAAATGGAAAGATCCCAACACACTCGTCTTCGCCTACACGCCGATTGAAGACCCTGCGGTTTACGCCAATTTATTCAAAGGCTTCACCGACTACCTTGCCGCCTGCACGCAGAAAAAAGTTGTTTATTACACCGTGCAGAGCAATGCCGCGCAGATCGAGGCGATGCGCTCTGGCCGCCTGCATATCGCGGGGCTGGCTTCCGGTGAAACAGGTTTTGCGGTGAACCTTGCCGGTGCGGTACCGTTCGCGATTAAAGGCAACAACGACGGCCCGCGTATGTATCGTCAGGTGGTCGTCGTAAAAATGGACAGCCCGTTCAAAACGCTGGCCGACCTGAAGGGCAAGAAAGTCGCACACACTGCACCGTCATCCAACTCGGGGCATCTGGCACCGCTCGCCCTCTTCCCCAAGGAAGGCATCACACCGGGCAAGGACTACACCATTTTGTTCTCGGGCAAGCATGATCAGTCGCTCGCTGGCGTGCTCAAGGGCGACTACGACGCCGCACCGATCACGAGCGATATTTATGACCGCTGGATCATGCGCGGCCAGATGAAAGCCGACGACACGCGCATCATCTATCGCTCGGGACAATTCCCGACATCGGCTTTTGCGCTGTCGCACGACCTGACGCCGGTGTTGGCGGACAAGATCAAGAAGTGTTTCTTCGATTACAAATTTTCTCCTGAATTACAGAAAGAATTTTTGGGCGATGACCGCTTCCTGCCGGTGGACTACAAGAAAGACTGGGAACTGGTACGCGCGGTTGCCGTCGCTTCGGGAACGCCGTATAACCGCTCACAATTTGACAAAGAAAACGCCAAGAAGAAATAACGGAAAGAGGAAATGACGATGAAAAAAGTATTGATAGCTGCCACTGCATTTGCACTGCTCGCAACCAACGTGTGGTCACAAGCCACGTGCAAAAACCGCGGTGAACTGGATGTGAATTACTGCGACGATAACGGAGATATGGTGGCTGATGTGCCGAAGGATCCGAAGAAGTGGAAGGATCCCTCGACGCTGGTATGGGCGTATACGCCGGTAGAAGACCCCGCCGTTTACGAGAAGATTTTTGCGCCGTTCACAGCGCATCTCGCCACCTGTACCGGCAAAAAAGTCGTGTTTTTTCAGGTGCAAAATAACGCAGCTGAAATTGAAGCGATGCGCTCCGGGCGCTTACATGTAGCGGGCTTCTCGACTGGGCCAACGGCCTTCGCCGTGAACGTCGCGGGTGCGATTCCGTTCGCCGTAAAAGGCTATGAGAAAGAATTTCAGGGTTACAACCTGATCGTCGTGGTCAAGGCCAGTGGGCCGATTCACACGCTCGCCGACCTGAAAGGCAAAAAAGTCGCGCATACCGCGCCTTCGTCAAACTCCGGCAACATGGCACCCCGCGCGCTGTTTCCCGCGCTCGGCGTCACTCCGGAAAAAGATTACACCGTCGTCTATTCTGGCAAACATGACTCCTCCATCCTGGGGGTACAAAAAGGCGATTACGATGCGGCACCCGTCGCCTCCGACGTCTATGAGCGCATGGCCCGCCGCGGCCAGATCAAGGACAGTGACTTCCGTGTTGTGTATCGCAGTAAGAAGTTTCCGACCTCCAGTTTTGCCTACGCACACGACCTGACCCCCAAACTCGCGGACAAAGTGCTGTCGTGCTTCTACGACTACCGCTTCACGCCAGAAATGCAGAAAGCGTTTGACGGCGCGGATCGCTTCTTCCCGATCAACTACAAAACGACGTGGGAACCAGTGCGTCAGGTCGCAGCTGCGGGCGGCGAAAGCTTTGGCAAAGCCGCTTATGTGAAGGAATCCGAGCGCGAAGCTGCCGCGCAGAAGAAGTAACCTTTTAGAACGTGACGGATGCCGGGTGACCCGTAGCGGACCAAGTCACAACCTTGCGTCACGCGTCTCCTGTCAGCCGCCACCGATCACTCTATGTCAACTCTGTCCATCAAACACCTCGTTAAAGAATACGTCCCCGGAAAGCCTGTACTCAAAGACATTTCCCTCGATATCGAAGGTCGCGGCATCACCGCGATTATTGGGCCGTCGGGCACTGGAAAGTCCACGCTGATCCGCTGCGTCAACCGCCTCATCAACCCGACGGCGGGCGAAATTCTGTTTGAAGGACAGGATCTCGCCAAACTCTCAGGGCAGCCGCTGCGTGAGGCGCGACGTCGCATCGGCATGGTGTTTCAGGAGTACAACCTCGTTGAGCGTTTGACCGTCATGGAGAACGTGCTTTCGGGCCGACTCGGGTACATGAACGCGTGGGCCGCGTGGCGGCGCAAGTTCGATGAGGCGGATATTCAGAAAGCGTTTGCCCTCCTGAAGCGCGTGGGGTTGGCGGATTTTGCCAATCGCCGTGCGGACGAATTGTCAGGCGGACAACGGCAACGCGTGGGCATCGCTCGTGCGGTGATGCAGTCGCCTGGTTTGTTGCTCGCGGATGAACCGACCTCTTCGCTCGATCCCAAGACGTCAGTCGAAATCATGGAAGTCATGCGCGATCTGGCGGCGGAAAACAACATTCCCGTGATGATCAATATTCATCAGGTTGATCTCGGCAAAAGATTCGCCCAACGCGTAATCGGCATGAGCGGCGGTCTGGTAGTTTATGACGGTACGCCGGACGGACTGGACAGCGATATCCTCAAGAAAATCTACGGTGGCCAGGATTGGTTGGCGACATGAACGTTGCTTCGCTCGCCGATAAATCCATCGTCACGCGCGCTGACTTTTTTGCGCCGTCACTTGGCAAGCGTCTCGCGTACGTCGCGGTATTTGTCTATCTCGTGTATGCCGCAGCTACGCTTGGCCTGTCGCTTGATCGCATTGAAAAGGGTGTCGGTTACGGCGTGCGGTTCCTCGCCGGTTTTTTCCCACCGAATTTCACTGAAACCGACATCATTCCGGGTTTGCTGGAATCGCTGCAAATTGCGTTTCTGTCATCACTGATCGGGACGGCGCTGGCCATCCCGATTGCTGTCCTTGCGGCGCGCAATCTGATGCCCGTCTGGGTAAGCTGGCTGGCTCGTTTACTGATCATTTTTTGCCGGTCTTTCCATCCTGTGATCGTCGCGATCATTGCGGTGAAAGCAGTGGGGTTCGGTGCGCTTGCGGGCATCATCGCGCTCACCTTCGCGAGCATTGGTTTCGTCGGCAAATTGCTATCCGAAGCCATCGAAGAAATCTCTAAGAAGCAGATTGAGGCGGTGCGCGCCACCGGCGCGTCGTTCATGAATGTGATCGCTTACGGCGTGGTGCCTCAGGTGATGAACCGCTTCATCGGCTTTGTGGCGTATGAGACTGACAGCAATTTGCGCAATTCGACGATGGTTGGTGTGGTCGGCGCGGGCGGCATTGGTGGCACCTTGTTCTCGGCGTTTCAGCGCTTCGATTACAACTTTGTCGCGGGCATCATCCTCTGCATCATCGGTTTGGTGATGATCGGCGAAGTGCTGCAAATTTATGTGAAGCGGGTGTTTCGATGACCTCAGCTTCCCTCGAAATGCAGCGGTGGATTCGCTTCACGCCACTACAACGGCTGGCGCGGTTTGCCGTGTTCTTCGTCATGGCGGCCGCCGTCGCGTGGGCGCTAAAAACCATCGAGATCATTCCAGAATTCTTGTACGACGCTCCGGAGCAGGTCGTCGATATGGGCAGTCGCATGTGGCCGATTGACTGGGAACACTTCTGGCCGGCCGTGTGGCCTGCATTGGTCGAAACAATGCACATGTCGGCGATGGCGACGATCCTCGGCCTTATGATGGGCATCCCGGTAGGTTTTCTTGCTGCCGGCAACGCGACGCCGTTTCTCTGGGTAAACCTGATCGCCAAATTTATTCTGGTGGCGACGCGGTCCATCTCAACGTTGATCTGGGCGCTGTTTTTTGTGGCGATGTTCGGGCCGGGGCCATTGGCGGGCGCGTTGGCGATTGCCTTCCACTCTATCGGCTTCATCGGCAAGATGTTTTCCGAGGCAGTTGAAGAATCGAACAGGGGCAGCATCGAAGCACTACAGGCCGCTGGCGCAACCCGTATGCAGCAAATCATTATGGGCTATTGGCCACAGGTGTTACCGACGTTCTGGTCGGTCGCCCTGTTCCGCTGGGACATTAACGTACGCGAATCGGCGGTGCTGGGCCTGGTCGGGGCGGGCGGCATCGGCATGGCGCTGAACGCGGCGATTGACCTGATTCAGTGGCAACGCGTGGCACTGATTTTGTTAACGATTTTCATTGTGGTCATCCTGATCGAAACCATCGTGACACAAATTCGCAAAAAGGTGATTTAAAGCCGTTTTTGTACTCGCTACTCTCTAGTTATTCCTTAAACTGAGCAGCCTTGCTTCATCTCTCCGTAGTTTCCGTGATTTGACATGAGCGCCGATTCGTCAGGGTTGCCCGCAAAACCCGATTATCCGGAACCAGTTACCGCTTCGTCGGCGACGCCGGAACAGTTGCGCGCTCTAACCGAAAATTTGCCCGTCAGTCTCGCCTGCTTCAATGTCAAGACACTGCGCTTTGTGTATTCAAATGCCCGGTTCGCGCGCCTCGTGGGGCAAGATCAAACGGCGCTGATCGGAATGACTTTCGGCGATGCGGCAGGTGAAGAAATCGCCAACGCCGCATTGCCGTTTGTCAATATGATGCTGGAGCAGCGGCAGGCCATCAAGTTCGAATATTACTTGCCGCGAGAGGATCACAGCGGCTTCTGGTTCGACGTTCATCTGGTGCCAGACATGGGCGCTGACGGTGAGTTTTTGCTGTGCTATGTGCTGATGTCGAACGTGACGGCGCACCGCGAGGCAATCAAAGAGGCACGTGAGGCCGTTGAGCGCCTGCGCAAATTCATGGCGGCGAGCACCGAGGGTGTTGTGTTTCACGAGGGCGGAAAAATTGTCGATGTCAATCCGCCGTTGCTGCGTATGCTTGGCTACACCTACGATGAGGTGGTCGGTCAGGATCCGCTGAAATTCATGGCGGTGGACGCGCGGACAGAAGCACTCGCGGCGATGGCGTTAGCGCGGGAAACCGCGTATGACAGTGTGCTTGTTCACAAGAACGGCTCGCGCATCCCGGTGCAATTTACGCCGCGTAATTTGCAATGGGACGGTACCACCATTCGCATGAGTATTGTGCGCGACATGACCGAGCGCATGGCCGACGCGGCGCGCATTCACTTTCTCGCGATGCACGACTCGTTGACCGGGCTGGCGAACCGAGCGCAGCTCAACGAGCGGCTTGAATTGTTAGTCGACGGGGCGGGCGAAACGCAGGCCGCACTTGCCGTGCTGTTCATCGACATTGATCATTTCAAACGGATCAATGATTCGCTCGGGCATGCTGCCGGAGACGAGCTTCTGGTGACCTTTGCTGAACGATTGAAAGCTGAATGTGGAGATGACGCGTTGCTGTCACGTCTCGGCGGCGATGAGTTTGTTGTTGTGCATCGGCAGGGCGGCAGTCGCGACATTCTCGCCGCCTTCGGAGAGCGTCTGCTCGATGCGTTGGCGCGGCCTCTGAATATCGAAGGGCGTCGCATGACTGTGACGGCATCGATTGGTGTGGCGCAGTTCCCCGATGACGGTCGAAGCGTGATGGCGCTCCTGAAAAATGCCGACGCGGCGATGTATCTCGCGAAGTCGCAAGGCAGGGCCACGTTACGCTTTTTCGATCCATCACTGGCGCGCGCGGCCGATCAGGCGCTAACCATCGAGTCACAGCTAGGCGATGCGATTCGGAACGCTGAGTTCGAGCTTTTCTATCAACCCCAGGTCAGCGAGCCCGATGGTGCCCTGATTGGTGTTGAAGCGCTCATCCGCTGGCGACATCCCGACCTCGGCCTGATTGGGCCCACTCAGTTCATCCATATAGCCGAAGGTTTGCAGCTTATCGCGCCGATTGGCCAGTGGGTGCTGGATGAAGCGCTGGGACAGGTAAAAGCGTGGAAGGCGGCGGGCTGGCGTGAGCCGCGCGTGGCGGTGAATCTGTCTAGCGTTCAGTTCCGGGCGGCGAACTTCGTTGAATCGGTGCTTGATGCGCTGAAGCGCCACAATCTGGTGGGCGCAAACCTCGAACTTGAACTCACCGAGCGCATGTTGATGCATGAAGGTGACGATACGACAACGACACTGGCCGCGCTAACTACGGCCGGCATCGGGCTCGCGATTGATGATTTTGGTACCGGATATTCTTCGCTGTCGCACTTGCGCACCTTGCCAATTGATCGACTAAAAATTGACCAGTCTTTCGTACGGGAATTGACCGATTCGCGAGACTGTTACGCCATTACCGAAGCGACCATTCGCCTTGCCTCCAGCCTCGGTATGCTCACGATTGCCGAAGGCGTTGAAACGGAAGCGCAGCGCACGATTCTGCGGCGAATGCATGTGCATGCCACGCAAGGATTTCTGATTGCGCATCCGATGTGTGCAAGCGATTTCATGGTCTGGTTGCGGACCGCAACATTTGAAAATTAGGTAATGATGATTCAGATTTACGGCATTCCCAATTGTGACAGCGTGAAAAAAGCGCGCGACTGGTTTGATGTGCACGGCATCAGCTACACGTTTCACGACTACAAGAAACAGGGCGTTCCCGAGGTGCTACTGCGGCAGTGGGTGAAGGCGCGCGGCTGGGAGGTTTTGCTCAATCGCAAGGGCACGACCTGGCGCGAACTCGATGCCGCGACCAGAGCCAGTGTAGTTAACGGCGAATCCGCGATTGCCGTGATGCTCAAGCACGTCAGCACCATCAAGCGCCCGGTCATCACGCACGGTGATGCGCTCGTGATCGGCACGGACGTCGCGGCGTTGGCGCTACTGACGGCTGGGTAACGCCTCTCTAATTGGGCACACAGAACTTAACGCCTTCACCGTCCCAGCCCAAAGCCACAAAGCTGTTGTAAACCGCTGTGTCCGTGGTGAATCGGTGGTTTGCGTTATCGGGGAATACGGTCGGGCCGCGGAACAGTCGATAGACAGGTATCTGGCCCTGTGCGCAGACGCCACCAATGCCTTCGACGAGCGGCGCGAATGCGTATGAATCAACGCCTTCGTTGTACGGTAGCCCCGGCGTGGGCACGTTGCGCGGATTGAGGCGATCCAGCCCGTCTTTTTCGGCTGCAACCAGTGTGTAAAAATGTGTTCCTCGCGAACCGCCGAACGCGACCTGATCGAAGTAGTATCGGTTGATACCAGCGGAACCAAGAACCGACGAGGCGTATACGTTGAATGATTTTCCGGTTCGCCTCCAGTCGGCTAACGAGTCAAGCAGCGCGATGTCGCTCAGGCGCGAGGTTATGAAGTAGTAATCGAGCGCGACGTTACGGTATTCCACCATTGGGCGCGTCGTGGCGACGTCTGCAAGCTTGCCAGTGCCTGAGAGCGCAAGCGTCGTGATGCCAGGGGAGCCATTGTGGGTTAGGGTGAGTGTGGCCGTGCGCAAGCCAACCATCTTCGGAGTGAAAGTGATGCCCATGCTGCAGCCGCTGTAGACAGCGAGTGTGGCGGTCGGCGCGCAGTTGCCAACGGCGTATGCGAACTCATCCGTGTTTATGGCGATCGAACGAAGCTGCAGCGGAACTACGCCGGTGTTGGTAAGGGTGACGATGCGCACACTGCTGGTGGTGCCCAGATTCGCCGGATCGAAGGTAACCATCGCGGGTGACAGTGTGGCAACAGGCAGTTGATCCGGCTGTCGCGGGTCGGCGATGAAGGCGGCAAGATTGGCGAGTTGTGCCGGGTAAAACCGGTTTTGCAGAAAGGCCATCGCCGGCACAGTTTGCGTGGCCGCCGTGATAACAGCAGGGAAATTCGCCGCACTGTTGACCCGGTTCAGGTTGGCGGTGGGATCGGGGCCATGGCAACTACTCGCCGAGCAACTCAACTGACCCTGCCCTGGCGGACTAACGTAGAGCCTTTTGCCTTCAACGGTGTCCTGCGCCACCGCAGAGGCGGAGAGCGCACCCATTCCGAGGGCCAGCGCAACAAGCCACAGAACAGCACTGGTATTGCGCGTGCGGTATCGGTTGTGCGCTCTGCGCAGCGAATCTGGATTCATTTGTCATACCCTTTCGTAGGGTTGGGAGTTTGCCTCCTTCCGGCGCTTAGGGCAAGCCCACCGGCGACGCGCAGCTTGGATGCACGTTGCGCGGAATGCCCAGACAACGAAATCAGGCCGCCAGCCGCGCTTCGATCGTCGCTTTCGTATCAGTCACTTCACCAGGTAGATTGTGATTAAGCAAATCGAACAGTTCTGCATCTAGCGTGGTGATCGCTGCATGCCGAAGCGACGCTATGCGGCAGAGATTTGAATGTTCTCTAACTTGGCGTGCAGAACTTCACGCCTTCCCCGTCCCAGCCCAAAGCCACAAAGCTGTTGTACACCGCCGTGTCGGTGGTGAAGCGATGATTGGGATTGTCGGGAAATCGAGCTTGCCCACGAAAGATGCGAAACACCGGCACCTGCCCCGCCGCGCAAGCGCCGCCGACACCCTCCACGACAGGTGCAAAAGCGTATGAGTCAACGCCCTCGTTGTAGGGCAATCGCGGCGTTTGCGCGTTGGCCACATTCAAGCTCGCCAGCGCATCTTTCTCGGCCTGCACGACGGTATAGAAGTGAGAGCCGCGTGTGTTGTGCACGGCAATCTGGTCGAAGTAATAGCGGTTGAGCCCCACGGTGCCGATTTGCTGCGTGGTGTACACGTTGAAAGATTTTCCGGTACGCGCCCAGCCGGACGCTGCATCAAGCGCGGTGATATCGCCCGCGCGTGACGTGATGAAGTAGTAGTCGAGCGCCGCATAGTAATACTCGACCATTACGGTTGTGGTGCTGCTCGTGCTCGCGACGCCCGTACCGGCGAGCGACACCGTGCTCGGGCTGCCTACCGCGTTGTGCGCGATGCTAAGCGTGCCTGAGCGGACGCTCGCGGCAGTAGGGCTGAACGTGATGGCGATGGTGCAGCTTGCCGCTACAGCAAGCGTGGTCGTCGCCGTACAAGTGCCACCCGCAGTCGCCAACGCGAATTCGCTGCTGCTCATCGTCAGCGCTGAAACTTGCAGCGCCGATGCGCCGGTGTTTTTGAGCGTGACCGTTTGTGCGGCGCTGGTGGTGCCGACCGTCACCTGACCGAAGCCCATGATGGTCGAGGAAAGCGTTGCTATCGGTGCGGTGTTGGTCGAGTTCGGATTGGTGATGTAAGCCGCAAGATCGTTCAGCTGCGAAGTTGTCAAAACGCCCTGCAGAAACAACATGTCGAGATTGGTGTTGATCGTCGAAGCGATGTGCGCCGCACTGGTGCCGTTCTTGATCTTGTTTTGATTCATCGACGGATCGGGGCCGTGACAGGCGCCGTTGCTGCAGCTTTTTTCACCCGCCACCAGCACGGTGTTGTAGAGGGTTTTGCCGTTGGCGGTACTTTGAGCGTGAGCCGTAAAAGCCAGCAACAGTGCCGACAGTCCGGCCACAGCGGCACGTGACACGCGAATACGGGTGATACACAAACGAACACGGTCGCTAAAACTCGTCACTGGCTATCCTTTATGCGCTCAGTTTGAATCGCGCGCTGGGGCGCGACCCGTTGAACACAGCAATAACGCACGAGCGTACACAAAAACATACGCATTTTCGACTCGGCAACGAGCGAATCGTAATGAATTGTTACGTGCAGGCAGCCAATGAATGACCGCGTGACGACGTGCCGGAGCCGTTTCCGTGCTGGACGCTGAATTCAGGGCAAACGGATACCGTGTTGGCAGCCGCCACCCCGACCGAACCAGTTACGTCGCTAGACGCGCCTCGATCCGCGCCTTGGTCGCCGACAATTCAGCTGGCAAGTTGTGCTTAAGCAAATCGAATAATTCCGCATGCAGCTTGACCTCTGCCACACCGGCATCACGATCCAGCGTGCTGATGCTGGCATAGTCGGCGTCGCTGAAATCCGAGCCATTCCAGTTCACGTCGCTGTAGCTCGGCGTTGTGCCGAAAGCGTGCTCGTTACCTTTTGCCGTTCCGTCAACGCGCCCGAGCATCCAGGCCAATACACGCATGTTGTCGCCAAAGCCCGGCCACACAAAATTGCCGTCGGCGTCTTTGCGAAACCAGTTGACGGTGAATATCTTCGGCACTTTGCCGCCAGCGGCTTCAATACGCTGGCCCATTGCGAGCCAATGCGCGAAATAGTCGCTCATGTTGTATCCGCAGAACGCGATCATCGCGAATGGATCACGGCGCACGACGCCGACCTGACCAGCAATCGCGGCGGTGGTTTCCGAGCCCAGCGTGGCGGCCATGTAGACGCCCTCCACCCAGTCACGCGCCTCGGTGACGAGCGGAATCGTGGTGCCACGACGACCGCCGAAGATGAACGCGTCAATCGCGACCCCCGCCGGGTTGTCCCACTCGCTGTCGAGCGCGGGATTGTTGGTTGCGGCGACGGTGAAACGTGAGTTTGGATGCGCGGCTTTGGCGCCGGTTTCTTTGGCGATGGCCGGCGTCCATTCTTTGCCCTGCCAGTCGATCAGATGCGCGGGCGCTTCTTTCGTCATGCCTTCCCACCAAACATCGCCGTCATCGGTCAGCGCGACGTTGGTGAAGATGGTGTCGCGCTCGATGGACGCCATGCAATTGAAGTTCGACTTGGTGTTCGTTCCCGGCGCAACGCCGAAATAGCCAGCCTCAGGATTGATTGCGTAGAGGCGACCATCCTTGCCCGGCTTGATCCAGGCGATGTCGTCGCCGATGGTGGTCACCTTCCAGCCCTCGAAACCCTTGGGCGGAATGAGCATCGCGAAATTGGTCTTGCCGCAAGCCGACGGGAACGCCGCTGCGACGTGATATTTCTTGCCTTGCGGATTGGTGACGCCAAGGATCAGCATGTGCTCTGCGAGCCAGCCATCGCGCTTGCCCATGTTCGACGCGATACGCAGCGCAAAGCATTTTTTGCCGAGCAATGCGTTGCCGCCGTAGCCCGAACCGTAGCTCCAGATTTCGCGCGTTTCAGGGTAGTGAACGATGTACTTGGTCTTGTTACTCGGCCACGTCACATCCTTTTGACCCGCCGCCAAAGGCGCGCCGACGGTGTGCACGCACGGCACAAATTCACCGGATTCGCCGAGCACGTCAATCGCGCCCTTGCCCATGCGCGTCATGATCTTCATGTTCACGGCGACGTAAGCGGAATCGGACAGCTCAACACCGATGTGCGCAATCGGCGAGCCGAGCGGCCCCATCGAGAACGGCACCACATACATCGTGCGGCCCTTCATGCAGCCGGTGAATAACGGTCGCAATGTGGCGCGCATCTCAGCGGGCGCGACCCAATTGTTGGTCGGGCCCGCGTTTTCTTTTTTCTCGCAGCAGATGAAGGTGCGGTCTTCGACGCGGGCGACGTCTGATGGATCGGACAGCGCGAGGTAGGAATTCGGACGCTTGGCCTCGTTCAATTTTTTGAATGTGCCCGCTTTGACGAGCGCGTTGCATAGCTGGTTGTATTCGGCTTCCGAGCCGTCGCACCAGTGGATCGCGTCGGGCTGCATGAGTGCTGCCATTTCACGAACCCACGCCAAAAGGCGAATGTTTTTGACGTAAGCGGGGGCGAGGACTGAGGCCTGCAAAGTAGCGAGCGTTTCGGGCTGATTCATTGGGAAAGCGAAAAAGAATTGCGACGATTGAAGAATGTCGCCGCAGACAACTGGTCGGTTAGACCATGCGCGGTGCTTCGCGACGCGCACCGATTGGGTTCACGTCGTAGAACCTCTATTTTAGGCTCAGGCTACGAACGGCTACATGTCGTCGTTATGCGCTTTGGGCATGGATGGATGCGTTTCGCTAATAGCGCCTTGTGGGCGCAGTTTGAGCGGTAACAGCTTTTCACTAAACGCACCACTGTACGCGGGCTAACACCCTATTTATTGAAAAATCAACTATGCACTGAATCGACGTGTATCCCAAGTGAACTAGGGCGTTTCACCATAAGTTGTACGCCAAACTTGTTGCCCTGCTACATGCGAAATCCGCCTTCCGTAGTTTTCTGTAGTTTCTGGACGGATCGGGCAAAACAAAGCCCGCTGCCGTTGCCGATCAGCAGGCCTCCTCTCGTTCGAAGCGCGGTTTTCCGAAGCCTACGCCTTCGGTTTGAACTCTTTCGGGCATTCCATTGGCTTCTGCGTCAGCACCCAATCAACGATTTTTGCCACGTCTTCATTTGCCACCGCCGGGTGCGCCGGCATCGGGATCGGGCCCCACTTGCCTGCGCCGCCCTCTTTCACGTGCTTGATCAGTTGCGTTCTGGACTCAGCCAGCACTTTAGCGTCTTTGCTGGCGTAACAGGCGGCGACCTGACCATACGCAGGGCCGACCACTCTTTTGTCGATCTGATGGCACGCGGTGCAGCCTTTGGCGGTGGCCAGCGCCAGATCAGCGTGAGCCGGGCCTACGAGCAGCAGCGGCGCGAACGCGGCGGCGGCGAGGAATACAAACTTGTTCATGAACATACCTGATAAATAGTCAGATGCAGTGTAGCGGAAGCTTTTTAATGCAGGCCCGATGACCTCGCCGCAAGCAACGCGTCAGTACCGTAAAACGATGACGCCGCCGCGCCCGCCTGCGATCCCGGTCGCGCTGCTACGCTTGCGCATGTCCGCCTTGCGCACCTCGTCCCGCCCTGCCCTCAGCCGATATCAACTCGCGCGCCTTTTATGGTGCGGCCCGTTTGTGGTGATGTTGACGCTTCTGGTGGTGGAAGCGCTGCTGTCCGCCGCGACGACCTGGTTGGTCATTCAGGCGGGTCGCGACGTTATCAACGATGAGTTTCTGGCGAAAGACCTCGGCCTGATTCTCGGCTGTCAGATCGGCAGTTACATCGTCGGCGCCGTGAGCTGGGTGTTCGCCGAACAGGCGGGGTTCGGTGCATTTGGTCGCTACATGCATCGCTTTTCGCGACACAACAAAGGGCGCACTTTGCTGCTCGGCGACAAGGATGCGCGCGACGCCGCCGAGCCGTTTCTGACCAACGAAGTTTTTCATATTTTCTTCGAGTTGATGTACGAGCTTGAATCCGCTTTGAAGCTCTTTTTGTTGTTGATCTTCAACGCGATTGTGTTCGGTGTCGAGATTGATGCAGGACTGCCGGTGGCGTATGCGCTCGTGTTCGTCGTGTGCATGGGGCTGCAATACGGCATGAGGAAGCGCGTGTCGGATGTTTATCTTGCGAACCAGCGTTTTACCAACCGCATGACCGCGCAAACCTACACCGCGTGGGACAACATTTTGAGCGGCAATCGCTACAACTATCGTGTGTGGAATCGCGTGTTCAAACAGCGGCTGCGTGAAGCGCTCAGGGCGCAGATCAACGCCATCATGCTGCGTGAGGGTTTGAGCAGTGCCGCGGGCGTGTTGAGCCTCATCATCATCTTCGCCGCCATCGCTCTCATTGCACTGCAAAACAAGGACGACCCGGCGATTCTGATTGCGCTCGCCGCGACGCTGCCGCGGCAAATTGATCTCGCGCACAGCATGCTCAGTTTGTCTGAGGGCTGGAATGATTTGATCGCGATCTGGGCGCGCATCGGTGGCGCGGTCGAGCATTTTTCACCGACAGCGGACGCTGCTTTCACGAGTCGCATCAAATTCGATGCGCTCAAACTAACGCAACCCAGCCCTGACAAAAAAACGGCCGTGCCGATGGCAGCACGCGACATGGCTGCGCTGCTCGCCACCTTGCCCGCGATGAGTCAGGGCCGTATCAATGTGCGCGGCGGCAATGGTGCCGGCAAATCGTCGCTGCTCGCCTGGCTCAAAAGTGAGCTGGGATCGCAAGCCTATTTCTGGCCGACGACGGATCGTCTCGCCTTTGAATTTTCGCAAGCGGCAGCCAGCCGTACGTCCGATACAGCCGACGCAAGCGATGACGACGTGGAGAACGACGACGAAACGCCGATAGCCAGGCGTCTCGGTTTTTCGGCAGGCGAATGGCAGATTGCAACGCTGGAAGAAATCGTCGCGAAGACCGCCGCGCGCTACTATTTTTTAGACGAATGGGACGCCAATCTAGACGCCGCGAACAAAGTCAGGGCAGAAGCACTGATCGACCGGCTCGCGGCAAGAGCCGTGGTGGTCGAGATTTCGCATCGGGATGCTGTGGCGCGTTAGCCCAATCAACGCGTAAGCGCGGGCATTTGGGCAGTGGTGACAGTTCGTTTTTGGCTGGTCGGCTAGGCCGCAGCGTCGTACGCGGCGCGCACCCAGTTCACGAGCTCAGCATTCACCTCGTTAACGTCGGTGAGCTTGACTTTATAGTTGCACATCCCGCCCGCAGCTTGCTCGACGAGGCGGTCGCAGGCGGGTAGCGATTTGATGTTGAGACCGAGCTCAACGCGGGTGTTGGTAGCCGGGCCGAGCATGGCAAACTGTTTCTTGCGACGCAGGCTGACGTAAGTTTTTTTGGGCGAGGTTTCGAATTCGCCGAACGCGTTGATCTTGACCATCAGCGCGTCGTGGATCGGGCGCAGCGCGGCCTTCGGGCCGACGTAGAGCGCGGCGACGACGTCATGTGGCGGTGTTGCGGATTTATCGACGGCACTATCGCCTGCTTTCGCGGCATGATGGGCCAGCGCGTTGGCGTCGCCGAAACCAATGCCCAGCGTGTCCTTCAAATGATCGCGAATTTCGCCGTGCTTGCTGAGACCGCTGGCCTTGACGATTTTGACCAGTTCAGCGAGCGATTTACCGGTGCGTTTCTCGATGTTGGCGAGTTGTGTGGCGACGGCGGCTTCGACGGTTCCCATGACGTTTCTCCCGTATTTCTTCGCGACCTGAACGAATCAGCTTTTCGCTCAAATGACCATTTTATAAGGGCCAGGCTTTATTTGACCTACAAATCGACTAGTACCATTTTGGACTTTGACCCCAGATGTACGGGTGCTTTCACGCGAAAGCTGATCAGCGCTTCATGCGGGCAATGATGCCGTCCAGTTGATCGAGACTGGCGTAACGAATCACCAGTTCACCCTGCCCGTTCGCCTGATGCGAAATTTCTACGTACGTTCCCAGATTGTCGGCCAGTTCGGTTTCCAGGCGGTCGAGATCGGGGTCACGCAGAGCCAGTTTTTCCTGTTTGCTGCGCGCGGTGGGAATGCCGGGGCGCTTCTTCGCTTCGACACCGGTTTCGTCTTTAACCAGCGCTTCCGTTGCGCGAACGGACAAACCGTTGATCGCGATTTTTTCGGCGAGCATGATCTGTTTGTCTTTGGTCAATGGCGCCAGCGCGCGGGCGTGGCCCATCTCCAGCGTGCCCGCGATCACGCGGTCCTGCACCGGCGCGGCGAGCTCAAGCAGACGGAGCAAATTCGACACCGCGCTGCGCGATTTACCGACAGCATCGGCGGCCTGTTCATGCGTGAAATTGAACTCCGCAATCAGGCGTTGCAGACCCAGTGCTTCTTCAATCGCGTTCAAGTCCTGACGTTGCAGGTTTTCGATCAGCGCGAGCGTGAGCGCCGTCTTGTCGTCAACGTCTTTGACCAGCACTGGCACTTCGACGAGACCGGCTAACTGCGCGGCGCGGAAGCGGCGCTCGCCTGCGATGATTTCGTAAGCGACCCGCTTGTCGCCCGCACCTTTGCCGGTCGTTGTAGCGCGCACGACGATGGGCTGCATGATCCCCTGCGCCTTGATCGACGCGGCCAGCTCAGCGAGCGACGCATCATCAAAACGGCGGCGCGGCTGATATTTGCCCGCGATGAGTTCGCCGAGTTTGAGCGAAGTAATGTCCGCTGCGGGCGCGTCCAGTTTGGTCGGCTCCGGCATCAGCAGCGCATCGAGTCCACGGCCGAGGCCTTTGAGTTTGATTGCCATGTTTCTACTTTGCTTCCTCGTGCTTCGCCAACAGTTCTGTGGCCAGTTGCATATAAGCCTGCGCGCCCTTGCTTGCTTTGTCGAGTAGCAACGCTGGCAAACCATGCGACGGCGCCTCGGCCAGACGCACGTTGCGCGGAATAATCGTCGCAAAAAGCTTGCTGCCGAAGTGCTGCTCCAGCTGCGCCGCGACTTGCTGCGACAAGCTCATACGCGCGTCGTACATCGTGCGCAGCAGGCCTTCGATTTCGAGCGTCGGGTTCAGGTGCTGCTGCATCTTGCGCAGCGTGCCGACGAGGTCGGAGAGACCTTCGAGCGCGTAGTACTCGCACTGCATCGGGATCAGCACGCTGTCGGCGGCGCAGAGCGCGTTGAGCGTGAGTAGGTTCAGCGTCGGCGGACAGTCGATCAGGATGTAATCGTATTGATCGGCGACCGCTGTAATCGCCGCCTTCAATGTGTGGATCGCGTCTTTGAGCTTAATCTCGCGATCAGGCATCGACACCATCTCGATCTCGGCTCCCGCGAGCTCGCGATTGGCCGGGATCAGATCGAAGCCGCCCTGCGCTTTTACGCGCGCATCGAGCAGACCAGCCTCGCCCAAAAGCACGGTGTAAACGCTCTGCTCCAGCGCATTTTTGTTCACGCCCGAACCCATCGTGGCGTTGCCCTGCGGATCGACGTCGATCAGCAATACGCGACGGTTGTGCGCCGCGAGCGACGCGGACAAATTGACCGCCGTAGTGGTTTTGCCGACGCCGCCCTTTTGGTTGGCGATCGCGATGGTTCTAATCATTATTTTTGTCTTGTCCTTGTAGGAGCGGCTTGCCGCGACCCACCGTGAATAGGCGCGACGGTGGGTCCCGGCCCGTGCTCTACTGAGCACAGTCGAAGGCCGCTCCTACATTCGAAAGTCATTTTTGCAACGCAAACTTGACGCTAAACCCGATCAACGCCACCCCCGCCGTGCGCTTGAGCCACGCGCTCGCCGACGGATAACGCACGAACACGCGCTTGCCCACGTGCGCGACCACGATCAGCCACATGCAGTAGCCGAAGATGATCGCCAGGACGATGCCCATGATGCGCGCGTAAGTCGCCGCGCCATCGAACGTCGCCTGATCGATGAACAGCGGAAAGAACGCAACGTAAAAGCCGATAACTTTCGGATTCGACAGAGACACCAGCGCCGATTCACGAAACCATTGCCACGGGCCACGACCGGCGGTTTGATCCACCGTGCCCTCGCCCAGGGTTTGCTTCGCGTTGCGAATCAGCGAAAAGCCAATCCACGCCAGATACGCCGCACCAGCGTAGCGCAGCAAGTCGAACGCACGGGGATAGGCTGCTGCCAACGCGGCAACGCCGGACAACGCCAACACCATCCAGACCGTGTCGCCCGCCATGAGTCCCAGCGTGCTCCACACGCCCGCCTTCGGCCCGCCATTTTTCTCTGCCATCGAAGCAAACAGTTTGATCGTGCCAGGTCCGGGAATGGCCAGAAAGATGAGGGTCGCGATGACAAGCGACCACACATCATTGATGCCTGCCAACGTCACTTATGCCCGCTCCAACCAAAGCAGACACCGCTCTGCCTCAAGATGCGGAACAGTAAGCGCCCGCTTCCGATCTACGACCCAGCCACTTCCAGCGAGGTCGGCGACTTCGTCCGCCGGGAATTTTCCCTTCATGGCGAGCACGAGTGCATCGTCGTCTGGCGAGACGCAGCCTTGCGCGGACGTGACGAAATCGCGCAGCGACGCGTAAGCGCGGCTGATCACGACGTCGTAGGTGACCGGGTGATCCTGCACTCTTGAGTGCACGGCGGACAGGTTGCCGATGCCCAAAGCTTCGGCGGCCTTGTTTACGTAATCCGTTTTTTTACGCACCGAATCGACGCTAACAACTTCAAGATCGGGGCGCAGCACAGCGATGGGCAGCGCCGGAAAGCCGCCGCCGGAGCCGACGTCGAGCAGCGTCGTCGCCTCTTTCGGGATGAAATGCAGGATCGAAACCGAGTCAAGAATGTGCTGAATGAGCATCGCCTGCGGCTCGCGAATGGCCGTAAGATTAATCACGGCGTTCCATTCGGACAGAAATGCAAGTGATTCGACGAGCTGATTTTTCTGTTTATCGTTCGCCTTGATGTGCATTTCGGTGAGCGCAGCGTCGAGCGTGGCGCGCAGCTCGGCGCGGAGTTCAGGGGTAAATTCGATCTGGTCACGCTTGAGCGGACGGTCGATCACGGGTCGGAGCCCTGCGGAAGTGGTCATGCCTTGGCCTTGTGGGTTGATACCTGGCTGCACGGACGGCCGTGTGCCAGTTTTATTTTGAGTCATAAATGTGATGCGAGGCGGCCGGACAAACGATCATGCGACCTTCTCCGCCAGACGTCCGCGCTTGAGATGAACGAGCAAGAGCGATATCGCCGCAGGCGTAATGCCAGAGATTCGGCCCGCCTGTCCGAGCGTTTCGGGGCGCTGTGCGGTGAGTTTGATTTGCACTTCCTTCGACAGACCGCGCACGGCGGAATAATCAAGATCGTTCGGCAGGCGAAGGTTTTCGTTGGCAAGCTGGCGGTCGATTTCGTCCTGCTGGCGATCGATGTAACCGGCGTATTTGGCGGTGATTTCGACTTGTTCGTGAATCTGATGAACAACTTCTTCGGGAAGGTCAACCCCGCTAGGCTGCCCCTCTGCCGCCGAGAGTGAGGAGAGCAGATCGCTCTTCGCTTTGAGCTTCAATTCTTCGCGCAACGCGTCAATCCCCGAGTACGTCACGCCGGGTCGGCGCAACAGATCAAACAGACTATATTCACGCTCAATCGTCGTGCCGAGCAGCCCCGTCGCACGCTCGTTCGTTAACAACGCCGGATTCACCCACGTCGATTTCAGGCGCTCTGTTTCACGTGAAACAGCGTCGCGCTTGCGGTTAAACGCCTTCCAGCGAGCATCATCGACCAACCCGAGCGCACGGCCCTGCTCCGTCAATCGCATATCGGCGTTGTCTTCGCGTAACTGCAATCGGTATTCAGCGCGACTCGTGAACATACGGTACGGCTCGGTCACACCTTGTGTCGTCAGGTCATCAACGAGCACACCGAGATAGGCTTCGTCGCGGCGCGGACACCAGCCGTCTCGGCCCTTGGCTTTGAGCGCCGCGTTCACGCCCGCGAGCAGGCCTTGCGCCGCCGCCTCTTCATACCCAGTCGTGCCATTGATCTGCCCGGCCATGAACAGACCGTCCAGATACTTGGTTTCCAGTGTCTGTTTGAGTTGGCGCGGATCGAAGTAATCGTACTCAATCGCGTAGCCGGGACGCAGGATATGTGCAGTTTCTAGCCCGTTCATGCTTCGAATCATGGCGAGCTGGATGTCGAACGGCAAGCTCGTCGAGATGCCTGCCGGATAGATTTCCTGCGTGGTCAAACCTTCCGGTTCGAGGAAAATTTGATGGCTCGTTTTGTCGGCAAAACGGTGTATCTTGTCTTCAATACTCGGACAATAGCGCGGCCCAACGCCCTCAATCACGCCCGTAAACATGGGGCTGCGATCCAGCCCCGAACGCACAATCTCATGCGTCCGCTCATTGGTATGCGTGATCCAGCACGGCACCTGGCGCGGATGCATCGCGCGGTTGCCCATGAAACTAAATACCGGTGCGGGATCGTCGCCCGGCTGCACGCCGAGCTTTGAATAATCAATCGTCTTTCCGTCGATGCGGGGAGGCGTGCCTGTTTTCAGGCGGCCTTGAGGCAGCTTCATTTCTTTCAGGCGCGCGCCGAGCGTCGTCGCCGCCGGATCACCGGCGCGTCCGGCCGTGTAGTTTTGCAAGCCGATATGGATGAGGCCGGAGAGAAAGGTACCAGCCGTGAGCACGACACTTTCGCTCTCGAAGACCAGTCCCATCTGGGTTTTGACGCCGGTCACTCGACCGCCGACCACCATGACGTCGTCAACCGGCTGCTGAAACAGCGTCAGATTCGGTTGAGTTTCGATGCGTCGACGAATCGCCGCGCGGTACATCACGCGATCCGCCTGTGCGCGAGTCGCGCGAACGGCTGGCCCTTTTGACGAATTCAGAATGCGGAATTGAATGCCCGCTTCGTCCGTAGCGATGGCCATTGCGCCGCCGAGCGCATCAACCTCTTTCACCAAATGCCCCTTGCCGATGCCGCCGATGGACGGATTGCAGCTCATCTGACCCAGCGTTTCGATACTGTGCGTGAGTAGCAAAGTCTTCGCGCCCGCGCGCGCAGCCGCCAGCGCGGCCTCGCTACCGGCGTGGCCGCCGCCGACGACGATCACATCAAAACGGTCGGGAAAAAACATTCTTTTGGTGTTGCGGCAAAGGATTCACGTGAAACGTTTGCCAGAAAGGGAGGACGTATTCTACCGAGGGATTTGGGGGTTCGAACCTCGTTCGCAACAACAAACCAATTCGGTTGCGTTACCGGCAAGGGCCATCGAACCTTTGACCCAGGTCATTCGACCATTTCGCTCATTCGGCACCCAGTCTTTGCTTGCACTACCGACAGGTGGTAGCGAACCTTGGCTTACTCCGCTCGACCAGTTCGCTCCTATGGCGGCGAAATGTTTCACGTGAAACTACCAATCTTTCGAGACAACCTGCCGAGCACCTGCCCGCACCTCTTCTGTCACATCAACAAACCGCTCATCGCGCCATTCAAAAAAGCGTGCGCTCGGCAGGGTCGCCAAATCTCTGGCTGGCAGTCGATAACGATAACGAATGCTGCTCCAGACGGAATCGGCCTTCTCCTTGCCGTCGGGATTGGTGATCGTGCGCAACGGCAACTCAAAAGGATTCGCGGTCGCCGGAAATGCAAACAACCACGGCGTGCTCTCGGTCATCACCTGGCAGCGCCACGTTTTTTCCGGCGATGCGGTTCGAGCCTTCACCGTCACGTCGGAAAACATACGGAAATACGGTTGTTTTCCCTGCGTACCCAGCAACACATAAACGCACGGCGACTCGTTATTGGCGTCGACCAATTGTGTCGCTGCGACTGACATCGGCTTGATCTCCTGTCGCGTCCACTCAACGAACGACTCAGCGAGCGGACGTGCCGCGAGACCGGCGGCAACCATCGCCGCCACGAGGCCCAACGCGGCAACACCACCCATCCGCCCGCGCGCAAGAACAAGCGCGACCACTACCGACGACACCGCCCACGGCGCATAGTAAAAACGGGCAAACGTGATCGTACCGAACGGGCCGCCGTCGAGCATCGGTGCGAACGCCTTTGCGAGTGGCGTCTGCACCACCACCGCAGCGAGCAACACCAGCAGCGCGCCGCCGATCAAGCCGCGCGAAACCTCAGCATCGCGCCGCACCCAAAGCAATGCGAGCAAACATGCGCCAAGCAGCCCCCAGCCGAACCAAGGCACCATCGACGCGCCCGCGATCAACTTGGTGAGCTTCGGCAACGACAGCGCCATCGCCCTTGTGCCGTCGATCACCTGCCCGACCGGATCGGCGCTGGCGATTGCATAGGCATCGCTCAAGATGCGCTGACGCCAGAAAAACGCGCCGCTAATGACGCCGCCCAACAGCACAAACAACGTGCCGCGCCGCCGCCACGGCACATGGTTCGCCACCAGCACAACAAAGCACATCATCGTCGAAATCGCGTACGCCGATTCCTTGCTCCAGCAAGCGCCGAGCGCTGCGAGCATGGCAAGCGGAAACGCAAACACATTCCCCTGCAACGCCCGCACCATCGCGATGGCCTGCGCGAGCAGAAATCCAACCGCCAGCAAATCAAATCGATTGGACGGCCAGAGGATCGTGGCGAGCGCAAACGGCCCTACCGCAAAAAGCGCAACCCCAGCAGCGACGGCGCTTGTGCGCAGAGCAAGCGCTCGCAACAGCCAGAATAACAATCCAGCGTTGACGCAGTGCAGGATCAAATTAATCAGGCTATGCGACGCATAATCGAGCCCAAACAGACTCGTCGCCAACCACCACGACAAGACGCCTATCGGTCGAAAATAGTACGGCTCGTAAAAATGACTCTGCCAGAACGCGGACAATGGCGCGTTCACCATGCGCGACGTCGCCACAAACACATAGTCGTCCGCCACAAAATCGCCGCGCGTGACCGGCAGATAAATCCACGCCAGCAGGACGAACAACGGCAGCAAGACAATCCACCGCAAGGGGCTGCGCGGATGATCCAGCAGGATCGAAACTCGCCGTGGTTTAGCCATCGTTTTCGTGTATCAGCTTTTGTGTGAAATAACAGCTAGACATGGGTTAAAGGCCGATATCGGCAATTGTCGACTTATCTTCATATTTCACTCCGGCCCCAATGAAATAAGGCATTCACGCGAAAGCTGATACTATTTCTGGGTGGCTCACATCGAAATCCACCACCCACGCCGCAACAACAAACGCCGCGACCGTCACCTTGCCCCGCCTCACTGCGGCGAGGCTACCACGGCGGGCCCCACGTAAATCCGTGAACTCAAACTCCTCCGACCCTCACCCGCCACGCGGCTTTGTCTTTTGGCTCTCAGTCGCCCAGCTCATCAGCTGGGGCACGTTGTTCTACACATTTTCGCTGCTGCTTCAGTATTTCGAGAAAGAGCTTTCGCTTTCGCGCGTCGACGCCGCACTGGCGTTCAGTCTCGCGCTGCTGGTTGAAGGCGTGCTTTCAATCGCCGTCGGCCGCATGATCGACGGTGGGCGCGCTCGCGCAGCCATGTGCGGGGGCTCGGCGCTCGCGGCCGTGAGCTTCGTCGCGCTCGCGTTCGTGCACAACCAGTGGCAACTCTACGCAGCTTGGATCGCGCTCGGCGCGGCGATGTCCGGCGTGTTGTATCAGCCCGCGTTCTCGCTGTTGATTCGTCGCTATCCGCGAGATTTTCGCCGCGCCATCATCACGCTTACCTTTCTGGGCGGCCTCGCCAGCACCGTGTTCATTCCACTCGGCGCGTGGCTGATCAGCGCCTTCGGCTGGCGCAACGCAGTGATCGCGCTCGGCCTGCTGCACCTCACCATCTGCCTGCCGATTCATGCGTACTGGCTGCGTGGCGAACCGCCCGCGCAACCGCATCACGAAGGCAAGTCAGCGAAAAAGCTCGTTGAATACACGCACCATTTCCCATTCTGGGGGCTCGCCGCCTTCTTCGTTTTGTTCTCCGGCATCACAACCGCGATGGGCGGTCATCTGGTGCCCATTCTGCGCGAACGAAATCTGCCCGAGGTCTTGGTCATCGCGATTCCCGCTTCCATCGGCATCCTGCAAGTGGCCGGAAGACTGGTGCTGTATTTCACCGAAAAGCGCATCGATATTCACATGGCCAATCGCTGGATACCAACGCTGTTGCCCGCAGCGCTATTTGTGCTGGCGCTCGGCCTTCAATCGCCGCCGTTCGCTATATTTTTCGCACTGCTCTACGGCATGGCCAACGGCATGATCACCATCGTCAAAGCCACCGCGATGGCCACTTATGTGTCGCGCGAACGGGCGGCGTCGTTAAACGGATTGCTCGGTTTCCCGACCGCCATCGCACGCGCGGCTGCTCCGTCCGTGCTGGCTGCGCTATGGGCGATCAACGGCAACTATCTGGCGGGCTTGTGGGTGCTTTGCCTGTTCGGCGCAGTGGCGGTCGCAGCATTCTGGTGGGCGCAGCAATATGCGCTCAAACCCGCATAAAGACATCTCTAAAAATTCTTTTTTGGGATACAGTGTTAGCAGCCCGGAGCGCAGCAACCTTCACTCCGCCTTGATGCGTGAGGGCTTTGGGCAAATGTGCGAGCACCGCGTGACGACGCAATGCGCCCCACAAATGAATTATTGGAGCGCCTATAAGTCTGCAATCTCCAGCGGCCTCGTTCGCTGACGGTTGTAACTGCGTGTAAAAGCGCGCCAACGCCGTCTGCGCATTCCAATGCGGCCCGTTAAACATAGTGTCAACGAGCTACGCCTCGAAGAAAAACACCGACTGTTCAACAATCCCCTGGAGACACCATGAAAACAACCCTTCGCACCCTGATCGCACTGACCGGCCTCGCCGTCGCTTTCGGCGTCAGCGCACAAACAAATACCACCAAAATCGACCAGCGTGAGGCAAATCAGCAGTCACGCATTCAAAACGGCATCGCCACTGGCAGTCTGAGCAATCGCGAAGCCGTCCGCATGGAAGCAGGTCAGGCCAAAGTCGCCGGGATGGAAGATGCCGCCAAGGCCGACGGCAAAGTCACCCGCGCCGAGCGCAAGGCAATCAACCGTCAGCAGAACAAGCAAAGCCGCCGTATCTATCGTCAGAAGCACGACAACAACAACAAATAGACCGCTCTCTGAGTCTAAAAAAAAAAGCGCACCGTAGTGCGCTTTTTTACGTCTGACGAGACCCGCCCTATTCCACCTTCGTAGCCAATAGTTGGGACGTACTGCTCACGTTGAAACCAGAAACGGTCGTCGTGTCCGTGATGTCCGAACGCACGATACCCACATCAATTGCGATCCATGATGTCGCCACCGTGTGCGAGTTAGAGCCTACGCTTGGATACTGCGTCACCTGATCGGTCAGGAATTTGCACGCCGTAAAGGTGCCCGCCGGCACCGTGACGGACTCTTTGGCGACCAGCGTGACGCTGCCCGTTTGTGTGCCAGTGCCATTGGGCGAGGCCGGGCTAAACGTGATGGAACGCGTGAAATCAATGCGCTGACCAACCGCAATCACTTTCGGATAAACGATGGGCGGCGTGTAATACGTTTCGTTGGTCCCGCTGCTGCTGACGCCGCGCGCGCCGATTTCGGAGTAGGTTGAACCGCCATCCTCAATCATGTTGGCCGCGGTCGAGCCCGGCGACGTATCAATCACCTGACTCACCGTGCGCCCGTGAAAGACGATAGGCGTGGAATCATAGGTTCGCACCGCTGTGGTCGCGGGACTGGCAGTACCGAGCGTGCTCGACGTCGTTTGCAACGTCAGCTTCTTGTTGGGGAAAAAGTACGCCCCGCAATCACCGGAGGCGGCAGGTGGCGACGTCGTGGTTGCCGCTGTCGCCGCGGTCGCGCAGAACGCAACGTCTTCACCAACATAGCCCTTCTGAATCGCTGCGTTATACGTCGCCTGACTCGCACTGTAGCGATGGTTCGACGTCTTGCCGCCCGCCGCCGCCCGGAAGCCGCGATAGATCGCCGTCGTGCCCGTCGTGCACACGCCGCTCGCCGGTTGCTGCGTCGCGAAGTCGTAGTCTTCGTAAGTGAACCCCGCCAGATTCTGCGCGCGGATACTCTCGCAATCGACGCCTTGGCGACCATAGAAATGCGAACTCACATAGGGGTTCGAAATGCTGATGTAGAAGCGGCAAATCTTCGTCTGGTTGGTCGCCGCGCCCGCCACCGCCGTCGCCTGAAACGTCATGCCCGTGCGCTGAAAATCGGCCACACCATCAAGCGCTGTTTGCTCGCCAGAACGACCTGTGACGAAGTAGGCATCCAGCGTTTTGTTGTAATACTCAACTACCGTTACGATTTGCGCCAACGCGTTGAAAGCGCACAACGCCATTGCGCCAGCCACGACCAGCGCTCCACGCGCACGCAGATTTTTGAAACTCACTATTTACCCCCGAATTTAAAAGCGCAGACGGCGCTGCGCCGGACTTAGTTATTTAATGCTTCGGCTCCGCAGCGCCGAAGCCACGAGGATAATAGGTAACGGCGAGAATTTCTACGCATCATTCGAAATATCGGCACAGGGCCATTACTTTTTAGGCGGGGCTTTTGTCTGTCAAATACTCGTCGCCCACGTTCAGATTCGCTGCCGAAGATTTTCGGCACAAATAGGCCAACAAAATATGCCTGTCGGTATTGCGCGCGTCCTGGCTAGCGTGTGAATTTCCAGACGATCGTCAACGGGCCCTGCACATTTGTACCCTCAATGGTCGTGCCACCCGCACTGACGACTCCCGTGTCGCTGCCAAAAAAAATGGAGAAAACCTGATCGCTGTATGAAACTTCCGGCGCTGGACACGCATGAACGGCGCTCCACGCCGTTGCCCCGGCACCACTCCATGTGGGCGGGTCGGTGCTGTAGTCGACCATCAGGATTCCATCACCCGGACTGATCGGAGCGCTGGCAGGCGTTATTGGACAATGAAAATCAACGCCGCTCGCCGTTCCCGATGGTTGATAGGCCGAGACATTCCCGTTGATGCGCAGCAATGTCCATTTGATGTCCGCCGTCTGACGGAAGAACTCGGTGGTGGCGGTAGCGCGTCCAGACCATGAATCATCAATAATCGTGATGTTGGACGCGAAAATGGTCTTCTTTGCCGCGCCGACCAGTTCGGCGCTCACTATCACCCGATTCGGCGACGGTTTCGTTGCCGGTGCGGTGTAAGTCGCACTGATGCCGCTCGTCTTTGCGACCAGACCGAGCCCGGTGACCCCGCCGGGTGCTCCGTTCACCGCCCATCCTGATGTGGTTGCTGTCAAAAATGGCGGCACACATGCCAGCGCCAGACTTTGCAGATCCTCACCCACTTCATATGTATTGCAACTGACCAGCAACAAACCAATGGACTTGCCCACCGCAACGGAGGCCTCACCGGGCTGAAGCTGAAGCCCCGTGAGGTGCGACGTCCAATCGCTAAAGTGCGATGTCGATACCGTCAATGTGTGGTTGACGGTATCCCGTTGCACCGTTTTAAGTGAACGCCAGAAGCCCTGGCCGTTTTGATACACCACGCCCAACGCATCGGGATCAGAACCGCGCAGACTCTGATCATCGTAGGCGAATGAAAGCTTCACCGGGACCGCGAAGGTCTGCCCATCGGGCAGCATCCTATAAGCACTACCGGTGGCACCCGGCGCCGCGTTGCTGATCGGCTGGATGCTCAAGGTAGTGCTGTTTGCCACCGCGTTGGCGGGAACGGTCAGCGTCAGCCTGCCATCGGCGCTGGTGAGCGTACCGCCCGACGGGCCGATACTCGCGCTGATCGCCGTCCCATTCGGCGTGCCCACCGCCGTGGCCACTGCGACGGTAGTCGGCGTCGCAGCAGTGGCGGCGGTGACGCAGAACGCTGCGCCCTCGCCAATATAGCCCGAAGCAACAGCTGCATCGTAGGTCGCCTGACTCGCGCTATAGCGATGGTTGGACGTCTTGCCATTTGCTGCCGCACGGAAGCCGCGAAAGATCGTCACGGTTCCAACTGGGCACACGCCAGCGGCGGGTTGTTGCGTCGCAAAATCGTAGTCCTCCCACGAAAATCCAGCCAGGTTTTGCGCGCGAATGGATTCGCAATCGATGCCCTGTCGCCCGTAAAAATGAGAGCTAACGTAAGGCGTCGCCACCGAAATATAGAAGCGGCAAATCTTGGTCAGGCTGGCCGCAGCGGTTGCCACAGCTGTCGCCTGAAAGGTCATGCCAGTGCGCTGAAAATCGGCGACGCCGTCAAGCGCGGATTGTTCACTGGCACGCCCCGTGATGAAGTGTGCGTCGAGCGTCTTGTTGTAATACTCGACGACCGTCACTGGCTGCGCCGAAGCGTTCAGCACGACAACGACGGCCAGCACAGACGCGAACTGAAGAAGCAATTTCCGTGGAGACATTTTGCGCTCCCTGATTCACCAAACGATCAAAAGCTCGCCCCCGCGAATGCGCGGGACAAGCCAGATGCGAGCAAACCAGAATCGCGCAAGCCTTGCTCACCGTCACTACGGACTGCGAGACAAGCACCCCTCAGGGCGCGTTGTTGCTCTTTTGAGTGCTACTTACGTTTGAAAGACGCAAACGCGGCCGCCATTGCGCCATCCGGCTTGGCCGGTTCGGGACGTTGCCGGGTATTGTGCACCGCAAAATCGCGTCGCTCGGTGCCGCCACGATGGCCCTCGCCCATGCGCTCATCACGCACCACCGGCGCAGCGTCGAGCCGCATGGAGAGCGCAATGCGCTTTCTCGCAACATCGACCTCAACCACTTTCACCTTCACGATCTGGCCGGTCTTCACCACGTCTTTCGGATCTTTCACGAATTTGTTAGCCAGTTGCGACACGTGCACCAGACCGTCCTGATGCGCGCCAACGTCGACGAACGCACCGAACGCGGCAACGTTGGTGACCGTGCCTTCGAGGATCATGCCCTCGACTAAGTCTTTGATGTCGTTCACGCCATCGTTGAACTTCGCCACCTTGAACTCGGGACGCGGATCGCGACCCGGCTTTTCCAGTTCGGCAAGCACATCGCGCACCGTGATTTCACCCACGCCGTCGGCGGCAAATGCGTTCGCTGGCACTGCCTTCAACACGCTCGCGTTACCAATCAATTCCGAAAGCGGTTTTTTCGCGCGTTCGATAATTTTCTGTACGAGTGTGTAGCTTTCGGGGTGGACGGCGCTGGCATCGAGTGGGTTGCCGCCTTCGCGAATGCGCAAAAAACCGGCGCATTGTTCGAACGTTTTTGGGCCAATCCCAGACACTTTGCGAAGCGCTTCACGATCCACAAACGCGCCGTTTTGTTCGCGGTGCATCACGATATTTCGCGCATTGCTTGCCGATAATCCAGCGACGCGCGACAGCAGCGGAGCAGACGCCAGATTTACGTCCACGCCCACCGAGTTCACGCAGTCTTCAACAATCGCATCGAGCTTTTTGGCCAACAGCGACTGATTCACATCGTGCTGATATTGCCCGACACCGATGGACTTCGGATCAATTTTCACCAGCTCTGCCAGCGGGTCCTGCAAGCGCCGAGCGATGCTCACCGCGCCGCGCAAGCTCACGTCCATATCCGGCAATTCCTGTGACGCGTATTCGCTCGCCGAATACACCGAGGCGCCCGCTTCTGACACCACAGCCTTCACAATTGCGCCGCGTTGCCGCTTGATCAAATCCGCCGCCAATTGATCCGTCTCACGACTCGCCGTGCCATTGCCAATCGCGATCAATTGCACGCCGTGTGTCTCGCACAATTTGCCGAGAATATGCAACGAGCCGTCCCAATCCTTGCGCGGCTCATGCGGGTAGACAACGCTGGTTGCCAGCACTTTACCTGTCGAATCGACCACCGCCACTTTCACGCCCGTGCGAATGCCAGGATCAAGCCCCATCACCACTTTATTGCCCGCAGGCGCAGCGAGCATCAGGTCGCGCACGTTGTCGCCAAACACCTTGATCGCCACGTCTTCCGCGCTCTCGCGTAGTTTGGCGAACAAATCTCGCTCAAGCGACGGCGCAAGTTTCACCTTCCACGTCCTGCTCACCACGCGCTTCAGCCAGTCGTCCGCAGCGCGCGCCTGATGCGACCAGTTCACCTGATTGGCGACCATGCCTTCGCACGGCGTAAACACCGATCCAGCCTTCGCGGTCGCGGTTGCAACTGAAGGCTCGGCTTCTGGCTGCGTAAGCTTCACCGTCAAAGCCTCCGCCAGCCAACCGCGAAACACCGCGAGCGCACGATGCGACGGCACCTTGCCGATCGGCTCAGCGTAATCAAAGTAATCGCGAAACTTGTCGCCGTCTTTTTCTTTGCCTTCGGCCAGTTTCGACTCAAACAAACCGTTCTGCCACAGCCATTCACGCATGCGGCCGACAAGCGCTGCATCCTCAGCCCAAGTCTCAGAAAGAATATCGCGCGCGCCGTCCAGACACATCTGCGGTTCAGTAAATGTCGGCGGCGCAGCATCGACGCCAGAGCCAACATTCACGAACTTTGCCGCTTCTACCAGCGGCACTAACGTCGGATCACCATACAACGCATCCGCCAACGGCTGTAACCCCGCTTCGCGCGCAATCTGCGCCTTGGTGCGACGCTTTTGCTTGTACGGCGCGTAGATGTCCTCGATCTCCTGCTTGCTCACGGCTCGATTCAGCGCCAGCGCCAATTCGTCCGTCAGTTTGCCCTGCTCCCGAATCGAGCCGAGCACCGCATCGCGGCGCTGATCCAGCTCACGCAGATACGTCAATCGCTCTTCGAGAAAACGCAGCTGAACGTCATCAAGGCCAAACGTGGCCTCTTTGCGATAGCGGGCGATGAACGGCACCGTCGCCCCACCATCGAGAAGCCCCACAGCGGCTTCGGCTTGTTGAGCGGTAATAACAACGTCTCGCGCCAGGCGCGCGATCAAAGATTCAGGCATCGGTATCTCTACAAATTCATTTCTGGGGCGCATTGTGTCGTCGCGCGGTACTCGCAATCCTCACGTACCAGGGCGTACGTTCCGGTTGCTGCGCTCCGGGCTCCTAACACTGCATCCCCATAAAGTGAATTTCTAGAGACACCTTCGGGGACTACGCGGATTTTTCGGGAGCGGCGGAGTTTAGCGGTTGCGCCGCCTCGCCCGGCTCCTGAATCACGCGAATCACGCGCTGCGGAAACGGCACATTAATGTTGCTCGCCTGGAACGCCCGCCAGATGGCGAGGTTGATGTCCGAGCGAACATTGCCGATGCCATTTTCCGGATCGGCGATCCAGTAGCCGAGCGTCAATTCCAGACCATCCGCAGCAAAATCGCTGAGCAAGGCACCCGGTGCTGGGCTTTTAAGCACGCGCGGCTGCGCCAACGCCGCTTCGATCATCAACGAGCGTGCCTTCTCGACATCGCTGTCGTAATCGATCTGCAACTTGGTATTGAACGAAACGCTGCGGCTTTCAAGCGAAAGGTTTTCTACACGATTGACAATGAACATCTCGTTCGGCACTACAGACTCACGGCCATTGGCAGCGCGCACCACGGTGTAGCGCGTGTAAATATTGCTGATCTGCCCTTCAAAGCCATCCACTTTCACGCTGTCGCCCACGCGAAAGCTGCCTTCGAGCAGCATGGCAAAACCGCTCACATAGTTCGCCGCAATTTTCTGCAAACCCAAGCCCAGACCCACGCCAAGCGCACCGCCAAACACCGACAGCACGGTCAGATCAATACCCACCGCCGCGAGCGCAAACAGCAACGCGAGCACAAACAAAAATGCCCGCAAAAAGCGCGACAACACCAGACGCATGCTCATGTTGATGCCGGTCGCCATCAGCCGCGTTTCAAGAATCGACGACAACCATAACGCAGCGAGCACCGTGAACGCCACCAGCGCCGTGCCCTGAATCAGCGTCAGCGCCGACACGTGCGTTTTGCCAAGCGGCAAGACAATCGCCTCCAGCTCCTGCTCGATGAACGGCAGTACGCCCGCCAGATGCATCACAAGGATCAACCAGATCAGCGCGCTGACAATGTTGATACTGCCGCGCACGGGAGACGAATTCGGGAACAACCGGCGCAATACGCCCGCAATCAGTCGCATCACCATTAGCGCAGCAAACACGCGCACCGCAAACTTCGGCAACGCGCCCGCAGCCACGCCATAAGGCGTCAGCCGCAGCGCCACGAGAATCACATAGGTCACCAGCGGAAACGTAACGCCGACGACGGTGACGCGCCACAACGCCTGTGACCGCGTCAACGAGGGCTCGCGACGGCGCAGCAGCAGCGTCCCGATCAGTATGCCGATCGCCATCGCGACCAGCACGAGAAACAGGTGCTCGACGTCTTGACCATCGATGACTTCGAGCTCTTTTGCGATTTCCTGGAACGGTGTAAGCATCCCTTGATTATCTCGCGACCTAGAATCAAACTTCCCCAGCAATAAACCGAGCACCACCATGTCCATCCAGCCATTCCATCTCGCCTTCCCGACCCACGACCTCACCGCCGCGCGCAAGTTTTATCTCGATCTGCTCGGTTGCAAAGAAGGCCGCTCCAGCCCGCACTGGGTGGACTTTGACTTTTACGGCCATCAGATCGTCGCCCACCTCGCGCCCGAAGAATGCTCAATGGCGAAAACAAGCGAAGTCGATGGCGACAATGTCCCCTGCCGCCACTTCGGCGTCGTGCTCACCATGAAGCAATGGCACGAACTCGCAGACCGTCTGCAAGACGCCCGCACCGAGTTCATCATCGAACCGCACATCCGATTCAAAGGTGAGCCCGGCGAACAAGCCACCATGTTCTTCCTCGACCCGTCAGGCAACGCAATTGAGTTCAAGGCGTTTGAGCATATTGAGAATTTGTTCGCGAAGTAATGCACACTACACGTCTATGCAAAGGTTGCAGCAACCATGTTTGCCCGTAAATTTCTCTTTTATCTCGCCTTTTTCTTCACGACGCTAGGCAATGCCACGCCGGGGCTGCCCGGAACTCTGGACCCATCTTGGGGAGCCACAAGCCCTATTGGGGCCGGCAAAACGATTATTGAGGTGGGCCCAAGTCACGACTCTGTGACATCAATTGCGTTGCAGCCCGACCGCAAAGTGATCTCGGCGGGTTATTGCACCGGAAGCGGAGTCGTTCGCTTTTTTTGCGTTATACGGCAAAACGTAGATGGCTCGCTCGATACGGACTTTAACGGAACGGGCAAGGCAATTACTGTTTTAGGCGGTGTACGAGATAGCCCCAACGCCGTTGCCCTGCAGCCGGACGGAAAGATCATTCTGGTGGGAAGCTGCCCGATCATGCCAACGCAAAATTACTTTTGCGCCGCACGATACAACTCGGATGGCACGCTCGACTCCGGTTTTGGAGTCGCCGGGAAAATTCTCGCGGTTGGAATGCTCAATGGACAAGCGAATGCTGTCGCACTACAGCCAGATGGGCGAATTGTTCTGGCAGGCGGTTGCAAGATCGGCAACACGGCTTACATGTGCGCCGCGCGCCTTAATATTGACGGGAGCCTTGACAGCAGCTTCGCTGGTACCGGTCAGATACTGACGTTGATCGGCGACACCGCAGCCGCCCATTCGGCTGCGCTGCAATCTGATGGTCGCATCGTGTTGGCAGGCGAATGCAGTATCGCCGCAGTTAATATAACGACTAGCTTCTGCGCTCTACGGTACGACGCCAATGGCAGCCTGGACACCACTTTCAACGGCACTGGCTCGACGATGACGGTTGTGGGATCGGGCCTTGACACGGCAACCAGCATGGCGATACAACCCGACGGCAAAATTGTGCTGGCGGGTTATTGCATCAACAGCGACCACAGTGCGTGGACTTTTTGCGTGACCCGTTACAACCACGATGGATCGTTAGATTCTGACTTCAACACGAACGGAAAGGTCGTCACGTCAATCACTGTTGGTGATAACAATGCACACGCGGTCGTTCTGCAAAATGACGGTAAAATATTAATTGCCGGACAATGCTTTGATGTGAGTAAGTTTTCTTACTGTGCACTTCGTCTTAATAGTGATGGCTCGCTTGACAAAAGTTTCAATGACACGGGCTCAGTGGTTACGGGTGTCGGGCTTGTTTCCGATGTCCCCAGCGCCATAGCGATCCAGCCCGACGGAAAAGCAATTTTGGCGGGTTCTTGCGTCATCGGTGGACTTGACCGCTTCTGTGCCATTCGCTACGACGGCGGGCCATTCGGTTACAAAAGCTGTTCATTGGACATTGACGGTGACGGTCGCGTCCTCGCCACTACCGACGCGCTAATCAACATGCGCATCGCCCTCGGCATCGTCGGCAACGCCGTCATCGGCGGCATCACCTTCGCGGCGAACGCCACACGTAACACATGGCCGCTGATTCGCGATTACCTCGTTACGCAGTGCGGGATGTCGCTGGTGCGGTGAAAGCGCCCCTATGCTCGTCCTCGGCCCTTCAGGCAACGCCATCGAGTTCAGGCGTTTGAGCATGTTGAGAATTTGTTCGCGAACTATCAGGGACCGCATCGCAACACCACACCTCAGGTCGCACGAGTCTTAGTCGGCTCGGTGAAGCGCTGTACCATCTGCTGAGGCACTGACGCAGATTCCACCCCTCAGCCGAAAGCCGCAATGACTGGATTTATCTCCGTCCATTACTCCGCAGCATGCCTTCGACGCTGGGCCGCGCGCGGCTTGGCGCTGTTGCTCCTCGCCGTGAGCACGCTTGCAACGGCAGTACCGGGGGCGCTCGACCTTAGCTTCAACGGCTCTGGCAAAGTCATCACACCGATCGGCAGCGGAACCGATGTTGGCTACAGCCTCGCGCTGCAGCCCGACGGCATGATCGTCGTCGTGGGCGCTTGCTCCAACGGAGCTGATTACGACTTTTGTCTCGCCCGTTACCTCGCCAACGGCGCGCTCGACACGAGCTTTAACGGCACTGGCAAAGTCATCACGGCGATCGGCAACGGCAACGATGGCGCGTATACGCTCGCGCTGCAGCCCGAAGGCAAGATCGTCGTCGCAGGCTCTTGCCTCAACGGCACCACTTACGATTTTTGTCTCGCGCGTTACCTCGCAAGCGGCACACTCGACTTGAGCTTTAACGGTACCGGTAAAGTCTTCACGGCGATCAGCAGCGGCACCGATGCTGCCTACAGCGTTGCGCTCCAGCCCGACGGCATGATCGTCGTCGCAGGAAGGTGCTCGAACGGTACCAACACCCATTTTTGTCTCGCCCGTTATCTCGCCAGCGGCGCACTCGACGTAAGCTTCAACAGTATCGGCACAGTCATCACGGCGATCGGCACTGACGACGACGTTGCCCGCGGCCTCGCGCTGCAGCCTGACGGCAAGATCGTCGTCGCAGGCTATTGCGTAAACGGCGCTACGTACGATTTTTGTCTCGCCCGTTATCTCGCCAGCGGCACGCTCGACTTAAGTTTTAACGGCTCCGGCGCAGTCACCACACCGATCGGCATTGGCGATGATTACGCCATCAGCCTCGCGCTCCAGCCCGACGGTAAGATCGTCGTCGTAGGCGTTTGCTCCAACGGCGCCAATTCCGATTTTTGTCTCGCCCGTTACCTCGCCAATGGCTCACTCGATTTAAGCTTTAACGGCTCCGGCAAAGTCATCACGCCGCTCGGTAGTAGCGACGATTACGCCTACAGCGTCGCGCTCCAGCCCGACGACAAGATCGCCGTCGCAGGCTATTGCGTAAGCGGCACCAATTTAGATTTTTGCCTCGCCCGTTACCTCGCCAATGGCACACTCGACACGAGCTTCAACAGCACCGGCAAAGTCATCGCACCGATCGGCAGCGGCAACGATGTCGCCAACAGCATGGCGCTCCAGCCCGACGGCAGGATCGTCGTCGCAGGCTATTGCTCCAACGGCGCGAATGACGATTTTTGTCTCGCCCGTTTCGACGGTGGCCCGAACACGCCTAAAACGCTGACCGAGTACATCTACAACCCGCTGAACTATTACTTTCTTACCTCTCGCGACACTGAAATGGCAGTGCTCGACGCGTTGCCTGGCTGGGCTCGTACGGGGCAATCGTTTTCTACACGTTCTTTTGCTGACCCGGGCGCGCTCGGCATTAACCGCTATTACTTCGACCAGATAGCGAACAATCAGACCCGTGGCAGTCACTTCTACACACTGGTCAACAGCGAAAAAACTGCGCTCTCGGGGCTCAACCCGAACAACCTGTCGCTGCCGCGACTACCCGTCAACGAAGGCATTGATTCCTATGCGTTTGCTCCCTTGATTGAGGGGATGGGCGGGAGTTGCGCCCCAGGGCAGACACCGGTGTATCGTTTGTTTCGCGGACAGGTACGCTTTCCGGATGACCCGAATCATCGATTCACCACCAGCCTCGCGCTCTACAACCAATTCGCCGCGCTCGGCTGGGATGGTGAGGGCGTGA
>JANXNI010000064.1 GCA_025354165.1 Burkholderiales bacterium | reverse complement strand
GCGGAGTTCGCCTATCGATTCAATCGGCGATCAAACCTGAAGGCGATGCTGCCCAGACTGTTGCACGCCGCCGTTGCCTCAAGCCCTCAGCCACTACGCAAAATAAGGCTTCCTGAGACAGCTTGCTAATCAGGAGTCGATAAATGACCTAAATGCGCACTAGCCCTTGATAAAAAGCGCGTGCACGCGAAAGCTGTTGCTCAAGAGTTTGAATTTCTTTCGCGCCTAAGCGAATATTTCCAACAGTAACTTGACGACATACCGACCACGCGGTATGGTCATCAAAGCAACCGCAACAAACGACGAAACATGCTCGCCACCGAACACCATTCCAAAACCAAACTGCTCGACGCCGCCTTGCAGGTGATCCGCGCCAAGGGCTACACGGCGGCCACGCTAGACGACATTTGTACGGCGGCGGGCGTGACCAAGGGCAGCTACTTCCATCACTTCAAAAGCAAGGAAGAGATGGCGCTGATGGCGGTTGAGCACTGGAATACGATGACGGGTGGGCTGTTTGCCGCGTCGGCGTACCAGCAGTTGGCGGATCCGCGCGACCGCGTACTGGCATACATCGATCTGCGCGCTGAAATCCTGCAGGGCGATTTGCCTGATTACACCTGCCTGCTCGGAACGATGGTGCAGGAAATTTTCGAGACGCATCCGCGCATCCGCGACGCGTGCAACGCGGGCATTCGCGGACACGCAGCCACCATCGCAGCTGACCTCGAGCTGGCAAAAGCGCGCTACGTGCCCGAAGCCGATTGGGATCCGATGGTGGTCGCGCTCTACACACAGGCGACGATTCAGGGCGCGTTCATCCTCGCCAAGGCGCAGGGCGGCCCGGATATCGCCGAACGCTGTATTCATCTTCTGCGCAGCCACGTCGCGTCGCTGCTCGGACTGGCCCCGGAAACATCTCAAACCAAGGAGTTAACCGCATGAATTACGTTGATGGCTTTATCTGCGCCGTGGCAAACGGCAACAAAGACGCATACACCGAGCACGCACAAAAAATCGGCGGGCTATTCAAGGAATATGGCGCGCTAACCGTTGTCGACTGCTGGGGCGACGATGTGCCCGAAGGCAAGCTCACTTCGTTCACCATGGCCGTGAAGCGTGAGGAATCAGAAAGCGTGATTTTCTCGTGGATCACCTGGCCGTCCAAAGCGGTGCGCGACGACGCATGGAAAAAACTGATGGCAGATCCGCGGATGTCTACGGGGAGTGCACCGCCCTTCGACGGCAAACGTCTGATCTATGGCGGCTTCCAGATGATCGCGCAGTCCTGAACGCTCAGTTCAAAACCTTACAGAAACTTGTCGAACACAACGCACTGGAGATACTGAAATGACAAACGACGCTAAACCCGAAGTCGAACATGAGCTCGTCATCACGCGACTGATCGACGCGCCGCGAGACAAACTCTTTCGTTGCTGGACTGAACCCGAACTGATCGTGAAATGGTTCACGCCGCCGCCGTGGAAAACGATTCATGCTGAAAGCGATGTGCGCTCCGGTGGATCGAGCTACATCGTAATGCAGGGGCCGGACGGCACTGAAATGCCGAATCGTGGCGTTTACCTCGAAGTGGTTAAGAACGAAAAGATCGTGTTCACCGATGCCTACACCTCGGCGTGGGTACCGTCCGGTAAACCGTTCTTCACGGGCGTACTCACGTTTGAAGACGAGGGCGGCCAGCCTGGCAAGACGCGCTACACCGCACGCGCTCGTCACTGGAATGCTGAAGATGCGAAGGCGCACGAAGCGATGGGCTTTCATCAGGGCTGGGGCATCGCCACCGATCAGCTAGCCGCGCTGGCTGCAACGCTTTAAACCCGAAGAGGAGCACATGATGAAGATCAATCCACGCAACAAAATTACGCCGTTTATCTGGCTCGATAACCAGGCCGAAGAGGCGGCAAACTTCTACGTTTCGCTGTTCGCCGATTCAAAAATTCAGCACGTCGCGCATTGGGCCAAAGGCACGCCCTATCCTGAAGGTGCGGTCATGAGCGCGACCGTCGTGCTCGCCAATCAGGAATACATCCTGTTCAACGGCGGCAAACATTTCAAACTGGACGAAGCGTTTTCGATGTTCGTCATGTGTGAAGATCAGGCTGAAACGGATCGCCTGTGGAATGCGCTGATCGCCAATGGCGGCAGTCCCAGCCAATGCGGATGGCTCAAGGACAAATTTGGTGTGTCATGGCAGATCATTCCCAAGGCGCTGATGCGTTTGCAGAACGACGCAGACAGCGAAAAGGCCAGTCGCGTCATGCAGGCCATGATGGAGATGGTGAAGATCGACGTCGACGCGCTTGAAAAGGCTGCTGCTGGCTAGCAGCGCACCAGCGCCGCACTACGATTTGCAAACAATTTTCTGGAGAAATACACATGGCCTCAGTCACCACTTATTTGAACTTTCCGCGCAGCACCGAAGCGGCGTTCATGTTCTACAAATTCGTCTTTGGCACTGAGTTCTCCGCCCCCATTGGGCGCTTCAGCGCGGTTCCGGTTCAACCTGGCCAACCGCCGATGGCGGACGCCGACAAAAATCTCGTAATGCATGTGGCGCTGCCCATTCTGGGCGGGCACATCCTCATGGGCACGGACGCGCCCGAGACGATGGGCTTTTCGCTGAAACAGGGCAACAACGTCTACATCAATTTGCAACCCGACACGCGAGTCGAAACCGCGCGACTGTTCAACGCACTCGCCGAAGGTGGCAAAGTAGAAATGCCATTGACCGAAATGTTCTGGGGTGCGTTTTTCGGCAGCCTGACCGACAAGTTCGGCATACATTGGATGTTCAATTGCGAGAGCAAAACCTGATTCGTTTGTGACATACGTTCCAAACGTGACCGTGTGCAAAGGATCACGGTCGATTCGCCGGACTTTCTTGCGCGAACCCTCATTACCGCAGTTGTGTATTCCAAGCAGCTTTTGCGGGAAAGTACCGCTGCAAAGGGGTTTTGCACGGGTATAGGTACTAGTCGACTTTTTGATATTTTGGCCACTAGCCCCTATTCAATAAGCATTTAGAACAAAAGAAGCCTTGTAATTTGACGGCTGATTTCGCTTCCTTGGCTGCAATCGGCAACTGAGATTTCAAAGCAACTTCCTGAGCGCTCTAGAACGCGATGGCATCGATTTTTCGGCGGGCGCTAGCCTGCGCGCGCATCTGAGCAGGCTAACGATATCGCCGTCCTCTTCTTGCTGACCCACGAGCGCGGAGCGCTCAACGAATTTTTAGCGCCGGGCGTTTTGAGCCGAAGGCGAGAACCGCCCGGCGCTAAAAATTCGTTGTAGCTCCCGCTCTCACCCCGGATAGCTACACTGCTTCAAAATTGACCATCGCAGCAAAATCAGTTGTAGCTCCCGCTCTCACCCCGGATAGCTACACTCGGCACATTGGATCGTTTGCCACCGCCATTGGTTGTAGCTCCCGCTCTCACCCCGGATAGCTACACTCACTTGCGACCGTGAGGCGACATGCCAACTGGTTGTAGCTCCCGCTCTCACCCCGGATAGCTACACTCCGCGATGCCTGCGTAGGTCGCTGACACTTGGTTGTAGCTCCCGCTCTCACCCCGGATAGCTACACTCGCGTGAGATTAACGCACGGCTGGCGGAGATGTTGTAGCTCCCGCTCTCACCCCGGATAGCTACACTCACACGCCGTTATCAAACCAGACGAACCCCGGTTGTAGCTCCCGCTCTCACCCCGGATAGCTACACTCACGGTAGGGGCAGCGACGTTAGGCGCGCGCGTTGTAGCTCCCGCT
>JANXNI010000062.1 GCA_025354165.1 Burkholderiales bacterium | reverse complement strand
GATTTGAGACCGGCGTTAACGACTACGACGTTGTAGTCAACGCGCACGACTTCTGCCGTGATGACTTCGCCCAAGCGCATTTCCTTACGGACAAGGCTCTCTTCAAACAGATCGGCGAAGGAAATATTTTCTTCTGACATTAGGGATGTAACTTTCGGTTGGCTCTCGCCGCAGCGATATTGCTTTGGAGTAGAGGTTAGGTTAATGATTTTTTTGAACGCGTTCACGTTCACAGGGTTTTGCGCTGCCAGCTTAAAGCGCAGCCGACCGCAATTTCCAGAGTGACAAAACGACGTTCACGGTCTCTGACGGACTGTGTTCCGCGTTGTCAATCACGATGGCGTCAAGCGCGGGTTTCAGGGGCGCGATGGCGCGGGATTTATCCTGCGAATCGCGTCTCCGAATCATTGCTTCGACATCACGTCGAAGCGTGTCTTCGACTTCATCGGGAACGTGCGCTCGAATGGTTTCAAGCAAGCTCATGATTGTAGGAGATTTTCCCTTGTCAATCAACTGCTTAGCGGACATGGTCTCGCCTGCGGCAAGTCGCTGCGCAGCCTTATACGCAACGTGTTGCTTTGCGATCTGCCTAGCTCGCCTTTCGGCTCGAACGTGAGCCGTGGCGGTCAGATAGATTTTCAGAGACGCATTCGGAAAAACGATGGTTCCCATGTCGCGACCATCGGCCACGAGACCAGGCGCGACGGCGAAATCGCGCTGCCTTTGCAGCAACGCCGCACGTACTTCCGGAATCGCCGAGAGCGTCGAAGCTGCCAAACCAATCGCTTCGGAGCGCACTTCAGCCGTAGCGTCGGCACCATCGAGCCAAATTGTTTCGCCAATAAATTTCAGAGAAAGTGCTTGAGCTTGCTCTTCTAATATTTTGATTTCATTGAAATTAATTTTTCTGGACAGACAAGCCAAAGCATGCGCCCGGTAAATCGCGCCGGAATCGAGCAAATGAAAACCGAGCGCTTCGGCGACCTGTCGCGCAACTGTGCCTTTGCCCGACGCGACGGGTCCATCGACGGTGATGATGGACGACATGTCAGAACAACCTCGGCCGCTTGCAAGTTATCAGCTTTTCGCTGAAACGCCCACTGGATGGGGGGAAAGGGAGGATTATCGCAGCATATCGACTATTGACATAATCAATCGCTAACCCCAGTTCTGTGGGCGTTTTAGGAAAAAGCTGATCGGCAAAAGCGAAGCACATAATGTCAAAATTTTAATAGCAAGCGTCGGCTCTTCCGTATCCGCTCCGCACCAATAACAAAAAAGCCCGGCGAACCGGGCTTTTTCTTTATGCGTGCAGCAGACAAACTATTTCTTCTGCTTCGCGATGATCTGGTCTTTGATCTTGTCGTACACCTCTTGCGTGAGGATTTTCTTATTTACCAGATCGTCTTTTCCGCTGTACGGGCGACCTTTCACGATGGCGGCGGATCGGGCTTCACCAATGCCGTCGAGCGTGGCGAGTTGCTTTGCCGTTGCGCTGTTGATATCCATCAGCGCCGGGGCTTTTTTGGCGTCGGCAGGTGCGGCTTTTGCTGGAGCGGCAGTCGCGGTGGCGACGTCTTTTTTCGCCTGGGTCGAATCGAGCGCAAACACCGGCGAGGCGAGCAGAACAGAGGCCAGAAGGGCAGTAGCGAAACGTTTCATTGAGGGCTCCTGAAAGGAAAATTTTGGATGATCGTACCGCCTAAACCACAGCGGACGCGGGTGACGCTCGCAATGTAACGGAAGCCGGGGATTCGCGTTGACGCGTTGTGAATTCGCGTTGGCTTGAATCACAACGTGCGGTCGGTAAATCGACACCAGCCCGCGATTCATCGCTATCTCATGCAAATCGTCGCCTGTCGCTTTCTGATTGAGCGACGCGGACACAGAATCCGCCTATTGAATCAAATCCGAGGGAGAATTTACATGAACCGCAAACTTCGCACCGCCCTGATCACAAGCCTGGTGGTGATCGCTATCGCCGCCGCTCTCTCGCTCGCGTTCCTTGCTGCCGCCCAATGGTGGCCCGCAGCGCATACCGCTCACATCCGATGGGGCGATCATTCCACTGCGATCTCGGGCGTGTTCGAGAGCGGCGCATTTGATTTTATGGTCGCCTGGGCTGCCATCACCCTGGCGATCCTGATCTCTGTCGCCGCCGTCCTGTTTGCTTTCACAATCAGCGCCATCGCGCTCGGCACCGTGGCACTTTTCATGGCGCTGCCCATGATAGTAATTGCTACGTGTGTGTGGTGGGCCGTGCGCCGCAGTCGGCGTCGCCAGTCACCGCACGGTGCTACGCCAAGCCCACAGGTTTAATGGCCCACCGCAGTAAGACTGAGTACATGCCCCTCTTCCGGCCTGGCTTTTCCTGCAATGACTTCCGCCATCGCCGCCAGCGACGCTTCAACGCCGTTGACCCGAACAATCTGTAGCCACGGCTGATCGGCGCGCGTGACCGGCACCATAAACAACTGCCACGCCGCAGCCAGCTTGTTCAGCAGCGCTGCGCTGCCCCATTCACCGCTGCGTTTTTTTATTTGCGACGGTGCAAAAAATAGCGTCGGTCGCGGCCCCGGAAGGTCGCCTACTTTACCCAAATGTTGCCAGTCCGTGCCGCCAATCGAGGCGCTGTATTTCAAGCCGTCGGCAATTTGAATGTGTACGGCGCTGCGCACATCCACATTGCCGGAAAAATCAACATAAACGCTAGATACTGTGGGCGGCAGCGCGCTGATTTCGTCGTAGGTCAGCACCTGGTGATAGCAGCCCAAACTGCTCACAAAATCGAGATTTTTAGGCGACGTCAGACCGATGACTTCCACGTCTTTACGCTGCGATAAGCAAAACGCTGTGCCGTACGCCGTCTTGCTTGACGCACTGGACAAAATCACCCGCTCCGCGCCGAAAAACGCGTTGTCTTCCAGAAAGTCATCAATCAGAAAACTGGTGAAGAACAGCGGTCGCAGAATCGCCTGCTCTGCTTCGCGCTTTGGGTGGTATCCGGGATCCGTGCTGCACCGCGAATACTGGTTGTAAACCGCTGGCAATGTCGCACGGTGATCGGCCCCATCAACAAAGCCGCCAGCATTGACGCGGTCGGGCTGCACAATCAAATGCGTCGCTGTGGGCAAGTAGCCGTAGAACCGCTCGCCAACGGCAATACCTTCGACTGCGCTCGCCACCACCGTGGCAAAACCCCACACCGGGATAACGCCCCAAGCGGGGTCGGTCGCCGGGAAAAATTGCCAGTAGTGCATGGTGTCGCCAAACATCGCATAAGTCACATTGTTCGCCGTGAACGCGAAGCAATCGATGCTCAAAAGCACCTCCCCTATCTCCGGAGTGTCATCAATCGCCGCCCCCATCTGGCGCATGACTGCGGGGTTCTTCTTGCTAAATTCAATGGAGCATTGCAGAGGATGTGTCGACATGGTTGGCTCGGATGGTTGGCTTATCAGCGAAGGGTAAGGGAGGTTGGGGGCGGTTAGAGCACCTTTGATGCTATCTCGCAACGCCAGCCCGTGGTTTGTCGACAAGGGGTAAATTTTTGCACGCTGAAACGACACCCGGCCACCTCAATCTCAGGTTTGCCGTGGCCTGAATCCTGAGACTCCAACGAGTATGCGACCGTCGGGCAATGCGCAATCTGCGCTACACCCGTTCGACATTAACCTCAACGCAACAGTTTTCGGAGATTTCGCGGTGTACTGGTATAGCTCGAAGCGGTGCGAGCGTCCGCGCTTTTTCGGTTGCTCCTGCCAAGCGTTATCCACAGCGTCGCCGACTGCGCGAGATGCCGACGGCGGTCAGGCTGAATGCCAGCCAGCCGCTGCTCGCGGCCATGGCAGCCAGCACATCGCTCAGGTAGTGCACACCCAGGTAGATCCGGCTCAGTCCGACCAGCGCCACCAACAGGCTCGCCAGCGTGGCAATGACAACCCGCCATCGCCACGAGCTCGTCGTGCAAATGAGCCAGGCCGCCAAAACACCATAAAACAAGGTCGCGGCAGCGGCATGTCCGCTGGGGAAACTGTAACTGTCGAGAGTCAGCAGCGGCACTTCAAAAGTAGGCCGTGTACGCTGAAAAATAGATTTCAGCAGCAGGTTGAGCAACATGCCGAAAGGCACGGTGAGAATGAGCTTAAGCAGCCAATCCCATGCCTTGATCCGCACCCAGTAGATCGCGAGCAACACACTGAGCGCTACGATTCCCAAAGTGCTGTGCAAGTGAGTGACCAACAACATGAAACGGGTGAGCGACGGCGTTGTGTTGGAATGAAACCATTGCGACACCTGCAAATCCAGTATCGTGATTTTGTCCATCGTTACGACGTCTTCAGCGATATGGCCAAAAATGAACGCGCACAACATCATGACCAGCGCGCCCGACGTCAAATCCGTCCCGAGATGCCCCTCGGAAGAAAACCGTGCTCGCAGGAATGCGGACACGGCTGCAAATCTGCGTTGGCTCATCTCAGTGCGCGATGAGTAAGCGGCAGTTGATTTTCACGCTGCGGTGCCTGGCTGACTTCATCAATGTGCGACCCTTTGAAACGAGCGTAACAGAGCTATGATCCTGTCAACTCTTCCTTGAGTGAGCGATCCGCGCGACTCGTTGCGGCGTGAGAACGCGGTGCTTTGCGGATGGGCCTGCGGCGCTCGCTGTTCGAACAATATTTTTTTCCTGCTTTACCGCGCGAAGCTACGATGTACCTGCGGGCTCCCACAATTTCATTCGGCGCATTGCCCTGACAATTTGCCACACTATTAACTCAATAACGTTTTGGAGCCCAGCCAATGAACAATGCAACCGAGTACATCCCTCCTAAGGTCTGGACGTGGGATCAAGAAAATGGCGGCAAGTTTGCCAGTATCAACCGGCCCGTCGCCGGTGCCACGCACGACAAGGATCTGCCCGTTGGGCGTAACCCGCTGCAGCTTTATTCGCTGGCCACACCCAATGGCGTGAAGGTGACCGTCATGCTTGAAGAGCTGCTGGACCAGGGCCATACCGGTGCCGAATATGACGCGTGGCTGATTCGCATCAACGATGGTGACCAGTTCGGCAGTGGATTTGTTAGTGCCAACCCCAACTCCAAGATCCCGGCTCTGGTTGATCACAGTGGTGCAACGCCGGTGCGCGTGTTCGAGTCCGGTGCCATTCTGCTGTACCTTGCCGAGAAGTTTGGAGCATTTCTGCCCGCAGGTGGCGCAGCGCGCGCCGAATGTTTGTCCTGGCTGTTCTGGCAAATGGGCAGCGCGCCCTTTCTTGGCGGAGGCTTTGGCCATTTCTATGCCTACGCGCCTGCCAAGTTCGAGTACCCGATTGACCGCTACGCCATGGAAGTCAAGCGCCAGCTTGATGTGTTGGACCGCCGGCTGGCAGAGCAACGTTTTCTGGCAGGCGACGACTACACCGTCGCCGACATGGCGGTGTGGCCCTGGTATGGCACACTGGTCAAGGGCCAGCTTTACGAAGCAGGCGAGTTCCTTAGCGTGCACGAGTACACACATGTTCTGCGCTGGACCGACGAGATTGCACTGCGCCCGGCCGTGAAGCGTGGACGTAAGGTCAACCGTGCCTGGGGTGAACCGTCCAGCCAGCTGCTCGAGCGGCACGAGGCTAGCGACTTCGAAACCCGAACTCAGGACAAGCTGACCCCTTCCGCAACCGCCAAGCCATGATCACCCTCTACGACTGCGCAACTGCGCCGAGCCCGCGCCGCGCTCGAATCTTTCTGGCTGAAAAGGGCGTAAGCCACGAAACTGTGCAGATCGATCTTCGCAGCGCCGAGCAGTTGGGCGAAGCCTATCGCCAGATCAACCCACAGTGCACCGTACCCGCGCTTCGTACTGAAGAAGGAGCGTTGCTTACTGACAATGCGGCCATCGCCGCTTACCTCGAAGCCCGGCACCCCGAGCCACCACTGCTGGGACGCACGCCGCAGGATAAGGCGACGATTGCCAGCTGGCAATGGCGGATCGAGTTTGAAGGCCTGATGGCGGTAGCGGAAGGCTTTCGCAACAGCAGCCCGGCCATGTTGAACCGCGCTTTGCCGGGTCCCGTCGACTACGCGCAAATTCCCGAGCTGGGTCAGCGCGGCGTAGCCCGCGTCCAGCAGTTCTTTTTGACGCTCGACCAACATCTCGCGGGGCGCGATTTCATCGCCGCGAACCAGTTCAGTGTTGCAGACATCACGGCGGTGGTGGTAGTGGACTTCGCGCGCGTTCTAAGGCTTAAGCCCGGCGAGGATCTCCAGCATTTGCTACGGTGGCGCGCAGCAATGGCAGAGCGACCGTCGGTGGCCCGCTGAATAGCACACTCGAATGGCCTACCTTTTGACGTTGGCGCAGGACTTCATTGTCACCATTGCGGCTATCGTCGCAGATGCACGAAATGCCACGACTTACGTCAATTTCGGCCATTTCGTCGACACGTTGCTGAAGGCATAGAGATGCAGTCAGCGTGAATCGCTATCGTCTGCGCAGGCTTGAGCGGCATGTATGCCGTTTTTTTTTCGCGGCAGAAAGGTATCAGGTACTACGTGCTCCTCGAAGCTAGCGATACCTTAGTTGGCCGCATGGCCTCGGTCTCTTCATTGGGGCATCCATTGCTTAAGGCGGCTGCCGCTGCGGATCGCTTTGATCGCGTCGATTTAGTAGCGGCGTGGTTCTGCATCCACTACCAGCGCCAATTAAATTGCCTTGAACAAAACTAGGTCTGGAGCGCTGATCGAGGCCCTGCGCTGCGGCGCGGACGCAACGCGAACAATCACCGGCCAAGCGGCTCGTTGGCTGCGCGACACTGTTTGGCTGCTTTAGCCTATCGGCGAGTGCGCGCCAGGGCATTCCGGAGGATCAGCTGCGGACGGCCTTGCCGCGCGCAGTTTGCACGTCTTTTCGGCCCACGAGCCGCGACGCCCAGGGCGGAACTCTTCAAGGACCGGGCCTTTGGCATGGTCGCCTGACCGGCATCGCCAGCGAGTGGTCGCCGCAGTTTCTGGGCTACGTCGCCGGTGCTATCGCAGCCGCAAGTGTTGGGGATGAGAGCATCATCCGGAGTCACCTTGCGAAATGACGTATCACAAATTCCCCATTTGCGCGGTAAGTTAGAAATTGCCTCGACTGGTACCGCCTCGAGATCTCCGCGACTGATGCAAACCTGCATGATTCCGCATGGTTTTCAGATTCAGTTGACACCACCGTGTCTCGTTTTTTTCAGCAAGGGCCACATTCCCGCCAGGCCCAAAATCGGTCCTGGCAGCAAGATCCAAAGAGCCTTGCTGCCCTGCACTTCAATGAAGTTCAGCAGAACGGTGATACTGATGATCGTGATCAGAAATCCGATGCTGTTCTGGATGGCCAGTGCACTACCGACCCATTGCGGCGGACAGCTTCGGGCCGAGACGGATGAGAACTGCGGAGAATCGGCGACTACGAAAAAGCCCCACGCCAGCAGCACTAGGAAGCGCGTCAGCAGCCAGTCGTGGTTTAGTAGCGGATAAATCAGGCACAACAGGCCCGAAGCAAGCAAGGCGAACGCTGCCACGTAGCTACTGTCGAGCTTAAGGCTGATACGGCCGCCGCTCACACAGCCGAGGAAACCCGCCGCAATGCAATAAAAGCTGATCGCGGCGACGGAGAACGCCGGGCCCCAGTGCGATTGCCCCGCATCCATCAGTAGCTGAGCCGCGAGCCAGGGCAACACGGCCCAGAAAGCATAGAGCTCCCACATATGGCCGAAATAGCCGATGGCAGCGGCCCTGAAGTCGGGGATTTTGAATACGGCGAACGCCCTCGCAAACGATGCTCCCCGGTGGCTGTCACTTTTTTTGAGGTTGGGGCCATCGCCCAGAAAATAAACCAGCGCCGCTCCCACCAGTGCCAGTGCAGACGACACCTGAATGACGGCTTGCCAGGGCAGCGTCGCGCCGAGTGCCCGCACGCCGTGGGGCAACGCGGTGCCCAGCGTCAACATGCCGACAAGCAGCCCCAACGCAGCACCGGACTTGCCGCCCACCCAGCCAACGATCATTTTCATCCCCAACGGATAAATTCCCGCCAGACACACGCCGACGACAAAACGCAGCGCAAAGCCCGACGCAAAACCGATCCAACCCGCTGAAAACGCCCCGTTGAAGAGTGCGCCTGAAACGCACGCCATCGCAAAAATGCGACTGGTTGAATACCGGTCTGCCCAGCCGGAATAGGCCAGCCACAGCGTGCCGGCGATGAAGCCGGACTGGGTTGCGGCAATCAGCCAGGCAAACTGGGCAGGCCCGATACGCCATGCCGCCATCAAGTCGTCGCCGGCACTGTTCGGGCTGAACCACAGCGAGGTGCCCAGCCACTGGGCCGACACGATCAGCGCGACGGCCCAGCGCCGCTGGTTCATGAACAGTACGTCAGCGCCGAGCTCAGGTCGTCGATCAAGTCATCGGCGTTTTCAAGACCGACAGAAACCCGCAGCAAACCTTGTGGCGTTTTGCTTTCAGGCCCCTCGATTGATGCGCGATGTTCGATCAGGCTTTCGACGCCACCGAGGCTCGTGGCGCGGGTGAAAATCTCGACATGAGCGGCCAGTGCCATTGCCGATTCTTTGCCGCTTTTGACCTCGAACGAAAGCATGCCGCCAAAGCCTTTCATCTGTTTGCTGGCAATCGCATGGAAAGGGTTGCCCGGCAAGCCGGGGTAATGCACCACGCTAACCTTTGCATGCTGTTGCAAAAATTCAGCGACCTTTTGCGCATTGGCGCAATGCGCCTGCATGCGGTATGGCAGGGTTGGCAGGCTGCGCATGACCAGCCAGCAGTCGAACGGCGATGGCACCGCGCCACCAAAAAGCTGTGCCGTACGCAACTGCGCAAAATGCTCGTCATTAAGTCGCGACACGACGGCGCCGCCGAGCACGTCACTGCGCCCGCCCAGATACTTGGTGGTGGCATGCATCACCATGTCGCACCCCAGCGCCAGCGGTTGTTGCAGCACGGGGCTGGCAAAGGTATTGTCAGCAATGGCGCGCGCGCCGTGCTGGTGGGCAATGGCTGCGATGGCGGTGATGTCGACGCATTGCAGCAGCGGATTTGACGGCGTTTCGATCCAGATGATTTTGGTCTTCGGGGTCAAAATCTTGCGCACGCCGTCTAAGTCCGTCATGTCGATGAACGAGGCCGTGATGCCCCATTTGGCGAAAAGATGTTTCAAGACATTGGCCGTGCCGTGGTAGATATCGTTCGGTGCGATGACATGATCGCCCGGCATCAGGCCCTGAAAGATCGCGGTAACCGCCGCCAGCCCGGAGCCGAATGCGGCACCTGCTTCGCCTCCTTCAAGTGCGGACAACGCGGCTTCCAGACCATTGCGGTTCGGGTTGTGATTTCGCGAATAAAGAAAGCCACGCGAATAGCCCCCGTCTTCGTCACGTTCGAAGGTGGTTGAAAGATGGATGGCCTCGGTTACAGCACCAGTGCCGACGTCGACAGCGTGCCCAGCATGCACCGCGAGCGTTTCGAATTTGTATTGTTTTCCGGGTTTCATGGTGTTTTTCAATCGGTAGGTATCAAGTGAATCAAATGGACACAGAGTGCAAAGGGTTGCGAATTATGTAATTGGACTGCCCTTTGGTCGCTCGAGAATGAATCTCTTTAAGTCCGGCGAGCGCGATGCTGCCATCGGCTATTCATGTGGCGTGCGGTTGTTATTGGCCCCTGCAGCGATAAAGTTGACATACTTGGAAGAACCGCTTTCTAGCATCAGGCGCACAAGACTTTCAAACGCCCTGTTTGACAAGCCGCCAATATATCTTGGCCATTGGGCCGGTCAAACGTGCACCATATCGCTTACCGTGCGCCAGGTCAGCGAGAACTCGCCAAAACTGGTCTGCACCGTGTGAGTGAGACGGTGGTACCCGATTGGATTGACCTAAAGCCGGGATTCGGTATCGTTGTTCGAACTGATCTGGACGTCGGTAAAGCTCTCTAAATGTAGTCTCTTTTGTTCTGGGTCGACTCGCCTTCGCATGAGGTCGGTGCGGCTAAATTTCCCCGCGCACTACGATACAGTTGATACGCGATACTCTTGAAGTTGACGAGCGTCGTGAAGGGGCAGATGCTTTGCCAATTCGCGTTCGCCGTAGCAACAATCTGGGCCTTTTGACGACCTATTCGCGCGGGGTTGGCTTAGAGCTTTGCGTTACGCCAGATCAGAAATGGATTGATCGGCGTGCCGCGCCACCATTGGCGCTCAGGTCCGAGGCGAGAGACGGCGAAGTGCAGGTGCGGCGCGTCTGCTGACGCGTTTCCGGTACTGCCGACATATCCGACGACCTGCCCCTTAAGCAGAGTGTCACCTTCGCGAATGCCTTCTGCATAGCGGTCAAGATGCGCGTAGTAGTACACATACTCAGCGTTAGGGTCGAACTGATACAGCGTGATGCCACCGGCCTTGCTCAAAAACAGTTTGGCAACGCGGCCATCTTCGACCGCCAACACGGGGGTGCCGCGAGGAGCCATGATGTCTAATGCTTCATGGGTTGTACCGCCTGTTCGCGACTGGGTAAAGGAATCGGTCAGTTGCGCGGGACTTACGGCAGAGACGGGTAGGGTCAGGGCCCGCTCACGCAGACGCAACACGTCATCGGCACCGTTGGTAACCATAGCAGAGGCATGTGATGGCAGCGGCGCTACAGTTTCGGGTTGCCCTTGGGCACTAGCTCGCTTCGCCTGCCCGACAGTAACCGCCGTACCCGAGTGAATGTCTGGCATCGCTGCCGGTTTAATAGCGTCCGTCGCCGGTGAACTGATGGCCAACACGGCGATAAGTGAAAACGCCAAAGACCCAGCCAATGCGAAGCGCCCAATCGGAGGGGAGCGAGTGGGCTTCACTGCCTGACGACGACCTTGAATCCGGCCTTCACCAGGATCGACAAGCGCTCAACATCCCAATTGGTCATGTGGATGCAGCCGTTGGTTTCGGAGTGCCCCACGTTGGAAGGATTGGGAGTGCCGTGAATCCCCCAGTGCGGCTTGGTAAGCCCGAGCCACATGCTTCCGACGGGGTTATTGGGTCCTGCGGCAACGTCAACCTTGGGCGCATCTTTGGGCGCATTCTTCAGCAACTTGGGATCGTACGTGAAGGTGGGATTCTTGACTTCGTTCTTGATCGCCATCGCGCCGATGGGCAGCGGGTCATTTTTCTCGTTGCCGATGCTGATAGGAAACCCCGCCAAGGGTCGCCTCTGCGCGTCGAGCACGTACAGCACGCGCTCTGACTTGCCGATCTCGATGGATGCTGCCTTTTGCGGCTGGCTGTTACCGGACACATTGGGTACTACGATCTCCTCGCCCGCCTGCAGCTTGAGGCCGCCGTTTAGTTGACGCAGGTAGGCGACGCTGACATGAAACCTCTCTCCAAGTGCTTCCTCAAGCGACTCAAAAACCAGCGCCTTCATTTTGGCGCGCTCACTCATGTCGGAAGGCGTCTTTTCAAAGGGACCTGCCGCGTCCTTGTCAGTCACGGTGTAGCGCACAAGCGGAGGTGCGCTGTCTTCACGCAGCGATTTCCATGTCTCCTTTGTTACTGTACCCGTGAGCCGAAGCCCGTGAGCAGTTTGGTACGCGCGCACCATGCGCTGCATGTTAGTAGCGAAGCGCCCGTCGATCTCACCACAGGAAAACCACGCTCGATCAAGCAGTATCTGCGCGCGAGCGACCGAAGACCCTTTGCTCCCGCTATGCAGTAAGGGACTCTCGTTCGCACTGTTGAATGCTTCTATGTCGAGAGACTTGTTGGCTGATGCTCTGACCCCCGTGCGTCCTGCCTTGGCGAAAACACCGTCGCCGGTAAACAAAACAGCGAGGCAAAGCCCCATCGTCATGACACGCGTCAGGAAAATACCGATCGGCAATTTGGAGGACGGGCGCATGGAGACGCTTTCTGAATTTATTCAGCCAAGTATGCCGAGTCAACGAAGGCAGCGCTGTAGGACGCCGCGCCAGGTCAATGTCGGCCTACTAGTAGGACTGCGATTCAGGCAGTTAAGTCTGTCGCTTTTTTGGAGCAACTGGCTTCTGGATAGCTGGATTTCTGTCAGCAACGTCGACAACGTTCGGATTAGGAGCTCGACCTTTTAGCTATCGACGCATCACGTGTCGCTGCTAACGGCGGTTCCGGTAGCGGCAGACCAAGGATTCTTACTAAGAGAAGGCACAGCGATGGAAGACTTGTGTCGGACTCGGGTTTATAAAGAATGGCAACGTAGAAACGAAGCAAAACCGAAGAATTAGTGAGTGAGATCGTTTGAAACCTAGAATCGAAGAATGCTCGTTGTTTCAGGTTTAACCAAGCGCCACCCCAATGCGCTGCGACCCATTTTTCGGGATCTCAACTTTTCTGTTTTGGCGGGGCAAATTATTGCGCTGGTAGGGGAATCGGGTGTTGGCAAAAGTACGCTGCTGAACTGCATTGCAGGGCTTGAAACCGCTGAGGCTGGCAGCGTGCTAATTGAATCGCAGAACATGATGGTGCTCGCCGAGGCCGAGCGGGCGCGGCTTCGGGCGGCGAGCATTGGCTTCGTGTTTCAGGCGTTTCATGTGCTGCCAACGTTGACGGTTGCGCAGAATATTGCGGTGCCGCTGTTGTTGACGCAGGTGCCGGCTGCGGAACATGCGGTTCGCATCAAAGCGTTGCTTGATCGCGTGGGCCTCCCAGATTTTGGTGCGCGTTGGCCTGCCTCGTTGTCAGGCGGTGAGCTGCAGCGCGTGGCGATTGCGCGCGCGCTGGTTCACAAGCCGCAACTGATTTTGGCCGATGAGCCGACAGGCAATCTTGATCCGCGCACCGCAAACGAGGTGTTGTCATTGCTGCTAGAGCGGTGTCGTGAACAGAACACGGCGGCGCTGATCGTGACGCATTCAGCGCCGGTTGCGGCGCGTTGCGATCACACTTTGACGCTGACGCCAGATGGCTTGCAGGCGTGACAGCGTGAACCCATGACGCTCGCCCTATGGCTAATCAAGGCGCAATTTCAGACGCGCTTCACGGCAACGCTGTTGTCGATGCTGGCCATCGCGTTGGGCGTTGCGCTGGGCTTTGCGATTGATTTGATCAACACGGCGGCGCTCAACGATTTTTCGCGTGCCATGAAGAGCGTTCAGGGTGAGCCGGACGCGGTGATCGCGCCGCGTGACAGCGCTGCGAGCGTGTCGCTCACCGTGATCAATCAGGTCGCCCGCGACCCAGCCGTGTTGGTCGTCGCGCCGGTGATTGAAGTGCGGGTGCGGATTGATAATGAATCGGCAACGATCCGTTTGATCGGCCTCGACGTGCTGACCTCGCCTGCGGTGATGCCTGATTTGCTGCCGCGTCAAAGCGCGGACGTGCCGGGCAATATGTTCGAGGACGGCGTGTATTTGTCGCGTGCGTTGGCCGAGCGTTTGCAGCGCAAGGCGGGCGATGAGATCACGATTGCGCGCGGTGATGCAACGTGGCGTACGCGCATCGCGGGCGACCTGCCTGCGGCGCGCGCAGGCGACTTGATTATGGTCGCGGATATTGCGTGGGTTCAGGCGCGATTCGGGCGATTAGACGCGGTGTCCGAGGCGCGCATTCGATTGGCGGCGAACACCGATGTTGAGTCATGGCGAAAGTCCGTTTCAGCAACGCTGCCCTCAGGCTTGATCATCAAAGGTGCAGCTGACGAAGGCGCGCGTGTCTCAAATTTGTCGCGGGCCTATCGCGTCAATTTGAACGTGCTGGCGCTGGTGGCTTTGCTGACCGGCGGCTTCCTCGTTTTTGCCACACAATTGACGGCTGTGGCGCAACGTTCAACGCAGTTCGCATTACTCGGCGTGCTTGGGCTCACGCCATCGCAACGCATGGCGCAGGTGCTGTTTGAGGCGATTGCGATTGGCGTTCCCGGCTCCGCGTTGGGGCTGGCGCTGGGCTATGCACTTGCGTTTGCATTCACGCGATTGCTCGGCGGTGATTTGGGCGGTGGCTACTTTTCTGGCAGCGCGCCGACGATTGTCGCGACCCCGTTGTCGATGCTGATCTTCTTTGCGTTGGGTTGTGCTGCAAGCCTTGTAGGTGCGGCGTATCCAGCCTGGCTCAATCGCACACAACCACTCGCCGCTGCGCTCAAAACGGGCTTCGTACATCGGTCACCACAAGCACACAAGCGGCGCGCCGTGCTGCTTGTCGCACTGTCTCTTGTCGCCGTCGCGTTGTCACAAGCGCCTGCGATTGACGAGCTGCCGTTAGCGGGGTATGCGGCGATTGCCGTGATACTGATGATTGGCATAGTGGCTGCGCCGTTGGCGACTCACGCCCTGTTCAGCCATCTATCGCGCTACAACCTCCCGCCCGCACAGCGCATCGCCGTTCAGAATGTGGCGCAAGCCCCACTCATGGCGCAGGTCGCGGCGAGCGGGCTCATCGTGAGCTTTGCGTTGACCGTGAGCATGGTCATCATGGTGTACAGCTTCCGTGTCGCCGTGGACACATGGCTGGATGAGGTGCTGCCCGCGCCGCTCTACGTGCGCAGCAAAGCGACCCCGTTGCCGCAAACCGCGCTCGATGCATTGAAGCGACCGGACGCACCGTTTGCCAAAAGCGAGAGCGCCGCGATCTCAAGTCTCACGCTCGATGTTTCGCGGCCAGCCGTCGCGTTACAGGTGCGCGAGCTGGATCGCAACGATCCCGCCGCTCGATTGCCCTTCACAGGGCAAGTGATTGCGCTACCGTCTGAGCAAACGGTGGTCTGGGTGAGCGAACCGATGGCGGAGCTTTACGGACTCGCACCAGGACAGCGCCTGCTGTTGCCGTTGCTCGGACGTGATACCAATGTATTCATCGGCGGCGTGTGGCGCGACTATGCGCGACAGTTCGGTTCAGTCGTCATCAGTCGTAGTGATTACGAAAAACTCGGCGGTCGTTTTGAGCCTACCGACCTTGCGCTATGGCCTCGTACAGGAGAAGAAGTCGCTGCCAAAAATTGGCTGGGGTCTTACGTGAAACAGTACGGACTTGAATTCTCCGAGAGCGCTGCAATTCGTCGTTTGTCGTTGTCGATTTTCGACAAAAGTTTCGCCGTGACTTACGCGCTGGAGGCCGCTGCAATGATGATTGGATTGTTCGGTTTGGCGGTGACTTTAGCGGCAAGCGTGTGGCTGCGCGCGCGCGAGTTGGCCACGCTCAGCGCGCTCGGATTTGACCGCGCAATGCTCACCCGTGCGGTGATGTTCGAAGGATTCATGATCGCCAGCATTGGCCTGGCGATTGGCTTGGCATGCGGCGTGGCGGTCGGCGCGCTGCTGACACATGTGATCAATCCGCAAGCATTTCACTGGCGCATGCAGCTTCACGTTCCGTGGCTTGTTGTGTTGGTCGGCGTCGTGCTCACGCTGCTGGCGGGATTGGTCGCCAGTCGCTTTGCCGCTCGGCAAACAACGCTGCTGCCTGCGGCGCGGGTGCTGGGGAATGTGCAGTGAAACGCCGCGCCTTCATGCTGTCGTGCCTGCTCTCAGCGATGGCAGACGCGACACCGCAATATGCAAAGGTGCTGCGTGGACTAGCGCTGCAATTTCCGCGCGATCACGGCGCTCATCCTGACTTTCGTACTGAGTGGTGGTACGTCACTGGCGCACTGGATTTACCTCGCCCAGACATCGGTTTTCAACTCACTTTTTTTCGCGTTCGAACGGGTTTTGCGGAGGCGTTGCGCTCGCCGATTGCTGCTAGCCAAATTCTGTTCGCGCACGCCGCGGTGACATTGCCGGGTGAAAAACTGCTGCACGCAGATCGCGCCGCGCGCGCGAACCTCGGCGCGGGATTTTCGGCCGCCGATTGCGACGTGCATGTCGGCGCGTGGCAAATGCAGCGCAGCGCGTCGGATGTGTTCACACTGAGAGCCCAAGACGCGCAGTTTGCGTTTGATTTTTCGCTCGCGCCAACGCAACCCAAAATGCTTCAGGGCGACGCTGGTTTTTCGCCAAAAGGTGCGCGCGCCGAGCAGGCCAGTTACTACGTGTCCTGGCCGCAATTGCAGGTGGACGGCAACATCGTGCTCGATGGCAAATCGCAGCGAACACAAGGCAAAGCGTGGTTCGACCACGAATGGTCGAGCGAGGTACTAGGCGAGACCGACGTCGGCTGGGACTGGCTTGGCATCAACCTGGTGGACGGCGGCGCGCTGATGGCATTTCGCATTCGTGACACGGCAGGAGCCACTGTGTTTGCTCACGCAACCTTGCGTGATGCAGCGGGACGAACACAAACCTGGAGCGGTGCTGATGTGCAATTCAAGGCACTGCGCAAGTGGCGCTCAGCGAGGGGCACCGAATATCCCGTCGAGACCGAATTGCGTTTCGGCCCGCACATCGTTCACACTAAACCTACGATTGACGATCAGGAGTTGTCCACCCGCCGCCCTGCGCCAGTGACATATTGGGAAGGCTTGGTGCAGGTCGAAGGCTCGTTGATCGGGCGCGGGTATCTGGAGCTGACGGGGTATGCCGGAAAAATCATGATGTAGGCAGATACAGCAAGGGTGTCTGACGAACTTGGTATCTTCGTCAGTTCGATTGCGAAAAATCTGGTCATACAGTGCGCGCGAAGGAGCAGCGGCCAGCTTCGCATTTGCACGAGGGCGTGCACATAGGCACCAGGGCGTGCACATAGGGTGCACAAACCAAAAAATCAAAGGGTTAGCGGCTCTTAACCCGCTAACCCTTGTATACTATACGTTTGGTCGGTGTGATAGGATTCGAACCTACGACCCCTTGCACCCCATGCAAGTGCGCTACCAGGCTGCGCCACACACCG
>JANXNI010000041.1 GCA_025354165.1 Burkholderiales bacterium | reverse complement strand
CAGGGTGTTGATGTCTATGCTCGATCCAAACCAGATCGCCAAATTTCGTCAACAAACGGCGACCCCGCGCAAGCGCTCGGTGGCCGGCAGTTGGACCAGGCTTTGCGGAACCTGCAAGCAGCCCGCCATTATTCGCGGCGGTAAAACGCGCAAGGTGGGCGGGCGCACGGTTTTTACGTGTGCGGGTTGTCTCACCAAACTCCTCGAAAAATCCGAGGATGGGGACAATGACGCCGACAAAACGGGCACTGGCGGCTAATCTCCGTTAATCGTCCGGACACATAAAAAACGCCAACATTGTTGTTGGCGTTTTTTGTTGCCCGTCGTTCACTGATTTGCTGACCGACGGCAACAACCGCCGAAAAGCGTAGAGCGCGGCTGAGCCGCGCTCTTGGTCGTACTTAGTCGGCGTACGCCTTGGCTGCCTGAATGATCGGTGCCCATTTGGCGATTTCGGAAGTGAGCATCGCTTTGGCACCGGCTGACGTTTGACGATCCAACGGCATGATTTCCGCGCCGAGATCTTTCATCTTCGCAGCAAAACCCGGATCCTTGATCGCGGCCTGAAGCGATGATTGCAGTTTTGCAACTATGTCGGCCGGGGTGCCTTTCGGTGCATACAGAATGTGCCACACGCCCACTTCAAAGCCCGGAAGGTCGGCACCCAATGGCGGCAGCTCAGGGAAGTTTGCCAGTTTGCCTTTGCTGGTCACGGCATAAGCCTTAACCTTGCCGCCCTTGATATGGCCCGTCGTATTGGTCGTCTGATCGCACATGATGTCCACATTGCCACCAATGAGGGCAATCATCGCAGGCCCGGTACCGGTGAATGGCACGGTCGTCAATTCCGTCTTCATCGCGTTTTGCAGTAACAGCCCGCACAAGTGCGACGCAGAGCCGACACCTGCATTGGCGAGATTGATTTTCTCCTTGTTGGCACGAATGAAAACCAGCAGATCCTTGGCATTGGCCGGAGCCATTGTGGGTTTCGCGATGATCGTCATCGGCACGTCAACGACGGCACCGATAGGAATGAAGTCTTCCAGCGGTTTGAAGTCAAGTTTCCGATACAGAGACGGTGCGGTCGACATGCCAATGTGGTGGAACAGCAGCGTATATCCATCGCCCGGAGCGCGAGCCACTTTGCCAGCGCCGATCGTGCCTCCCGCGCCGTTAACGTTTTCAACGATCAGCGAGCCCTTGAGCTGCGTGCCCATCGCCTGTGCCAGTGAGCGCGCCACGACGTCAGTCGGCCCTCCCGCCGCAAACGGCACGACGATCGAAATCGGTTTGTCAGGGTAAGCGGCGAACGCACCGGTCGCGGCAACAACGAAGCCAGCGGCGGCGGCAAGCATCGATATTTTTCGAATCATTTCAGGTCTCTCCAGAGTTTTTATTTACTGCTATCGGTCTAAAACGCACTCGACGGGCGTCTGTTGACCAGCTTTTTTGATTTTACGAGCGCAAGCCCTTATCTAATGCGGGTTTCCACTCGACAGGCTTCCACGCAAGTCCAACGCCTTGTTTCCCGGCGCGGGCTACAAAGCCGTTGGCTGTCGCAATGCCGATAATCGACACGACGGTTTTGCCGCAAACCAGGATAGGCCAGCGCTCCCGCCACCACGGCGGTACGCCCGCGTTCTGAAAGACGTTTTTGACGGTGACTCTCCCAGAGCGCGGCGAGAGCTCGATCACATCGCCGTCCTCACGCATTCGTAGCGCCCAGTTTTCGCCCGCCAATGGCATGCGCACCGCATTCGTGTCGTGCGATTGAATTGCTATGACGCGGCCTGCAACGCCGTGATCACCCTGCAAAACCACCTCGGGTTCAGCGCGCCATGCGCACGCATGCCAACGTGGAACGGCACGCACGATCCACGCCGCGCCTCGATACACGCGGAGCGTGGTTTTGCCATCGGCACATTGCAGACAAATCGACTGTGTCGGCTCAAGGCTTGCCAGTTGTTGCAACCATTCACGCAATGTTTCTGTACCCGGAACGTCAACACTGGATTTGGCGAGCCAGTGGCGCAACATGTTCGCTCTTCGCGGACGGGACAACGCGTTGAACGCTGCCAATTGCAAAGCACCCTTCGCGACACACTGCTCGGCGTCAATGAAGGCTAAATCCTCAAGCAGCGTTGCCGCGTCCGCCTGATGTGCGGCGGCGCGCGACAGCGTCACCTCCGCTGACGGAAATGCGCGGATCAGTTCGGGCCACACCTGAGCGCGCAGCCGATTCCGCGCAAACCGCACGTCAGCGTTGCTCTCGTCGTCCACCCAGGTAAGCCCTTGTGACGTCGCGTAGGCCATGATCGCAGCTTTTGGTACAGCGAGCAAAGGGCGCACGTAGCGCCCCTTCGAATCGGGCATGGCGGCTAGCCCAGGCGCACCAGATCCACGCAATAGCTGCAACAAAACCGTTTCTGCCTGATCGCGGGCGTGATGCGCTAACAGCACGGTTTTCGCATCAATTTTGTCTAGTGATTGGTAGCGGGCAGCACGGGCCGCAGCCTCAATCCCCATCGGTGATTTACGGTCGACTTGAACGCGATCAATCGTGAGCGGCACGTTCAGAGACGCGCAAATTGCCTCGCAATGAATTACCCACGCATCTGCATTCGGACTCAAGCCATGATGAATGTGGCGTGCGAGCAAGGTCCAGGATGCATGAAGGTAATCGCGCAAAGCGGCGACCGCATGCAACAACACCACCGAATCGACGCCGCCCGACAGTGCAACGCAAACGCGGGTGCCGGAAGTCCATGACGCAGCTGCGCGTTTGACCGCCTCGCTAACCGCCGCGCCGTTACTGCTGATCGGTAGCTTTGAAAGCGCCATAGTCGGCCAATCGCTCACGCCGCAGCGCCAGGCGCTTGTCGGGCGTGAGTGCGACGAGGCGAGCGAGTTCCTCGACGAGCACTTTCTTTAAATTGCCCATCATCGTCACCGGGTCGCGATGGGCGCCGCCCGCCGGCTCAGGGACAATGTGATCGATCAAGCGCAAGGATTTAAGGCGTTGCGCGGTAATGCCCATGTTCTCGGCCGCCTCAGGCGCCCGCTCGGCACTTTTCCACAAAATCGAAGCGCAACCTTCGGGCGAAATCACCGAGTACGTGGCGAATTGCAGCATGATGGTGACGTCACCCACCGCGATGGCCAGCGCGCCGCCGGAGCCGCCTTCACCGATGACGGTCACGATGATCGGGCTCTTAATCTGCGCCATTTCGAACAGATTGCGACCGATCGCTTCAGACTGTCCGCGCTCTTCTGCGCCGACGCCGGGATAGGCACCGGGCGTGTCAATAAACGTGAAAATTGGCAATCCAAATTTGTCGGCCATTTTCATCAATCGCAGCGCTTTTCGATAGCCTTCGGGCCGTGGCATGCCCCAGTTGCGCAAGACTTTTTCTTTGGTGTCACGACCTTTTTGATGGCCGATCACCATGCAGCTTTGACCGTCAAATTTGGCCAGCCCGCCCACGATTGCCGCGTCGTCGGCGTAGCTACGGTCTCCGTGCAATTCCACAAATTCGGTGAACAAGCCGCTCGCGTAATCAAGCGTGTAAGGCCGCTGCGCATGGCGCGCGACCTGCGCGACTTGCCAGGGTGTAAGCTTCGAATAAATGGCCTTATTGAGATCAGCGAGCTTCCGTGTTAATTTTTTAAGCTCGTCGGACACGTCGAGCTGATCGACGCCATGATGCAGCTCGCGGAGTTCATCAATTTTTAATTGCAACTCGGCGAGGGGCTGCTCGAAATCAAGATAGATTTGTTTTGCCATGCCCGGAATTGTAGGCGGGCGGGGTTAACTCGCAGGATTCGGCAGTATTACCGGTCGCGCGGGGCAAGAATGCCATTTTCTTTAGAGTCTGGCAGCGGCGCAAATCGCGCTACTAGCATCATGAGTCCTGCAAAAATCATGAGCAACGGAATGATCAGCCGTGACCGCCAGCCGAGATCAAAGTAGCCGTACCAGCCAATGCCCATCGCGATCAACACTGGGCCTGCGACCAGCGACTTTTTGGTGAGTCCATCGAGCACCATGATCGCCACGCCGGCAACGACCAGCGCGATGGCAACCAGCGTGTTCCAGTCCGGAATCCAGCCGTAGTTCCAGCCCAGCATGGCGAGTCCGCCCGCAATGAGAACGACCGGTAGGGTTGCGTCGCGCATTGATGTTTCCTTGAACGGAGAAGTTTGGAACGCGCTGATTTTGGTGGTTTATATCCAGACGCGCAAATGATGGCTATAAGTCGCGGGATTCGAGACTTCAGGTCGCGCTTGACCGCACGTCGCTTGCAAGTTGCGTGTGATGTCCCCAAGTCTGCCGTATGTTTTTGGGTTCGCGGCTACCTCTCACCGGAACTTCGCTACTTCAACACGGCTCTATATTCATGAATTCAAACGTTACCGCTTCCGATCCTGTTCATCGGCCCCGGCATTGGGCCGCGCTGGCTGCAAGCCTGCTCACGGCGATCAGCGCTGCTGGTGCTATTGCGGAGGGGTCAGCATACGTTCCCGTATCGACCGCGCCAATACGAGCCGCCAGCGCGGAGCCGGCGCACAGTGATGCCTTCCGCACCATTGACATGCAATGGACTGACGCCAGCCGACAGCGCGACATTCCCGTGCGACTTTACTGGCCGGCGAGCGCGAGCCCGTCCGCTGCCGTGCCGCTGGTCGTGTTCTCGCATGGGCTCGGCGGCAGCAAAAACGGCTACTCGTACCTCGGTAAGCATTGGGCAAGCCTCGGCTTCGCCAGCCTGCATGTTCAACACGCGGGCAGCGACCGTGCGGTGTGGGGCGGCAACATTTTCTCGCTAGTCAGTAACGTCGTCGCTGCGGCTAGCGAAGGCAACGCGATTGATCGTGCGAAAGACGTGTCGTTTGCGATCACGTCGATGCTCGCATCGAAAGATTACGGTCCGTCGATTCAGGCTAATGCGATTGCCGTCGCCGGGCATTCATATGGTGCCAACACCGCGCTCCTCGTTGGCGGCGCGACAGTCGAGCGCGACGGCAAATCGATGTCGTTTCGCGATGATCGCGTGAAAGCGCTGATACTGATTTCTGCTCCGCCGTTTGTGGGTGAAGGCGACATGGTCAACGTGCTCGGGCCGATCAAGGTGCCGACACTGCATGTGACCGGCACCGATGATGTGATTCGGGTGCCGGGCTACTACTCGGACGTCACTGATCGCATCAAAGTATTCGACGCGGTGCACGCGCCGGACAAAGTGCTGACGGTGTTCAAAGGCGCGACTCACAGCATCTTTACTGATCGCACTGGCCCCGCCGGTGTCGAGCTAAATTCAGTGGTCAAGCGTGCAACTCGCGAACTCTCCGGCGTGTTTCTGAAAATTGTTTTAACCAATGCGCCGGGCAAGTTGGTTGACGACTGGCTCACCGCGCAGAAAGGGCTGTTTGATCGCTACAGCGGCGCGGTTCGTGGTGGCAAAGGATAGAGATAGGCAATCTACAGCTTTTTGCTGAAAGCCATTATGAATAGGGGCTCGCATTGATTTATCGAACTTCTCGACCATAGGCATAAATTGACCTATAGCCCATGTTAAATAAACATTTCAGCGTAGAGCTGTTGATTAAAAATTGATTTTTTGCTCAACTCTCAACGTCAAATTCCGCGCGCCGTGACCGGACTTTGATGCTCAATCCGAAAGCGTTGCAACGGCTGCCTGCGTACTGCGATCAGCCAACACGGCCGATGCCGTTGATCTAGTGCCTCGTGACGTCGTCGCGCGTTGCCGGATAGTGCTCTTTGATCCAGCGCTCAAACTGTTCACACATGGCCTCGTCCGATTCGCGATTCTCGGCGATCAGCTCCGCGCCGTGCACGATACGGATATGAGCGTCGAGACTGGATGCACCCGGCAACGGGTAGGCGCGGGTCACTGCTGCTGACATTTTGTTTTGCGCGTCGTGCCACACTTGCTCAACCGTCTGATTGCAACTGTCGGCCAAATACTTCGCATTGAATGACTCGCCCGTGAGGCTTTTGAGCGTGTCATCGTGGCTGATGCTGTTGCCTGGAGACCAGTAGTGCTTCGCGAGCGCTGGGCCGATGGCGGGGTTGTCGGTCAGATAGCCGTACTCGCGTTCAAAGTAGGCGCGCGTCTGATACACTGCCATGTTCGCCAACAAATAACCGTGATAGGAAGCTGCAGCTTCCTGATTGAGCAAATGCGGGATCGCGAGCAGAGGACGCGGTGCGCTGGGGACGCCGAGAATGCGCTGTTCACTTTCGCGAGCCAGCGCAATCAGACGCTCCGTGTTCAGCTCGTCATCCGCAAGCTGATACAGCGCGCGCTCAAAATACGGAACGACAAGAATACCGCGCTCATTCCAAGCGGCAAACGGCTGATCGGCCTCAATCTTCGCGTGGATTAATTCATCCGGTATCGACTCGCCAGCCGCATTTTTTGCATAACGTTTGAGCCAATCGGCGTCTTCGAGCAGGCTGTCGCAAAACATCGACTGTGTTTCGGCGTAAGCCATCGATGTCGGTGGAAATTCCTGCGAAAAGCAGGGCGAGTTTTGCGTCACGTTAGAGAAATGCGCCGCGTGACCGCCCTCGTGGAAGAGCGTTGCGATTGCGCGCGCTCCGCTTCCGATTTGATCTGGCTGTGCACTCGCCGTGAAGTTAATTTCACCGGCCACCCACGCGCCGTTACGGTCATAAAACGAGGGCACCGGGGCGTGGCAGAAGCCGTTCTGAAATTTGCCTTTACGCTCCAGCAGATCAAGTTGCAACGTCGCGCCGCGATAGGAAATTCCGAGCTTTCGGAAACTCTCCACCCAGCGTCGCAGCCCTTGACCGAACGACAGATAAGGATCGAGTTGGCGCGTCACATCGCCACTCTTATAGAAGCGCAGGTTCCACGGTTTTATCGCGCTGGCACCATGCTTTTGCTCAAGCTCGCGCAGCGCACGCGCGTTGGCATCATGCGTGCGCGCTTCGAAATCGTCGAGGATTCTGAAAAGCTGATCGGCCGACATGCACTCGTTCTTGCGCACTTTGTAGTCAAAGAAATTCGCGAAACCCTGTGCGCGTGCGAAGGCGTTGCGCTTTTTCACAATCTCGATCAGACCGTTCTCCAGTGCCCAGCGCTCGATCGACATCAGCCCGTCGTACGAGCTTTTGCGCGCGGCCTCATTGCGGTTCGTTGCGAGGTTAGTGCCCAGCGTGCCGAGACTGGCATCTTCCCATGCGCCTGCCTCGTTAATGTGGCGCAGTACATGCGTGCGATGCTTCGCAAACAGATCTGCTTCGAGTTTGATGAGATCGCTCATCAGCTGCCGCGCTAAATCGGTCTCGATCACGTTGCATTCGATCAAAGCGCGCCAACCATCCAGACCGTGGCGCAGCGTGCGCGTCGCTTCACCTTCACTGGAAGGCAAACCGTTTAGAGCGTCTCGCACTAATGCCAATCGCGCCGGATCAGCGATGAAGTTTTTGTACGATTCTTCCGCTCGCACGAACCCGGCATCATCGCCCGAGGTGGCCATGTAGGTGGCCCAGAACAGGTCTTCCTTGGTCTTGTGAACCCTCAAGTAGTCGCTGTTGAGGGTGTCAAACACTTCGCGTGCAGATGGCATAAATGTCTCCGGGGGATGCGAAATTTTCGCATCATCCAGCCCCTGACGCCACTGTAGGCATTTGCCGACATGCAATCGCTCTGTCGTACGACATACAGCATCGCCAAGGAAATTTAGCCTTACTTCCATCGTGACGTGACCGCATTACTGCGTCACTGTGCTCTCTACTACTTTGAGGAGTTTGCTATGAACCCGAATACAGTCAGCGTAAATCAAGCCGAGCCACCGTTTCGTAGCTTAGGTGTGCCGCCCGAAGGTAGCGAAGGCTTATTGCCGTTGCCTACGCACGCCAGCGATGACGCTGCCAACATGGACACCGAAAAACCCAGTCGCGCCGGCCAAATCGGCGAAGGCAGCTACGAGGGTACCGATGGTTATGCAAAGAGCGTCAGCGCCTACCTTCGCAGCGCCGACGTAGGCAAAGATGCTGAAGCAGCCGCGCCGCACACACCCGCTGAAGCCCGTGAGCTGCTAGAGGCCGAGTCCGAAGGCGCGAGCCGTTCCAAAGCCCCAGGAAAGTGATTTTGTTATGAAAAAAGCGACTCAAGCCTCTGAAGGTTTGCAAAAAATTGCTGACCTCGCCGCCGACATTGGTGTTGCAATGGTCACAACGCTGGACGTCAGTTCCCAAACGCTAACCAGTCGTCCGATGATGCCGCTCGAAATTGATGAAAAGGCCAGCCTGTGGTTTTTCACTAATAACGCTACATGTCATGGCCTGGCGCTCGATCGTGTCAACGTTTCCTTCGCCGAACCCAAGAACTCGTCGTATGTAAGCTTCTCTGGACGTGCGGCTGTTGTCAGTGACCGCGAGCGCATTCACGCGCTGTGGACACCCATGGCTAAGTCGTGGTTTCCGAAAGGCGAAGATGACCCGACCCTGATCCTGCTGCGCGTAGATTGTGAGGCTGCGGAATATTGGGATTCGAACAGCAGTAAGGTCGTGCGCATGCTGTCGCTCGCCGCATCTACGATCACCGGGGAACCCATCGCAATGGGCGAGCACCAGCACGTAAAAAATCCCGCCGTGTCGGCGTAAATCCGTTGTACGTCACTGTAAACCGCTACGTTTTGTAGTTAATCCACATAATTTTTTCTAAGGAATATTCATGAAACTTAAATTGATCCCCACGATGGCAATTCTCGCCATGGCCATCGCAATCCCTGCTCAGGCACTCACCAAAACGGAATACAAAGCTGCCGGGCAAACGCTCGATGGCGACCGCAAGGCAGCCATCACTGCATGCTCTGCAACTTCAGGTAATGCAAAGTCCGTGTGCGTCATGGAAGCCAAGGGCAAATACGAAATTGCCAAGGCTGAACTGTCCGCGAAGTACAAGCCAAGCCCTAAAGCAGATCGCAAACTGCGCGACAAACGCGCCGACGTTGCCTATGACATCGCAAAAGCGAAATGTAGTGAGCTGACTGGCAATCCGAAGGAGGTCTGCATCAAGGATGCCAAATCCGCGAAGGTTGCAGCGAAGGCTGATGCGAAGGTAGCAAAGGTCGCTTCCGAAGCGAAATCTGACACGTCAAAAAAAGTGGCTGATGCCCGCAAAGATGCAATGGAAGACAAATCAGATGCCGCTTACGCCGCCGCTAAACAACGTTGTGACGCTTTGGCGAGTGATGCCAAAACGGCCTGTTTAAACGATACAAAAGTCAAGTTTGGCAAGAGCTAAGCAGTAAGCTCAAGCCTTAAGCGTTCAGACAGATAGGGGCGTTGCGTCATCTCGGCGTAACGCCCTTTTGAATTTCGGAGTTACCCGGCATCATCCGGCATCACCTTTAGCCGTTTTATAGTTACGACCGCGCGTCCCCAGAAGAAAGGCGATCCAGACTGTTATGAAATCTCGCCCAGCTGCGTTGTCAGAATATCGTGTGGAGAGTGCGTTGCTGCACCAGCACAATCGACCCGAACGGCGCTTCGCGGCGCTGCGCGTTTTGTGGACGGCGTCGCTGGGATGGATTGATGACCGCTGCAGCGCGCTGGCCGCTGCACTTGCGTTTTACGCATTGTTTTCATTGGCTCCCATGCTGCTGGTCATCGTGTCCATAGCGGGGTTTTTATTCGGTGCGGACGCGACCTCAGGCCAACTCTACGGGCAGTTGCGCAGCGTCTTTGGGCCCGAGGCCGCAACCTTCGTTCAATACGCTGTTGAGAGCGCGTGGAAGTCGCGCGCATCGACTAGCGCGACGGTGTTCTCCATCATTGCGATCATCGTCGGCGCATCGGTCACGTTTGCCGAATTGAAAGTCGCGCTGAATACTGTTTTTCGCTCGCAGGCGCGGTCGGATGTGCCACTGATGCTATCTACCTGGGCATTGGTGAAAGCGCGCTTACTCTCGTTTGCACTGGTCACGGGGCTGGCATTTCTGCTGATCGTTTCATTGGTGTTGGACGCAGGCGTCGCTGCCCTTCAGCACTTTGTTATTCAGGACACACAATTCGTCGCTATTTTTCAAACGCTGGAAAAATTAATCAGTCTCGTCCTCCTGACTTTCATGTTCACCGTGTTGTTGCAGGTTCTTCCGGACACACGCGTGCCGACGCGCGCTGCGGCACTCGGCGCGGCGTGCGCCTCGATCCTGTTTGTACTCGGCAAAAGCCTGTTCGCGCTTTACTTGACTAGCATTGGTACCACCGATGTGTTCGGTGCTGCGGGGAGTCTGGCGGTGGTTTTGATGTGGCTGTTCTACTCGTCGGCGGTTTTTCTATTCGGCGCAGAAATCGCACGTGAAGTCAGCGTTCGCATGAACGAGGGCCATGACGTTGCGACGCGGACGAATACGCTCGGCGATGTGACGATACAGGGATCGTAGGTTCGGGACTACACAGTCTGCCGCCGATGTCTCACTGTGAAATTTGTTCGGTGCGCATAAAGTCTCTCTTTCTGAACGATGGCTGCTAAAGCGGCGCATGAATTGTGATTACTGACCAAATCCAGGGGCTGCGGCAACAACTGACCGGGCTCATCGTCCAGGGCTACGGCGCGATTTTAGGTAACGAATATTGCGTGCTCAAAGGCAGAACGCTTCGCATGCGTGGATACCTTCGCACGCGTCTCGGCCCTGCGACGCAATCCTGCCATCGACGCATGCGCCAATTGCGTTTGAACCGTGCTGTTCAACAGTAGTTTCAGAGGTCATCATGGTAGTAGAAAAAGCGGCAACCGGCGCTACATCACCGGCGAAATTGCAGAAAGTACCGACGGTACCGTCATCACCCATTCGCTTCGACATTGATTGCACACTGCAATATGAATTGGACGATACGTGTCACTTCATCTTTCAGATTGAGCCGATTGACTCAGCTGATCAGCGCATTGTGGCGGAGCGTCTAAAGCTGCTGCCCGCCGTGGAAATGCGACCATTCGTGCACGCGCCGACCGGCAATCGCCTGACCCGTGGCGACGTGCCTGCTGGGACGCTGAATGTGCACTATCAGGCCACCATTGACGTGATACCGCCGTCCTACGCGACCGATAGATTGGCCGAATCGTCGGTCTCCCAAATTCCCTCCGAGATCGTACATTTGTTGGCACCCACGCGATATTGCGAATCCGATTTGCTCGCATCCGCCACGCAGAAAATGTTCGGCAATTTGCCGCAGGGGTGGGCCCGAGTCGAGGCGATTCGCTCGTGGATCCACGACAACATCGAATACGTCGTTGGCTCGTCCGATACGACAACAACCGCGTGTGACGTGTTCCTGCAACGCAAAGGCGTGTGTCGCGACTTCGCGCACCTTGGCATCACGTTTTGTCGCGCGCTCAATATCCCAGCACGGTTCGTCGTCGGTTACATCAAGTTCCCCGAAGGCGCGCCAGATTTCCACGCCGTGTTCGAAGCGTGGCTTGGCGACCAATGGGTGATTTTCGACGCCACCGAAATGGCCCCGGTCGAATGGCTCATCCGGGTTGGAACAGGGCGCGACGCCAAGGACGTCCCGTTCGCGACGATCTACGGGCCGGCACGCATGTTGAGCATGGCACCGACGGTTGAACCGTCCGCCGCTGTGGCGGCATGATGCCACGCTACGCGTCCAATCACGGACGCAACCTGTGCGCGATGGCGCATCAGCTTTTCAGCGATAACGATGTTAATAAAGGGCTCACATCGGCTTTGTCGGGATATCGACTTATTAATTAATTCGCCGATAGCCCGTATGTATAGGTCGTTTCAGCGTAAAGCCGTATGCTCAAATCAGCGCAAAATCGCCCGCAAAGTTTCTTTGACGGCAGTGTGACGCCAGCTCGGCTCTTTGCCGCGAACGAACAATATCGCGCCATGCTCGGAGCGAATTGGCTGATGCACCAGGCCACGTGGGGCGAGGTGATAGCTGCCGGGCCCGACGAGCTCAGAACCGATCGTGACTTCCCCTTCGAGCACGACACATTCCTCGTCAATCGAATGTTTGTGCGGGACGAGAAATGCACCCGGCTCAAGCTTTAAAAGGTAACTCATGCTAGTGCCATCGGCTTCGCGACGCAGCACTTTCATCTTGATACGGGGGCTGAATTTTTCCCACTCACCCTGATCGGGGCGAACCGTGCTGGTGACGTCGCCGCGCTCAAGGTCACGCACACGGGTCATCAGTCGCGACTTCATGAAGCGCTCAGTCATCGGGTCCAGTGGGGCGGCGCGCACAGCTTCGGCCATAGCGCCTGCCACTGAGTGCGGGAAAGTTTCGTCGTCCATACCGTTCATAATATTTGTAGCGTTATTCATTGTTGTGCCTCAAGTTGCGTTCGCAATTGAGCGAACGCGCGATGCATCAAAGTCTTCACTGAGCCCAATGGCATTTGCCAGTGATCCGCGATTTCCTGATGCGTGAGACCACGAAAAAACGCGAGACTCACGGCTTGCCGCTCCTTCGGAGGCAGCATCAATAGCGCGGCTTGCACTGCGCTGCTGGTTTCAAATTGACTGATCAACTGCTCAGGCTCGGCCATGAGGCTAGCCTCATGCGAGCGGAACTCGTCCGGGTCTTCCACACATTCCGCGATGTCGGCACGACGCAGTGCATCCAGCGCGCGGGAACGGCAAATCGTTAACAGCCACGTAATGACTTTGCCACGCCCCACATCGAACCGGTTCGCCTCACGCCAGGCCTGAAACAGCGCGTCCTCGGTTACCTCTTCGGCCAGACCTTCGTCGCGCACGATGCGCAGCGCGAACGAATGCAATCGTTTGGCGACCATGTCAAACATTTCTGACAGTGCGCCTTCATCCTTGTTCGCCATGCGAGCGACGAGGGTGTTTAATACGCGGTCGCGTTCCAGCAGTGCGTCCGCTGCGGCAGTCGTCGGAGCGACTAAGGACGTTTTAGACACAGGCTTTGCGGGCCGTGGAGAGAAAAAAGAGGAATCTGCCATCGTGAGATGGTAACCGTTGGCAGCAGCGTAAGGAAGGGCATACATAGCGAAAGTTCTATCGAACACAGCAACTCATACGCCACACCAGCGATTGTGGTTTTCAATTTGAGCTGTACGCCTAATGTCGTGGCCTTGGGCGTGTGTCACAAGCGCTCTTCAGCGTTCGCCGCGCGGCTAGAACGTGATGCGCTGCGCTGCTGCGCCGGATGGCGTTAATTCGAGCGTGCCGCTGGCACCACGTCCTGTCAACGAAAGCTGACCATCAAGACGGGCATTGCCGCCGCGATTACTGATCATGCAGCGCGACGATGCGGAAGCTGCGTCGGGTTTGCAATCGGCGGTGACTTCACCCAGCGTGACGGGGCTTTGGCCGAAGGCGTAGCGAGCGGATTCGGCGCGAGCGCTGCCTTGAATGGCCAGCGTGGTTGCGCTCATTGTTAGTGATGCGATTTCGAGTGTGACGCGCGGCGATTCAGCCATGAATGCAGCGCCGCCGCCGACCTGAACGGGCAAAACAGCGGTGATTTTTTCCATAGTCAGCGTGCGCGAGAGCAGATTGACTTGAGCCACGCCGGTCACGCTTTCAGATAACGCGCAACTCGCGCCCAGCGGCATGATCGACGGCTGACATTGCCATGCGACAGAGAGCGTGGGTGAAACACCCATCGCCGAAAAAAGTGCGTTGCCGCGCCACAGCGTGCCGGTGATTCGATGCAGTTGCACGAAGCGACTGGCTTCCGTGGGGACAAAACCGGCAATGATTGAGGCAGGCAATTGCCACACGAATACACCCATCGCAACCACAAAAAGCAGTAAAAAAGTCAATAAGCGCTTCATGGAATCTGCTCCGCGCTAACGGCAAAGCCCGCGCCGCGCCGTGCCACTTTCACCTCGCGTAATTTGACCGCAGCAAGTTCAAGCGCCGAGAGACTGGCACACAATTCATTTGCGTTGGCGACTTGCCATGCGAGATCACCCGCCGTGCCGCCGCCGGAGATATTGAAGCGTGCGCGAACGGCAGCGATCGTCATTGATCCGCTGACGGGCACAGCCTCGGTCTGCCATGCATTGCGAATTGCGGCGTCATGCAGGATTGCCTCGTGTTCGGTCTGAGCGCGTAACAAAAAAATCGTCGCCAGTACGGACGCGGCGAGAACCGCAACGTAAGCCAGACGGCGCAGCTGCAAGCGGTTCAAGCCGTTAATCGTGGCGTTATCAGGCAGCTTCATGGCGCGAGATAAACACGAACACGCGGCGTTGGCGCGCCGGTGGCTTGGGCTTGCAGGCCGTTCGCTGCGAGTGCTCGTTGCATGTTCAATTGGGAAGGCGCATCCAGGGCATCGCTAAGGCTGAAGACCCAAGCACCGCTGGCATAGGTCGCGCTTTGCGTACGCGCCAATACTTCGGGTGCAACGGTGGCAATACGTTCAAGCAATGCGCCGGGCGCGGGCTGTTTTTGCGCCGTGCTTGTGGCATTGATCGATGGCAGCATCGCGAACTTCGATCCCGCGATCAGCGCGCAAATGACGCCCGCAACGGCAGCGTAACGCAAGGCAACATCGAGCGTCGTCGAGCGCGCGACGGTCTGCAGACTGGGCGCGGCAACCAATCGTGCTTCTGCGCCCAATGGAAAATTTCCGTCCACCATCGAACTACCACTTGCCGCTTGCCACAACGCCAACCGGTCATCGTTCAAAAGCGTGCGATCGCGGTCGACGAGGATGCAATCGTTCGCGATGGCGGCGCTGCCGAAACGTGGGGTCAACATGGCAGCAACGATGGCTGGCAGGCCGGCGTCGTCGGCGTTGCTGGTCGTTTCAACTGCCGTGGCGCCATGCGTGCCGACAATGTATCCGCTCGGTGCACCGACCCAATATGTTTTGCCCGTATTTAATGCGCTGAACACGTCAGTCGTGAGCACCGAATTCACGGCGACTGCATGCGTCGTATATGCGATCCAGGCATCGTCCGGTGACGAAGTCACCGCCCTTGCGGTGAGCCTGAGATTGTCCGATCCGACACCGAGATCACGATTGAGTGCGAGCGCCGCTGCGCGCAATTGTTCGGTTGCCGTTAGTCGACTAAAGCCGGGTATTCGCGCACGGGCGACGCCGAGTTCAGGTGGGCTGAGTAATTTTTGGGAATCTGGAAGTGCCAAGGTGTGATCGGATTCAAGCGTTCGAAATGAGCCGCGTAATAAGGGTGGGTCGACCGGTCGGGGGGCGGGCAATCTGTAACTGTACGCGATGACTGACGCGCTCAAAGCGAATCACCGCCTCCACGGCGAAGTATTGCGAATTCGTACTGAAAACCCCGTCCAAAGATGGTTGCCCCAACAACGTCGCCAGATCATTGGGCCCGGAAAAAGGTTGTTGTGCGCGTCTGGCCATTGCGCGATCCAGATCGGCCGGTGTGGCCGCCGGGAATGCTGTTGCAATGAGCGCCTTCGATGCGGTGTTGGCATTGATGGGGCTCGCCTCGGGCAGGACAACCACGATTTCACTCAATGCGCGGGCGGAAGCATCGGTAAAGCCCGGCACGTCAAGCAGATCAACCATATCGCGCAACGGCCCATTGCGCAAGGTTTGTCCGTAGCGTTGTCGTTCGCTTTGGCCGTCGTCAGTCAAGTCGTCTTTGTCAATCGCGTCAGCCAGAGTGTCGACGAGCGCGGGCGCGACCCCGGCCTTTGCGAACAGCGCTTTGGCGAGCGCAATGTTGGCAGCGCTTTTCACGCCGCGCGGCGCGAGATTATTCAGATTGAACTGCGCCTGAAGGTCGGTAATGCGGCCTTCAATCGTGCCGCCTTCTACGGGGGTTGGCGGCAAGGGCGTCGCCCACAGTTCACCGTAGTGATCCAGCGGTCCAAGACGCGCATCCGCCGCTAGCACCGTGATGGCCCACGACGCCGCAGCGTCGGCCAGCGTGTAGCTTGCCTGCGTGTCGCGTGCGCGGTACTCCCGATCCAGCCAACCGGAGAGCGGCACAATCATTTGCGTCGCAATAGCTGCGCCCAGAGCGGTCAGCAGCAAGGCGACGACCAGCGCCGCACCGCGAGCACGTTGCTTCGATTCGGTCATCGTAGCGCCAGAATGCGATCAACCGGTGGGAGTGCGCCCGCCGTCGTGAGCGGGACAACACTGATGCGAATCGCGCGTGGATAAGCGTTGATCGTGGGTTCGAACAACACGCCGTCGGTGCTGTAGGCCACCGAGATCGATTGCACCTCGGCAACCGGCATCCGCTCGCCACCGGCCTCCCGAATCACTTCAACGCCGTCCTTAGAGACCATCCAGCTATAGCTGACGCGGCGAGTGTCCACGCCGTGTGAAAGCGACGGCTGAACCATCGCTATTGCGTCACTATTGGCGGCAAATTCAGAGAGCGATGCGCGCCGCAAATCAGCTTCGAGATTCGCGAAAAAATCATCTAGGCGTTGCCACTGCGCCGCATCGTTGACCACGCGATCGCGTGAGACCTGCAAAGTGTCCAGCGCCCGCCAGCCGGTCAGCGTCATGAGCGAGGCAATCGAAAGCGCGATCATGATTTCGACGAGCGTCATGCCGCGAACACGATTGATTTTGGAGCGCATCATGATCGCGACGAAAACCCAACCGCTTGCGCCAGCACGTGCCCGTCGCCGCCGGTACGCACCACCACCACTTCAACGCGTGAGAACAAGGGACTAGGCGTGGCCGTGACTTTGGCTTGCGCAGTGAATTCGATGCCCGCTTGCTGCACTCGTCGCGTGCTTGCATTGCCTACTTGCGCTTGCTGCGGCTGCAAACGAATCTCCGCTAGCGTATTGTGCGCGACCCAGCGGGCCAGCGTCCGGTCGCGTAACGCGCCTTGATCGTTAGTCGCAACCAGCGCAGCGCGCGATGCGGCGATGAGCCCAGTCGCGAGAATCGCAGTTGCGACCAGAACCTCAATCAGGCTGAAGCCGCGTCTCCTTGACGGACTTAGAGGTTCCACGAACCGATGTCGGCGCCTTCGCCTTCCCCGCCCGGTTTAGCATCGGCTCCCATGCTGAACACGTCAATGTCGCCGTGCAGTCCAGGGTTCGCGAACTGATAGGGATTGCCCCAGGGATCATTCGGCAGGCGGGCAATGTAGCCGCCAGTGCGCCAGTTGTTGGGTGGCGGCGAGCTGACCGGCTTTTCAACCAGCGCCTTCAAACCTTGTTCGCCGGTGGGGAAGCGTCCGTTGTCGAGCTTGTACATCGCGAGCGATTGCACCAGCGTCGATACGTCCTGCTTGGCGGCAGAGACTTTAGCGTCATGCAATCGACCGATCACGTTGGGGGCGATGATGGCGGCGAGGATGCCGATGATGACAACGGCAATCATCAATTCGATCAGCGTAAAGCCGAGCGAAATTCGGCGGCGGGTGAGTGGCGGAGAAAACATAGGCAAAATTATAGGATTCGGGACTTTGGCGGCGATTGCCGTTCTATCACGCATTCATGAAGAAACTGTTCGTCGGGCTATTCGTACTAGCTGCTGTAGCCCTCGCTGCGTGGTTCGCACTGCCGCTCTGGCGCGCCACCATTCCCGCTGAAGGCGTTAGCCTGAGCGTGCGCCAGGGCAGTTCATTGACGCGCCTTGCGACCGAGATCGAGCGCCTTGAAATCGCGCCGAGTCTGGTGGTGCAGGCGGTCGCGCGCATTCGCGGTAGCGCGCGCAAACTTCGGGCGGGCGAGTATTTGTTCGAATCGCCGCAGACCGTGGCCGACATCCTTGCGGCGATTGAGTCAGGCAATGCGCAGCGACTGGCCATTACGACCGTTGAAGGCTCACGTCTGTCTGATCTTTATGCATCGCTTTCGGCGACGCCAAGCGAAGGCGTCGCTACTTTCGCCGCGAATTCGCTGCCCGCACGCGCTGATTTGAAGCAGGCACTGGCGACCGACGTGCCGGAGCTGGAAGGTTACTTTTTTCCCGATACGTACTTCGTCGCACCCGGAAGCTCGGCCATTTCGCTCCTGAAGCTCATGCACAAACGCATGAAAGAAGAACTTGCACGTGCGTGGGAACAACGCGCGGCTGATACGCCGCTTAAATCCCCCTACGAAGCGCTAATTCTTGCCTCGATCATCGAAAAGGAAACCGGGCGCGATGCGGATCGTCCGCTTGTCGGTTCCGTGTTTGTGAACCGGTTGCGTATTGGCATGCGTTTGCAGACCGATCCCACCGTGATTTACGGCCTGGGTGAAAAATTTGACGGCAATTTGCGCAAGGTTGATCTGCAAACCGATACGCCCTACAACACTTATACCCGTAACGGTTTGCCGCCGACGCCTATCGCACTCCCGGGGCGGGCCTCACTGCGAGCCGCAGTTGCGCCACCGAACAGCGAATTCCTGTACTTTGTCGCGCGTGGCGATGGCACCAGCGAGTTCTCGAAGAACCTTGCAGAACATAATCGGGCCGTGGCGAAATTTCAATTGAGTAAGTAATGGCTGTGTTGCGAGGCAAATTCATCACGTTTGAGGGCATCGACGGTGCTGGCAAGAGCACGCATATTGACGCCGTTCGAACGCTTCTGTCGGCGCGTGGAAAAACGGTTGTGACGACGCGCGAGCCCGGCGGCACAGAGCTGGGCGAAGCGATTCGGGTGCTGTTTCTGGATCGTGCGATGAGCCCGCATAGTGAGGCATTGCTCGTGTTTGCCGCTCGACGTGAACATCTTGAGCGGGTAGTCTGGCCCGCTCTGGAACGCGGAGATTGGGTATTGTGCGACCGCTTTTCCGACGCCACGTTTGCGTATCAGGGCGGCGGTCGTGGGCTTGGCTTTGAGCGGGTTGCTGAATTGGCCCAGTGGGTACATCCAAATTTCGCGCCGGACCTGACACTGCTGTTTGATTTGGCTCGCGACGCTGCGCATGATCGCGTGGCGCGACGAGGTGCGATGGATCGCATTGAGTCTGAAGCGGCAGACTTTCATGATCGCGTACGCACGGCGTATCTGGATCGTGCCGCAGCGGAACCGGAGCGCATCAAAGTGTTGTCGAGTGACCAGTCGAAAGATACTGTTCGCGCGCGCGTACTGGCTTGCGCGCAGCAATTATTGAAGGCATCGGACTAGCGATGGAGTTTGCACCGCTCCCGTGGCATCGACAGTGGCTTGCGCGTTCACATGATCTGGTGTCGTCGCATCACCACGCCTGGCTGATTGTCGGACGGACCGGCGACGGCGCGGGGCAGGCGGCGGCCTCATTGGCGGCGTTGCTGTTGTGTTTGAATCCGAAGGATCAGACGGCTTGCGGCGAATGCCCGAGCTGCCGCTGGCTGGCGGGCGATGTGCATCCTGATTTCCGGCGTTTGTTGCCGGATGTCGGGGATGGGGAAACGGTGAAATTGCCGACCATAAAGATTGATGTGGTGCGCGAGGCACTTGATTTCATGCAGCTCTCGGCGGCGGGTTCGCGCGGGCGAGTCCTGCTCGTTGATCCTGCCGCTGCCCTCGCCCGTGAGAGTGCCAACGCGATACTCAAGGCGCTGGAAGAGCCGCCGCCGAACACGCGCTGGCTGCTCGTGACTTCACAAGCAGAACGACTGTTGCCGACGATCCGCAGCCGCGCACTCCGGACTACCTTGCCGAGACCGACGCATCAGGAAGCGCACGCATGGATGAGCGAGCAGGGCGTCGCCAGCGTTGACATTGATGCGCTCTTGCTGCGAACGCGCGGCGAGCCGCTAACCGCAGCGACGCTTGCCAATTCTGGGCGAGCATCCGCTCACGACGCGTTCATTCGCGATTTGCTGCGCCCGGGCCAGTTTCCGACGCTGCATTGGGGAGCTTGGGTCGAGGGTGGCGGCAAGACCGAGAAGCGGGAGCGTTTCGCCGATCTGCTGCAGTGGCTGGCTGACTGGACGTGCGACTGGGCGCGTGCGCGTGCCAATTTGTTGCCAACGGTATACAGGGATCAGTCCGAAGCCTTGAACCAATTGGCTGCGAAGCTACCGCTAGCCGAAGCGCTCCGCTATCATCGGGCACTGTTACGCAAGCGTTATCTGCCCGATACCACGCTGTCTGCGCGGCTGCAATGTGAGTCGCTGCTGCTGGATTATCGGGCGCTTTTTAGTCGCTAAGTCACCGAAGCGACAGGATTTTGAGCAATATCCATTCATGAGTGATTCAGACGGTCTCGGTACTCCTACCGGCCAAGGAACGATTACTGGTACGGTTCGTAGTGCGCCTGGCGGCGTGCGCTCGGGCGTGCTTTCGCTCAACATTCGGGAACGCACGGCGCTGTACGCCGCCTACATCCCGTGGGTTGAAGGCGGCGGCATCTTCATTCCGACGACGCGCGCTTACAAACTGGGCGACGAAGTCTTCATGTTACTCACGCTGATGGATGATCCGAATCGCATTGCGGTGCAGGGCAAAGTGGCGTGGATTACGCCGCCTGGTATTCAGGGCGCGCGCGCCCAGGGCATCGGCGTTCAGTTCACCAAGGATGACACCGGGCGCGGTGCCAAGCGCCGCATTGAAGGCATTCTCGGGGCGCTGCTGGCGTCCTCGCGACCCACGCACACGATGTAGTTTCGTGCCACATTTTCCGGTTGCTGCCCGTGTTTGTTGATTCCCACTGCCACATTAATTTCTCTGATTTCGCGGACGATGCTGATGCGGTGGTTGAGCGCATGCGGGCTGCGAATGTGTCGCATGCAATGTGCATCAGCGTTACCTTGCCTGAATGGCCGTCGGTCATTGCCCTGTCGGACCGACACCCGAACATTTACGCAACGGCCGGTGTGCACCCAGACTATGAAGACATTGAAGAGCCGTCGGTCGCCGATTTGCTCACGCGAGCACAGCATCCGAAGGTGCAGGCGATTGGCGAAACCGGGCTCGATTACTACCGCTTGCAGGGCGATCTTGAATGGCAGAGGCAACGTTTCCGGACTCATATCCGTGCAGCCCGCGAATGCGGCAAGCCGCTGGTGATACACACCCGCAGCGCCTCCGAGGATACGCTCGCCATCATGCGTGAAGAGCGCGCCGGAGAAGTGGGCGGTGTGATGCACTGCTTCACCGAAACATGGGACGTCGCTAGCGCGGCGATGGATCTTGGTTTCCACATTTCATTTTCGGGAATCGTCAGCTTCAAGAGCGCCAAAGATTTGCGCGATGTGGCCCAACGTGTGCCGCTTGAGCGCATGCTGATCGAGACTGATTCTCCATATCTCGCGCCAGTCCCCTATCGCGGCAAGAGGAATGAGCCGTCGTTTGTCCCGCACGTTGCTTCGGCCATTGCGGCGGTTCGCGGCATAGACGTGGAAACTGTTGGCCGCGCCACCAGTCAAAACTTTTTCTCGCTGTTTCGGGTGACGCCATGATTCCACGCTATCTCCGCGGTCATTTGCGCGCAACACTGCTGTGTACGGCATTCATTTCGTCAGTCACTTTTGCCCAAAACGCAGCTAGTACGGCCGATCTGTTCCAGATGATTGACCTTGATCGACCGAATGAGGTGCGCGCCTTGTTGCTAAAGGGCGTGAAACCCGATGCAGTGGATGAACGGGGCGATCCAGCATTGTTGGTTGCCTCACGCGGCGGATTGTTGCAAAGCGCACAAACGCTGGTTGATGCCGGTGCCAGGGTCAACATGCGCAACAAATGGGGCGACACGGCGCTGATGGTGGCCGCGTTGAACGGTCACGAGAAGGTAGTGCGTTATCTGCGTGGCAAAGGCGGCGATGTCAACAGCTCGGGGTGGACGGCTCTGCATTACGCGGCGGTCAACGGTCATGTCGAAATCGCGAAATACCTGCTCGATCAGGGCGCCGATCCGATGGCGTCGTCACCGACCGGTATCAGTCCGCTCATGATGGCGGCACGCGAAAACAAGACCGAAGTGGTCAAGCTGCTGCTTGAGTACGGTGCGGATTTAGCTCAGAAAAACGATAAAGGCGAAACCGCCTACGACTGGGCGGTACGTGAAGCGCATAAGCCGGTGATCGATATGCTTAAAAAGGCGAGCGAGCGCTAGTTTTCGCTGGCGTCGCGTGTATTAGCCGCTGGCGAGGCTTTTTCAGGAGATATCGGGTTGATGGTGGCCGCCTGAGCGGATTGAACTACCAGAGCAGTCACATCCGGCAACCCGGCGACGACGCGCCGCGCGCCATTAAACGCTTTTTGCCAGTAGCGGTTATCCAGATTCGACACTTCCACCGAGCCACCCGTGCTCGGCGCGTGGATAAACCGGTTGTCGCCGATATAAAGTCCAACGTGCGAAAACTGGAAACGACGTGTATTGAAAAACACCAGGTCGCCGGGCTGTAAATCGTCACGCTTGATGGATTGTCCGACGCGGGCCTGTTCTCGCGCGCTGCGCGGCAGGGAAATGCCAGTGGCTTGCTGAAACACGTAACGAATCAAACCGCTGCAATCGAGACCCTGATCCGGTGTGTTGCCACCAAACCGGTAGTCAACGCCGATCAGCGCTAGCGCGTAGCTTGTGATGTTTGCGGCGGAGTCTTTGGCCTTGTCACCCAAATTGCGCAACGTTTTTTCGGCTCGCAGTAGCGGGCCTGGCGCATCTGCCGGATCGCTGGGCGCGGCCGATGCCGACAACGAAAGCGTTGTCGAGACCAAGCTAGCCAGCAGCAGCGGCACACATGCCCAAAGTCTGTATTTCCCCATTCGCACTATTTTAGACCACTAAAGCCTGGTTGTCCAAGCACCGAGTCGAGCGCATGCGCCCTGCGCTAACATTCAAAGTTAGCTTCGATTTTTGTTCACTTCCATGCCCATTGATGCATTGTCCCCGATTCAAGGCAGTTTGGTTGCCATCGTTACCCCCATGCACGCCGACGGCGCGCTGGATATCGATGCACTTAAACGTCTGATCGACTGGCATGTGGCGTCTGGTACCGCTGCGATTGTGATAGTGGGCACCACGGGCGAATCGCCGACGGTGGATGTCGATGAGCACGCGCTTTTGATCAAGACGACGGTGACGCATTCGGCGGGCCGCATCAAGGTTGTTGCTGGTACCGGGGCTAATTCAACGCGTGAGGCGATCAGTCTGTCCGCATACGCGAAATCAGTCGGTGCTGACGCGTCGCTCTCGGTGGTCCCGTATTACAACAAGCCCACACAAGAGGGGCTTTACCAGCATTTCAAGGCGATTGCGGAGGCTATTGACCTCCCGATGATCCTGTACAACGTGCCCGGTCGTACCGTGGCCGATATGGCGACGGCAACCACTTTGCGGTTGGCTGCCGTGCCTGGCATCGTTGGCATCAAGGACGCCACGGGCGACATCGCGCGCGGCAGTGAACTGCTTCGTCAGTTACGGAAACTTGACAAGCGATTTGCAGTCTACAGTGGCAACGATGATTCTGCGCTGGCGTTGATGGCGATGGGTAGCGATGGCGTGATTTCTGTTACGGCGAACATCGCACCGAAAGCGATGGCTGAGCTTTGCCGTGCTGCTTTGGCGGGCGATTTCGCTGCGGCTCGCATGATCAACGATACGCTGTTGCCGCTACACCTTGATCTGTTCGTCGAGGCCAATCCGATTGCGCCGAAATGGGTGATGGCACGCATGGGCAAGTGTGGCGCGACGACACGTTTGCCGATGACACCGCTGACACCAAAATTTGAACCCGTGCTTGAAGCTGCAATGCGCCACGCCGGATTGCTCTAAAAAATTACGCTAAGACTTTAGAAACAGGAACACGAATGAAATCAGTTTCAACGTTTGCGCTCACAGCGCTTGCTGCTATCGCAGTGACCCTCGCTGGTTGCAGCACGATTGCAGAGTACAGCCCATTCGAGGCGAAGCGTGTCGAGTACAAGGCCGCGACGTCGGGCCCTTCGCTGGAAGTGCCGCCGGATTTGACGCCGCCCAAGTACGACGAACGTTTCCGCGCCGGAACGGCCACCCTTTCGGGCGTTAATTCGGCCAATCGCGCGGCGGTTTTGTCGGGGGCCGGTGGCGTATTGCCTGCCGTGTCGGGCATGCGCATTGAGCGGGCGGGTACCGAGCGTTGGCTGGTGGTGCCGGGCACGCCCGAAGTGAATTTCCCGAAAGTTCGCGAGTTCTGGGCGAGCATGAACATGACGCTGGTGTCGGACGACTCGCGCATCGGTCTCATGGAAACTGACTGGGCGGAGAACCGCGCACGTATTCAGGAAGACATTATTCGTCGCACTATCGGTAAAGTGTTTGAGCAGGTTTACTCCAGCGGCACCCGCGATAAATATCGCACCCGTCTGGAACGCGGTGCCAACGGCACGACCGAGATCTTCATCAGCCATCGCGGCCTCGAAGAGAAAAATATCGGCACCAGCACACAGCCGGTGTTTCGCTACGAACAGCGCAAACCAGAGCCCGAGTACGAGGCCGAAATCTTGAATCGCATGATGCAGTATTTGGGTGCACCGAAGGAAGAGGCGACGCAGATCGCTCAGGCTGCGGTATCGCCAGCAGCAGCGGCGGCGCGTGTGGATCAGGCGCAAATCGTGTCGGTGGGCGGGGTCTCCAGCCTGTCCATGAATGACACCTTTGATCGTTCATGGCGCCGCGTTGGCCTTGCACTGGATCGCGTTGGCTTCACCGTGGTGGATCGTGACCGTGCTGCAGGCACGTACTTCGTGCGCTACGCCGACCCGGACACCATCGCCAACAACGAGCCCGGCATTCTCGACAAGCTTAAATTCTGGCGCACGGACACCAAGGAAGTGGCCGAGCAGTACCGCATCACGGTGAAAGAAACTGCTGGCAAGACTGACGTGCGTGTGCTTGACAGCAAGGGCACGCCTGACGCGACCGCCATCGGCACCCGCATCGTCACGCTGTTGCACGCACAACTTCGCTAGTTGACACTATCCGGTGAGCCTATGACTGCAATGGCGAGTTTGACAGTCACGTGAGATTCGCCAGTCTCGGTAGCGGAAGCGAAGGCAACGCCTTAATCGTGCAAGTAGCGCAAACCACTGTCATGATTGACTGTGGTTTTGGCATCAGGGAAACTGTAAATCGGTGCGCGCGCTTAGGCCTCGCACCCGAGCGAATCGACGCGATCATCATTACCCATGAGCACACTGATCATGTCGGCGGTGCACCACGGTTTGCGCGGCGTTTTGGCATTCCAGTGTGGCTGACGTTTGGCACCTTAAGCGCCACTGAATCACGCTGGGATGGTTGCACGCTGCGCGGGTTTGATTCGCATGATGCCTTTTTGGTCGGCGACATTGAGGTGTTGCCGTTTCCAGTGCCGCATGACGCCCGGGAGCCCGCACAGATGACGCTCACTGATGGTCAGCGTCGATTGGGCGTGTTGACTGATGTGGGTGAGACGACGCCGCATATTGAGGCGTCGCTTTCCGACTGTGATGCGCTGTTTCTGGAGGCTAATCACTGCGAAGATATGTTGTACCGATCATCGTATCCGCAGCGGCTCAAAGAGCGCATTTCCGGCCGCTACGGGCATTTGTCGAATGCAGCGTCGGCGAAAATTCTGGCTCGGGTGGCCAGCAGCCGGTTGCAGCGTGTGGTCGCTGCGCATTTGAGTCGTGAGAACAACCGCGCCAACCTCGCAAAGGAAGCGTTTGCGGCAGCCTTGGGTGGTGCGGCGGAGGAAATTTTTGTGGCAACGCAGGATCAGGGGCTCGAATGGGTCACCATCGCGTAGGTCGAACTGATTGATGGCTTTTTCGTGAAATGACGACTGATTAAGGGCTAGGACGATAAAAGTGGAAAAGTCGAGTTCTATGGTTTATACGGCTCAGCCCCTGTCAAATAACGCCTTCAACGAAAAGCTGTATCCCGCAGAAAATCGCCGCGATCATCCCGCGGCGATTCTGTTTGACATGGACGGTCTTCTGATCGACAGCGAACGCATGGCGCAAGAAGCCACATTCGTTACCGCCCGCCTGCTTGAACATTCGGTATCGAAGGCGCTGGCGCTGCGAATGATTGGTCTCGGAAGCGACGCGCTCGGTCGCATGATGATTTCCGAGTTTGGAGCGCATTTTCCGTTTGATGAGTATCAGCGCGTGTGGAACGAGCACTATCAGGCGCGAATTGCCAAAGGCGTGCCGGTCAAGTCGGGCGTCGTCGAGGCGTTAGCGGCGGTCAGAGGGGCTGGTTTGCGCTGTGCTGTTGCAACATCAACCGGTACCCATTTCGCACGCCACAAGCTGGAAAAGGCCCGTTTGCTCGCGCATTTTGACGTTGTGGTCGGGCGCGACGCCGTCACTCACGGCAAACCCGCGCCTGATCTGTATCTTCACGCCGCCAGCCAGCTCGGCGTCGACGCCACCCAATGCTGGGCGTTTGAAGATTCGCTTCCGGGGTTAACCGCCGCCGTGGCCGCAGGCGCGCGCGCGCACTGGGTGCCTGATCTGGCGCATATTCATGCCCATGAATTGCCCCCCGGCGTTGAGACCATTGAGTCGCTGCACGCCATTTGCGAATGGCTCAGCAAAGGCACGACGGCATAGCACCACAAATCGCGGACGAAAAAAAGCCGGTCACATTAAAAATGAAACCGGCTTTTAGAGGTTGCGTTAACTGAAACCGATTAGGGTTTTTTCACGGCATCCTTGGCTGCGTCTTTTACGTCTTTGGCTGCATCTTTAGCAGCTTCAACGGCTTTGCCAGCAGCATCCTTAGCAGCGTCAGCAGTTTTAGTTGCTGCAGCTGAGGTTGCATCTACGGCCTTGCCAGCGGCATCTTTAGCTGCATCGGCGGTTTTGCCGGCTGCATCTTTAGTTGCGTCGACAGCTTTACCCATCGCATCTTTAGCAGCATCCATTGGAGCGGGTGCAGCCATAGGGGCAGGAGCGGGAGCCGCAGCGGCTGCAGGTGCAACAGCTTTTGGCTCTTCTTTTTTGCCGCAAGCGACAAGGCTAACTGCGATAAGAGCAGCGACCAGGAGGGACTTCTTCATTTTGTTTCCTTACAACGTGAGTCGTTAACGAATGTGTGTGCCTTAAGGAGAATCTCCCTCAGTGGAGACCACCCCGATGAGCGAAACCGGAATAGAACTGAGTGAGGAGCGAAAGTATAGCGAAAACCCGAAAAGGGGAAATGGCTGGATTTACAGTCCAAGTACTTCGGGAAAGATGCGCTGCCCGCCTTGTTCCCAAAGTACATGAAATGAATCGGCGTAACCCATTGATTTCGCAGCATTACCGAAATTCAATGTTCCTTGTGAATGCACCGAATTGGGGCGAAAAAGAAAGTGTTGCCGGTCTGCAACAGCATAACTGCACTCTGGAAGCTCGTGCGCGTCGCTCACCATGATCGTGATGCGATGCCCCATCGCCTTGAGCAGATTGAGCAATCGAGGTACTTGCGTCGACACAAAGTGCCCGTCAACCACCAGAATCCGAATGTTTGCGTGGTGCACCAGTGCAGCGCGCTGCAGCGCCTCACACCGGGCTCGGCTGCCCCAGTCTTGCAACGCAAGTGACGCATCAAAAACATCGAGCGTGCGTTCGGTTCGGTCGATCAAATCATTTAGCGCGCGCGACGTATCGTCCCATGTCAGCAGCGATCTCACCACATTGGGTATCGGCGGTAGGCTGGCATCCGGTGGGTTCTGCCCGCTGTTCATCGCTCGACGGCATCCACCAGCTTTAGCCAGCCATCGGAGTACCACGCGTAGAGCGCGTCAATCGTCTCGCGCGCCACGGTCGAGGGAACTGCCAGTGCGCGCGCGTCCGCCAGCGCTCGCCAGAAATAACCGTCGCCCTTAATCACAAACGCCTCGCCGTTGATGAACAGATATTCGTCATCGTACAGACAGAGCGCAGCCGCAGCAAGACTCACGCTGCCGCCCTTTGCGCTAGCGCAAGCTTTTGCAAATGCAGCGCGCGTTATAGGAGGCTCAGGCGCATCAAATTCAGTCTGAGGTTTGATGTCAGTTGCAAAGCATCCGGCAAACTGCTTCATCGCAGCCCGGTCAATCTGCATTTCAGCAATCGCGCCGAGCACTTCGCGCTGATAACTGGCAGGCACTTTTGCGGGCGTTAACGTCGCAGGTAAATCCGGATCAGACAGGCGACCCTCTATTTCGCTCGTTGCTCCTAGCCAATCGAGAAACGCATCGGCGATTTCCTGTCGCGTCGGCGCTCGAAAGCCAATGGAATAAGTCGTGCAGAAGCCTTCGCTTTGCATCGCAACGCCGTCGTGGGCGATTTGCGGTGGCAAATAAAGCATGTCACCCGCAGTCAGTTCAAACGTCTCTGTTGGCAACAGTTTCTTCAAAATTTTCAGCGGTGCAGCCGGGTCGAGCGACAAATCCTTCTGTTCACTCAACTGCCAGCGCCGCGTGCCCATGCCTTGCAGCAAAAACACGTCGTACGAGTCAAAGTGTGGGCCGACGCCGCCGCCCGGCGCGGCGAGCGACACCATCACGTCATCGAGCCGCGCGTACGGCAAAAAATTGAATTGCCGCAGCAGCGCATCGGCAGCAGGAACGTGCAGATTGAGTCCTTGCACCAGCAAAGTCCAGCCACGCTCCGGCAGCGCGGCGATTTGCTTTTTGCTGAATGGGCCGGTTTCAAGCTTCCAGTTCTTACCGTCGCGAATTATGAGGCGCGACTCAACGTTCGACGAACCCGCAAGCGCCCATAGCGTTTTGACATCAACCAGATCTTTGAAGTCAGGCACCGCGGCTCGTATCAAGCGCCAGCGCTTCTGCCAATGCGCCGCCATGAATTGCTTGGGGGTGATGTCCCCAAGCACGGTGCCGAGCGACTTATCTGATTTGGTGCGGGCGATGGTCATACGTTTTTTCGTTGAACTCTTTTATTGTGAACGCGAGCCAGAAGCGCAATGGCAGGCAGGCTCGCCAGCACGAGCAGCAGCGACGGTAAAGCAGCTTCGCCAAGGCGCTCGTCTTTCACGAGGTTATAAGTTTGTGTCGCCAGCGTGTCGAAGTTAAACGGTCGCAACGTGAGCGTAGCGGGCAATTCTTTCAACGTGTCGATGAACACAAGGAGCATCGCCGCCAGCGCACCGGGCTTAAGCGACGGCCAATGAACGCGGGCAAACAGCGCCCAGCCGCTCACGCCCAGTACCCGCGCGCTGTCGTCGACATGGCGCGGCAAGCGCGAATACGCAGCACCAACACCGCTCGACGCCACGCCGTAAAAGCGAATGCTCGCTGCGTAGACCAGCGCAAACACGCTTCCCGTTAGCAATAAGCCCGGATTGAATCCAAACAAGCGCTTGCTGACTTCGATCATCTGATTGTCCAGCCATGCCAGCGGCAACAAGATACCAATCGCCAGTACCGCGCCCGGCACCGCGTAACCAAACGACAGCAAGCGCTCGATGCGCAGCGCCCACGGCTCGTTCGATAGTCGTGCGCGCGCATGCAGGGTCAAGGCGAGCCCAATAATCACCAACGCCGCGACACCGCCAATGAGTATCGAATTACCGGTCCAGCGCAAAAGAGAGCTGAGTGACAATGACGTCCATTCGCGCGCCAGCAAACGTAGCAACATAAGTGCAGGAAGCACAAATCCCAGCACCAGCGGAATCGAGCAAAGTACAGTGCGCAACCACGCTTTGCCGGGTGACAGCGCAAAGCCCATGCGCTGGGCGCGTGCCCGCGTGCCGGCATAGCGGGCACGGCTGCGGCTGCGGCGCTCTTGCCACACCAGTAGCAGTACCGCCAGGAGCAAAACCCCCGCCAACTGTGCCGCCGCCACCAGATCGCCCATGTTTTGCCACGCGCGATAAATGCCTGTGGTCAGCGTTTCCACACCGAAGTAGCTCACAGTGCCGAAATCGGCCAGTGTTTCCATGAGCACCAACAATGCACCCCCTGCAATCGCCGGTCGAGCGACTGGCAAAGCCGCTCGCCACCACGCGCTGCGCGGATTCAGACCCAGCGTACGCGCCGCTTCGTACAACTCAGCCCCGCGCTCAGCGAACGCTGTTCGCGCCAGCAAATACACATAGGGATACAACGTCAGACTAAACACCGTGATCGCGCCCGGCATCGACACCAGTTCCGGGAACCAGTAATCGCCCTTCACCCAGCCAAAACTCGTGCGCAGCGCCGTTTGCAGCGGCCCACTGAATTGCAGGTAATCGGTCAAGGCATACGCCGCCACGTACGCAGGCATTGCCATCGGTAACAACAATGCCCACGACAATACGCGGCGTCCGGGGAACTCATATCGCTCAATCTGCCATGCGCAGGCCGCGCCCATGACACTTGCCAGCACCATGACCGCACAGCCAAGCACCGCCGAGTTCGCCACGTAGGTGGGCAACACGGTCGCGGCGTAATGCATCCACAGCCCGCTGGCATCTGCCGAGAGCATGGTGAACAGCAGGGTTAGAAACGGCAGCGCGACCGCTAACAACAAAAACGCATAGGCTGCGTTGCTTTTGAAATGCTGCGTGCCGTGATCGCTCTGCTGCTGAGGATATTGCTGGTTAATTGGGCCCTGCGTTCGATGCAAGAACGGCTCTCTATAATTCTCGACAGTGAAGATTCTAGTTTCCAATGATGATGGCTACGACGCACCGGGCATTACTGCACTGGCTGCCGCACTGTCATCGCTGGCAGACGTAACCGTCGTTGCGCCGAGCCGCAATCGCAGTGCCACGTCAAACTCCATCACTGTGGATCGTCCGCTCCGTATCGCGCAAGCCGATAACGGGTTCTATTTCGTCGACGGCACGCCCGCTGACTGCGTGCATCTCGCGGTGACTGGTTTTCTCGATTTTCGTCCCGATCTGGTGGTTTCGGGTGTCAATGACGGCGCTAATCTCGGTGACGACACGATTTACTCGGGTACAGTCGCTGCGGCGATGGAAGGTTATTTGCTGGGTATTCCGTCCATTGCGGTGTCGCTCGCTGCTCGTCCGGCGACACGATTTGACACTGCGGCCCAAGTCGCGCGCGACATCGTGGCGCGATACCAAAAGCGCTTGCCTTCGACGCCGTGGCTACTTAATGTCAACGTTCCCGACCTGCCCTATACCGAGATCAAAGGTATTCGCACCGTGCGACTTGGCAGACGTCATCAGGCGGAACCTGCAGTGAAAGCAACGAACGAAAAAGGCATCGTTGAATATCGCGTTGGCCCGGTCGGGAAGGCGGCCGATTCCGGCCCAGACACTGACTTCGGCACGATTGCCGAAGGTTATGTTTCGGTGACGCCGCTCTCTGTTGATCTCACCCAATTTGACGCGCTGCATCTAGTCAAAGCGTGGCTTTCGTGAGCGACTCGACAGCGCGACCCGCGCGCTCAGCCGCAGGTCTCGGCATGGTGTCCGAGCGTACGCGTTTGCGCATGATTGCGCGGCTGCGTGAGCAGGGTATTCGAGATGAAGTCGTGCTCGCGGCGATGGCCGCTGTGCCGCGCCATTTATTTGTGGAAGACGCGCTGGCAAGCCGCGCTTATGAAGATACAGCGCTGCCAATCGGATTCGGGCAAACGATTTCGCAGCCGTTTTCTGTCGCCCGTTCCTGCGAGTTGCTACGCGCCGGAAAGTCAATTGATCTCGCGCTCGAAATCGGTGGCGGTTGCGGTTATCAGGCGGCCGTGCTCGCCCGGCTGGCGCGCGAGGTGTACACGATTGAGCGCATCGGCGCGTTAGCCGCCAAGGCACGGCAAACACTATCGAGCATTGGCGTCAGCAACGTTAAAGTGCGCAACGCCGACGGTCAGGAAGCCGCCTCCAACGTGGTGCAGTTTGACGCCATTGTGGTCGCGGCGGGCGGGGGCAAGATACCGCCCAATTTGTTAGGCCTCATGGCCGATGGTGGGCGCATGGTGATTCCGCTCGGCTCGCCCGAACGACAACGACTCACGCTGGTCACACGTACGGGTGACAGTTTCCAGCAAACCGCATTTGATGAGGTGGTCTTCGTGCCCCTAAAGACAGGACAAGAATAAATGCAGACTCCAAAACTCTTTCTCGCAGCCACCGTACTCGCGATTGTTTCCGGGTGCACCACCAGCATTCCGGCGCCGGTACAGGATCGCGGTGCACGACCGACTCAGCCGCTGCAGCCGCAGTTTCTGCCGCCGGGACCTGTCACAGTGATGCCGGTCGATCCTGCATTGCCAGGCAACACGGCGGGCTCGAAATTTCACGTCGTGCAGCGCGGCGAAACACTTTACGGAATTGCGCGCGTAAACAATGTTGACATCAACGCATTGGCGGCGTGGAACAACATGGTCACGACGCAGCCGCTGCGCGACGGCCAAGTATTGCGCTTGCAGCCACCGACCGATTTTGCGACCAACCCGCCCGGTATGCCTCTGCTCGTGGCACCGAGCGCAACGTTGACGCCGATCCCGTCGGTCGGCGTGATTCAGGGTCAAACTTTGCCTCCGGGTGCGATGCCTGCACCGATGCCAGCGCCGGTATTTACCCCCGTGACGCCTGCCGAAGCGCCGGTTGACGCGTTGCTCAAACGCGAGCCGAAATCGCAACGCGTTGCCTACAGCGACGCGTCGCTGGCCGCGATGAAGCAGGGCGAGGGCGCGCCAGTATCCGTGACTCCGCCGACTGGCGCGGCCAGTGCGCTGGCGACCAACATGTCCTCTTCGCTCGGCGCGCTACCCGCAGTCGGCGTCACCGCCGCCACCGCGCCTGCCGCTCCCATCGAAGTCGAGATCAAGCCGGGCACGGGCGTTGACCGCGACGGCATCGCGTGGACATGGCCGACTTCGGGCAAGGTGACGAGCAAATTCAACGACAAAGCGCCGATGAAGGGCATTGACATCGCGGCCAACGCCGGAACGCCGGTGGTCGCTGCCGCAGCGGGCAAGGTCATCTACGTCGGCAAGGAACCGCGCGGCTACGGTCAGATGATCGTCGTCAGTCACGCCAAAGAAACCGTTAGCGTGTATTTCCACACCGACAAATTGTTGGTCAAGGAGCAGCAGCGCGTACTGATCGGCCAGAAGCTCGCCGAAGTCGGTGATTCTGCGGGTAACAAAATGCACTTTGAAGTGCGCCGTCAGGGCCGTCCGCTTGATCCGATTTCGCTGATGCCGCGCTAGCGGAGTGCCGTCAACAGCTTTCGGCTGAAAGCACAGCAGATCGCGGGCTGAACGATGTTTTGGTACAAAGTCGACGGAAATGTAGCGAGAAACCTCTCATTCGCATCATTTTCGTCGCTACCGCAGCTTCATCGCCCCGAGTGCGCCTTCAAAATCATACGCGTTCAGATGGCGTGAAATCGCCGCGAACACAGGGCCGAGAGCGGCGCGCAAGGCCGCTTCGTTTTCCTCCAGCAAATGAATGGCTGCGGTATCGTTGTGGGCAAGCAGAATTTCCAGCTCTGTCAACATCACGTTGAGCACTGCGGGGGGGTGACGCGGCTCTTCGTCGACTATTGGTTTGGCCTGCGTTATCGCGCTCAGCGATGCGATCGCTGCCGCCAGCGACGACCCATACGCGGCAAGGCTTTCCACTTCCTGATTTACGCCTTCGGGCAACGCGCTAGCGTCATCATCTTCGCGCAACATATATTCAAGCCGACGCGTTGCTTCGGCGACGAAGTCAACCCCGAGCGTCGCTGAGCTGCCTTTAAGGGCGTGTAACAAGCGTCGCGCCCGGGCTCGGTCGCCAGTGTCGATATAGTGCGCCAATTGAGAAGGATCGTCCCGGTGCGAGGTGGCAAACTGGCTGAGCAGGTGCAGGTACTTTCGGGCGTCGCCGCGCAGCAAGACGAGCCCGCGTGCGACATTGATGTCGGGTACTTTGAGCGTGAGCGCCCTTAGTGCGTCTGCATATTCATCATTGCTCGGGCGCTGCTTTAACGATTCAGCGACCGCCGCTGGCACATCACCCATTGCGGGCGTCGGGGAGGCAAGCGCTGTACCGGCTTCTGATTCGCTCGCAATAAGGGGGCGGTCATGTGCACGCGCTGCCGACAACCACACCAATAATGCTTCATACAGCGCCGCGGGCTCCACCGGCTTGCTAATGAAGTCATTCATGCCAGCTTCTTCGCAGGCGTAGCGATCTCCTTCAAATGCATTGGCCGTCATCGCGAGGATTGGCTTTGTCTCACATCCGGGCAGCTTGCGGATCGCGCGCGTCGCTTGCAGTCCATCCATCACGGGCATTTGCATGTCCATCAGGATCAGGTTGTATTGGCGCGTTTGCACCATGCTCAACGCGATCTCCCCGTCGGCAGCCGTTTCTACGTCCATGCCTACGCCCGACAGCAACTCGTTTGCCACTTCGCGATTGATCGCGTTGTCCTCCACCAGCAAGATGCGCGCACCATGATGCAGATCGCGCAGCCGCGTCTCCACATCGGTCTTGTCATGATTCGGTACGGTAGGCATCGGACCGCGCCCACGCTGCAATTTTGCAGTGAACCAGAACGTGCTGCCAGCGCCTGGTGTGCTCTCGGCACCTGATTCGCCGCCCATTAATTGCGCCAAACCGCGCGTGATGGTGAGGCCCAGACCCGTGCCGCCGGACTTTCTGGTCGTCGTCGCATCGGCCTGCTCGAACGCGTCGAACAGTTTGCTCAATGTGCCCGACGCAATGCCAACGCCAGTGTCCACAACCTCAAACCGGACAAGTAAATCGTCACCCGAATCCTGCATCAAGTGCGCGCGCAATTTGACCTGACCGGTGTCGGTGAATTTGACCGCGTTACCCGCGTAATTCAGGAGCGCCTGCCGCAAACGTGTCACATCACCACGCAACCACAGCGGCACCGTTCCTTCATCAATTTCGATGCGTAAGCCCTTGGTCAGCGCTGATTCACTTATGATTGAGGCGACGCTATCAAGCACGGTTCCGAGATGAAAATCTGTGCTATCCAGCTGTAGTCGACCAGCCTCAATTTTCGCTAGATCCAGCACGTCGTTGATGATCGACAACAGGTGTCGACCGGCGGTATCGATTTTGTGCAAGCGGTCCGATTGACCCGGGTTGGCGCCGGATCGACGCAACAGGTAGCTGAGTCCGATGATCGCATTTAACGGTGTCCGAATCTCGTGGCTCATGTTCGCGAGGAACGCGCTCTTTGCCTGATTGGCAGCTTCCGCTTGCGCCTGCGCAGCCGCCAGCGCAATCGTGCGTGTGGCGACCAGATCTTCCAGATGATGACGATGCCGATCCAGTTCACTGCTGAGTCGGCGTCGTTCGGTGACGTCCTGAATCGCTCCGGTAAGTCGCACTGGTTTTCCGCCTTCCAGCACCACCGAGCCCTGCACGCGCACCCAGATTTCGCGACCTTTAAGGGTCGCCAGCGGTAACTCCAGATCAAACGGTGTTCCGGCGCATACGGCGGCTTCGACAGCGGCACGAATGATGGGGCGTGCCTCGGGGGCATAGGCGCTCACCTGAAGCTCGAGCGTTGGCGTCACCGGTGATTCAAGCTCGTAAATGAGAAAGGTCTCGCGCGTCCAGAACGGCTCCATTGTCCGCAGATTTACTTCCCAGCCGCCGACACGGGCGATCTCGCCGGTGCGCTCAAGTAGCTCGATGGAGCGGGCCAGCGCGCGGCGCACGCCGTATTGCTCGGTAACATCGCTGAACACAATGACCACGCCCACGGTTTTGCCCTGCGCGTTGCGAATGGGTGCCGCGCTGTCGGCGATCTGATATTCATAGCCATCACGCGCCAGAAGCGAAGTGTGATTTGATAGCCCGACGACGTCGTTACGCTCCATCGCCAGGTGCGCCGGATTTTTCGGCGGGACTCGCGTTTCCGCATCGACGATACGGAAAACCTCCGACAGCTCATGACCCGCGGCATCGCCCAGCGTCCAGCCAGTCAGGCGCTCTGCGGTTGCGTTCATGCGCGTGATTTTTCCGTCGTGATCGGTTGAGATCACGGCGTCGCCAATCGACTGCAAAGTGATCGACAAATTCTCCTCGCTGTTGCGCAACTGCTCTTCCGCCCGCACCCGCTCAGTCACATCGTTACTTGTCACCAGCACTGCCGCACGGTCACCAAACTTGAATTCATGCGAACGCACTTCGCTAAGGAGAATGCTGCCATCTTTGCGCTGATGCCGCCAGACCCCGCGCCGCACCGACCCGAGATGCAGTGTCTCCAGATGCGCGCGCAACTGCGGCAAATCCTCGGTGGGGTGAATGTCCCAGATCTTCATCGTCAGGAATTCTTCGCGGCTGTAACCGTAGTGTGAAATCGCTGCGGAATTAATCGCCAGAAAGGTGTACAGCTCGGCATCGAACACCCACATCGGATGCGGGCTGGCAGCGAACAGTTCGCGGTATCGCGCCTCGCCGTCACGCAGCGCCTGCTCTGCCGTTTTGCGCTCGGTAATGTCCATACGCACGCCCACAAGGCGGCTCGCGCGTCCTGCTTCGTCGCGCGCCAGCACGCGGCCAATGGTGTTAACCCAGCGATAGGTGCCATCGGCTTGCAGCATCCGCGCTTCGTATTCGTAGGGGGCGTCCACGCCTGCAACGACTGCTTCAATTTTGGCGGTCACTGCTGCCAGATCATCAGGATGAACCTGCGACATCCATCGCTTGCGATCCGCTGGATCTTCGTCGGCCGAGTAGCCAAGCATGGTGAAGTAGGTGGGCGACGCGCTCCGCTGGTTGGCCTTCACGTCCCAATCCCAAACCCCGATCGAGGCTGCATCGGTCGCCAGCGAAAGGCGCTCCGACATATGTTGAGCGTGATCCGCCTCGCGCGCACGCTGCGTCCACGCCCGACTCAGGACGGTGCACAAACCGACGATGGAAACGGCGGCCAAGGCCCAGATCGTGCTGGCGAGCATGGCAAATCGCCACCACGGTGCGAGGATCAAATCCAGGGATCGGCCAACGATCACCACCATGTCCAGTTGCCCTGATAGCGTGCGATAAGCGAAGCTGCGATATTTCTCATCGATGGAGCTTGCGTACAAAATGCTGCCGGACGAATTCTTCCCGATCAGATCGCGAAATACCGGGCCTTTGTCGAACCTTTGACCGATGATGGTGTCGTCAAACGGGCTCCGCGTCATGAGAACCCCGTTGCTCCGGAACAACGCCACCGAGCCGCCGCCTCCCACATCAACCGTGCGCCAGAGCTTGTCAAAAAATCGCGGCTCAATCGACGCCACGACGATGCCTGCGGGCTTCCCGTCGCGAGAGATCAACGGTCGAACCGCGTGGATCGCCCAGGAATCGGACGTGCCTCCGCGTTGTGGGTCAGAGACGTAAAAGCCCCTTTTCGCTTCAGCAAGATATTGCTGTACATAGGGGCGATTGCTGACGTCCAGTCCGACGAAGCTGGCTTGCGATGCAAACTTGACGCGATTGTCGGAACCTACCACGAACACGCCACGGACAAAGGGCAGTTCCTTCATCTGCTCGCTCAGCAGCGCTTGCGCCGATTGCTCATTTACCCCACCCGCTGCTTCAAGCTGAACGAGGCGGTTACTGATCAATTGCAGGGTTTGATCTACGGTCTGAAATGTTCTCGTCGTTTGCTCTTCTATGACCTGCGCAAACGACGAAGTCAGTCTTTCGCTTGCATCAAGCGCATCGCTTCGCAGGTACGACAGCGCGACCGCGAGCAGAACTCCGGATACGACTATCGTTAGCGCGGCGGCCCAGAACAACTGGCGCAACACGGTGCGTAGTAAGACTGCGGGTTGTTCGCGCCGCACCACTACTTAAGCCGTTTCCCGGTAACGCTCGGCGATGGCGACGAAGTCATCAAAGCCATTCAGGAATGCGTCTGTCACGTCCGGGTCAAAGTGCTTGCCTCGCCCCTCGACAATGATGGCCTGGGCGTCGGCATAGGTGAAGGCGGCTTTGTAGACGCGCTGCGAGATCAGCGCATCGAACACGTCAGCCACCGCCATCAGCCGGGCTGCAACCGGAATTGCGTCGCCGACGAGTCCGTCAGGATAACCGCTACCGTCCCATTTTTCGTGATGCCAATGCGCGATTTCTTTCGCGGCGGACAAGAACGCGAGCGGCATTTTGATATCGCGCTCGGCCCGTTCCAGCGCATCGCTGCCGAGCTTCGCGTGTGTCTTCATGATCGCCCATTCATCGGGTGTCAGCTTGCCCGGTTTCAACAGGATGGAATCGGGGATACCGACCTTGCCGATGTCGTGCAACGGCGCAGACAGCGCAAGCAGATGGATGTAGCTGTCGGTCAAGGTCGCCGCGAATCGCGGGTGCGACTGAAGGCCCGACGCCATGCGCTGGACGTAGCCCTGCGTGCGCAAAATGTGATTGCCTGTTTCCGGGTCGCGCGCTTCGGCCAGATGCGCCAGAGCGCGAATGCTGACCCGTTGCGTCATATCGTTTTCGTGCATGCGCCGCGCCACTTCGGCTTCCAGCGCCACGTTCTGATTTTGCAGCCAGTCGCGCGCCTGTTTCGCCTCCAGTTGTGCTCGAACGCGCGCGAGTACTACGGCGCGGGTGATCGGTTTGGCGATGTAGTCGGCGGCCCCGAGCAGCAGCCCACGTTCCTCGTCACCGGCGTCATTGCGCGCGGTCAGAAAAATTACCGGGATATCGCGTGTCGCGGGGTTCTCGCGCAGATTCACGAGTACAGCGTAGCCGTCCATTCCGTCCATCACCACATCCAGCAGCACGAGATCAGGCTTTGGCGTGTCGGCTGCCACGCGCAGGCCGCGCTCACCCGACGTTGCCGCCAGCACGCGATAGTGTGGGCCGAGCAGGCCACTCAACACGCGCAAGTTCTCCGCAGCGTCATCAACGATCAGAATGGTGGCGCTTTTTTGATCCGGCATAGGGAAAAAATATGACGTTTGAATAATAGTTGGAATGAATCCCTTATACCGCGTTTAAGGCGTCCCTAGATCATCCGAACATAAGATATTTCTTAGACAAATGTATAGGAATGATGCAGAACACGAGCCAGATCTGGCGTCGACAGCGCGGGAGTGGCGGTTGTAAAAGCGGAGTTGGGAGTGATGTTTGCCGTCGCGCCGCGCGGATGAGCGGCTTCGGGTGGCTTCGCGAGGCACATTGTCCAGGTGAACGCGTATCAGCTTTTGGGTAAATCGACTATTTCGTGCGGGCTGGACTCATAAATCAGCGTAAGTCAACATTTTGTTAAAATGAGACTCAGCCCTTATGAAATATGGGTTTTGTGAAAAAGCTGCTACTTGGCTTCTTCCTTCGTCACCAGCCAAATCCCATAGCAAACTAGCAGCAACGCTACGCCATTTTTCCATTCCAGAATGGTTTCGCCGAGGAACAGCGCGGACAGCAGCGTGCCGAATATCGGCACCATGAAATTAAAGACCGTGATCAGGCTGACGCGGTTGTATTTCAGCAGGATGCTCCATAGCGCAAACGCCGCTGACGACAGCGCCACCATATAAATCATCAGCGTCGTCGACTTCAGCGTAAAGCCCGCCAGTGTGCCGCCTGTGGCGTAGCCGATGAGTAGCAGCGCGATGCCGCCGATGGTGAGCTGATAGCCCGTCATCACCACCGAATCCATGCCTTGCGATATGCGTTTGCCATAAATCGAGGCGGCCGACAGCACGAATGCCGCGATCACGACCGAACCCTCGCCCAGCCAGCTGAAATCGAACGACATCAACCCGTCGCTGAAATTCACCACCATCACGCCGACAAAGCCGACCACACAGCCGATGACTTTGTTCGCACTCAAGCGGTCATTCTTGTAGATGTAATGGGCCAGGAGCACGCTGAAAAACGTGCCCGTCGCGTTCATGATTGAGCTTTTTACGCCGGTCGTGTACGCCAGTCCGGTGTAGAAAAACAGATATTGCAAGCTGGTTTGGGTCAAGCCGAGCACGGCCACTTGTCCCAGCGAGCGCCGCGTCAGCGTGAAAATATCCTTGCGCATCAGCGCGGCAACTGCCAGCAACAACAAGCCCGCCGGAATGAAGCGATAGCCCGCGAACACCAGCTTCGACGGAATGTCGCTGGCGACAATCCCGAACATCGCATAGCCATTTTTAATGGCCGGATAGGCGCTGCCCCACAACAGACAGCAAAACGACGCCAGGAGAAATACCACCTTGCGGTTAGTAAAAAATGGACTGGAATTCAATGAAGGATGCGCCGCTCTGGGCGTTGAGACTGCCGGTTCGGGCGCGAGAGTGAGGAGAAGAGGCTGTATTTTCGCTGATCGTGTGTCGCTTCTTTGCGAACGCATCGGATTACGTGATCGAGCCGCTCGCGCGGAAACGGCATTTCACGCGCTTAGCCCAGCAAAACGGGCCCTACAACCGTATGCGATGCACCGGTGGTGGGCCCAGCCTTTAACGCACCCGGCGTTGCCCGGAGCGCAAAGGGGAATTTGCTATTAGCAATTAGTAGTAACGCGTCAACTGTGCCCACGGCGCCAATGGCGCCAGGCCGTCGTCCTTCACCGAAGCGCTTACCTTGTGGGAGCGGCTTTCGTCGATCATCCAGTCGGCATGCCCTTGCGCTGCGATGATGTCGTTCATGACGCGCGGGTCACGGCGGGCGGCGGCCCACATCTTCACGTCGGCACGGGTTTGCTCGGCATGTTTCGAGTAGTCGGCGAACCAGCTTTGTGCTGCGCGGGTACTGCGAATAATCAGACCAGCCAGCAGGCCGAAGGTGGCGAGCGCCACGACTGTCAGCACCGCCCACTCAAAGGCGAAACCAGTTTGTGCCGCGTCAAGCGCGCGCTCGGCCATTGTGACAACGGCCATGATGGCGACGCCGAGCACGTAGGTGGGCAAACGCTTTGCGGAGAAGATGTCAGAAAAGACGCTTTTAGCAGCGGATGCGCCGTCGATAAAGCGATCCAGGCCGTCGTGGGAGGTGTGGAAATGAGTAGCCATGATGTAAATCCTTTTCTTATAAATCATCCTCTGGATAAGAGGGCGACATCTGCAATTTAGGGTAGTCCCTGATATATTGCAAATTTATATTAGTGATTAGTTGTATTCACGAAAAAGATACAAAGACTATTGCTATGCAGAGTTTCCGTTCGTTAGACCTCAATTTACTGCGTGTTTTTGACGAGGTTATGGCCACGCGAAACACGACGCGAGCCGCAGAAAACCTCGCGATGACGCAGCCTGCCGTCAGCAATGCGCTGCGTCGTCTACGCGAAGCGCTAGGCGACGAACTGGTCACCCGCGCTGGTTACGGAATCGCTCCCACGCCCAGAGCAATCGCTCTATGGCCTGTGGTGCGCGACGCACTTGCCTCGTTACAGGCAAGCATCACACCCGACACCTTCAACCCGGCCACTTCGAAACAGGGCTTCGTGCTCGCCATGGCCGACGCCACCGCCGCTATGTTGATTCCGCGTCTGATCCGTCACAGCGAAACGAACGCGCCGGGCATCACGACCCGCGTGCTGCCGCTGACCACGCGCGACCCGCGCGCGCTCCTGGAGGCAGGCGAAGTCGATCTCGCCGTCGGCTACTTCCCGGCAGTGGTCGCCGCGATCAACCTGCAAAGCATGCAAACCGGCAATCCCGACAGCCTGTATCACACCCAGCTCTACAGCGGCGAGTACGTCTGCGTGATGCGGCGCGATCATCCATTGGCGCTGGATTTGGCGCACAAACCGCTCACGCTGGACGCGTATTGCGCCGCTCATCACCTGCTCGTGAGCTTTTCGGGACGACCGTTTGGTTTTGTTGATGAGGCTTTGGCGGCAATCAACCGGTCGCGACGAGTCGTGCTCACGGTGAATCAGTTTTTTACTGCGGGGCGAGTCGTGGCCGGTTCGGATTTGCTCACCGTTTTGCCGAAGCACTTTTTGCCTTCGACCGGGATTAGTGAGGAGTTCGCCGTCGTAGATTTGCCGTTTGCGGTACCGCCCGTTCGCGTCGATATGGTCTGGCATCGCAGAGCGCAAGCGCTGTCGGCGCAGCAGTGGTTGCGAGCGGCGGTTACTGACGCGGCGAAGGGTGCGGTGGCAGCGGTGCATGCGTGAACCTCGCGAAGCGCAAGTCAGTCCCCTCTCCCCTTGCGGGAGAGGGTTACGGTGAGTGGTTGGTTGAATGAGAGCAATTTTTGCCGCGAGCTGCTCATGCCGCAGTGACCTAGGGTGCGTGTGTAACACGCCACAAATTGACACCAGCTAATGTGCGTAAGTACGCTTGCCGTCGCCACCAAGCCAGCTATCGCGCCATCTTTGGCATCTAAAAAGTGAGTCTTCCGCTACAGACCACGACGGCAGAGCGGCTGGCCAGGGATCAGATGCAAAATATCCGCGTTATTCATTTTCATCTGAACCATGTTGAGATTCATCGTCATCGGCATCGTGCTGCTTGCGAGCTGGCTGAGTTACGAGCGCTACCTTGCACCGAAGCCGTCGCCCGTTCCAGAGGCGATTGCGTCTGAGGAGCGTGTAATTACACCGCCCAGCTGGTACGGACATCCGCCAGGAACCAGCCAAACAAGTTCGGGCGCTACGTCGGCTCCCGCTACAACACAACCGGCAAAGTTTGTTTGCGACGGTCGGACGCATTGCTCGCAGATGACGTCATGCGAGGAAGCCACATTTTTCTTGCGCAATTGCCCTAATACAAAGATGGACAACCACGGACGAGGTAACGGGATTCCGTGCGAACGGCAGTGGTGCCGGGCGTCTGAACAGTGAGTTTCAATACGTCGTCGTCACACCCAAAAACAAACTCCGACCGGGCATCGGCGCAAAGTCCTTCAAAAACGAGGTGTGAACGCGAATATCGCGATTGGTGAGATTTCTGCCGAGGATGTAGAGCTCTGCGCTGCGGTTGTTGGCAAAAGCCATGCGATAGCGAATTGACGCATCCACGCGCGTGTAAGCTGGCGTGCTGGTTTCGAACGAGGCTACGCGGTCCTGCTCGAATACGTGTGTTGCGCCCACGTCCGTGTACCACGCGTTATTTGCTCCGCCGCGCCAGGTCAGCTTGCCGCCGATTCTTGATGGACTGATGCGCGGCAGGTTACTGCCGCTTTCGCTCACGATGACGCCTCGCACCGTGTCGGACATCGCGGTGAATCCGAAGCCTTGCGTCGGCGCATAACCGAGTGAAAGTTCAGCCCCCGTGAAGCGTGCATTGACGTTTACAAATTCCCGTTTAAGCAGCTCGCCATTGACCACGACTTCGCCTGCGGTATTGACGTGATCGGCGACGCCGTCACCGTTCTCATCAACGCTGGCGCCGTAGATGAAGTTCTTCACGTTATTGCGAAAGACGGAGGCGCGAACGCTCCACGCGTGGCTCTGCAATTTGTAGGCAACGTCGATATTTTGCGAGCGCTCTTTCGCCAGTTGCGCGTTGCCAAGGTCGTAGGTGAGCGTGGCGACGTGTGCGCCTTTTGAGTACAACTCTTCAATCGCGGGGGCGCGCTCGGCGTGGCTGTAGGACGCGCTGATGGCGCTTATGTTGTCGAGTTGCCATTGATAGCCAATCGAGCCATTCGCTAACGAGAAGCTGCGGTCGGGAAGCGAAACAGGTGCTTCGGGCGAATGCGAAACGCGCTCGAATCTTCCACCGATTTCCAAGCGTCCAGCGCCGAATTTTCTCTCGGTCACGGCGAAGAGGGCGTGACTTTTTGTTTGGGTCACGGGAACGATCGTTTCTGCGCCGATGGCCGAGAATTCCGCGCGCTCAACCTCTGCGCCGAACACCGTGCGCCAGCCAGCCATGGGCGTAGTTTGCAGATCGAATCGCGCGTTGCTGGCGTTGTTGCGAAAGACCGTTCCAATTGCGCCAGTAGATTCAATCTCGGCGTGTTTGTATTGATTGTTGGTCGCACTAAAGCGCACCCGCTCCAGCCCCAATACGTTGTTGATTTCGCCCAGCGTTTCTACGCGATTGCGCGACAGATCGATGCGCGCGGCGTCGGGCGATGGAATGCCGTAATTGCTCTCGAAGCGATTCACGCCTACGCCAATAAATCCGTTCGCCAGAATGTAGGAACCACCGACGCTCGCGTTCTTCGTTGCGGTGTCTGAGTTCGCGAGCTTTCCGTGGGCCGTTTCGTAGTCATCGGTACGCCGGTCTGACGCTTCCCCGGTGAATGCAAACGGTCCTGCGCTGGTGCGTAATTGTCCGCCAATGTCTCGCGTGTGCTCGGCCGTCGACAAACGACCGTCGAACAGTAGTCGCGTGCCGTCGCTGTGCGCTTGCGGAATGCGATCCGTGACGACGTTGACTAGACCTCCAATCGCACCGGAACCATACAAAAGCGTCGCTGGACCACGCAAAATCTCAATCTGGCGCGCGCCAAGCACTTCGGCTGAGACCGCGTGATCTGGGCTGATGGTGCCGACATCAAGCGTGCCGACGCCGTTCTCAGCCGTCTTGACGCGCGGCCCGTCGAGCCCACGAATAATCGGCCGCGATGCGCCGGGGCCGAACGACGACGACTGAATACCGGCTTGCGTCGAAAGCGTGTCACCGAGGCTTGCAGCCCGATCTTTGACCAGCGCCTCCTTGCCGACCACGACGGCCGGTTGCACCGATTGCAGTTCGTCCTGATCGGAAAACGGCGAAGCAGTGACGATTACTTTGTCAACTTTCGTCGGTGTTTGCGCCTGTGTCGGGAACGATGCGGCGAGGGCCGCGGCGGCGCAGACAAGCATGCTGATTCGGCGGCGATGAGATGAGTTGCGGAACATGATGCAAATTCAACTAATGAAACTTAATTGCATGTTAGCCAAAAATCGCCGTTAAAGCATCTTAATTGCATTAGTTTTAAGATTTCATCTGATCAACGGCTTTTTTATGAAATGCTGCGTGAATAAGGGCGATGTCATGAATTGTTTATAAGTCGACAAGCGCTAATATGGGGCGCTATCCCTTATGAAATAGGGACTATGTAAAAAAGCTGTACTAATTTTGCTGCGTAAAAACTACTATCGCGGCGATTAAAACGCGTGAGGGTTGCGAGGTCGCAACAACCGTATGCGAGTCGGGCGCATCGCGGTGCGTAGTTCACCGAAACAGCGCGATTGCATGCACAATTAGGCAATACGTTTGAGTGTTGCGCCTTAATGGGTGCGGCGGCTCAAAACACACAAAGCAACAAGGAGGACCCATGAAATACAGCTCAATCTTTGCACGTAGCGCCGCAGCGCTCGCCGTGCTCCCGCTCTCGCTCGCCGTCAATCAGGCGCTGGCACAAACCGCGAACGTCACACTGTACGGCGTGGTCGATGCAGGCGTGCAGCACGTCACCGGCGTCAAGGGCGGCAGCGTGACGCAGGTCGCCAGCGGCATCATGGAAGGTTCGCGCTGGGGTTTGCGCGGTACTGAGGACATGGGCAACGGCATGAAAGCCGTGTTCGTTCTCGAAAATCGTTTCGAAGCCGACACTGGCTCATTGAGCAACCGTACGATTTCCGGCAATCAGCTCCCTGATCGTTTTCTGGCGGGGCTGCCTCCTGCAGTGCAAGCTGCATTGAACGGCGCGGTCGGTGCCCAGCTTGGCGTTAACCTGCCTGGCCGACTGTTTGACCGTCAGGCCTATGTCGGCCTGATTACACCGTACGGTGCCGTACTCGTAGGCCGTCAATACACGCCAGCGTTCGAAATTACCAATCGCTTCGATGCATTCGCCAACGCCTCTGCGGCGTCACCCGGTCAGATATCTGGCATCCCGGCCGGCGTCGACATTCGTGAAAGCAACTCGCTTTTGTATCGCATCGAATTAAACGGCTTCTTCGGCACCGGCTACTACGCGTTTGGCGAAAGCAGCTCAGGCACCAAAAACGGTCGCCTGGTCGGGGTTAACGGCGGCTACCAGACGGCCCAGTTTGGCGTCGGTGCAGGCTACAACGAGCGCACCAACAGTGCCGGTCAAAAGTCGTTGAACACCCTCGCAATCGGCGGAAATTTCAACGCCGGATTTGTCAATCTGTTCGCCCTCTACGCTGCAATAAAGGAGCCGAACGGTTCGTCCGCGCCGGAACTTCGTGCCGGACTTCTGGCCGGCGGCGTGCCTGCGACGCTCATCGACAGTGGCATCCTGCCGCGCTTTATGCAGGACGCGAAGCTCTATCACGTTGGTGCGCGCATCCCGTTGGGTGTTTCGACGATCACCATTGGCTATTCCCGTTTTGACGACCGTCGTGCAACCAATGCCGATTCTGAGTCTTACGGTGCCGCCATTACCTATCCGCTTTCGAAGCGCACCGACGTTAATCTAATCGTCACACAAGTCAACAACAATGCCAATGGGCAAGCGCTGGCTGGCGGCAACGGGTTCCTCGGCGGCGTCACCGCGTATGCTGGCAAGGACTCGACGTCATATCAGTTCTCGCTACGTCACAAGTTCTAGGCTAGATACTTCACAGCAAGGCACACACCTTCAGGCCGCGATTGCCAAGAGCGTCGCGGCCTTTTCTTTTTCAGAGGTGCGCTTTTGTTGCGCTCGCGCTGCATTGCCCCCAACTGCAAAGTGTCCCGCACGTCACGCCCTTTAAAATAGCCCTATGGACGACATCATTTACAAAATCGCGGTAAACGCGATTCCGCTGCTACTGGCGATCACGCTGCACGAAGCCGCTCACGGTTATGCGGCACGCATGTTTGGCGATCGCACGGCAGAAATGCTGGGACGCATATCGCTGAATCCGATCAAGCATATTGATTGGGTCGGCACGGTCGCCGTTCCGGCGCTGACGCTCGCTATTGGCGGCTTCTTCTTTGGTTGGGCCAAGCCAGTGCCGGTGAATTTCAATAATTTACGCAATCCGAAGCGCGACATGATCTGGGTGGCCGCGGCCGGGCCCGCAGCCAATCTCGTCATGGCAATTGGCTGGGCGATCATTCTGAAAATGTCCGACGTGCCAGCCATTGACGCCATCGCACGCGCTGGCGTGGCGTGGAACGTCGGCCTTATGGTGCTCAATTTGCTGCCAATTTTGCCGCTGGATGGTGGACGTATCGTTGCTGGTTTGCTGCCAGGATCAATGTCGTACGCCTATTCGCGAATGGAGCCCTACGGCCTGTTCATCGTGCTCGGTCTGGCGGTGGCCGGCATTCTCGGCACGATTCTGATGCCGCTTTACTCAATCACCTACCGTGCGCTCGGTGCGCTGGTAGGTCTCTAAGCTGCTATGTTCAAAGATCGCGTTCTTTCCGGCATGCGCCCCACGGGCTTCATGCACATCGGCCACTATCACGGTGCGCTCAAAAACTGGATCAAACTTCAGTCCGAACACGAGTGTTTTTATTTCGTCGCGGACTGGCATGCGCTCACGAGCCATTACGACGATCCGCGTGTGATTGAGACGTCGACGTTCGACATGGTGACCGATTGGCTCGCAGCCGGGCTCGACCCGAATCAGTCGACGATCTTTCTGCAAAGCCAGGTGCCGCAGCATGCGGAGTTGTCGCTGTTGCTCGGCATGATCACGCCGCTCGGCTGGCTGGAGCGCGTGCCGACGTACAAAGAACAGCAGGAAAACCTGAAAGAGAAAGATCTCACGACGTACGGTTTTCTCGGCTATCCGCTCATGCAGGCGGCCGACATTCTTGTCTATCGGGCGAGCAAAGTGCCGGTCGGCGAAGATCAGGTGTCGCACCTTGAAATCACGCGTGAAATCGCGCGTCGCTTCAATCACATTTATGGTCGTGAGTCGGGTTTCGCCGAGAAGGCAGAAGCAGCGATCAAGAAGCTCGGCGGCAAAGTCGGCAAGCAGTACCAAGCCTTGAAGATTGCGTTCAATCAGGACGGCAATGCTGAGTCGCTGGAGCAGGCGAAAGCGCTGGTGATGGCTGCGGGTTCGATCTCAAATGCTGAGAAAGAAACGTTGCTCGGCTTCCTTACTGGCGCCCGCAGAACAATCCTGCCGGAGCCGCAAGCCTTGTTGACACCGACGTCGAAAGTCATCGGTCTCGATGGCCGCAAGATGAGCAAGAGCTACGGCAACGGCATCGACTTGCGCGAAACGCCAGCGTCCGTCGAACAGAAAGTTCGCCGGATGCCGACTGATCCCGCACGCGCGCGCCGCAACGATCCGGGCGATCCTGATAAGTGCCCCGTGTGGACGCTGCATCAGGTCTATTCGAGCGATGAAACCAGGGCCTGGGTGCGGCAGGGCTGCACGACGGCAGGCATCGGTTGCCTTGAATGCAAGCAACCGGTGATTGACGCGATCAACGCCGAACTGGCACCGATGCAGGCGCGCATCATTGAGATCGAGGCGAAGCCGGGCTATGTGAAAGAAGTGCTGCACGATGGTTGCGCGAAGGCGCGCCGGGTTGCCGAAGAGACTATGCTTGATGTTCGTTCTGCGATGGGGTTGGCGAAGGTTTAGCCTTTGCTCGCTGCCTGCGTCGACCAGGATAACAAGGAGGAAACCATGAGTTCGTTCGTAGATTATTTGAGCAAATATGCGGCATATCACCGTGATCGCCGCAATATTGCGACGCACTTTGTTGGTGTTCCCATGATCGTGGCAGCCGTCACGATTTTGTTGTCGCGACCTGTGTTTGCGCATCTCGATGGCGTTGCGATCACACCGGCGTTATTTGGCGTTGTGATCATCGGTTTGTTCTACCTGAAGCTTGATATTCGTTTCGGGATTGCGATGGCAGTCTTTCTGGGGTTTTGTCTCTGGCTCGGGCAATTTTTTGCCGCACAGAGTACGATGAACTGGCTGGTCGCTGGCATCGGCATGTTCGTCGTTGGCTGGATCATTCAATTCGTTGGCCATTACTACGAAGGCAAGAAGCCAGCGTTTGTCGATGACATCATGGGTCTGGCGATTGGGCCGATCTTCGTTGCTGCGGAACTCGCATTTGAGCTAGGTTTGCGTACGGAGATTGAGGACGCTGTCGTCGCGCGCGTCGGGCCGACGCACATTCGGCAGATGAAAGTGGCGTGATAGGTTCTTGTAGGAGCGGCTTGCCGCGACCCGACGTGAATCTTCAACAACCGTAGGTCGTGGCAAGCCGCTCTTACAAGAACAATAAATTGATGCGCAATTGATGGATGTAGCAACTGCACCGCCCGAAGTCGCCCCCGAAGTCGCCGCCGTCGTCGAGCACGCGTTAGCCAAAATCTACGGCCAGCCGTTCGGCGAGATGCCGAAGGATCTCTACATTCCGCCGGAAGCATTAGAGGTGTTTCTTGACGCGTTCGAAGGGCCGCTCGATCTGCTGCTTTACTTGATCCGCAAGCAGAATCTGAACATTCTCGACATCCCGATGGCCGCCCTCACGCGGCAATATCTGGACTACGTCGAGCGCATGAAATCGACGCAGCGCTTCGAGCTGGCAGCGGAATATCTGTTAATGGCTGCGATGCTGATTGAGATCAAATCGCGCATGTTGTTGCCGCGTCCGCCGGTGACTGCGGAGGAAGAGGCCGATCCACGCGCCGCCCTGGTCAAGCGTCTGCTCGAATACGAGCAAATGAAGCTGGCCGCAGCCGGTCTGGACGATTTGCCGCAAGCTGAGCGTGACTATGCCATTGTGCAGGTTATCTTCGAAAAACAGACCTCGATGCGCATGCCGGATGTTGAGCCGGACGACCTGCGCCGCGCCTGGGGCTGGATTCTCGCGCGGGCCAAACTCAACAAAACTCACCTCATTTCCCGAGACGAACTGTCGGTTCGCGCGCGCATGAGTTTTCTGCTGCGCAGGCTTAAACCCGGTGTGCATGTAGAATTCGCGCAACTGTTCGAGGAAACGGCGACCGTACCACTGGTTGTTGTCACCTTCCTCGCGATCCTGGAGTTAGCGCGCGAACGACTGATCTCGGTCGCGCAAACTGAACCCTTTAGCCCCATTTATGTGCAACTCGCCGGCGACGGCGGGGTGATGGTCGCGGCCACACCTGATTACGGCACGAATGCGGCGAACGACGAAGCGGCGTAGCACTTTTCTCTGCTTTTTCGTTTAGGGCGCCTCTATTGATTCATTTTTGGGGATGCAGTGTTAGGAGCCCGGAGCACAGCAACCGCAATGTACGCCCTGGTACATGAGGATTGCGAGCACCGCGCGACGACATAATGCGCCCCCAAAAATGAATCAATAGAGATGCCCGTTAGGGACGTTAGCAATGGCGTCTTCCATTGCCCACAAACCATAGAGCCTTCATTGGACGAACTCACCCACGCCAAACGCGTACTGGAAACGGTCTTGCTGGCCAGCCACGAGCCACTTCCCCTAGACGAAATCGTCAAAGTTTTTGACCCACCGGTGCCCACCGAAACGGTGCGCCTGCTGCTGGCTGATCTCACCGCCGAGTGGAAAGAGCGCGGCAGCATCGAGCTGATGCAGGTCGCGTCCGGCTATCGCTTTCAGACGCGCACCGAGATGCAGGTCAACATTGATCGACTGACGCCAGAAAAGCCGCCGAAATATTCGCGCGCCGTGATGGAAACACTCGCCATCATCGCCTATCGACAGCCCGCCACGCGCGGTGAAGTTGAAGCGATTCGCGGCGTTGCCGTGTCGACCAATATTTTGAAAGCGCTGGAAGATCGAGGCTGGGTGGAAGTAATTGGTCACAAAGACACGCCGGGCCGCCCTGCGCTGTACGCCACGACCAAAGAATTTTTGAATGACTTGAGCCTGCGCTCATTGTCTGAATTGCCGCCGCTCGCTGACCTTGACGCACATCCTGCGCTTGAGCTGCCGGAAGTGCCGCATGAGCCGATCTATCCCGAGCAGGGTCGCATCGACACAGCGCTGGCTTTATCGATTGATTCTGAGGCACTCGTTGCCGCCACTCAACACTCAGACGATGAGTTGTTTGAAGTCCCGCCTGGAGAGACCATGATCCAAACTGTTTCCGTACCCCCGACCGTTCACTGAGATGAATGACATGCATGATTCCGACGCTGGCAATTTTGATGATCACGAACCGGGGGATGTGAACGGCAACGTCGATCCAGCGTTCGCGAAGAAAATGAAGCAAGGGGCGCAAGGTGCGCGAGCGCCGCGCACTGATCGACCAGCGAGTAACCCGAACGGACGTCCCGCAAGGCCGCCGCGCCAGCAACGCGCTCCGCGCGCTGCCGCGCCCGATGGCGTGCCACTGGATTCGCAGTCGATTCAAACAAACGCTGATGGGCAGCCGCAGCAAGCGGTGCAGGGCGCATCAGACGCGTCGGGCGAAGCGCAAGTCCGGCCGGCTCGTCCACCACGCGAGCCGCGGCAGCCGCGCGCCCCGCGTGAACCCCGTGTTCAGCGTCCTCCGAGAGTCGAAGGTGCTGCCAATGCAGAAGGCGCTGCATTCGTCCCGAATGAAAGCGCGCCCAGCGTCGATGGCGATCATTCAGCCAATGCCGGTGCGATGCATTCAGCGCCCGCAGCCGATGGCGCGATCACCGGTGCAGATTACGGCGCGAACGGAGTCGCGAACAGCGAACGCGGCCCACGCCGCAATCGTCGCGGTGGTCGCGGTCGTAATTCACGACCGGGTTCCGATACTCGATCAGGCTTCGGTGATCGCAACAGCCCACGCCAACCACGCGCACCCTACGATCCCAATGCGACCGCCTCAGGCGAAGCCACCAACAACGCCGCATTCTCCGGTGTCGATGGCGAGCATTCCAACAACACGCCGCGCATCACCAACTGGGTGCTCGACGATTCCGGTGATGGCTCGGCCGCGTTTGGCCCCAATCCTGGCGCGTTCGGCGATCCGAGCCGTCCGATGGATCGCTCGGCAAGACGAAACCGCAACCATCGTGAAAAGCGCGCCCAAAGCGCACCACCCGTTCGCATCGGTCAAGGCCCACGCGACCGAATGATTCAGCCCGCTGTCGCGATGTTTGACGACGAGGGCCACACCATTGAGTCGACAGAAAACGAAATCATTTCTGGCGTTAACGATCAGGGCGAACGCGACGGCGAGCGCCTGCACAAGGTGCTTGCGCAGCAGGGCTTGGGCTCGCGCCGGAACATGGAAGCGCTGATCGAACGCGGCGAGGTTGACGTTAATGGTGTCAAGGCACGCGTTGGTCAGATTGTTAATGAGCAAGATCGCGTTCACGTCAATCGACGTAAAGTCACGGTCAAATTGGGCGACGACAACCCGCGCATCCTGATTTATCACAAGCAATCCGGCGAAATCGTCAGCCGAGATGATCCGGAGCAACGAGACACTGTGTTTGATCGCCTGCCCCGGCCCGATCACGGCAAATGGGTTGCAGTCGGTCGTCTTGACTACAACTCGGAAGGCCTGATGCTGTTCACCACGTACGGTGAACTCGCCAATCGCTTCATGCATCCGCGCTATGAAATTCTGCGTGAGTATTCGGTGCGCACTTTGGGCGAGCTGACTCCGGAGCAGGAAGACGCGTTGATGGACGGCATCGAGCTTGATGACGGCCCAGCACGCTTGCTCTCGCTGGATCGTATTGATCGTGACAGCGACGCCGCAAACCACTGGTATCGCGTGACGTTGAACGAAGGCCGTAACCGCGAAGTTCGACGCATGTTCGAGCACATGGGCCTCGTTGTTAGCCGCCTGATCCGCACCACGTACGGCTGTGTGCAAATGCCGTCGTGGTTGAAGCGCGGGCAATCGAAATTGCTCGACGAAGCCGAGACGTTCGAGATTCTTGAGTCGGTCGGTTTGCGCTCGAAGAAGAAGCTCGAAAAAGCCGCTCGCTTCGGTGGTCGCAATCGCATCCCCCAGCAACCACTGGGACCGATGCGTTCGGCAACCGAGCATGAGGCGATCTACAACCCTGCACCCGTCGACGCGGACGCAGGGCAGGGCCGTGGCGGTCGTCGTCAAGGGGGGCGTGGCGGTGCTGGCGCGGGTCAAAACGGACGCGGAGGTCCACGCTTCCGCACCGGTGCGAGCGCAATGCCGGCACCCCTGCAACAACAGCAATTCCCCGGGTTTGGCGGTGCAACCGAGATGCAGGTCGTCGGTCGCCGCCAACGCACACCCGGCAACAAAGTCAAACGCGGCGCGAATGGCGAGGTGAACGGCAACGTCGCACCGGGCTATCGTGGAAATGCGGGTAACGGGACCGACGCTGGCCGAGGCAGCAACGCGGGCCGAGGTGGTAATGGCAACAGCCGTGGCGGACGCGGCGGTCGCAATGGCGCCAATGCAGGGAGCGCCGCCAGCGGTGGTTACCCTCCAGCGGGCGGCAACGTCCCAGCCGGTGGCGCAGATGCCAAGCGCGGTCGCCGTCGTCGTGGTCGCGGGCCAGGTGCAGGGGCTGCGCCACGCGCCGAGGGCGGCGCACCGGGCAAACCACCCGTTCCTGACTTCGAATAACGCAATCGGCGCGCCGCAATGCGGCACGCCTGAGCTGTATTCAGTTTGCTAATTCCCTGTCGCAGCATTGGCGCTCGCCGGATACTGCCTAACGGGCATAGCAGCTTTATGCCGAAATCCAGCATGAATAGGGGCTTCACTCTCATATCGATGAAAGTTGACTTTGGCCGCTATAGACCGCTAGCCCCTATGCAAACGTCAATTCAGCCAGAAGGTGAACTGTTTGCCAGCAGTTCAAACGACTTTCACGTTGATATCCGGCAGCTTCTCGATCTTGCCAGTCATCACGTCGCCGCGCACCACAGGGCCTACGTTTTCTGGGGTTCCTGAGTAAATGATGTCACCCGCCATCAGCTCAAACGCCTCCGAGAGCTTGCTGATCTGTTCGGCGACGTTCCAGATCATCTGCTGCAAATCGGCGCTTTGTTTGACTTTGCCATTGACCAGCAACTCAATCTTGCCACGGGTGAAATGTCCGGTGTCATCGACGCGATGAATCGGGCCAATCGGCGCTGAGTGGTCGAAGCTTTTGCCGATCTCCCAAGGCTTTTTTTCATCCCCCATCGCTCGCTGCAAGTCGCGGCGCGTCATGTCGAGCCCGACTGCGTAGCCGAACACATGCTTCAACGCATCCGCTGGTGCAATGTTGCGGCCACCGCTATGTAGCGCGGCGACCAGCTCAATCTCGTAGTGATAATTTTTGGTCAGCGGCGGATACGGATGATCGACCGTTTGTCCCGGAGGCACGAGCTGAATCGCATCAGTTGGTTTCTGAAAAAAGAACGGCGGTTCGCGCGTTGGATCCGAGCCCATTTCGCGCGCATGTGCAGCGTAGTTGCGGCCAATGCAATAGATGCGGCGCACAGGAAACATCTGCGTGCTGCCAACGATGGGAATAGTTGTGGCGGCAATTCGGAACGGCGTGCTTGCGACCAGCGCTGGCGAGGCTGGAGACGGGACGGCAGCACACCCGGCCAACGCCGCACCCCCACTCATCACGCCGACTGTGCCTAGCGATCTCAAAACGTCGCGACGCGTTGTATTGCTCATACTGAATCCTCCTTAACAAGCGCAACAAGAATACTCCCCACAAACAAAAACGGGCACCAAAGTGCCCGTTTTTGCAGACCGTCGCGAGAGATTAATCCTCGACAAACGTTTCTTCGCGCTTTTTGCGAATTGCCGGAAGCGCCAGAATCACCAGCAGAATCAGCGACAGCACCAGCATCGTCGCACTGATTGGGCGCTCCAGAAACACCATCGCGTCGCCGCGCGACAACAACATGGCGCGGCGTAGGTTCTCCTCCATCATCGGGCCCAGGATGAAGCCAAGCAGCAACGGCGCTGCTTCACATTCAAGCTTGGCGAAGATGTAGCCGATCACGCCGAATGCCGCGATGATCCAGACGTCAAACGTCGTGTTGTTCACGGTGTACACGCCGATTGCGCAGAACACCAGAATCATCGGGTAGAGCAGGCGATACGGGATCTTCAACAACTGAACCCACATACCGATCAACGGCAGATTCAGAATCACCAGCATCGCGTTACCCACCCACATCGAAGCGATCAAACCCCAGAAAAGCTGCGGGTTCGAGGTGATTACCTGCGGCCCCGGCTGAATGTTGTGAATGGTCATGGCACCGACCATCAACGCCATCACGGCGTTCGGCGGAATACCTAGCGTCAGAAGCGGGATGAAGGAGGTTTGCGCGCCAGCATTGTTGGCGGATTCCGGAGCGGCTACGCCACGGATGTTTCCTTTGCCGAACGGTGGATTGGCGTTGGCACCAGCGAGTTTTTTCTCGAACGAGTACGAGGCAAACGACGCGAGCAGTGCGCCGCCACCAGGCAGAATGCCGAGCAGCGAACCGAGTAACGTGCCGCGCGTGATGGCACCCCAGGTGTCTTTGAAGTCCTGCAGCGTCGGCAACAGGCTGCCGACTTTCGAGGTGAATACTTCGCGATCCTCGCCCTGTTCAAGATTGGTGAGAATTTCGCCAATCCCGAAGATGCCCATCGCCACGCCGACGAAACCAATGCCGTCGGTCAGTTCCGGTACGTCAAAACTATAACGCGCCACGCCAGAATTCACGTCGGTTCCGACCAGACCCAGGACGATGCCAAGAATGACCATCGCAATTGCTTTGACGATGGAGCCATGGGCCAGAACGATGGCTGCAAGCAGACCGAGCACCATCAGCGAAAAATAATCAGCCGGTCCGAATTTCAACGCAGCTTCCGACAACGGTGGCGCAAATGCGGCCACCAGCAACGTCGAGAACGAACCCGCGATAAACGAGCCGATGGCGGCAATACCCAGCGCTGCGCCCGCTCGACCCTGACGAGCCATCTGATAGCCATCGAGTGCCGTCACCACCGAGGATGATTCGCCGGGAAGGTTGACCAGAATGGCAGTCGTCGATCCGCCGTACTGCGCGCCGTAATAAATACCGGCGAGCATGATGAGGGCCGAGACCGGAGGCAACGCGTAGGTCGTAGGCAACAGCATCGCGATCGTCGCAACGGGGCCGATACCGGGGAGCACGCCAATCAGGGTGCCAAGCAGACAACCGATGAGTGCGTACAGGATATTGGTGGCGGTTAGCGCGACACCGAATCCGAGGGACAGATTGTTAATTAAGTCCATAGTCTTCTAACCGCTCCAGGGGAAGAGCTTCATCTGAAGCTTGAGACCCCAAATGAAGACGCCAGCACAGAACAGGCACATGATGACGGTGATGAAGACCAATTCACGATAATTTTTATCGTGGGCGGCAAAACCTGAGATAAAGGTCAACAGCGAAATGGCGATGATCATGCCCAGACTTGGCAGCGTGAAACCGAAGAGCAATACGGCCGCGGTAAGTATGACGACCGGCGTCCACGTCCAGCCGATACCTGCGGTTTTGGCCCACTGTGCCTGATTTTTCAAGCCAATAGCTGCGATGAGCAAGCCGAGCAGCGTCATCAGGCTGCCCAGAATACGCGGGAAATATCCCGGCCCCATGCGCGCCGCAGTGCCCATCTGATAGTTATATGCACCGACCACGAAAATCGTGCCGATGGCCATGAACATCAATCCGGCAAGCAGGTCTTTATTTTTTAAGAACCCATTCAAGTTACGTTTCCTCCTCAGTTGTAACCGCACGATTATGGGGTATCGATCTGTCGCTTGTCTGTCTGTTAACCCGGGGTTGGCCACAAAGAGTTCCACAAATGAAAAAGCCACCCGAAGGTGGCTTTGCTGCCGTGTATTGACCTAGCGAGTCGTTTACTTCATGCCCGCTTTAGCGCGCAATTCGGCCAGATGCTTCTCGATCACTTGACCTTGCAGACGCTGCGCCAGTTGTGGCTTCACTTCGTCATACGCAGGGGCTTTCGCATCGCGCACGTCTTCCAGCTGTATGACGTGAAAACCAAACGGACTTTGCACCGGGATCGTGGTGTATTTGCCTTTCTGGAGACCGGTCATCGCGTCAGCGAAGGGCTTTACGAAATTGGAAGGGACAGCCCAATCAAGATCGCCGCCGTTGTCCTTGGATCCGGGATCTTTCGAATTCGCCTTGGCGAGTTCTTCAAACTTGCCGCCAGCCTGAAGCTGCTTGATGATGTTTTCGGCGTCTTCCTTTTTCTCGACCAGAATGTGGCGAGCGCGGTATTCCTTGTCACCGAGACCGGCTTTGATCGTCTCGTATTCTTTCTTCAGAATATCTTCGGTCACCGGGTTGGCGGTAAGGTAATCGCTAATATAGGCGCGGATCAGAATCGAGTCGCTGGCGACCTGCATCTGCGTTTTCATAGCAGGCGCGCGGTCGATGCCTTTGGCTTTGGCAGCGCGCATGAACAGTTCGCGATTAATGAGCTCGTCACGCAGTGTGGCGCGCAGTTCCGGCGTGTCCGGCTGACCCTGAGCAAGGCGCTCTTTCACAATGAGATCAAGCTGCTCAGTGGGAACCGCGATTTCGCCAGCGCCAGATTTGGCTGCCGGAGCGGCGGTCTTCTTGGCCGGGGTTTGTGCAATGGCTGATCCAGCCAACGTGGCAGAGGCGATCAGGACTGCCGCTGCAATTGAGTTACCAAATTTCATCTTTTTTTGTTCCAGTGATTGAAGGTCTATAGCTAAGTATTTTGCTAGATTTTGGTTAAGGCTTCTTCTGCAGGCGTCGCCACAGTGAGCGACAACGCATGGATGGTGTGCGGCATCAAGTCCGCCACCAGCGCATAAACCGCGCGGTGCCGGGCGACCGTACTGAGCCCTGAAAAAACGTTGGACACGATTTTCGCCGATAAGTGCCCGCCACCCGTGTTTCCGGCATGTCCGGCGTGCTGGGCCGAGTCGTCGCTGATGATCAATTCGGTCGCAGCTAGCGGAGCGAGGCGCAACGTCAGCGTGTTAACGAGTGCGTTCATTTCGGCGCAACCTCGTTTTCGGGGCCGTCCTTGATGTATTTGGCGAGCAGGGCCACATTGCCAATCGTGAACGCGAAGAACAGGCCCATCGCCCACCACACTTTGAAATTGACCCACGCGTCCAGGCTGTAATGGGTAGCCACATAGCCGTTTAACGCGGCCATGAAGACAAAAAACACGATCCACGCCCAGGTTAGTTTGCTCCAGAGCGCGTCCGGCGCCTGAATCTGCGCCTGCTTAAACACCACCTGAATCCAGTTTTTGCTGAGCACCAGCTTGCCAAACAGCAGAGCCAGAGCAAAAGCGCCGTAAAGCGCTGAGGGCTTCCATTTGATAAAGGTTTCGTCATGGAGCAACAGCGTCGCGCCGCCAAAGATCACGATGATGGCGAGCGACAGCCACTGCATCGTGCTTACGCGCTTTGTGCCAAACCACGCCCAGACGATGGCAATGGCGGAGGCCGCAATGGCCACGCTGGTTGCGAAATAGATGTCTTTAAGTTTGTATGCGACGAAAAAAAGAATGATCGGCGCGTATTCGAGTAGGAACTGCATGGGGTCGCATTGTATGCAGGCTGCGTTGCGCCAGCTTTTGAAAAATATAGTTGACAATTATATTGTGCAAAATATAATAGCTAGAAATGAAAAATCCAGTTTCGCTTTTAGACCTTGATCGCCAGCTCTGCTTTGCGCTGTATTCGGCCTCGCTCGCTATGACCAAGGCGTACAAGCCGATGCTGGCTGAATTGGGTCTTACCTATCCGCAATACCTCGTCATGCTCGCGCTCTGGCAGCATGGTTCACAAAAGGTCGGCGAATTGGGCGAACGTTTGGGACTTGATTCCGGCACGCTCACGCCGCTCGCCAAACGTCTGCAAACGCTCGGTTTGATTGAGCGACAAAGAAGCGCGGTGGACGAACGTCAGGTTGAGATTTCCCTGACCACAGCGGGCAACAAATTGCGCGCCCGTGCCGAACCGATCCCGATGTGCGTGATGCAGCTCACAGGCTGCCAACTCCCGCAACTTGAATCCCTAACGCGCGAGTTGAAGGACTTGCGCACCCAACTCGCCGCAGCAGTTCCCGCAGCGGCGACTTTTTCGTCCAACCTTGTCTAACAGGAAATCACCATGTCCATCGCAAAAGTTCTCTACCGTGCCGAAGCCACCTCTACCGGCGGCCGTGAAGGCAGCTCACGTTCATCCGACGGAATTCTTGATCTCAAACTGACTACGCCAAAGGAACTCGGCGGCAACGGCCTGCCCGGCACCAATCCTGAGCAATTGTTCGCAGCCGGCTACAGTGCTTGCTTCCTTGGCGCGTTGAAATTTGTCGCCGGTGCCGCAAAGGTCGCGCTACCGGCCGATACCAAAATCACCGGCAACGTCGGCATCGGGCAGATTGCGACGGGCTTCGGCATTGAAGTAACGCTGACCGTTGACATCCCCGGCGTTGATCGTGCGGTGGCGCAAGGTCTTGTCGATAAGGCGCACATCGTGTGCCCATACTCGAATGCAACGCGTGGCAATATTGATGTGACGCTTAAGTTGGCGTAACCCAATTTCGCACTGTGAGAGTGGCTTTAGCAGCAATTGGGCGTGGTGTGTCTTCGCCCCTAAAGCCGCTCCCTCATTAGCAGTACCAGCGCGCAGCCAGCCTTGACCAGTCAAACGTTGGGCCCGGATCAACCTTTCGGCCCGGCGCGATTTCACTGTGTGTCGTGACTGATCTGACCGGATAATTTTGCCTGATTGCTTCGAGCAAAACGTCCAGCGCTAGGTACTGCGGATCGGCAAACCGGGCGACCGCGTCACCTTCGATTTCAATCCCGATTGAAAAGTCATTGCATCCGCCCCGTCCGCGCCACACGGAGACGCCAGCGTGCCACGCGCGGTCGTCGCAACTTACGAATTGAATCACTTCACCCGTACGTCGCACGAAGAAGTGCGCAGAAACATGAACGTCCGCCAGCTCGGCGAGCATCGGGTAACGCACAACGTCCAGCCGATTCTCAAAAAAGTCACAAACCGCGTCACCGTCAAATTGCCCCGCAGGAAGGCTGATGTGATGTAGTACAACCAGTTTCACGTCTACTCCGGCAGGGCGTGCGTCAAAGTTCGGGCTAGCTCGCCTCGTTGCGTCGTGCCACCAACCTTTCGTCCAGACCGCGGCGTCAGAGGTCATCGGGTTCCATGCCAAGGCGCTCCAGCCTATAGCGCATTGAGCGGAAGGTAATGCCCAAAAGCTTCGCCGCTTGCGTACGATTGCCGCGCGTTTGCGCGAGGGCAAGTTCCAGCGTTTCGCGTTCGCTGCGATCCAGAAAATCCTGCAAAGGCGCGCGACCCGCGAGCGTCCCGGCGTCGGCAGTCACGCCCGATGCGGCAGCCTGAGTAACCGGGTGATCGTCAACCGTCAGCCGCAAATCCGAGGCCTCGAGCAGTGCAGGATTTTCGGCCAGCGCCACAGCACGCTCCAGCACGTTTTCCAGTTCGCGCACATTGCCGGGGAAGCTGTAGCGCATCAATGCATTGGATGCGCCGGGCGTCAGTGTTGCACCGGAATTTCCCGTGATGCGTGCCAGGGTTCGCGAGGCGATGACTGGAATATCAGAGGCAATTTCGCGTAGCGCTGGCATCTCGACCTGCAACACGTTTAAGCGGTAAAACAAATCCTGACGGAAGAGACCGGATTGCACGAGGGTGGACAAATTTTTGTGCGTCGCGCTGACGATACGAACGTCAATCGCATCCTCCGCCGTGTTGCCGACTTTGCGCACGCGCTTTTCCTGAATGGCGCGCAGCAATTTCACCTGCAGCGACAGCGGCAAATCGGCCACTTCATCCAGAAACAGCGTGCCGCTCGTGGCTGCCTGAAAAAAGCCATCACGGTCGGTTTCTGCGCCAGTGAACGCGCCCTTGCGGTAGCCGAAAAATTCGCTCTCCATGAGGTTTTCGGGAATCGCACCGCAGTTCACCGCAACAAAGGGGCCCGCCGCGCGTGGCCCATTGCTGTGCAATATGCGAGCAGCCAATTCTTTCCCGGTGCCTGATTCGCCGTGAATATGCGTTGCGGTATTGGTGTTCGCGAGTTTGGCGAGTAGCGCTCGAAGCGCCTCTATTGCCTGCGATTCTCCAACCAGCGCGGGCTTGCTGTTGCTAGCGCTGGCGGCGCTGGTCGAAGCTACGACGCCGGTCGGTGGCGCGGCGCGACGCTCGGGCACTTTGATCGCGGATTTCACCAGTGTGCGCAATTGATCGAGCGAGACCGGTTTGGCCAAATAGTCGAAGGCACCCGCCTTCAACGCAGCCACCGCATTGTCGGCATTGCCAAATGCGGTGATCACTGCGCACGGCAAATCGAGCCCGCGCTCGGCAATGGCGGCCAGAACATCCAGCCCCGTGCCATCACCTAAATTCATGTCAGTGAGGCACAGCGAATAGCTTTGCCGGTCCAGCGCCGCGATAGCACTTTGTCGCGAATCAGCGGTGATGACTTCGAGCCCCAGCTTGGTCAACGTGAGCTGCATCAGCGTCAACAAATCGGGTTCATCGTCAACCACCAGAACACGGGGGGTCGCTTCAAGTTTTTTAGCCATTGTTTTTTATACCTTGTTCTGGCATGAGCGGCAATTCCAGTACGAAACGCGCGCCCTTTTGTGAGGATCCGAGTCGCACACTGCCGCCATTGGCGAGCGCAAGTTCACGGACAAGATAGAGACCTAAACCCGTGCTGCCGCTGCCACTGAAGAAGGGCTCAAAGATACGATCCGTTGCCTCGGGCGGCACGCCATCGCCATCGTCAATGACGTTGATGATCGCGCGCTGCATTTCATCGTTAACGCTGACCAGCACGGTGACGCTGTCAGACAATTTTTGCGAATGTCGCCACGCATTTGACATCAAATTGACGAGCATTTCATCGAGGTGGCTGCGATCCACATAGATCAGCGCGTCATCCGGCAGCGCTAGGCGAAACCCGGTTTTGAGGGCGGGTAGCGACTGGCACAACTCGTCCACCAACTCCACGACGGCCTCCTGCAATTTCACGGCACCAGGCGTGCCGCGATCACGACGGCCGAGCAGCGAAACGTCGCGCACGATGCGGTCAATGCGGTCAACATTTTTGTCGATCATCGTGGCGAGCGCTTGCGCGCCGGGATTTTCGGTAATTTCCTCGCCAATCAGCTGCGCGGCCTGTTTTATCGCGGAGAGCGGATTGCGAATTTCGTGCGCAATGCTGGCCGACAGCCGACCCAGCGCGGCAAGCTTGATTTGTTGCGCCTGCGCTTCCGCCTGTTCCATGTCTTCCAGAAAAATCAGCGTTCCAGCGCGCTGCTCGAGATCGACTGGCATCATGCGCGGCGTCAACAGTCGTGCTCCATCCCTGGTGCGAATTGGCGAGCCGTCAATGGTTGAATTGTGCAGAAAATACGCCATCCAGCGCGCATGCAAATCAGCGGAGAGTTCGCTCAATTGCACGTCGGGCCGCATCAGTGCCTCGTCGCCACCGAGCCAGCGTGTGGCCTGCGGGTTCGCCATCACGACCTGACCCATTGCGCCAATGACGAGCACGCCGTCGTTCAGTTCACTAATGACTACTTGGTTGATATGTGCGAGACGCCGGATGTCAGCCGTGCGCAGTTGTACTTTTTGCTCGGATTCTTCGGCGCTGCGACCGAGCAAAATGCCAATCGCAGCGAGCAAAAAATAACCAGCCCCCACCAGCGCTGCTTGCGTTAGCGCCTGTACGCTGGCGGCGCGCAACGAAAGCTCCGCAACCAGCAGTGCGATGCTGGCAAGCGCGGCGTGTCCGAAAGCGATGCGATCCCGCAGGAACCATCCGTGCGCCGCGAGAACGGGATAAAGATACGTGGCAAAAGTCGCGACCGGACTTTGCGCATCCAGGTAGATGATGACGGTGAAGACCAGATCGATCGCGAGCTGGACGAGCAGCAGCCCGGATACGCCCCCCTTAAAACGAGGCAGCGTTAACAGACTCAGCAGTGCCCATATGGCGTACGCCGCCGCGGCCGAGTAGCTGACCGCATGCAGGCTGGTGCCCGATGTGGCGACCGCCAGCGCAATGGCCGCGACACAGCGATAGACCGCCAGTAGCCTCAGCAGTCGCAATGTGGTCGCCCCGAATACGGACGGCGCTAGCGCCTCCGCCTGTAGCCTAGCGCTTTTGCGCGCAGCTCTCGTCGCCACAGGTCCAGCCTCCACTTTTCATAACGGCATTGGCCTTGGGGGTGAACACGCCGCAGCGAGCGCACTTGACCATTGCGTCCGACGCCGGTTTGTCGTCGCGCTTTCTTTTTGGATCATCTGGCTTGTCGCGATTTTCGTGGTCAAGATCCCGTCGTTCGTTTCGGGTCTTATGGACAGAAACCAGCCGCAGTGCCAGCAGCGCCAGAAAAAATACGACGATCCAGAATATGATTTTTCCCACTACTTAAGACCCTAAACCTTTCAGGACAATTCACGAGTAGACTTCGCGAAGAGTCTAGCAGCGTGGCATCAGTCCACATCGTCATCAATAGGAGACATCATGAGTCAAGCTGGAAACGAACCTTGGGCCGCGTGGGCCGAGTCGATGCAAAAGATGATGTCCAACCCCGCCGCGTTGAACCCGTTTGCGGGGATGATGGGCATGCCCGGAGCGGGCTCTGCAGGCGGCGCCGGCGCGTTCGATCCGCAGCAATTCATGAAGGCGATCAACCCGGTCGAAATCGATCGACGCATTCAGGATTTACGCGCCGTGGAAGCGTGGATGAAACTCTCGCTCACAGGACTAGAAATGTCGATCAAGACGATGGAGATGCAGCGCGATGCCTACGCCTCATTCAACAAAATGAGCGAGTCGGCGACACAATCGATGAAAGAGGGCGCCGAATCGGTTGAGCGTACGGTGAAACGGGCGGCACGAAGCAGCGCGCGCCGACGCTAGAACACATACAGCTTTTTCATGAAAGCCTCATTACACTGGGGCTAGGCTGAATAAAAGATAGAAGTCGACTATGCGGAAATGTATGTGACAACCGTCGCCAGCCCTATATAAACGGCGGTTCCTCAATTTTCACACACGAAAGCTGTTTCCAAGAATTCGCTTCTTGTGATGTGATTTGCCTCGTACCGGCAAGTTCTCGATACCGCGAGCTTTCCACGAATCGATCACCGTCAAGCTCATCCTGCCACCGCCGCGATAGCATCCGATTCAGATTCACCCGTCACGAAAGCACCGCATGCGGAAAACTCTTTTCACTACCCTCGCGAGCAGCGCGCTAATTGTCTGCCTGAGCGCGTCGGCCGCTGAAATCAAAGTGCTCACCGCTGGCGCGTTCAAACCGGTGGTCACGGCACTCGTCCCCGATTTTGAAAAGCAGACCGGGCACAAAGTCACGGTAGAAAACGACACGGCGGGCGCGCTGACGAAGCGCGTCGCGGGCGGTGAGGCGTTTGACCTTCTGGTACTCACTCCCGCGGCATTGGTGGCGCTCACCAAGTCGGGCAAAGTTGCCGAAGGCTCAAGCAAACAGCTGGCCCGGGTCGCTATCGGTGTCGCCGTGAAAAAGGGAGCGACGACACCTGATATCGGCACCGTGGCCGCGTTTCAAAGCGCACTGCTAGCCGCGCGCGCTGTCGCCTACATCGACCCGGCAGCGGGCGGCTCCAGCGGAATTTATCTTACGCAGCTATTCGCAAAAATGGGCATCGCAGATCGCATCAAAGCAAAAGCGGTGCTGGTGCCCGGCGGCCTCGTCGCGCAGCGTCTGGTGAACGACGAGGCCGATATCGCGATTCACCAAATCAGCGAAATTCTTGCGGTACCGGGTGCGACGCTGGTGGGTCCGATTCCTGCCGAGATTCAGAATTACACGGTGTACGCCGCAGGCATTAGCGCCGCGGCTCGGGATCCAGCGGCGGCGCGGGCTTTGCTTGATACGTTGAGCGGTCCGGCTGCGCGCGAGCTTCTCAAAGTCAAGGGAATGGAAGGCCCGTAGCGATTTCGGGGTGAGAAACCGGGAATGCAGCCATCGGCGCGCGGCTCCCACAAGCAGTGATCAATTCGCGTCCGAAGCGCTTCGCGCGGTCAAATCGGTAAAATGCAATTGAGTTGCGAAACTGCTTCGCAACCCGCCCCGCCTGAAAAGACATTCCTTTGACGTTACTCGCCATCATTGCTGCCGCTTTTTTGGGCGGCGTTGCCTCCGCGGCCGTCGCGGCGTTTGCGCTTTACGCAAAACTCTCCTCGGTGGAGCGCTGGGTTGCCTTTGCGGTGGGTGCGATGTTAGCGGTGGTGTTTCTGGACATCCTGCCACATGCGTTGTCTGAAGGCGTGCAGCCAGCGTCGCTCATGGGCTGGGTTCTGGGTGGCATTCTGTTCTTCTTTTTCCTCGAAAAACTCGTGATCTGGCGGCATTCGCATGGTGATTTGACACCGCATTCTGCGGGCGACCAGACGCATGGTCATATGCATCACGGACATCATCACGCGCATCCCGGGCCCCATCAGGGCAACGACGGCGGGCGCTCGGGGCTCATGGTACTGATCGGCGATTCGTTGCATAACGCGACTGATGGCGTCGTCATTGCCGCCGCGTTTCTGGCCGATTTCAATTTGGGCGTGGTGACGTCGCTCGCGATCATTGCGCATGAAGTGCCACAGGAAGTTAGCGACTTTTTTGTGCTGCTCCACTCGGGCTATACGCGTAAAAAAGCCTTCCTTTACAACCTGATTTCGAGTCTGGCGATGGTGGTGGGCGGTGTGGTGGCGTACTTCGCGTTGGCGCATGCCCAGGCGTATGTCACGCCGGTGCTCGCGTTTGCGGCGGCGTCCATGCTCTACGTAGCGGTGGCCGACCTGATTCCTACACTGCATCGCCGCTTTTCAATCAAGGACACGTTTCAGCAAATGTTCATGATTGGGCTGGGCGTCGGTACGGTGCTGCTGACGCACAGTTTGCTGGATGCGGGGCACGGGCATTAGGCAGGACACCCGGAGGTGTTCCGTCGACCGTAGTGGCCTGGCTGGCAGTGAGGTCGGAACCGCGAGCGGCCCGACCCACGACTAATCCGATGTTTGCGTCACGTCCACAGCGTTTGCTGCTTGCGCCCGTTCAGCCTCGCGCGCCCGATAGCGCACAAGCTTGACCCAAAGCAACAATCCGACAGGCAAAGCGCCTAAAAATACGAAGCGGACCACGCCTTTCAGTAGCGAGTCAGAAACTGCTGCGATCATCACTACGACGTACAGCCAGCCGATTGCGATTACATACACGTTGATTTGTTGTTCTGCGTTTGTGCAGCGCATGATGTTACTTGCATGCCCACGGATCGACAATTGAGTGCAATACGTGGCGTGATCAGTAATTAAGGCATTGCATCGGTCTGGCGAGGCGGCTACATTGGTGCAAAACAGGAGGAGCAATAAAAATGAGTGGTGACAACCAGCCGAACAATCCCTTTTCGCAGCAAGGCAACCCCTTCGCGGCGGCGATGGAGGCGATGAAATCTCTAACGCAAGGTGCAGGCTCACCCATGCCGTTTCAGATGCCACAATTTCCGGGAATGCCCACCCTGCCACAGTTCCCCGGCATGGGCGCGGCGATGCCGTCGTTCCCCGGTATGCCTTTGATGCCGCAAATGACCGGCATGGCCCAGATGCCAACGCCTGAGGCGGGCTGGTGGTGGCTCCCCGCAGTCAAGCCAGGCGCGATGCAGGCCGCAGCGAGCAAATGGTTTTCGCCCAGCACCGACGTCAGCGAAATCGCGGCCAAGGATCGCCGCTTCCGCGCAGCGTCGTGGCAATCGCAGCCGTATTTTCTGGAGCTTCGCAATCAGTACCTGCGCACCGCTGCATTCTGGCGTGAGCTGGTTGCCAGTGCCGATCTCGAACAGCGCGAACGTCATCGTGCGAAGTTTTTTCTTGAGCAGATGCTGGACGCGGTGGCTCCCTGCAATTTTTTCCTGACCAATCCGGAGGCCATTGAAAAGGCGCTGGAGACCAATGGCGAGAGCCTGAAGCACGGTCTGGAGAACCTGAAACACGATATTGATCAGGGCCACATCGCGATGACCGATGAGACGGTGTTCAAGGTCGGCGAGAACCTCGCCACCACGCCGGGGCAAGTGGTATTTCGGAACGATTTGATCGAGCTTTTGCATTACACGCCGACGCAAAAGACGGTGCATCAACGCCCGCTCTTGATCGTGCCGCCGTGCATCAACAAGTTCTACATCCTGGATCTGAAACCTGAGAACTCGTTTGTGGCGCATGCCGTAGCGCAAGGCTTTGATGTGTATCTTGTGTCGTGGCGCAATATTCCCGAAGAATTGAAGACACTGACCTGGGACGATTATCTGGAGCAGGGCGTGCTTACGGCGATTGACGAGGTGCGCGATCACGCCAACGTCGAGACGATCAACACGCTGGGTTTTTGCGTGGGCGGAACGATCCTCGCGAGCTGTCTGGCGGTGCTCGCAGCGCGCGGCGAGCTTGAAGATTTCGTTGAGAGCGCGACCTATCTCACGACACTGCTCGATTTCAAAGAGCCGGGCGATATCAAGGCGTATCTCGGCGAGAGCACGTACAAACTGCGCATGCAATCATTAGGCGAGGACGGTACCAAAGGCTTGATGAGCGGCGCCGAACTGGCGCAGTCGTTCGCCAGCCTGCGCGCCAACGATCTGATCTGGAATTACGTCGTCAATAACTACCTCAAAGGGCAAGACCCGCCCGCGTTCGATTTACTTTACTGGAACGGCGATTCGACCAATTTACCGGGCCCGATGTATCTGTATTACCTGCGCAATTTCTATCTCGACAATAAGCTCATCGTGCCCGACGAAATGGAAATGTTGGGCGAACCGATTGACTTGTCGGCGGTCGATATTCCAACTTATGTTTATTGCTCGCGCGAGGACCATATCGTGCCGTGGGGTAGCGCGTTTGCGTCGGCCGAATCGTGGAGCGGCGAGGTTGAATTTGTGCTCGGCGCATCGGGTCATATTGCCGGTGTGGTGAATCCGCCGGGGCCGAAAAAGCGCAGTTACTGGACGGGTCAATGGCCCGCCGCGTCGCCGGAAGCGTGGGACTCCAAAGCGAAGGAAGTACCCGGTAGCTGGTGGCCGCACTGGTATGACTGGCTTGCCGGGCACTCAGGCAAAAAGGTCGCAGCGAAAAA
>JANXNI010000030.1 GCA_025354165.1 Burkholderiales bacterium | reverse complement strand
CTCAAAAGCGTTGACGTGCGCACCGGAACCGCTAGTGCCGTTTCTAGCGCCCGTTGGTGCCGCACCAGAAAACCGCACGTCGTCGTGATCGCACTGGCACCACGATCGACAAGCCGCTGTCCGGCTTCGATAAACGATGCAATCTCAGTGTAAGTTCCTAAAACCACAGGTCGTGCGAATGCTCCGTCAACGCGCTCGACGATGACAGGAAAGGGCCATGATTCGGGATTGCCAGCATCCCCCAGCGGGCGCAGAAATTGCGGATCCAGCATGATGATGCCGAGCGGTGATGGAATGGCGGCGGGCAAAGGAATGATCAAAACACTACTATTGAATGAAACGCAATTTATCAAGATTGCGGAAGACATCGACATGCAACGCCTGTTGTCTGACAAAAAATCCCGATTACGCGCTGAAATTCATACCTAATTCTGGAGAAAACAAATGAAACTCGATCTTCGTACCCTTACTGTCGCGCTAACGTCGGCACTCGTCGCAGCAAGCAGCATGGCTCAGGTCAAATGGGATCTTGCGTCTGCCTATCCAACCACTAACTTTCACACGGAAAATCTGCTCCAGTTTGCCGCCGACGTCGAAAAGGCCACTGCAGGAAAGTTAAAGATTACCGTTCATGCGAACGCCTCACTCTTCAAGGCACCTGAGATCAAGCGCTCGGTGCAGGGCGGTCAAGCTCAGGCGGGGGAGGTGCTTTTGGTCAATTTCGAGAACGAAAATCCTCTGTATGGGATTGATGGAATTCCATTTCTCGCAAGCAGCTATGCAGAATCGAAAAAACTTTACGAAGCTTCGAAAAAGGTGCTCGATTCGACACTCGGCAAACAGGGCATGATGTTGCTCTACACCGTGCCGTGGCCACCGCAAGGCGTTTACAGCAAGAAGCCCCTGACCAAAGGCGATGATCTCAAGGGCAGCAAGTGGCGCGCGTACAGCCCGGCCACGGCGAAGCTGGCTGAACTGTTGGGCGCGCAGCCGGTGACGGTACAAGCGGCAGAGCTTTCGCAAGCGCTGTCGACGGGGGTCGTTGAAAGCTACATGTCATCGGGCTCAACGGGTTATGACACCAAAACTTACGAGAGCATCAAGAACTGGTACGACACCCAAGCCTGGTTGCCGAAGAACGCGATTCTCGTGAACAAAAAAGCGTTTGATGCACTCGACAAACCTGCTCAGACGGCGCTGCTTAAAGCAGCAAAAGAGGCAGAGTTGCGTGGCTGGAAAATTTCCGAAGAGAAAAACAACTGGTACAAGGATCAACTGAAGGCGAAAGGCATGAACATCGCCGTGCCAAGTGAGCAACTGGTTGCCGATCTGCGTAAAGCAGGTAATGTGATGCTGGCCGAATGGCAGCGTAAAGCCGGTGACGAGGGGCGAGCCATCATCGCTGACTATCGCAACAAGTAGCACGTCCGTCTGCGACGCGAGCAAAGTTGGTTTCGCACGCAGATGCGCGCAGGCATGAGCTGACATGTGCGTCGCGTCGATACCGCGGTTACGACGCGTTTGCTCTGTGCAACAAAAAATACTTAATCCGGGGATGTGATGCGCAAGGCAATGATCAGACTTTTTTCCGTGGCGGGCGTGATGGCGGCGCTCTGTGTGTTTGCCATTTTCGTAATCATGATCGCTACCACCATCATGCGAGAGGTCGGCATAAAGACGGGTGGTAGCGATGATGTCGCAGCATGGTTAACCGCGTCTTCGGCGTTTCTCGGGCTCGCCGCCACGTTCCGGCATGGCGACTTCGTGCGTATGTCGCTCATCACAGAGAAGCTGCCTGAAAACTGGCGTCGCAGGTTCGAGCTTTTGTGCCTCTTCATGGCGACACTTTTTACCGCTTACATCGCCTATGCGGTCTGTCGTTTCGTCTACGAAAGCTATGAGTTCAACGACTACGCCAATGGGCTGGTGGCAATTCCGTTATGGATACCGCAAGCGCCGTTTGCTTTTGGCACGATTCTGCTGTTCCTCGCCATGATTGATCAGATGTGGCACGTGCTGCGCGGCAATGAAGCGGACTACGTTGTGGCCGTTCGCGAGCGCCACGCGCGCGGCGATTTCAGCGAGGACGTGTAAATATGGGTCTGATTGAAGTCGCAGCGCTGCTGCTGGCGCTACTGATGGTGCTTCTATGCTTTGGCGTCTGGATTGGAATTTCGTTAGCGATGGTAGGCTGGTTCGGTCTCGCCTTCTTCGGCACCAGTCCGCCTGACAAAAATCTATTCACAGCATTCTGGAATGCGACCGCGTCATGGGAATTGGCAGCGCTACCGATGTTTATCTGGATGGGTGAAATCCTTTTCCGTACCAAACTCTCCGATGAGATGTTTGAAGGGCTCTCTCCGTGGCTGCGCAGAATTCCCGGTCGCCTGATGCACGTGAACATCCTCGCATGCGGCCTGTTTGGTTCCGTGTCCGGTTCTTCCGCAGCAACGACTGCAACCGTCGCCAAAGTTGCATTGCCTGAGCTCTTACGTCGCGGCTACGACGAGAAGATCGCGATAGGCTCTCTAGCCACAGCAGGCGGTCTCGGTATTCTCATTCCTCCATCGATCACGATGGTGGTGTATGCCGTTGCCGCAGATGCGTCAATCATCCGCATTTTCCTGGCTGGATTTCTGCCGGGCTTTTTGCTAATGGGAATCTTCTCGCTATACATAGGCTATTGGGCGCTTCGTAACCCGGACAAGATGCCACCGATTGAGCCGTCAATGTCGTTCCGCCAGAAAATGTACGCATCACGCCGGCTGATCCCGGTGTCTCTGCTCATCATTTTCATTACCTGGGTGCTCATTACCGGTATCGCCACGGCAACTGAGTGCGCTGCGTACGGCGTGCTGGGCTCTCTCGCCATCGCCTGGTGGAGCAACATGCTGACATGGGAGAACTTCTGGGCGGGCCTCATGAGTTCGACGCGCGTCTCCTGCATGATCATGTTTATCCTGGCCGGTGCGAAATATCTCAGCCTTACGATGGCGTTCACCGGCATTCCCATTGCTTTGGCGGCGTGGGTCGATTCGCTCCATTTAAGCCCGTACACGCTTATATTGGTGCTCTCTGTGGTGTACATCCTGCTCGGTACCGCGCTTGACGGTATCTCCATGATCGTGCTGACCTCAGCGGTCGTTTTGCCTATGATTCAAAAGGCAGGCTTTGACCTGATCTGGTTCGGAATCTTTATCGTGCTGATGGTGGAAATTGCCGAGATTACTCCACCGGTTGGATTCAATCTGTTTGTGCTGCAAAACATGACTGGCAAAGACTCAAACACGATAGCGCGTGCGTCGCTACCATTCTTTGGCTGTCTCATCGTATGCATCATTATGCTTACGATCTTTCCCGAGATTGTGACGTGGTTACCCGACGTGGTTATGGGCAAAGAGAAATAGCGCGCATTGACGCTAGCGGCCTAAAGGCATTCTCGGGATTGCGGTTGATCATTAAGGTGTAACGTGAACCTGCGTTTTGTCGAAGCGTTCTACTGGGTTGCAACGCTCAAATCCGTATCACGCGCTGCAGAAAAACTCTTCATCACACAATCGGCGATGTCTGCCCGCGTGGCCGCACTTGAGGAAGAGCTGGGCGCGCTGCTACTGGATCGACGTGACAAGACCTTTCGCCTGACAGTTGCAGGGGCACGCTTCGTCGTTCACGCGCAAAAGCTGCTCGAACTACAGCGCGCCGCAAAGACTGAAATCGGCTCGAATGCCGCGCTTGATCTGACGATCCGCATCGGGGCGATTGAGTCAGTTTTGCACTCGTGGTTGATCCCGTGGATTGAAGTTTTACGTGCAGAACAACCTGCGCTTGAACTTGAGCTCACCGTCGAAACAACACCCGTGTTAATCGATCAGATTCGTCGAGGCGCTCTCGATCTTGCCTTCGCTGCATTGCCCGCTAGCGGCGATGGCATTCGAGCCAAGGCGATGCAGACCATGGCGATGTGCTTTGTGGGTAACACCGACATTCATAAAAGGCGGCGCTACACTCTTCAGGATTTCGCGACGCTCGACTTGCTGACCTTTCAGCGCGGTTCGCAACCCCATGTTGGGCTGCTTGATCTGCTGAAAACAGCCGATATCAGACCCAGAAAAGTGCACGCAATTTCCTCGATCTCGGCGATGGTGCAACTGGTTCAGGGTGGCTTTGGCATTGCGACCTTGCCACGTGCGGCTGTTGTCCGCCTGAGCGAGACGCGCAACATCAAGGCACTGTCTTGCACGGACGAACTTTTGCCGTTGCCGATTCACGCAAGCTACCGCTCCGACCCAACGTCCCCTGTTGCCGAGCAGCTCCTAAAAAGTGCGCTGGAATACTCGGCAAGTGCGACAGCCACCAAAATAGATCATCGAAAAAAGTGATGAGCTAACAAATAAATTTTGTGTTTGCGTTGACGCCACTCACTGAACAAAATCGCTTCCTATCTGCACAGCAAGCGAAACACGGTCAAAATGTCACCGGCAACGGCAACTCAAAATCACGCTGAAATTGGCAACACATTGCTGGCTGAAAGTGTGCGTCAACGCATTCGCTCCGGCAAATTGACGGGACACACGAGCGGTCTGGCCGATCAGCATGTGCAAGGCAATGTAGTTATCCTGCCGCAGGCGCTGGCGACCGATTTTCTGGGATTTTGTCAAAAGAACCCCAAGCCTTGCCCGCTACTGGCTGTATCGAAACCGGGTGAATTTCTGTTACCGACGCTGGGTGCGCACGTTGACATTCGGACTGATGTGCCACGTTATCGCGTCTGGCGCAACGGTGAATTGGTCGATGAACCCACCGATATCACGGCGCTTTGGCGTGACGATTTGGTCACTTTTGTGATCGGTTGTTCGTTCTCGTTTGAGCAGGCGCTTCTCGACGCTGGCCTCCCGTTACGACACATTGAGCAGGAAAAAAATGTGGCTATGTTTCGCAGCAACATCGCCACTGAAGCGGTCGGCCCGTTCGGCGGCCCGATGGTTGTTTCGATGCGGCCGTTTTCAGCTGCGGCAGCAATTCGTGCAGTAGAAATCACGGCGCGATTTCCGCAAGTACACGGCGCACCCGTACACATTGGATCACCGCACCTGATCGGCATTCGCGACCTGTCAAATCCAGATTACGGCGACGCTGTTGACATACGCGACGATGAGATTCCCGTTTTCTGGGCCTGCGGCGTCACACCGCAAGCGGCAATCACATTGGCCAAGCCGGATTTCTGCATTACTCACGCGCCGGGCGCGATGCTGATTACTGATCTTCTCAACCAGGACATGTCGATTCCGTAGTGATGGTCACTACGTAGTCTTTGCTCGCGCAAATCTCTCTCTCCACTCGCCGCCAGATAACCACGCGGCACCGTTCAAAAGGATATTTTCGATGTTCAATTTAATGCTTCGACCACTCAAATATTTGGGGGTTGCGCTCTTGCTGACGGTTGTCTCTACGTTGGCATACGCGCAACAGGAAATAAAAATTGGCGTAATTTATCCACTGACTGGTGCCGCAGCTTCGACCGGTGCAGAGCTAAAAAATGCGCTTGAACTGGCAGCGGATGTGATTAATAACGGAGCCAAAGGAGTTTCAGGTCTTCCCTTCGCGGGCGGCGGTGGATTGTCAGGTCTCAAAGGTGCGAAGATCAAGCTTATTTTCGCTGATCATCAAGGCAACCCACAGGTCGGCGCGACCGAGGCGGAACGGCTGATTACGCAGGAAAAAGTGGTCGCGCTTGTCGGCTGCTATTTCAGCAATGTCACAGCCACCGCGAGTCAGGTTGCCGAGCGTTACAAGGTGCCGTTCCTGAATCCTGAATCCTCGTCGGCAACCCTGACGCAACGCGGCTTCAAATGGTTCTTCCGCACGACAGCACACGACGACCTGTTCGTTCACAATTTCTTCGCGTTCTTCAAAGACCTTGAGGCGAAGCGAAAAATAAGAGTGAGTCGCGTTGCATTGTTCAACGAAAACACGCTGTGGGGCAACGAGACAACGAAGCTCGAAACCAAACTCACGAGCGAGAGCGGGATTAGTGTGACCAAGGCCATTACCTATCCTGCAAAGAGCACGCAGCTCACATCCGAAGTGCAAACGCTCAAGGCCGGCAACCCGCAAGTTGTCATGCAGTCTTCCTATCTCGGCGACGCCATTCTCGCTATGAAAACCTACAAGGAATTGGGCTTTTCGCCAGACATGATTCTCGCGAACAACGCGGGCTTTACCGATACCGAATTCATCAAAACGATCGGCAAGGATGCTGACTTTGTGATCACCCGCGAAGTGTGGGCGCTCGATCTTGCCAACCGCAACCCACTGATCAAACAGGTCAATGATTTGTACAGCGCCCGCTACAAGATGAACTTTACGGGCAACTCGTCGCGTACCTTCACGGGCCTGATGGTGTTGGCTGATGCGATCAATCGCGCTGCGTCGACAGAACCTGAAGCAATCCGCAAAGCACTCAGCGAGACCAATATCCCCGGCAATCAATTGATCATGCCTTGGAAGGGCGTGAAGTTCGATGAAACGGGCCAGAACACCTTGTCCTCCGGCATCCTCGTCCAGATCATCGACGGCAAATACACAACCGTGTGGCCGTTCGATCTGGCTTCGCACGAAGTCGTGTGGCCGATGCCGAAGTGGGATCAGCGCAAGTAGTCAAGCACACAAAAGACCGGGGAACGCACTTCCACCATCAATAGGAAGTGCGCACTACCCACGCGTCAATACAGACGCCGCATAAATAAAGAAACGGAGAGGGAACGTGACTAGCGAGATATTTCTCCAGACACTGGGCTCGGGTGTGTTGATCGGTTTGATATACGCGCTTGTCGCCATCGGCCTCACGATGATTTTTGGCGTGATGGACATTGTGAATTTTTCGCACGGCGAATTTCTCATGCTCGGCATGTACTCAACCTTCTGGATGTACAGCCTGTACGCGCTGGACCCGATTTACAGCTTGCCGATTACGGCGGTTGCTCTCTTCGTGCTGGGTGTGGGTTTGTATCAAGTCGTCATCAAGCGCATCATTGACGCACCGATGTTGTCGCAGATCTTCACGACCTTTGGTCTGATGATTTTCTTTCGCGGGCTCGCACAGTACCTCTGGAAACCCGATTTCCGGACGATTGAGAAATCACTGGTGAGTGGCCAGACTTCGCTGCTGGGTATTCAACTGGGCACGCCGCAGATTGTTGCCGGTTTCGGTGCCATCGTTATCACCGGTGCGCTCTATCTTTTCCTGACCCGAACCCGAATGGGGGCGGCGCTTGAAGCGACCGCCGCCGACAAAGAGGCAGCGCAATTGATGGGCATTGATTCGCAACGCATGTTCGCGTTGGCCTGGGGTGTCGGTGCCGCTTGTGCCGGGTTGGCTGGCGCGCTGTTGTCGACGTTCTTTCCGATTTTCCCGGAGGTCGGCGCGAGCTTCATCCTGATTGCATTCGTTGTGGTGAATCTCGGTGGTTTCGGCAGCGTCACGGGGGCCTTCATTGCAGGGGTTTTGATTGGTGTAGTTGAGGTTATGGGCGGTTACTTGCTTGGGCCGCAGTTCAAGCTCGCCATCGTCTTGCTGATCTTCCTTGCCGTGTTGATGTTCCGCCCACAAGGCCTGATGGGGAGGGCTTGAGCGATGAGCGCCACCGAACTGAAACCTTCCGCCGAATCGCTTCCGTCCATCCAAATGAGTGCAGCTCAACCGTGGAGTCGACCAGCGCTCGCCGCTTTGATCCTTGGCGCGCTTGCGGTCGTATTTCTTCCCTCGTTCGTCACTAATCCGTCGCACCTGAATCTGCTCATCCTGATGCTGATGGCCGCACAAATCGGCGTGGCCTGGAACATCCTCGGTGGCTACGCCGGGCAGATTTCCCTGGGCCATGCGGCGTTCTATGGTGTGGGGGCTTACGGATCGGTTCTGCTGTTCACGAAATTCGGTGTGAACCCATGGATCGCCTTACCTGCCAGCGCGCTGACCGCGGCGTTGTTGAGCCTTCCCGTGGGTTGGTCGTGTTTCCGTCTGAAGGGGCACTACTTTGCGATGGCCACAATCGCAGTGGCCGAA
>JANXNI010000022.1 GCA_025354165.1 Burkholderiales bacterium | reverse complement strand
ACTTGCTTGCCTGCGAACAGGGGGCATCCGCCAGCAGCGTCGGCCGCTTTGCCGACAAAAATGGCACAGTTGCCGCAGTGTTGCGCGACTTCGTGTTTGGGAAATTTTTTCTGGTCCGCTTTGGCGCTGTCAGGGACATAGCCTAACGCAACCGCAGTAGCGTCTTTTTCGTCAACCATAGCGGGCTTGGCTTGTGCGAAAAGCAGCGAGCTACCCGCGATGGCCGCACCTGTGGCGACAGAACGAATGAAGAAGACTCGACGGGACGAATTCATGGAAGCACTCCTGATTGTGGAAGGGCCCGAAACTCAGGGCCCGTTAACAAAATTATCTCATGAGCTTGAGCTGCCCAAAAGTCTGATTCTGCGCCCAGCTTTACGTGCAATCCTTCAGGCTAAACGCGCGCTCCACGTGGCTTCGTGATTCTCGGCTTCCATGCGTTCGCGCTCCATAGCGCGCTGATACGCGGGGCGCATTTTCAGTCGCTCGATGTACGCGAGGCTCGCTTCACCCACACCGTCAAGCTTGGCCGACAGCGCCCAAACCAGGCAATGAAACACGACGATATCCGCCATCGAAAACGCGTCGCCCGCAATAAAGGGCTGCGCTACCAGCGTTTTTTCGATGGGACGCAGGGCGCGCGCCAATTGCCACTGTAACGTTGGCTCAAGCGCTGCGACACGTTTGTCTTCGGGCAGAGCGAAGCGATGCTGCGCTACCGCCCACAGATGCGGCTCGACTTCGGTGACTGCGTAATAAGACCAGCGATGAACCTGCGCACGCGCCGCTGCGTGCTCGGGAAGCAGCGGCGACTGTGGAAATTTGTCTGCGACGTACAGCACAATCGCCATCGATTCGGTCAGCGTCAGATCGCCGTCTTGCAGCACGGGAATCTTGCCCGCCGGATTGATCGCCTTGAAAGCGGGCGACTGGCCTTCGCCTTTCATCATCCAGATGCGCTGATATTCGTACGTGGCGCCTGCCTCTTCAAGAGCCCAGACGCAGCGCAGGGAGCGCGAATTTCGTGATCCGTACAGTTTCATGCGATCCCACCGGTTTTTGTTTGAGCTGATACTAGACACGCTGACTTTGGCACCAACTCATTGGCCACCAGCGCCGCAAGCACAATCGCGCCTCCTACGAGCGTCGAACCCGCAGGCACTTCACCCGCGCCCAGCCATGACCACAGCGGGCCCATCAACACTTCAAGCAACCCTAGCAGTGCCACTTCCGGCGCCGACAAATGCGCGCTCGCACGCACCATCATCACGCAGGGAATCCCGAGCTGAAAAATCCCCAAAATCGCGAGTAGAAACACGTCCTTGCCGCTCGCGGCAAACGGCAACGACAGCGGCAACGTCACCGCGCACGAGATCAGCCCGCCGATCAATACCGCCGGTGCGAGATCGACATGCGCGCCGGTCTTTTTAAGTGTCACGATATTAATGCCCGAGGCAACCGGTACACCGAACGCAATCAACATGCCGAGCAGTGCGGTTTGCCCGCCTTGCGCCTGATTGGCAAACATGATGATCATGCCGACCAGCGCCGCGCCAATGGCAAGCCAGGTGCGCGTTGCAATGGGTGACTTCAGCACGGCCCACGCGAGTATCGTGGCGAAGAGGGGCGAGAGCGAGTTGACGATCAGCGTGTTAGCGGTCGTCGTCAAGGTGAGCGCAATCATGAAACAGGTGAACATTACGGCCCACATGAGCCCCGAGATCGCGCCGCCTTTGCCGCTCGCTCGGACATACGCCACGGTGCCCGGCACGCCGCGCGCATACACGAACCAAACGATTAGCGTCAGCGCGCAAAAGAAGCTGCGCCAGAATGTCACTTCAAAGCTCTTGGCGCTATCGAGATGGCGTGTGAAAACGCCAGCGATGCTCCACAAAAATGTGGCACCGATCATCAGAAGGATTGCGCGGCGGTGTTGTTGCGGTGTAGTCATAATTTAGGTGGTAAGGTGTGCACGCTGGCGCATCCTACGCAGCGGCGAGAACTAAAGAGGATCTGTTTCATTCGTAACCTCCGGCACCATCAAACAACACACCGCTGCAATGAACGTCAACAGCGCGCACGCAAACAGCGAACTCGCCGCACCATATCGTTCAATCAAAACGCCACCCGCCCACAGCCCCGAGCCTAGCCCGATCATGAACAACGTCATGCTCCAGGTGAAGGCTTCGGTTGAGTACTCGGCGGGCGAAAGTTTGCCAAGCTGCAACGACAGCGCGGTCAGCATCGGCCCAATGGCAAGCCCCATGAATGCGCAAGCCAGCGCGAACGTCCACGGCCCGATCGCCAGGGCCATCAACACCGAACCTGCCGCGATCCACAAACCTGCGGCCAGAATCTGCCGGTTAAGCGGCCACGCAAAGTGCCGCGTGCCGTAGGCAAAACCCGTCAAGGCCGACGGAAAACTCAACGCCGCATAAAACCAACCGACGTTGCTCGGCGTGCCGCTTTCGGTGGCAAACGCGGGCAGCGAAATCTCGTTCAATCCAATGCCAATCGCAAAGAAAAACGAGAGCACGAGCGCGCGTCTCACCGCAGAAACCTTGAGCGGTCCGAGCAGGTGCCGTTCAACGCCTCGCTCTACTTCGCCCCACCGCGTGAGCGCGCCGGAGCGCGAGAAATGCCACACGCCGAGCGCCACGCAGGCCGCCGAGCCCACCACTGCAAACGCGGGGGTTCCGGCGATTACAGCGAGGCTCACGAGGAACGGCCCCAGGATGAACGAAAACTCCATGATCACCGACTCGACAGCGAACGCGGACTGCTTTTGCGAATCGGGCATCGCAGATTTGCGGTACATCGCGCGAATGGTCATCGACACCGGTGGGAACACGGCACCAGCCAGAAACGCCGAGCCCAACAGCAGCGGCAGCGTCGCCTGACTTACCACCGAAAACACCAGCAAACACAGCGCCATCGCATGCAAAATCGCCAGCGGCATCATCACCGCTTTCGGTCCGTTTTGATCGACGAAGCGACCAATGATCGGTGCCTGAATCGCCAGCGCCAGCATGTAGGCCGCCGACACCATGCCCGCCCGCGCGAACGACTGATACTGCGACTGCACGAGCAGGGTTAAGCCCAGCGCATTCATGCCAATCGGCATACGCGGCAGGACAGAGGAGAGAATGATCCCGCGAAGTTCGCGGTCCGCAAACAGGGTGCGGTAGGGTGTGAGATTGAGCAAAACGAACTACGGAGAAAACGGATCAGCTTTCGTTTGAAAGCCTTATTACATTGGGGCTAGACAGTGAATATGAAGAATGTCGAGAAATGGAGAAATCTGGGCTTAGCCCCGATAAATCTGTCGTTTCATCGAAAAGCTGATGGCAATTTTTAAAGTCGGCGATCAGGTTTGTGAATCATTCTGGTGCGTGAGCGTACCTGAATCACTTCATAGCTCGCGTGTTAGGCGATCAGCGGGATGCTGCCCAAACAAAAGCGTCAAAAACGCGAATATCGACTAAACGCCAAATGTAGATGTAGCCCTTGTAAAGTGGCAGTTACGGCAAAAAGCTGAATCGCTCACATTACGTTTCCATTGCTTGACTTAGTAGATTTAGCTAGACTTAGCCAATAAATAGAACTATCCAGACCGAACCATGCAAATCAACATTCACGACGCTAAATCAAAGCTCTCCGCGCTGCTCATCTCCGTTGAAAACGGCGAAGAGGTCGTCATCGCTCGCGCTGGTAAACCGGTGGCCCGCCTTGTGCCTTACGTGAAAGCGCCGGGCGGGATGTTGCTTGGGTTGGCGCGCAGTTCGGTTTTGCACATTCCGGACGATGCGGCGCTGGCGGAAATGGATCGTGAGGTCGAGGCCATGTTCGCGGAGAGTGGGTCGGTGTTTCCGGCGATTAGCGTGCAGGAACCGCTGCCGATGCCGTACATCCAGCCAGCGGACAAGCCATGAGCGGCGCGCGGTATCTGCTGGACACGCACATTCTGGTGTGGGCGATGTCGGCACCTGAGCGCTTATCTGCGGCGGCGCGATCGGTGTTGACGGATGAAGGCAACGAGCTGGCCTACAGCACGTTGGCCTTTTTAGAGGCGGGGATCAAGCAGAGTATTCACCCCGAAGTTCGCCTGTTCGACCTGGCGACGATTGAGGCTGATTGCGAGCGGGCGGGGTTGGCGCGGCTTGATGTTCGCGCGGCGCATGCGGGCGTGCTGGCGACGCTGCCGTTGCATCACCGCGATCCGTTTGACCGGATGCTGGTGGCGCAGGCTAGCGCGGAAGGGATGCAGCTCTTAACCGCTGACCGCCAGCTTGTGAGCTACGGGGCGGCAGTGGCGTTTGTGGGGGCGTAGGCAAAGTTGTTGAAATGCCCTTAGTCGCAGCGCGAGGCGGAACTTCTTCGAGTTCCGCCCTACAACACAGCTATGCCGTTGCCGCCTCAATCGCCTTGACAATCTCAGTTGTTAGCTTCGGCACCACTTCTAACGCCTTCATGTTCTCCTGCACCTGTGACACTCGCGACGCACCGGTGATGACGGTCGAGACGTTCGGATTTTTAAGGCACCACGCGAGCGCGAGTTGCGAAATTGAGCAGCCCAAATCACCGGCAATCGGGCGCAATGTCTCAACCTGAGCGATCTTGCCAGCATCCGTCACACGCTCGGCGATCCATTCGTAACCTTTGAGCGCGGCGCGACTGTCCGCTGGAATGCCGTCCTTGTATTTCCCGGTGAGAAGGCCCGAAGCGAGCGGGCTCCAGGTGGTGAGGCCGAGGCCGATATCGCCGTACAGTCGGGCGAATTCTTTCTCCACTTTTTCACGTGCGAAGAGGTTGTATTGCGGCTGCTCCATGACCGGCTTGTGCAGGTGATGTCGCTCTGCGATTTCGTAGGCGGCGCGAATGTCATCGGCGTTCCATTCGCTGGTGCCCCAATACATCGCCTTGCCCTGCGTGATCATGTCGCTCATCGCGCGCACGGTTTCTTCAATCGGCGTGTTCGGGTCGCCGCGATGACAGAACACCAGATCAACGTAATCCAGCTGAAGCCGCTTTAGCGAGCCGTCAATCGCTTGCATCAGGTACTTGCGATTAAGCGTGTTTTTCTCGTTCGGGCCGTCGGTGATACCCCAGAAAAATTTGGTGGAGATGATGGCTTGGGAGCGTCGCCACTTGAGCTGCTTCAACGCTTCGCCCATGATTGTCTCTGACATGCCGCGCGCGTAAACCTCAGCATTGTCGAAGAAATTCACGCCCGCATCCCACGCGGCGGCCATGCACTCGACGGCGGATTTGGTGTCGACCTGTGAGCCGTAGGTAACCCACGAGCCGAAGGAGAGTTCAGAGACTTTGAGGCCGGACTGGCCGAGGCGACGGTATTGCATATTTTTCCTGCGAATGAACAACGTGTTCAGTGTAGAGGCAACCCGCGTCGTGCGTGAGACGGGCTGAGTGAAATCCGGAGACGGACGAAATCGCTGCGCGCTAAGTGCCCTGCGACGTACCTTTGCGTGCGCGAAGATCGATGCGGCTATCGCCGCGCAGGAGGTTAAACACCACGAAGCGATTGGCCTCTCGAATTGCACGGCGTACTTCCTCGGGCGACTGAACATACGCACCGTTGACACCCAGCAAAATGTCGTTATCGCGCAGGCCAATTTGATGCGCTTCGCCTGCTGGGCTCACGTCCAAAACGTAGACACCACGACGATTCAATTCCTTCGGAATGCTGGCTAACTCCGTGCCTGGAAGCTCCGTGATTTTTTCCGGTTTCAGCCCCTGCGCACGCGCTGGCGTTTCTATAGTGATGCGAACGTTGCGTTGCTGCCCATTTCTCATGACGGTCAGCTCCAGCGGTTGCCCGATTGGCGTCAGTCCCTGCTGATTGCGCAAGTCGTAACCCGTTCGAACGGCACGCCCATTCGCGTGCAATACGACGTCACCTTTTTTTAGCCCGGCCTTATCCGCTGGACTACCCGCGATGACGGTGTTAATGACTGCGCCTTCGATCGCAGGCAGCTTCTGCTCTTTTGCGACTTCCTGATTCACTTCACCTACGGCGGCGATGCCAATGCCACCGCGTTTGACTTCTCCGAAACGCGATAGCTGATCCATGACACGCATCGCCATGTTGGTAGGGACTGCAAAGCCGATGCCGACGTTGCCGCCAGTAGGGCCGATGATGGCGGTGTTGATGCCGATCAGCTCGCCGCGCAAATTGATCAGCGCGCCGCCGGAATTGCCGGGATTGATCGATGCATCGGTCTGGATGAAATCTTCAAAACCTTCAATGTTGAGGCCAGCGCGACCGAGCGCAGAAACGATACCGGACGTGACGGTTTGCCCCACGCCGAACGGGTTGCCAATCGCGAGCACATAGTCGCCGACCTGCAACGCATCGGACTCACCCACACGTACTGCCGTGAGCTTTTCAGCGGGGATTTGCAACAACGCGATGTCGGTCGCTGGGTCGGTACCGATGAGCTTTGCGGTTAGTTCGCGGCGATCACGCAGCGTGACGACGATTTTGGTCGCGCCCTTGATGACATGATTGTTGGTGAGTACATAGCCTTTGCCGGCATCAACGATCACGCCTGAACCCGAAGCCTGCGACTCGCGCGGTCGATCTGGCGCACCAAAAAAGCGGCGGAAGAACGGGTCGTTGAACATCGGGTTATCGGCGTCGTTGCCGCGTGCCGTTGTTGAAATGTTGACGACACCGGCCGCCGTCTGATTGACGATAGGCGCGAGACTGGGCACCGCGCCGCTGAGGCCGGAGGCAGCTTGGCGGGGGATGGAAGGTTGTGCCAGTGCTGTGGCGAGTAAGCCGACGGCGGCGAAAATCGCGGCAAGTAGTGTGCGAAAAATCATGGCTTCCCTTTGTTGATGCAAACCGGGTCGGGGGGGGGGGGGGGGGGG